>JAFTGH010000030.1 GCA_017458005.1 Prevotella sp. | reverse complement strand
GCTTACCATACTTTATCGTAGAATTTGAACCGCAGAAAAAGCATTTTTTGCATCATATTAATAATAAATGCTGCAAAGGTAAGTATTTATCGACGTTTCCAAAGATTTCACCACTCAAAATGACCAATAAGCCAAAAATCGTTTTACTTTCATCTGCGTATAATCTTAATTGGTTTTGTCTTCGACAACTAACGGCAGAGTAAAACTAAAAAGCGCAAACTCCAGCCGTACCCAATCTGGCTCACCACAAGCCACTTATACCTACAGTGAAGTCTGCGCATTAAGCGCATCTTCAATTTGGTATAAGTTTTGTTCACTCTTTATTTCCTGATGATCGAGGTGGTGATTCGATTGGGGAATTGAGCAAATATAAAGTTGTGCTCATCAAGAATACAATGCAAAGATAAGGCAAAAAAAGGAATTTAGGGCACATTCTCCTCTTAATATATGTTAATTGGGATGACAATTCATACCGATTAATGGAAACATGGATGGTTCTTGCCTTGCAAGTGACTTCGTCAATGACTGGTGATCACGCATTGAAGGAGTCAAAAGGATGGCATCTGTCAATTGGAGAAAAGTGGAGAAAGCGGGACGGTTCTGCCTGATCCACTTTGGTACATGAACCGTCGAAGGTCGGACGGATAAGAATAAATGCTTACTAGAAATTTTCAAGGAAAGGTTGTCAGGTTGACAAAACGCCGATAGCCACTGCGTTTGCAACCTTTTTTGAGGTTGTCAAGGTTGTCATAAGGTTGTCATCAGAGACGGGATAGTCGCTGAATTCTCTAACCAGTATTTATAGTACTCAAAATTCCCAACGTGGGAAAGATGGATTCCCAACGTGGGAAAGTTAGATTCCCAACGTGGGAAAGATGGATTCCCAGCGTGGGAATAACAAAGCACACACTTTCAAGGTGTTACGGCAAAAGCAATAATCCCGCTACTGGTACGTTATAATAAGGTATGCAGTGGACTGACAGAATCCGACAGATCAAGATTATTCTGGTGGTGGCAGCAATCGTGATTGCCGTCGCCTCTTTGTTGGTTTCCCACTTCTTGGTTCGTGACCTGTCCAATGAGGAGCGAAGCAAGATGGAGATCTGGGCGCAGGCTTTGCACTCTTTGAATGAGGCGGACGAGAATACGGATATCCCATTAGTGCTGAGTGTCTTGCAAGGCAATAACACCATTCCCGTTATTGTGGTCAACGAGGACGGCAGTATCTACGATTTCCGCAACATCAAAGACTCTCTGCACGTGAACGAATATGCCAAGCGCATGATTGGGGCGGGTGACACCATACGGGTGGGCTCGCAGTTGGTGTGCTACGACGACTCAGTGATGTTGAAACGGTTGGCGGCATGGCCCTATGTGCAGTTAGGCATTGTCCTTATCTTTGTCGTTGTCGCCATCTTCGCCCTGCTGTCGTCCAAGCGTGCCGAGCAGAACAAGGTATGGGTAGGCTTGTCGAAGGAGACCGCCCACCAGTTAGGGACTCCTATCTCCAGTTTGATGGCATGGACGGAGATGTTGAAGGAGAACTATCCCGACGATGAACTCCTGCCTGAGATGGATAAGGACGTGAAACGGTTGGAGCGTATTGCCGAGCGTTTCTCCAAGATCGGGTCAGTGCCAGAGCCTGTTGATGCCTCCATGAATGAAGTCTTGCAACATGTCATAGAGTACATGGGGCGTCGTACCTCGCAGAAGGTGCAGATAGTAAGTCGTATGCCGGACGAGGATGTCATTGTCAAGATGAATGCCTCGCTGTTTGAGTGGGTGATCGAGAATCTCTGCAAGAACGCGGTGGATGCCATGGAGGGGGAAGGCTCTATCACCTTGTCTCTATGGAAGGAGGACAGTCGTGTGGTCATAGAGGTGCAGGACACGGGCAAGGGTATCAAGAAGAAGGACATCAATAATGTGTTTACACCAGGTTTCACGACCAAGAAGCGAGGGTGGGGACTTGGCTTGTCGCTTGCCAAGCGCATTGTGGAGGAATATCATAAAGGACACATCTTTGTGAAGTCGTCAGAGATTGGCAAGGGTACCACGTTCCGTATCGAGATGCCGCTGTGATTTTGCACACTTCCCCTCGTCAATGTGCAATCTACGTGTTTGTTAGTGGCTGATTTTCAAAGGAAAAGCAAAAAAAACATAATTCACAATTTGTAATTCGTAATTATTTTGTAACTTTGCAAGCCAAAAGTGTAGTTATGTGTAGTCTGGAGACATTTAAGATTGATTTAAAAGGGATGAAGACCGACGAGCAACGTCTGGAATTTGACCTGGATAATGATTTCTTCAAGGCTTTGGACACCTCGGAGGTGAATGGCGGAACATTGCACGTGTCGGTGTCTATACGCAAGGCAACCGGCTTTTATGAGTTCCAGTTCCACACTGAGGGCATAGTGACAGTTCCCTGCGACCTTTGTCTTGACGACATGGAGCAGCCCATTGAGACGGACAACCGTCTGGTGGCTAAGTTGGGAGCCGAGACGAACACTGAGGATGATGTCGTGATAGTAGACGAGAACGAAGGAATACTCGACATATCATGGCTCATCTATGAGTTTATTGCTTTAGCCATACCCATCAAGCACGTTCATGCACCTGGAAAATGCAATAGTGCGATGACGCAGAAACTCCAAGAGTTAAGCGGTGCCAACCTGAGAGGCAAAGAGGAGGCTCAAGAGATAGACCCGCGGTGGGAGGCACTTTTAAAATTAAAAGAGTAAAAAGGTAAAAAAGTAAAAACATTTAAAGTAATAGAATTATGGCACATCCTAAAAGAAGACAGTCAAAGACCCGTACGCTGAAGCGTCGTACTCATGACAAGGCAGTAGCACCCACATTGGCAGTATGTCCTAACTGCGGTGCTTATCACGTTTACCATACCGTATGCCCCACTTGTGGCTACTATCGTGGTAAGATTGCTATTGTAATGGACGAAGCAGCAGAGTAAAGCATGGGAAAAATCAATGCGATAATCACCGGCATTGGTGGCTACGTGCCCGACTATGTCCTCAATAACGAGGAGTTGTCGCGCATGGTAGACACCAATGATGAGTGGATTATGACGCGCGTTGGAATCAAGGAACGGCGCATTCTAGCCGAGGAGGGATTGGGTACCAGTTATATGGCGCGCAAGGCTGCCAAGCAGTTGCTGCACAAGACTGGTGTCGATCCCGATACTATTGACGCAGTCATTGTCACCACCTCAACGGCTGATTATAAGTTCCCGTCTACGGCAAGTATCGTATTAGGTAAACTTGGATTGAAGAATGCTTTCGCATTCGATTTCTGGGCAGCATGCTGTGGATTCCTCTATACGCTTGATGTCGCCGCCTCCATGATTCAGTGCGGGCGTTACAAGAAGATTATTGTGATTGGTGCCGACAAGATGTCGTCGGTAGTCGACTACAAAGACCGTGCTACCTGCCCCTTGTTTGGTGATGGTGCGGCAGCCGTTCTGGTAGAGGGCACCGAGGAAGAGAATATTGGTGTGATGGACTCTTATTTCCGTGCTGACGGTAAGGGACTTCCTTTCTTGCACCTGAAAGCAGGTGGATCAGTATCTCCTCCCAGTCATTTCACAGTAGACCACCGCTTGCATTACCTCTATCAGGAAGGTCGCACGGTATTCCGTTATGCAGTGACGAATATGAGTGACGACTGTGCTTTGATAGCCGAGCGTAACGGTCTGAACAAGGACAATATCCAGTGGGTAGTGCCGCATCAGGCTAATTTGCGTATCATCGAGGCTGTTGCCAAGCGCTTGGAGTTGCCCATGGAGCAGGTGATGGTAAACATCGAGCATTTCGGAAACACCTCTGCCGCTACGATACCACTGGCACTATGGGAGAATGAGCATCTGCTGAGGAAGGGTGATAACATCATTATGACCGCTTTCGGAGCAGGGTTCGTCCATGGGGCAAGTTATTACCGATGGGCGTATGATGGAAACAAAGATGCATAAAGCAGGATTCGTAAATATCGTTGGGAATCCCAATGTAGGAAAAAGTACGCTCATGAACCAATTGGTTGGTGAGCGTATTTCGATTGCGACGTTCAAGGCGCAGACCACACGGCATCGTATCATGGGTATTGTGAATACCGACGATACGCAGATTGTGTTCAGCGACACGCCAGGCGTGCTGAAGCCTAACTATAAGTTGCAGGAGTCGATGCTTGCCTTCTCGGAGTCCGCCTTGCAAGATGCGGACGTGTTGCTCTACGTGACAGATGTCGTGGAGAATCCGGAGAAGAACATGGACTTCCTGGAGAAGGTGCAGAAGATGACCATTCCTGTCATATTGCTCATCAATAAGATAGATGAACTTGGTCGGGGGAACGAAGGTGCGGAGGTGCGTGGGTGCGAGAATACTTCTGCATCAGACATATCTCGTACCCCCGTACCTTCGCAGCCCCGAACCCCCGAGCAATTGCTTTCAGCCATTGTCGAGCGTTGGCATGGTCTGCTGCCCAATGCGGAGATACTGCCTATCTCGGCAAAGAATAAGTTTGGCACGGATATGCTGTTGAAGCGTATCAAGGAACTGTTGCCCGAGAGTCCTGCCTATTTCGATAAGGACCAGTTGACAGACAAGCCTGCCCGTTTCTTTGTCTCAGAGATTATCCGCGAGAAGATACTCCTCTATTATGATAAGGAGATACCTTATGCCGTCGAGGTGCGTGTGGAGCGTTTCAAGGAGACGGAGAAGGTTATCCATATCAATGCTGTCATCTATGTGGAGCGTGACTCGCAGAAGGGTATTATCATCGGTCATCAGGGTGTTGCCTTGAAGAAGGTAAGTACAGAGGCACGTAAGGCACTGGAGAAATTCTTTGACAAGCCCATCTATTTAGAGACCTTTGTCAAGGTTGATAAGGACTGGCGCTCCAGTCAGCGTGAACTCGATTCATTTGGTTATAATCCGGAATAAGAAGATATGGGAAATTTAGTAGCGATAGTAGGACGTCCGAATGTCGGCAAGTCCACCTTATTTAATAGATTGACGAACTCTCGTCGTGCCATTGTGAGCGACGAGGCAGGTACCACTCGTGACCGCCAGTATGGCAAGTGTGAGTGGAACGGTCGTGAGTTCTCGGTAGTGGATACTGGCGGATGGGTCGTCAATAGCGATGACATCTTCGAGGAAGAGATTCGGAAACAAGTGACAGTCGCTACAGAGGAGGCAGACTTAGTGCTGTTTCTGGTAGATATCAAGAACGGTGTGACCGACTTGGATATGGATGTCGCCCAGATTCTGCGTCGTTCTAAACTCCCTGTCGTCTTGGTCGCCAACAAGGCAGATGACGGAAAGGACCTGTACGGACAGTATGAGTTCTATAAACTCGGTCTTGGTGACCCATTCTGTGTCAGTGCCGCTACAGGCTCGGGTACAGGTGATCTGCTCGACCATGTGCTGTCGAAACTCAAGACGGATGAGGTCGATGACGTGATAGACGGTACTCCCCGCTTTGCGGTGGTCGGTCGTCCGAACGCAGGTAAGTCGAGTATTATCAACGCCTTTATCGGCGAGGATCGTAACATCGTGACAGAGATCGCGGGAACTACCCGTGACTCTATCTACACGAAATACGATAAGTTCGGTTTTGATTTCTATCTGGTAGATACGGCAGGTATCCGTCGTAAGAACAAGGTGACGGAGGACTTGGAGTTCTATAGTGTGATGCGCTCCATCCGTGCCATCGAGAACTCAGATGTCTGCATCCTGATGATTGACGCTACCCGTGGCATTGAGGCGCAGGATATGAATATCTTCCAGTTGATACAGAAGAATAACAAGTCGCTGGTTGTGGTGGTGAACAAGTGGGACTTGGTGGAGGACAAGTCACAGATAGCCATTAAGACCTTCGAGGATGCCATCCGCAACCGCATGGCTCCTTTTGTCGACTTCCCCATCATCTTTGCCTCCGCTGTCACGAAGCAGCGTATCTTCAAAGTGTTGGAGACCGCTAAGCAAGTCTATTTGAATCGTACGATCAAGATAGGTACCTCGAAACTCAATGAGGTGATGTTGCCATTGATAGAGGCGACACCGCCACCCTCTATCAAGGGTAAGTATATCAAGATCAAGTATGTCAGTCAGGTGCCCGACACCCAGATTCCCACTTTTGTGTTCTATGCGAACCTTCCCCAGTATGTGAAGGAGCCCTATAAGCGTTTCTTAGAGAACAAACTCCGTGAGAACTGGACATTGACAGGAACCCCCATCAACGTATTTGTGCGACAGAAATGAGGAAAGTCTGGGCTGTTGTCTTTTGTCTTTTGTCTGTTTTTTGGCAGAGTTGTTCCCATCAGGAACCAACGCCAGAGGAGTTGGCAGGCAAAGCGGCAAAGGAGTATTACGACCACCTTTTGGCTGGCGATTATGAGGCTTTTCTACAAGGGAAGGCGGATAGCGACTCGTTGCCAAGCGGCTACCGTCAAGAGTTGCTGCATGCCTATGAGCAGTTCATGCAAGAGCAAGAGAAAAGTCATGGTGGTATTGTGGGGGTCGCCCTCACCAATGCGAGGAACGATAGCCTTCAACAAATCATGCAGGCGTTCCTGCTTCTGACCTTCAAGGATTCCGTCAAAGAGGAGATTGTTATTCCGATGGTGCTTCGTGATGGGCAGTGGAAGATGCGTTGACGACCTCACGCATTTCCTTCAACAGGTCTGAGGCGAAGATGAAGTCTGTCAACCGTTTATTCGTTGATCCCATAATATCAGCAGAGACCCCTTGCCATTCCTTATGCCCTTCATAGATGAAAATGATGTTCTCGCCGATTGTCGTCACCGAGTTCATATCATGCGTATTGATAATCGTCGTCATGTTGAACTCCTGCGTGATACTATGCAGCAGGTCGTCAATGACTAATGAGGTTTTGGGATCCAGACCAGAGTTCGGCTCATCGCAGAACAGATATTTAGGATTCAGGGCGATGGCGCGGGCGATGGCTACACGTTTCTGCATACCGCCGGATATCTCCCCAGGGTATTTCTCCTCTGCTCCTACCAGATTGACACGGTCAAGGCAATCCATGGCGCGCTTCTGACGCTCCCGTAGGTTCATCGTAGAAAACATATCCAGTGGGAACATCACATTCTCCAATACCGTCATGGAGTCGAAGAGGGCGGCGCTCTGGAAAATCATGCCCATCTCCCTTCGCATGTGTATCTTCTCTTGTTTCGACATAGATACAAAGTCGCGTCCGTCGTACAGAATCTGTCCACTGGTAGGCTCTAGCAGTCCAACAAGGTTCTTGATCAATACCGTCTTACCGCTACCACTCTGTCCGATGATCAGATTGGTCTTTCCATCCTCAAAGACGGCGTTGATATCCTGTAGCACGTCTTTGTCGTCAAAACTCTTGTATAAGTTCTTTACCTCTATCATGACAGCAGTTGGGTTAGGAAGACATCAGAGAAAAGGATCAGGGCACTGGACGACACGACGGCGTCAGTTGACGCTTTACCTACGTTGACGGAACCGCCCTCAACGGTATAGCCGAAGTATGAGGGGACTGCCGTGATGATGAAGGCAAAGAACTGGCTCTTGATGATACTCATCCACACAAACCAAGGTATGAAGGCATGCTGTAGTCCTAAGGTGAGGTCGTCAGGCACGATGATATGTCCCACATAGGCAGTGCCATAGGCTCCGATAATACCCATGCCAGAGGAGAAGATGACCAGCAGGGGCATGATGGTGAGCATTCCCAATATCTTGGGTAGTATGAGGTAGCATGCGGAGTTGACTCCCATGATGTCCAGGGCGTCAATCTGCTGTGTCACTCGCATCGTTCCTATCTCTGATGCGATGTTCGAGCCCACCTTTCCAGCAAGGATCAGACACATGATAGACGAGGAGAACTCCAGCAGCATGATCTCGCGAGTGGTGTAGCCAGCCACCCATCGGGGCATCCATGGTGACTCGATGTTCACTTTCATCTGAATACAGATGACCGCACCGATGAAGAACGATATCAGCAACACGATTCCAATGGAGTTGACACCCAGTTGTGCCATCTCTTTCACATATTGTTTCCAGAACATGCGGAATCGCTCAGGAATGGAGAAAGTGCGTCCCATCAGCAAAAGGAATTTGCCAAACATGGTCAGCCACTTATATAGTAAATTGATCATCTTTCTTTCTCTTTTCGCTGCAAAGGTACATAAATTTATGAAAAAACTAATAGGTTTGGTTGGTTTTTCTCGCAATTTGCACTATCTTTGCACTCGTTATGGACGAGATGACAAACAAGCAGGAAGAGCAACTGGTGCTTCGCACAGAGGGACTGGTGAAGATCTACGGCAAGCGCACCGTGGTCAACGACGTGAGTTTTGACGTGCGGCAGGGTGAGATCGTGGGGCTGCTGGGACCTAATGGTGCTGGTAAGACCACCTCTTTCTATATGACGACAGGTCTGGTGGTGCCTAATGGCGGTCATGTCTATCTGGGCGACGAGGAGGTGACTGACTATCCCGTTTATCGTCGTGCCCGTGCTGGTATCGGCTATCTGGCGCAGGAGAACTCCGTGTTCCGTAAGATGTCCGTGGAGGATAACATCCTCTCAGTACTGGAGATGACGGGTAAGCCTCGTGACTACCAGTTGGAGAAGTTGGAGAGCCTGATCAAGGAGTTCCGTTTAGGGAAGGTGCGTAAGAACAAGGGCGACCAGTTGTCTGGTGGTGAGCGTCGTCGTACGGAGATAGCCCGTTGTCTTGCCATCGAGCCGAAGTTCATCATGCTCGACGAGCCTTTCGCTGGTGTCGACCCTATCGCCGTGGAGGATATCCAGCAGATCGTATGGCAGTTGAAGTATCGTAATATCGGTATCCTGATTACAGACCATAACGTGCATGAGACCCTGAATATCACAGACCGCGCCTATCTGTTGTTCGAGGGGCGCATCCTGTTCCAGGGCAGTCCTGACGAACTTGCCGTCAATCCTATCGTGAAGGAGAAATACCTGGGCTCTAACTTCGTCTTGCAGAAGAAAGACTTCCAGCGGATGGCGGAGGACAAGAGACGGAAGGAAGAGGAAGAAGACGCAGAATCATAAAACAAAAAGGAATCAGTTGATTGACTGATTCCTTTTATTATTATAGTAGTTCCTTTGGCATCAACTCCTTGGCTCGCTCGAAATCCTCAGGGGTGTCTAACTCATACGAGAAAAAACTCGTGGTGTCGACCACCTTGAAGGTATGTCCTTGTGGGATGAGGCGCTCGAAGCAACGCTCGTAGAACACGTCGATGAGACCTTCCTTGAGAATCATCTGGTCGAGTTCCTTGTAGAGTGCCGTGCTATAGTCTGCCGTCATCTTCTCGATACCCACTGACTCACCGATGGCGTCCTGGATGCTGCATACCTTACTGATCTCCGTGATATGCCCATCGGCATCCACGATGACCTTGATCTCCTCCTCGCCACACGCATGGCGATTGAGGGCAAGGGCGGACTCCGGCTCGTGGGCGATACGTGCCACGGCGGCAGGGTCGCAGAGGATGTCGCTGTCCATCAACAGGAACTCCTTGCCTCGTACGAACTCGCCAGCCATCCACAGTGAATAGATGTTGTTGTTGTGCTCGTAGTCGGCGTTGTGGAGGAAGTGGAAGGTGGGGGCGACTTGTCCTTCTAGATGATCTAGATGGTCTAGGAAATCGACAATCTGCTCCGCGCGATAGCCAGTGACCACCACGAACTCGCTGATGCCAGCCTGTTGCATGGCACGGACAGTGCGCTCAAGCAGTGTGCGCTCGCCCACCTTCAGCAGGCACTTGGGTTTCGTGTCTGTCAGAGGGCGCAGGCGCTTCGCCATGCCAGCGGCAAGAATCACTCCTATCATTTCTTGACAATCTTTAGGATGGTGTCAACAACAGTCTGGGTCTGCTCCTTGCGTCCCAAGGTGATGCGCAGACAGGACTCCAGTCCCTTGTCGCCCATGAACTTGATCTTATAGTCCTGCACCTTCAGTGCCTCCATCAACTGCTCCTTGATCTCCACAGGATACTTGATGAGGATGAAGTTAGCGACAGACTTATATACCTTGAAGCCAGGCAGATTGCCCAACTCCTTCTTATACAACTGGCGACCCCATTCCATGTCGTCGGCAACCTTGCGGTAATGCTCGTCGCTGTCGAGGGCAGCCAGTGCCACAGCCTCAGAGAAGCGGTTGTAGCCCAGGTATTTGTTGACATAACTCTCAAACTGGTCGTGTCCCTTGCCGATGAAGCCGAAGCCCACACGCAGACCAGGCAGTCCGTAGAACTTAGACAGGGTGCGTGAGATGATGAGGTTGCTGTATTTGTTCACCAGTGGGGCGATATATGCCGTATCCGTGCTGATGAAACTAGCGTATGCCTCGTCGATGAGCACCATCGTGTCGGAAGGGATGTTCTCCATGATACGACCAATCTCCTCTGGGGTCAGTCCGTTACCTGTGGGGTTGTTGGGAGAGGCGAGCAACAGCATGCGGGGATGCACACGGTTGGTGTACTCGATGACCTCGTCGATGTCGTAGGCGAAGGTGTCCTCCTGCTCGTGGAGGGGATACATCTCAAAAGTACCGCCACACTCACTTGCCACACGGTTGTAGTACCACCATGAGAACTCTGGGATGAGGATCTTGGTGTTGGGGGTTCCCTCCTGGCTGTTGACAGAGAGGAAATAGTGGATGGCATTCTTCAGCATGTCCTCGCCACCATAGGTCAGGAGCACCTGGCTCTCAGGCACACCATAGATCTCGCTCAGGCGGACGGAGATGACACTCTTCTTGCCCTCGTCGTAGATACGAGTGTAGAAACACAAAGTCTTGGGGTCGAAATTCTTGATAGCGTCAACCACTTTCTGGCTGGGCTCAAAGTTAAATTCGTTTCTGTCGAGATAATTCATATTGTTTTGTTTTTTTGATATTTCGATATTACGATATAGCGATATTACGATGTTGCTTCAACTTTTCATTTTCATCAACGCCATGCCAATGGCAATCCAGATGATCTCCCTCACACGGCAGATGATACTCACGAAGATACCTAGGGCTGCGGAGAGTCCTAAGGCTGCTATCGAGAGCACGAAACCGCCCTCCTGCACTCCCAACTGCATGGGCAGGAAACCAATCATATTGGCGAAGAGGGTCGTGAAGGCGACAATCAGGATGCTGTGGAGGAATGTCAGCGTCAGTCCTCCCAGTCCACCTCCGCAGTCGATGCCAAACAAGAGGAGCATGAACATCACCTCCAGGCTCTGTACCACACGAGAGGAGAATTCCAGGAAAAGACTCTTGTAGAAGGCACGGGTGTCTTGCGCATAGAGTGCCGCGATCTGTTTGTCGATGTTCTCTATCGCCTCCGAGTGGCGTGCCCAGAAGCGCAGGGTCCATTTCTTCAGTCCGGGAATCTTCGCCACCACGCCCAGCACGTATTTCACCAGTCCGTTGCGATACCCCTTGGAGAAGAGGTAGAAGAAGAACAGGCAGAAGACGACGATGATGCCAAGGATGGTGCCGATAACTGTCGTCATGGGCATGTCACCTACAAGCACCAGGGCAAGGTAGATGAAGATACTGATAAACCAGAACCAGAAGTGGGCGAAGAAGTGCATCATGGCATACAGGATGACAGACGACGTGGCATGCTGCTTGTCGATGTCCTTCGAGAGTTCCATGATGCGATAGGGCTCGCCGCCCAGTCCTCCGACAGGAGTGGCATAGTTGAGGGCATAGCCTGTGATGGTCAGTCGGTAGAGCCGCCAGAAACTCACAGGCATCTTCCCTTGGATGTTTCCCTCGATGATGCTCTGCCATGCGAGGGCGTTAAGGGCATAGACGAAGATCCAGATGCCGATGATGGGGATGAGCCAGTAGCCGGCATGACAGAGATGCTCCCACAGTTCGACGAAACTCACGTCGAACGTGAACAGCATCACCACCACGGCGGCGACACCGAGGAAGAAAAACAGGTTATTTAACTGTTGCTTCGTCCACTTCATGATGTTGGCTTTTAACTGTTAGCCGTCGGCTTTTGGCTTTTAATCTTCTCTGTAATCTGTTTGCAGAACGCCTCATGGCGATGGTTGACATACCAAGCGAGCAGTCCCATGGCAAAGATCTCGAACACGAAGTTCATGGCAGGCACGTCTAACAGACAGAACAGGAAGAGCCATGCCGAGCGGAAGTTGAAGGTCAGCAGACCGTTCCACTTGATGACGGGCAGCGAGTTGCTGTGGAACTCCTCACGGATGTCAGCGGGGATGTTGTCAAAACTGCCGTATGTCTCACGCATCGTGGCAAGCATCCGCTGGAACTCAGGGGTCCGCTTCTCCTGCTTCTGCGTATAGCCGATATACGACTTCTGGAAGAGGCGCTCCACCCAAGGGGTGTCGCTCGTCATCTGGTCGTAGATCTCCTGCTGCTTCTTCGAGTTGTCGAGTTCGCTGCCCTTCTCTCCCTTGAGGAAGAACAGGTGTGCCTGGATGTAATAGTCGGCAAGACGCTGCTGTCCAGCAAGTCCTGTGATGCCAGAGACCAGTCCCAGGATGAAGACGATGACGGTGGCGATGATGACGTTCTGCTCCGTGTCAGCAATACCCAGGAAGTCGAACTCCAACGTATGGTGCTGGTAGAAGCGATATACCAATAGTACATAGATAGGTGTAAACCATGCGAAACCTGCCACACCGTCGAGGATGCGACCCAGTCGGCTCTTCTTGCCCGTCATGCGAGCCAGTTGCCCGTCTGTGCAGTCGAAGATGTCTGCGAGGCACAGCAGCAGGATGGCGATGATGTTCATCACAAGTCCATGGGTGCCCTCATAATAGAAACTGCCACAGGCGAAGAAGAAGGCGCTGGCGGCACCTATGATCATCGATAGGATAGTAACGGTATTCGGGTGTATGTCAAGTTTGGCAAAAAGCACTGCCCACCAATAGCAGAAGGGGCGTACCACGTGCAAGTCCAACCAGTCTTCAGTCTCTGCAGACTTGAGTGTCTTTTGAATCTTCTCGTTCATCTTTTTTATATAAAATATAAAATTCAGCCTGCAAAGGTACTGCAATTTGGGCGAACTTGCAAATTTATTTAGTTATTTTGCCATATTCTCAATATTTTTTGTACCTTTGCACCACTATAAACCATTTAACTAACATCAACCATGCCAAGAAGTTCAGGTATTCCCTATGAGATTCATCCAAGTCCGAAGAAGGACGCGGAGGGTCGCTCCTTGCTCTATGTGCGCCCCAGAAAGCGCAACAAGATCAGTACGGAGGGCATCGAGCAGTTCTGCCATAACCATCTCGCACTGCCCCTCGGCGAGTTCAAACGTGTGTTCATCGCCTTTCAGGAGGCTGCCAAGTGGTACCTCTCTGAAGGTATGACAGTGGAGACCCCCATCGGAACCTTCGCCCCAGTGCTCCGACTGCGCCGTGAGGAGACCGATCCGAAAAAGATTACGGCAAACGACATCTATTTCGACACCGTCACCTTCACCCCCAACAAGGACTTCCTCCTGGAGGTGGGCAATCGCATCCGTGGCTTCCACAAGGCGACAGACCTCTGTGGCAATAGTCAGATGTACGACAAGGAACTGATGCTCAGCATCCTCAACCGCATCCTCGACAACTGCAACGGCATGACCACCGCCCGCCAGTTTCAGGCATTGAGTGGACTGCGATACCACTCCGCACGTCGTTGCCTCGATGACTTTTGCGGAGGAGAAAGCCCCCTCTTGCGGAGAAAGCAAATGGGACGCACGTATGTCTATTATCGAATATAGGTTTTCAGCCTTAGGTGAAAACATGTGCGCCTACGGCTGAACATATTTGCACCTATAGGTGAACATATCTTCACCCGTAGGTGCAAACTCGTTAGCAGCCACCTGAATCCCCTTTAGGCGGCACCTCCCACCTCGTTAGGCGGTGCCTTCGTCCCCTTTGGGTGCATCGTAGTTAAAGCGAAGCCAAATCTTTCCCTCCCAAAATTTGGAAGTTTCAAGGAAAGTGCGTATATTTGCAAAGTAATTTTGTGCTGATTTTTGTAAATAAGAATACTGACCAATAAGGAATAAATGAAATATGCATACGATGGAAACCATTAGGAAACTTGTCTTCACCATGTTGCTATTGGCTTGTTCCTTAACGGCTATAAGCCAAATCAAGATAATGGATAAGCCAAAGGCAGAGGGCTTGTCTGTCCAGAAATATGACAGTCTTACTAATTTTGAAGAGAAGTATTATGGACAAGAGAATCCTAATTATTTAGGCAAAATGACATATCATCATTTGATAGGACAAACGATATTATATTGTGGTTCCAGTTTTAAGAAGTGTAGATATGGGGAATATTACAATATAGAAACGATTGTCACGAAGAATAATCTCCCTTATCTGAGACTAATTAATAAAAAGACAAAGCAGAAAATAGAGATAACAGGAATCTCTTATAACAGTCAATTTGTTGTCCAGGGGCATTATGAGAAAATAAAGCAATTGTATGTAGGGAAGAAATATGTATATAAACAGTCTCCCTTCAGTTCAGAATCTACTTTTTATGATATTGATACAGGCAATTATGCAACAATCTATGATGGGTCTGTATGGACTTGTATCGATATTCAGGTGGAAAATCGGAATGATCACAAAGTGCATAAATACAGTCCTTTATTGATGGTGTTCCAATCAAATAGCCATAAAAAGAACATCTATTGTTATTTTGAGGCTTTCTATGATATGGAAGAAGTCTCTGATAGAGAAATACCTGATAGTATTGTTACCAATAACTATCTTGTTTCAAAATTTGGGAGGAAATATGGTGAGGCAATAGCAAATGGCAGGTTTGAGAAAGGGATGACGAAAGCCATGATAGAGTCTTTCATGGGTAATCAGACCGGCTGCTCTAGGTCAACTTCAATTATCATGAAAAATGGGATAACTACAAAAACAGAAAAATGGGTTTATAAGAATAAGGTTTTTGATGAAAAAGGGAACCCGTTAGTTTTGACGTTATTTTTTGACGAGAAGGAGAAACTGTCTGATTGGACAATAGAATAGTAAAGATGTGGAAAAGTTCTCCTGATCCACAATGATACATAAACGGAAGAGAGCAGTCATCATCACGATGATTATTTAAAGGGAGGCATCAACCTCCCTTTTTAATTAAGTAACAAAACTCTCCTCCAAGTTTGCCAATAAGTCAAAGCATGATGCCTAATGCCTTGGCAACAGCGTTTTTGATGAAAGCATTAATGGTGATGCCTTCCTTGCTGGCTGCCATTGCCGCACTACTGTGAATTTCTGGTGTAAGCCTAACATTCAGTACTCCCGTATATGGCTTTCTTGGGACAATACCTTTCTCCTCGCACATTTGGAGATAGTCGTCAATAGCACCTTGGAAATCCTTCGTGAGTTCCTCGATAGTATTCCCCTCATAGGTGATACCGTCCTTTATCATTCCCTGCACCTTACCAAACAGACATTTGTCTTCTTCACTATACTCTACACTTCCCGTATAGCCTTTATACTTTAAAAATCCCATATCGCACCTCCTTTATTCTATATAATTGTTCTTCAATAGATAATTTAAAATATCCCGCATCATGTAGCCCTTGATAATGTTACTGGGATGGGGCTTATGCATGATATATGATTTTTGGTCAGTCTCATTATAAAACCTAATACGTGATCCAGACGTAGCCCCCTTATTCTCAAGGGTAAAGCCATACCCTTGAAACAATGCTGTCACTTCTTCAAAAGTGAAGTCTTTGGGCTGAGTCCTAAACCGTCTGACGAGTTTGTCTTTTTTATTCATCGCTGCAAAGGTAACTATTTTCAGGTACACTCGCAAGTTTTTAAGTAACTTTTTTATGTAAAAGTTGATGTACCCCTAATCCCTTTGATACTCTGTGAAATCAAAGATGGAGTTTAATTATAGTGCTAAAGCAGCCTCTGCATTCTCATCCAGTTACTCTTATTCATTAATATAGTTCTTGGTCGACATGTCGTAATAGAGGGCTTCTAACTCCTGGAGGGTGAGGTTCTCCACGGAATGCTCGATGACGCGTATCAGTTCCTCGCGCCGATAGTCGTCCGACTGTCCGAATCTGTCTGTGTATGCCATAGTCACAATGTATCTTAAAAGTTTGGTGCAAAAATAATAAAAAGTATTGATTTATTTGGTTTTTCCTTCACTTATTTGTACCTTTGCACGCTCAAAACAGAAAATACAAATATAAATAAGGTATAAGAAAGATGAATATTTCATTTGAGGCTCCTGACAAGATTAATGGCTTGATGACCATTACTCTGGAGAAAGACGACTATCAGGGAGAGGTCGAGAAGACCTTGAAAGACTATCGTAAACGTGCTAACGTTCCTGGCTTCCGCCCCGGCATGACGCCAATGGGTCTGATCAAGCGCCAGTATGGAACAGCCGTGAAGGTGGACGTAGTGAACAAGATGCTGGGTGAGAAACTCTATGAGTATGTTCGTGAGAACAACATCCAGATGCTGGGTGAGCCCCTGCCAAGTGACCAGCAGGAGGCATTGAACTTCGAGGGCGACGATGCGCTGACTTTCAAGTTCGACATCGCTGTGGCTCCTGAGTTCAAGGCTGCGCTGAGTGGTAAGGATAAGATTGACTACTATAACATCACTGTTGACGACAAACTCATCGACCAGCAGGTGGAGATGTACCAGCAGCGCGCCGGACAGTATGAGAAGGCTGAGCAGTTTGACCCGGAGCAGCGTGACATGCTGAAGGGCGACCTGCGTGAGTTGGACGAGAAGGGTAATGTGAAAGAGGGTGGCATCACCGTTGCCGACGCTGTGCTGATGCCCCAGTATATGAAGGTGGACGACCAGAAGAAACTCTTCGATGGCGCTAAGTTGGGCGACATCATCACATGGAATCCCCGCAAGGCATATCCTGAGAGCGATGTGGAGGTGTCTTCCCTGTTGAAGATCCAGAAAGAGGACGTGAAGGACCACGAGGGCGACTTCACCTATCAGATCACAGAGATCAGCCGCTTCGTGAAGGCAGAGGTGAATCAAACGTTGTTCGACCAGACCTTCGGCGAGGGCGCTGTGAAGGATGAGAAGGAGTTCCGCCAGAAGATTGCAGACCAGATTAGTCAGCAGTTCAAGGCAGACAGCGACTATAAGTTCCTGCTCGATGTCCGCAAGCACATGGAGAAGAAGGTGGGCAAACTGGAGTTCCCAGAGGCTATCCTGAAGCGTGTGATGCTGAACAATAACAAGGACAAGGGTGCTGACTTCGTGGAGAAGAACTTCGAGGCAAGCATCAAGGAACTCGGTTGGCACCTGATCAAGGAGCAACTCGTTGCCGCCCAGGGTATCAAGGTGGAGGATGCCGACCTGAAGAATGTCGCCAAGGAGGCTGCCCGTGCCCAGTTCGCCCAGTATGGTATGTCGAACGTGCCCGATGAGTATCTGGAGAACTACGCCACGGAGATGCTGAAGAAGCGTGAGAACGTGGACGGACTCGTTGACCGTGCCGTTGACGTGAAGTTGACAGAGGCGCTCAAGGGTGTTGTCAAACTCAATGAGCAGAGTATCTCTTTGGAGGACTTCCAGAAGATGTTGCAGGAAAAATAAGTTTTTTTAAGAAAAAAAACAGTATTATCTTTCGGGGTTACCAACTTTTTTCGTAATTTTGTATTTACAATGTGCGGAAAAGAGTTGGTAACTCTCTTTTTTGCTAAATCGAAAAAAGAAATATGAACAACGATTTTAGAAAATATGCTACCAAGCATTTAGGCATTAACGGCCTCGTACTCGACGAGGTGATGAGCGCTCAGGCACAGTATCTGAACCCCTATATTCTGGAGGAGCGTCAGTTGAACGTGACCCAGATGGATGTGTTTTCCCGCTTGATGATGGACCGCATCATCTTCCTGGGCACACAGATTGACGACTATACGGCGAATACGCTGCAGGCGCAGTTGCTGTATCTCGACTCTGTGGACTCGGGTAAGGACATCTCTATCTACCTCAACTCCCCTGGCGGAAGTGTGACGGCAGGTCTCGGCATCTACGACACCATGCAGTTTATCTCCTCTGATGTCGCCACTATCTGTACGGGTATGGCAGCATCGATGGCGGCAGTCCTGCTGGTGGCAGGCAAGGAGGGCAAGCGTTCCGCACTGCCCCACAGCCGTGTGATGATCCACCAGCCGTTGGGCGGTGTGCAGGGTCAGGCATCCGATATCGAGATTGAGGCGAAGGAGATCATGAAGTTCAAGAAGGAACTCTATACCATTATCTCGGAGCACTCGCATACCCCATACGACAAGGTGTGGAACGACTCAGACCGTAACTACTGGATGACGGCAGAGGAGGCAAAGGAGTATGGTATGATTGATCAGGTTTTGGTGAAGAAGTAATGAAGAAAGTATGTAACTTCTGCGGAAGATCAGACAAGGAGGTCAAACTGCTGATAACAGGCATCAACGGCAATATCTGTGAAGATTGTGCCGTACAGGCCTACGAGATAGCGACGGCAAACGGCTATGGTCCTGAGGCGAAGAAGAGTGCGCCAGAGCATCTTGACTTGAAAAAGGTGCCCAAGCCCAAGGAGATCAAGGACTATCTCGACCAGTATGTCATCGGACAGGATGAGGCGAAGCGTTTCCTCTCTGTCGCCGTCTATAACCACTATAAGCGTTTGCAGCAGCCCGTCGACGAGAACGGCGTGGAGATCGAGAAGAGCAATATCATCATGGTGGGCTCGACGGGAACAGGTAAGACGCTGCTTGCCCGTACCATCGCCAAACTGCTCGACGTGCCTTTCACCATTGTCGATGCGACAGTATTCACAGAGGCGGGCTATGTCGGTGAGGACGTGGAGAGTATCCTCTCCCGCCTGTTGCAGGTTGCAGACTATAAATTGGAGGCTGCCCAGCGTGGTATCGTCTTTATCGACGAGATCGACAAGATAGCCCGTAAGAGCGACAACCCCAGCATCACTCGTGACGTGAGTGGTGAGGGCGTGCAGCAGGGATTGCTGAAATTGTTGGAGGGAACGATTGTCAACGTGCCGCCGCAGGGAGGCCGTAAGCACCCAGACCAGGAGTATATCCATGTGGACACCAGGAATATCCTGTTTATCTGTGGTGGTGCCTTCGATGGCATTGAGCGTAAGATAGCCCAGCGTCTGAATACCCACGTGGTGGGGTATAACTCCGTGCAGAATGTGCGTAAGATAGACAAGGACGACTTGATGAAATACGTGTTGCCGCAGGACTTGAAGTCGTTCGGACTGATACCGGAGATTATTGGTCGTCTGCCCGTGCTGACCTATCTTAACCCACTTGACCGTGAGGCGTTAGAGAGAATCCTGGTGGAGCCGAAGAACTCTATCGTCAAGCAATACGAGAAACTGTTCGAGATGGATGGGATAAAATTGACGTTCACACCAGAGGCGTTGCGACTCATTGTCGATAAGGCGGTGGAATATAAACTTGGTGCCCGCGGACTCCGCTCTATCGTGGAGAGCATCATGATGGACGCGATGTTTGAGGTGCCCTCGAAACGAACTAAATCCTTTGAGGTGACAGCAGAGTATGCCCAACAGCAACTCGACAAGTCACATTTGCAATAACAGAAAAAGCCTATGCCAAAAACAAAAGTGAATCTGACAGAAGCCCTGAAGAAATATTTCGGTTTCGACAAGTTCAAAGGGGATCAGGAAGCCATCGTGCAGAACGTGCTTGATGGCAAGAACACCTTTGTGCTGATGCCTACAGGTGGCGGAAAGTCGCTATGCTATCAGTTGCCCTCACTGCTGATGGACGGAACGGCGATTGTCATCTCCCCACTCATAGCACTGATGAAGAATCAGGTAGACGTGATCAGTGCTATGAGTGAGGAGGGGACAGCCCACTACCTCAACTCTTCGCTGAATAAATCGGCGATAGACCAGGTGAAAGCAGATGTCAAAGAGGGTCGTACCAAATTGCTCTATGTCGCTCCAGAGTCGTTGACGAAGGAGGATAACGTGGAGTTCCTGAAGCAGGCAAAGATATCTTTCTATGCCATTGATGAGGCGCACTGTATCTCGGAATGGGGTCATGACTTCCGACCAGAATACCGCCGTATCCGTCCGATTATCAACGAGATAGGCGATGCGCCGATTATCGCGCTGACAGCGACGGCGACAGACAAGGTCCGTACGGATATCAAGAAGAACCTGGGTATTGTGGATGCGGACGAGTTCAAGAGTTCCTTCAACCGCCCGAACCTCTATTATGAGGTGCGCCCCAAGACCAAGGATGTCGATAAGGATATCATCAAGTTCATCAAGCAGCATCCAGGGAAGAGCGGTATCATCTATTGCCTCTCCCGTAAAAAGGTGGAGGAACTTGCAGAGATACTGCGTGCCAATGATATCAAGGCACAGGCGTATCATGCGGGACTGGACTCGGCACTGCGCTCCCAGACACAGGATGACTTCCTGATGGAGAAGATAGATGTCATCGTAGCGACGATAGCCTTTGGTATGGGTATCGACAAGCCAGACGTGCGCTTCGTCATCCATTATGACATCCCGAAGTCGCTGGAAGGCTACTATCAGGAGACTGGGCGTGCTGGTCGTGATGGCGGCGAGGGACTGTGTGTCACCTTCTACTCAAATAAGGACCTGCAGAAACTCGATAAGTTTATGGAGGGCAAACCTGTCGCAGAGCAGGACATCGGCAGACAGTTGCTGCAAGAGACAGCCGCCTATGCCGAGACCTCTGTGTGCCGTCGAAAGATGCTGTTGCACTATTTTGGAGAGGTGTATGAGCAAGACAACTGCCATAACTGCGACAACTGTCTGCATCCGAAGACGAAGATAGAGGCGAAGAGACAGTTGGAGATTGTCCTCAATACCGTGATAGCCGTCAAGGAGAATTTCCGCTCCGACTATGTGATAGACTTCATCATGGGTCGTGAGACGGATGAGATCGTGGCACATAAGCATCAGGAACTGGAACTCTTCGGGGCAGGTGAGGATGACGACGAGAAACTGTGGAACCCTGTCATCCGACAGGCTTTGATAGCAGGTTACCTGAAGAAGGACGTGGAGAACTACGGTCTGCTGAAGATTACCTCCGCAGGAAAGAAATTCCTCAAGAAACCAGAGTCGTTCATGATCGTGGAGGACAAGGAGTTCAACGAGGACTATGACGGCTCTCCAGATCAGGAGGGAGGTACCAGTGCGCTGGATCCGACATTGAATGCGATGCTGAAAGACTTGCGGAAGAAGGTGTCGAAGCAGATGAACCGTCCTCCTTACGTCATCTTCCAAGATGTGTCGCTGGAGCAGATGGCGACCGACTACCCCGTCAACCTCGAGGAGTTGAAGAATATCCAGGGAGTAGGAGAGGGAAAGGTGAAACAGCCTTACGCCAAAGAGTTCGTCGACTTGATCAAGCGCTATTGCGAGGAGAACGATATTACCCGTCAGGCAGACCTTCGTGTGCGTACTGTCGCCAAGAAATCGATGCTGAAAGTGAAAATTATCCAGGGCATCGACCGTCAGGTGGCTCTCGATGATATCGCCAATGCGCAGGGACTGGAGTTTGAGGAATTGCTCGACGAGGTGGAGGCTATCGTCTATAGTGGTACCAAACTGAATATCGACTACTTCCTTGATGAGGTGATGGACGAGGACCATCTGGATGATATCTACGACTATTTTGCGGAGAGTGACACAGATTCCTTGGAGGCGGCTATTGAGGAACTGGGCGATGAGTGCTCGGAGGACGAGATTCGTCTGGTGCGTATCAAGTTTATCTCGGAAATGGCAAACTAAAGGCTTCGCGTTAAATCGTATTAATAATAAGGTGAAACGCTTGCTATGTCGGAAAAAATGAGTAATTTTGCACGCAATAAAATTTAAAGGAGTATTTTTATGTCATCATTTATTGCAGACAAGATTGTCATGGACGGCTTGACTTTTGACGACGTCCTGTTGATTCCCGCTTATTCAGAGGTACTGCCCAAGGCAGTAGAGTTGCAAACGCAGTTTTCGCGTCATATCCGACTGAACATCCCCTTTGTCACAGCCGCTATGGACACCGTGACTGAGAACCAGATGGCTATTGCCATTGCCCGTGAGGGAGGTATTGGTGTGATTCATAAGAATATGTCTATAGAGAACCAGGCTCGTGAGGTTGCCATCGTCAAGCGCGCGGAGAACGGTATGATCTATGATCCCGTTACCATTCCCCTTGGCTCTACCGTTGCACAGGCGCTGGATATCATGGCGGAGTATCATATCGGTGGTATTCCTGTAGTGGATAGCGAGAAGCACTTGATGGGTATCGTCACCAACCGTGACCTGCGCTTTGAGCGTCGCTTGGACCGTCCCATCGAGGAGATCATGTCGAAAGACAACCTCGTGACGACTCATCAGCAGACCGACTTGTCGGCTGCCGCACAGATCCTGCAGGAGAATAAGATAGAGAAACTTCCAGTGGTAGACAAGGATAATCACCTGATTGGTCTGATCACCTATAAGGATATCACCAAGGCAAAGGATAAGCCGATGGCATGTAAGGACGAGAAGGGTCGTCTGCGCGTAGCCGCAGGTGTTGGTGTTACCGTTGATACCTTAGAGCGTATGCAGGCTTTGGTGAATGCTGGTGCCGACGCTATCGTCATTGACACGGCGCATGGTCATTCCAAAGGTGTCGTCGAGAAGTTGCGTGAGGCAAAGGCTTCCTTCCCCAATATTGATGTGGTGGTAGGTAATATCGCTACGGGTGCCGCCGCCAAGATGTTGGTGGAGAACGGCGCAGATGCCGTGAAGGTAGGTATCGGTCCGGGCTCTATCTGTACGACCCGTGTCGTCGCTGGTGTCGGTGTGCCTCAGTTGAGTGCTGTCTATGATGTCTATCAGGCACTGCAGGGAACAGGTGTTCCTTTGATTGCTGATGGTGGCTTGCGCTATTCTGGTGATATCGTCAAGGCTCTTGCCGCTGGCGGCTCCTCGGTGATGATCGGTTCACTCGTGGCAGGAACAGAGGAGAGTCCTGGCGACACCATTATCTACAACGGACGTAAGTTCAAGAGTTATCGTGGCATGGGCTCGTTGGAGGCGATGGAGCATGGTTCTAAGGACCGCTATTTCCAGGCCGACACGAAGGATGCCAAGAAACTCGTGCCAGAGGGTATCGCTGGTCGTGTTCCTTACAAAGGAACTGTTCAGGAGGTGATTTATCAGATGGTAGGTGGCTTGCGCTCTGGTATGGGTTATTGTGGTGCCGCAACGATAGAGAAGTTGCATGACGCTAAGTTTACCCGCATTACCAATGCTGGTGTGAATGAGAGCCATCCCCATGACATCACGATTACCAGTGAGGCTCCAAACTATTCACGTCCTAACGATTAAGATGAAGTCACGACTATTGCTCGTCTTCATGATGCTTGTGCCGATGATGGCGCAGGCAGCAGATGATCCGATACTGTTTACTGTTGGCGATATGCCAGTGACACGTTCGGAGTTTGAGCAGTCGTACTTGAAGAATATCAACACGAATCAGGTGAGTCGCCAGTCTGTGGCAGACTATCTGGAGTCGTATATCGTCTATAAATTGAAGGTGAAGACGGCTCTTGATGCTCATATTGACGCGACGGCATCCTTTAAGGAGGCGTATGCGCAATGTCTGTCAGAGCAGGAGATACCTGTCGTGTCGTCTGGTCACTCTGTCCCTGCTCTTGATGTTTATGACGAATATGAGACGTTGAGACGGAAGGCAGGGTATGACGGGCTCATCTGTCCTGCCCAGATTTTCATCCAGGTGCCACAGAAGGCGAGTGTTAATGAGCAGCGACAGGCTCAGCAGCGCATAGAGTCTATCTATCGGGAATTGCAGCAAGGAGCGGATTTCGCCCAGTTGGCTCGTCAGTATTCTCAGGATAAGGCATCCTCCCCCAAAGGTGGTGAGATGGGATGGTATGCTCGTGGACAGATGCTCAAGGAGATAGAGGATGTGGTATTTGCCTTGGACAAAGGGGAGATGAGTCGTCCCTTTCTCTCAACGATAGGTTATCATATCTTTTTGATGACTGACAGGAAAGCGGTAGAGGACTATGATGCCGTCAGGGACGAACTCTCTGCCGAGAAAGCGCAACGGCTCATCCATCAGCAAATAGCCACAAACCGTTTGTCTGGGGAGGTGATCGCACAAGTCTCCACGACGGCTGAGACATCCCAGATGCCAGAGAACGGTTTGATGAGAGAGTATTACGAGGGACTGCTCCTGTATGAGTTGAGCAAACAGTCTGTGGGCAGACATGCCGCAGAAGACGAGGAGGCGCTGAAATACTATTTCAAGAAGAACAAGAAGAAGTACAGACGGAATGGCTTTAAGCCAAAGGACTATACGGAAGTTCGGGAACTTGTGGTCAGCGACTTGCAGGAAGAGATGGATAAACACTGGGTTGCCGACCTGAGGAGACGATATCCAGTGAATGTGAATAAGAAAGTATTAAAGACAGTAAATAATCACCGATAAGAATGAAGATACGTAGCATTATAGCAATCGTCTCATGGCTGGTGGTCCTGCCGATGCAGGCTAAGACAGCCAATGACAGTATACAGAGTATTGTCGACGAGGTTATCTGGGTAGTTGGCGATGAGGCTATCCTGAAGTCTGACGTGGAGGCCATGCGCCTGCAAGGTCAACAGGAGGGTATTCGATGGAATGGGGATCCCGACTGTGCCATTCCTGAGCAGATCGCTGTCCAGAAACTCTACCTGCATCAGGCAGCCATCGATAGTATCGAGGTGACGGAGGCTGAGATCTCCCAAGGCATTGAGCAGCAGATAGAGTATATGGTTTCTGTCATCGGCTCTCGTGAGAAACTGGAGGAGTACCATAAGAAGACGATGACGCAGATTCGCGCAGAACTCCGTGACTCTTATCGTGACCGCCAAATGATTCAGGAGATGCAACGTCAGTTGGTGAAGGACATCACCGTGACTCCTGCCGATGTGCGCAGGTATTTCGCCAATCTGCCGCAAGACAGTATTCCTTTTGTTCCCACTGAGGTGGAGGTGCAGATTATCGCCCAGACACCACGTATCGACCAAGAGGAGATTAACCGTGTGAAGGAGGAACTGCGTGACTATACCGATCGTGTGAACAGAGGAGAGACATCTTTCCAGACACTGGCTCGTATGTACTCTGAGGATCCTGGCTCCGCACGTCGTGGTGGTGAGTTAGGCTATACGGGTCGTGGAACGCTCGACCAGGCATTTGCCAACGTCGCCTTTAACTTGACTGATCCTAAGAAGATATCCAAGATCGTGGAGTCAGAGTTTGGATTCCATATCATCCAGTTGATAGACAAGCGTGGTGATAAGGTGAATGTGCGCCATATCCTCCGCAAACCAGTGGTCAGTCAGGAGGCTATCGATAAGTCGCTGGCTCGTCTGGACTCTATCCGTGCGGATATCGTGGAAGGTAAGTTCTCTTTTGAGGTAGGTGCTACCATGATTTCCGATGATAAGGATACACGTAACAACAATGGACTGATGGCTAATGTGACACAGAACGGACGAACTTCCAGATTCCAGTTGCAAGACCTTCCCTCTGAGGTGGCTCGTGCGGTGGATAATCTGAAAGTTGGTGAGATATCTGCTCCCTTCCAGATGATTAACGACCGTGGTAAGACGGTATGTGTCATTGCGAAGTTGAAGAGTCGTACGGAAGGTCATAAGGCAACGATCACGGAGGATTTCCAGGTGATGAAGGATGTCGTACTAGAGAAACGCCGTCAGGAGAAACTGCATGAGTGGGTGGTCGGTAAGATTAAGTCGACCTACGTTCGTGTCAACGACCGTTATAAGGATTGTCAATTTGAATATCAGGGTTGGATTAAATGAGACTCCGTACCGTAGCGTTTATGCTGCTGTGCCTTTTCGGATTAAGTCTCGTCTGGGCTGTGCAGCCAGTTCGCAAGCGTAGCAATACCAGCAAGCGGACCACGGACAAGCGTGTCTATTTGGTTCATTCCGACCAGTTGCGGTATGACCAGTATCGTAATGGCGACGCTCAGATCCTGGTGGGTAATGTGCATTTCCGGCACATGGGCGCCAACCTGTATTGCGACAGTGCCAACTTCTTTCAGCAGACCAATTCCTTTGAGGCTTTCGGGCATGTGAGGATGTTGCAGGGCGACACCCTGAAACTCTTCAGCGACTATGCTTACTATGATGGTAATGCTCAGATAGCGCAGGCTCGTTATAATGTCATCCTGAAGCATCGCCAGTCCACCCTTTATACCGATAGTCTTGACTATGACAGACTATATAATTTCGGCAACTTCTTCGAGGGCGGTAAACTCGTGGACAACGGATCGACTCTGACCAGTGACTGGGGCGAGTATCATACCGACACGAAGATGGCTATCTTCTATTATGATGTCCGTCTGCGTGACAAGAATCTCTATCTGACGACAGACTCCTTGTATTACGATACCCAGACCTCTCGTGCTCATATCGTAGGACCATCGAATATCACGTCGGGCAGTAGTCATATTTACAGCGAGGATGGCTATTATAACACCAAGACAGAGACCTCAGAACTCTTTGGACGCTCGGTGATGAAGGACCAAGGGCGTACCATCGTGGGGGATAGTGTCTATCATGACGCTAAGAAGGGTACCAGTTATGCTTACTGGAACGTCATCTATACCGACTCCACGAATAAGAACAGTCTGACAGGTGATTATTGTGAGTACAACGACTCCACTGGCTATGCGATGGCGACCAAGAATGCCGTTGCCATGGACTATTCCCAGAAGGATACGCTCTATATGCATGCCGATACGTTTAAGTTGTTTACCTTCAATATCAATACCGACTCTGTCTACCGCAAGATACATGCGTATAATAAGGTACGCGCGTACCGTGTTGATGTACAGGCAGTCTGTGACTCACTGGTCTATAACTCGCAGGACTCCTGTATGACGATGTATCGTGATCCTATCGTCTGGAATAACAACCAGCAACTCTTTGGCGAGGAGATCCGTGTCTATATGAAAGACTCCACCATCAACAGAGCCCATGTGGTGGGACAGGCTTTCTCCACAGAGCAGATGCCCGATACCATTCATTTTAACCAAGTGTCATCGAAGGAGATGCTCGCCTATTTTGAGAAAGGCGAGATCTATGAGACAGATGCTGTTGGCAATGTCTTGATCGTCTATTATCCTGTCGATGATTCAGACAGTACGTTGATAGGACTCAACTATACAGAGACTCCGTGGATGAAGATGTTCTTGGAGAACCGTAAGATGAAAAAGATATGGATGGAGAAACCTGTGGGAACCCTCTATCCGATGACACAGATACCACCGTCTAAGTATTTCCTGCCACAGTATGCGTGGTTTGATTATATCCGTCCCCTCAACAAACAAGACATCTTCAACTGGCGTTCGAAGAAGGCAGGGCAGGAACTGAAGGAGATCAAACGCAGGGAGGCACCCAGACAGAAACTAAACAGGAAGGAGGGATAGCCGGATGAGTGATGTGATACAACTACTACCAGACTCCGTTGCCAACCAGATCGCCGCTGGCGAGGTCATCCAGCGACCGGCCTCTGTGATTAAAGAGTTGGTGGAGAATGCCGTTGATGCGGGAGCCCGTACCATTCAGGTCATCGTGGTTGACGCAGGACGCACTTCTCTCCAGGTGATAGACGACGGGAAGGGCATGTCGGAGACGGATGCCCGCCTTGCCTTTGAGCGTCATGCCACTTCTAAGATTCGCAAGGCCGACGACCTCTTTGCCTTAACGACGATGGGATTCCGTGGAGAGGCTTTGCCCTCCATTGCCGCCGTGTCGCAAGTCGAGTTGCGTACCAGGATGGAGGAGCAGGAGTTGGGGACTCGCATACGACTCTCTGGCTCTAAGGTTGAGGAACAGGAACTGGTCAGTTGTCCGAAGGGTAGTAATTTCAAAGTGGAGAACCTCTTCTTCAACGTGCCGGCACGTCGTAAGTTCTTGAAGACGAATGCGACGGAGTTGAATAATATCCTGACTGCCTTTGAGCGCATCGTCCTAGTCTACCCGGAGATAGCCTTCTCACTCTATAGCAACGGGCAGGAGTTAATGAACCTGAAGAACGGCACCCTCCGTCAGCGTATCTCAGATGTCTTTGGCAAACGCTTTAACCAGGATTTGTTGGAGGTGAGTGTGGAGACGGCGATCTGCAAGATAAGCGGTTTCGTGGGTAAACCAGAGTCCGCTCGGAAGAAAGGGGCGCATGACTACTTCTTCGTCAATGGGCGTTTCATGAAGCATGCCTATTTCCATAAGGCAGTGATGCAGGCTTTCGACCGTCTGGTGCCTGTGGGGATGCAGGTGCCGTATTTCATCTATTTCGAAGTTGCCCCTTCTGATATTGATGTGAATATTCATCCCACCAAGACGGAGATCAAGTTCGAGAACGAGCAGGCGGTTTGGCAGATTCTGATGGCGGCTGTCAAAGACGCTATTGGGAAGTTCTGCGAGATACCACAGATAGACTTTGATACAGAGGGGCGACCAGACATCCCTGTGTTCAGCCCTGAGCAGCAGGTGGCGCCTCCCCAACCTTCTTATAACTCGACTTATAACCCCTTCAAGCAGCACTCCGAGCGCTCGACGAAGTCTGCCAACGGATGGGAGCAACTCTACGACCAGTTGGCTCGTCGCCGTCCAACGGAGACAGAGGTGTTCGACACCACAGTCGATGAGACTCCTGCTTCCGAGGTGGAGCCGCTGATAGAGGAGAAGTCTCCCGTACATTATCAATATAAGGGGCGCTATATCATGACCGCCGTGAAGTCTGGACTGATGATTATCGACCAATACAGGGCTGATGTCCGTATTCGCTATGAGCGCTATCTGTCGCAGTTGGAGGCACAGGCTGTCAATAGTCAGCGGATGCTCTTCCCTGAGGTTGTCCGTTTCTCTCCGTCTGATGCTGTCGTGTTAGAAAAAATCTTACCAGAGTTACAGGGGATGGGCTTTGAGTTGAGCGACCTCGGACAGTATAGTTATGCCATTCAGGCTATTCCCGCTGGTCTTGAAGGACTCAATTACGTCCAGTTGGTTCATGACATGGTCAGTGATGCCATAGAGAAAGGAGCGGGAAACTTGCACGATATCCATTCGTCGCTTGCCTTGAGCCTTGCCCGCCATGCGGCTATCCCTCAGGGACAGATTCTCAGTAATGAGGAGATGGAGAGTATCGTCAATGAGTTGTTTGCCTGCTCTAATGTGAATTACACCCCTGATGGAAAAGCGATACTCTGCATTCTGCCCCAAAAGGAAATAGAGCAGTTGTTAGGCTGATTTGCAGGAAAAGTTAGGCTTATTAACGTAAAAATGTGATATAAAACAAGTTTTTTCGTAAAAAAGTGCAATTTTTTCCCAAAAAAGTTTGCAGATATAAAATAAATGTTTAATTTTGCACACAAATTGATAAAAGTGTAATAGCGTAATATCATTTAACATTAATATTAGTATAGGTATGAAAAAGTTTTTAATGTTACTGGCTTTTGCCAGTGTTTCTGTTGCCTCAATGGCACAGGATGCTGTACCTACAGAGAAGTACAGTGTTGCAACTAATTCTTTCTGGAGCAACTGGTTTGTTCAGGCAAATGTGAATTACAGTGCTTTCTACAATGGCACAAGCAACATTTTTGCCAATCCATTCTACAAGTTCCCCCTCGGAACTGGTGTGAATGACAATGATCACAACGTAACTACCGCTCTGGGATTCTCTGTTGCTATTGGTAAGTGGTTTACTCCAGGTATCGGACTCCGCACCAAGGGTAACTTCATGTGGCTGGGTAAGGCTTTTGACAGCGATGTTCAGAAGTATTTGACCGTTAACGAGCAGGTATTGTTCAATCTGAGCAATATGATTTGTGGCTACAATGAGAACCGTATTTGGAACTTCATTCCTTATGCTGGTGCTGGTGTAGGTCGTAACTTCGACGCTAAGTCTAATACCCTCGTTTATAGCGCAGGTCTGTTGAACACCTTCCGTCTGGGTAAGGTTGTTTCTCTGAACCTCGAACTCGCTTACAACAGTTATGGTAGCGAGTGGAGCGGCATGGGTGGTGTTTCTCCAAAGCATCGCGTAAACCAGTTCGCAGTTGAGGTAGGTGCTACTTTCAACATTGGCAAGACTACTGGTTGGAACAAGACTCCAGACGTAGAGGCTATCAAGGCTCTCTCTCAGGGTCAGATCGACGCTCTGAACGCTCAGTTGGCTGACGCTAACGCTGAGAACGCTCGTCTGCAGAAGCAGATCCGCGACCACAAGTGCCCAACTACTACCAACGCACTTGACACTAAGAGCGCTGAGAAGGTAATTGTTTCTGCTCCTGTGTCAGTATTCTTCAACCTGGGTAAGGCTAAGATCGCTTCTCAGAAGGATCTGCAGAACGTACAGGCTGTTGCTGACGCTGCAAAGGCTAACAACGCTAAGATCGTCGTAACTGGTTACGCTGACAGCAAGACTGGTAGTGCAAACCTCAACCAGAGCCTGTCTCAGAAGCGTGCTGAGGCTGTTGCTGACGCTCTCGTTAACATGGGTGTTGATCGCTCTAACATCGAGATCAATGCTGCTGGTGGTGTTGACACTCTGTCTCCTATCAGTTACAACCGTCGTGCAACTGTTGAGTTGAAGTAATTCACGAATTAGCATGATAAATGATAATCCCGAGTACCTCTAGTGCTCGGGATTTCTTGAGGGCGCTTAGCTCAGTTGGTTTAGAGCATCTGCCTTACAAGCAGAGGGTCGGGGGTTCGAATCCCTCAGCGCCCACGAAGAAGACTGCAAGACAAATAGTTTTGCAGTCTTTTCTTTGGTGTTTTCGAAAAAATGTACTAAATTTGCAGCACACAGAACTATACAAACTTAAAACGAAACAAGAAAAATAAAGAACAATGATTTGGAATGAGACTGTGGAGTGCATGGATCGTGAGCAGTTGCGTGAGATTCAGAGCATCAGATTAAGGAAGATGGCAGAGTATGTGTACCATAACACGCCATTCTATCGTAAGAAATTTCAAGAGATGGGGCTGGAGCCTGGCGATATCAAGGATATTGACGATATCGTCAAGTTGCCGTTTACCAACAAACTCGACCTTCGTGATAACTATCCATTCGGGCTGGCAGCAGTGCCGATGAGCCAGATAGTGCGCATCCACGCATCCAGTGGTACGACGGGAAAACCTGTCGTTGTGCTGCATACTCGTAAAGACTTGGCGATGTGGACGGAGTCTATCTCACGTGCCTTTACCGCCTATGGCGCTACGAAAGACGATATCTTCCAGGTGTCGTACGGCTATGGGCTGTTCACTGGTGGCTTGGGTGCCCATGATGGTGCCACGAATATCGGAGCCAGTGTCATTCCCATGTCGTCAGGAAATACGCAGAAGCAGATCACGCTGATGCATGACTTTGGAGCCTCTGTGCTCTGCTGTACCCCCTCTTATGCGATGTTCTTGGGAGAGGCGATGGGCGAGAGCGAGTGGTCGCGTGACGAGTTCAAGTTGAGGATTGGCGCCTTTGGCGCAGAGCCTTGGACAGAGGAGATGCGCCAGAAGTTGGAGGCTTCGCTGGGCATCAAGGCCTATGATATCTATGGTCTGAGTGAGATCGCAGGACCTGGTGTGGGCTATGAGTGCGAGTATCAGCATGGCACCCACCTCAGTGAGGACTATTTCTATCCAGAGATCCTGAATCCCGAGACTGGCGAGCCGATGCCTGAGGGCGAGTTGGGAGAACTGACCTTTACCCATCTGACGAAAGAGGGTATGCCGCTCCTGCGCTATCGCACCCACGACCTCACGGCACTGCATTATGAGAAGTGCTCATGTGGACGCACGTTGGTACGTATGGACCGTATCCTGGGTCGTTGCGACGATATGCTCATCATCCGTGGTGTCAATGTCTTCCCATCCCAGATTGAGGCCGTCATCCTGTCGTTGCCAGAGTATGAGCCACACTTCCTGCTGACTGTCGACCGTGTGAACAACACAGACACCAGCGAACTGAAGGTAGAGGTGAAGGAGGAATACTTCACTGACGACATGGCGACAATGGTGGGCTTGCAGAAGAAACTGGAGGCAGAACTCCGCTCCGTCATTGGTTTGGGCTTCAAGATCAAACTCGTGGAGCCTAAGGGCATCGAGCGTTCTACAGGTAAGGCAAAGCGCGTCATCGATAACCGTAAATTCTAAAATATTAAATATTAAACATTAAATATTATAGATTAAAAATTAAAATCGAAATAATATGTTAGCAAAACAATTGTCTATTTTCTTGGAGAACAAGTCAGGACGCCTCACCGAGGTGACTGATGTGTTAGGTGCTGCAGGTGTCAACCTCTCCGCCATGAGTATTGCCGATAACTCGGACTTTGGTATTCTGCGCTGTATCGTCAGCGATCCCGACAAGGCATACCAAGTGCTGAAGGCTGCCCATTTCGCAGTGAAGATTACTGATGTCATCGGCTTTATCTGTCCGAACACCAGCGGCTCGCTTGCCAAGGTGCTCAAGATGCTGTCTGACGCAGGCGTGTTCATCGAGTATATGTACTCCTTTGCCAATGGCGATGTCGCCCATGTGATTATCCGTCCTACCGATTTGGAGGCGTGCGAGCGCATCCTGGCAGAGAAGAAAGTTGACCTGCTTGCCGCCAGTGATTTGTACAAATTATAAGAAATCTTGAAAAAAGTGGTGCAAAAGTTTGGCAGAATGAAAAAAATGCCTTACCTTTGCACCCGCTTACAAGAAATAAGGGCGCTTAGCTCAGTTGGTTTAGAGCATCTGCCTTACAAGCAGAGGGTCGGGGGTTCGAATCCCTCAGCGCCCACCAAGGAAACCTCTTCCCAAACTCGGAAGAGGTTTTTTCGTTTTAATAATAAAAAATGAGTGTAGAAATTTGGTTTTTCCTTCACTTATTATTAACTTTGCCGCATCAAAAACTAAAAATTTTATAGAATGAGACAAGCCGTAGTCTTCATACTCATGATGCTGTCGCTCACTGCCTTTGCCCAGAAAGTGAAGACGGTGGAGGGAGAATATACCTACCATGCCCCTGAGAATGTATCGGTGGAGGAGATTAGGCGGACAGCCTTAGAGCGTGCCAAAATACAGGCGATAGCCGATGAGTTTGGTACTATTGTTCAGCAGACTAATACGACCCGTATCCATACCAATGGCAGCGAGTCGTCGACAGATTTCTTCACGATTGGAGGCAGTGAGGTGAAGGGAGAATGGATTGAGACTATCGGGGAGCCTAAGTTCAGCAATCCTGTCTTTCAGGAGAATATGGTTATCATTACCTGTAAGGTGAAGGGTAAGGCACGTGAGATTGTCACGGCTCAAATAGATTTTCAGGCACATGTCTTGCGCAATGGGATTGAGGATAAGTTTGAGGACGATGATTTCAAGAGCGGTGACGACCTCTTCTTGTCGTTTGTCTCTCCTGTAAGTGGTTATCTTGCCGTTTATCTCGTCGACTCGAGTGAGAAGGCTTTCTGTCTATTGCCCTATCGCAATCAGATGGATGGTATCTATCCTATTGAGGCAAATCGTCGTTACCTGTTCTTTAATATCAAGGAGGCATCACAGCAGGATCGCCCTTATGTTGATGAGTATAATATGACCTGTGAGCGTTCCATGGAGCATAATGTGATCTATGTTGTCTTCTCGCCTAATCAGTTTGCCAAGGCAGCGGATAATGCGACGAGTGAACTTTTGCCTCGTGAACTCTCATACGATGATTTCCAGAGATGGCTTGCCAAATGCCGCAAGCATGATCATGACATGATCCCGCGACGAATACCTATTGTAGTCAAGAAATAGAAAAATGATATATTTATTCACTAAAAAACCCTATGATTATGAAAAAATTATTATTTACATTAGTTCTTTTTGTAGTAGCACTATCTGGCTACGGAAAGAAAAAGTATGCAATTACAACAACAGGTGAAAGCCTTCAGGCACTGACTCAAGTTACCGACAATGAGGAGCCTTGTTTGTATCCCTTTGGAGGTGATAACGGCAGTGCGCTCTATTTCTCCGCAAGGGAAAATAAGAGATATTTTAATATCTATAAGAAAGAAAATCCTTTCTCTGCAGCAATGACTCAGAAGACAAGTGGAAAGAACTTCAATTATTCTCCTGTTTATTGTCCTGCAACGGATAAACTTGCTTTCCGGTGTCAATTGGAAGGTAGTAGCACCTCTGATATATATATGATGACTGATAGCAAGGGAAAGGCATTGAATCAGATTACAGAATCTTCTAATGCTTTTGAGGATTATCCCAGTTTCAATGAAGATGGTACCATGCTGGTATATAGTAAGGTACAATATTCCTATTATAAAAAATTTAATTTCTGGGGTTCTTTCTTTGGATTAGGAGGAACCACTGTCATTGTAGAGAACAGTGAAATCTGGCTGAAGAACCTGAAAACGGGTGAAACAACTCTTTTAGGCAATGGCTATCAGCCGGTATTCTCTCCAGATGGAAAGCAAATAGCCTATGTGAAGTATTCTTCTGATGCCAAGAGTTGTAGTATTTGGACAATGAATATTGACGGTAGTGAGCAAGTGCAAATTACTGATGCGAAGAAAGGATACGCTTCTAATCCTCGCTGGAGCCCCGATGGTACTAGAATTGTATTTGAGGCTTCCAAGAAAGATAAGAAAGATTATGATATTTATATCATTGACGTTGATGGTAATAACTTAGTTCAAGTGACTATCAATAAGTCATATGATGGAATGCCTTATTGGACTAAAGACAATTATCTATATTTTGTTTCAGACCGAGGAAATACTGATGGTAATTTCCAGATTTGGCGTTTCAAGATGCTAGAGTAGAAAATCTATAAGCAAATTCCCTTCACATCTTAAAAGTGTGGAGGGTTTTTTATACGGACACCTCAAGTCATTTATTTAGTAAATTCACTGAATTTACTGAGTAATCTCACTGAATTTACTAAGTAAACCTACTGAATTTACTTACTAAATTCACTGAATTTACTTTTATATTTCACTTAATTTAATAGTATAATGACGGAAGTTCATTGATTTTTTAGTATCTTTGCGGCATTAAATCCATCAAACTATGAGTGTCAAGTACAGATTAATACAGAACAAGATCAAGAGTAGTAAGAACTACGGTAAGTATTATGCCCACACGGTGAAATCAGGTGATGTGACGTTGGAGGAGATAGAGCGCATGATAGAACAGAGTTGTAGTGCCAAAGCCTCTGATGTGCGAATGGTCGTCAAGGAGTTGTTCGACTCTGTCCGCCATTACCTACAGGCAGGTTATGTGGTGAAACTGGGTGACTTGGGGCGCTTTTCTATCTCTGTGAAGAGTGTTTGTGTCGACGATCCCAGGCAATTCCGTGCTGACAGGCACCTGAACGGTTTCAAATGCAATTACACCCCTGCAGGACGGCGTTACAAACCGGGTAGTGGTGACCTTTCCCACCATATCCATCGTGACCTGCTGGACGGTTGCAAGGCAGAAGAGGTATCTCACGGATAAGCAAAATGAAGCGTATTACCTTTTTGGTAGTATGTGACAGACTGTTAATTTTCTGATTTTATTTTGGTGGTTTGCAGGGGTTTTCGTACCTTTGCAGTCTCTAAGAGAGAATATAGCTATATTTTATAATAAGGTATTTAAGAGAAAGTAATGGAATTAGACGTATTGACAGCCATCTCGCCTATAGATGGCCGTTATAGGAGTAAGACAGAGCAGTTGGCAGGATACTTCTCGGAATATGCGCTCATTCGCTACAGGGTGCGTGTGGAGATAGAATACTTCATTACTCTTTGTGAGTTGCCCTTGCCACAACTGGAGGACTTCGACCATAGCCTTTTCGAGCCGTTGCGCGACATCTACAGGAACTTCACGGAGGAGCATGCCGCCCGTGTGAAGGAGATAGAGAAGACGACTAATCACGATGTGAAGGCTGTAGAGTACTTCATCAAGGAGGAACTCGACAAGATTGGTGACTTCGAGAAGTACAAGGAGTTTATCCACTTCGGACTGACCTCGCAAGACATCAACAACACCAGTGTGCCCCTCTCGGTGAAGGAGGCACTGGAGGAGGTGTATTATCCGATGGTGGAGGAACTGATCGAGCAGTTGAATGACTACGCTGAGCAGTGGAAGAACGTGCCGATGCTTGCCAAGACACACGGACAGCCAGCCTCTCCAACCCGCTTGGGTAAGGAGGTGATGGTGTATGTCTATCGTCTGGAGGAGCAGTTGCGCGGTTTGAAGGACACACCCATCACCGCTAAGTTTGGTGGTGCCACGGGTAACTATAACGCCCACCATGTGGCTTACCCACAGTACGACTGGCGGGAGTTCGGCAACAAGTTCGTCAGCGAGAAACTCGGACTGGAGCGCGAGCAGTGGACCACCCAGATATCCAATTACGACTGGCTGGGTGCTATCTTCGATGCCATGCGCCGTATCAACACCATCATCATCGACCTTGACCGTGACTTCTGGATGTATATCTCGATGGAGTATTTCAAGCAGAAGATCAAGGCTGGTGAGGTAGGGTCGAGTGCCATGCCACATAAGGTGAACCCGATTGACTACGAGAACTCGGAGGGCAACCTTGGCATCGCCAATGCCATCCTGCAGTTTCTTGCCCAGAAGTTGCCTGTGAGTCGTTTGCAGCGTGACCTGACCGACTCCACCGTGCTTCGCAACGTGGGTGTTCCCATGGGACATGCCCTCATCGCCATCCAGAGCACTTTGAAAGGATTGCGTAAACTGATCCTCAACGAGGAGAAATTACAGGAGGACCTCGACAATACATGGGCTGTGGTGGCTGAGGCTATCCAGACCATCCTGCGTCGTGAGGCATATCCCCATCCCTATGAGGCACTGAAGGCGCTGACACGCACCAATCAGAAGATGACTCCCGAATTGATTCATGAGTTCATCCAGGGACTTGATGTCAGCGAGGAGGTGAAAGAAGAATTAATGGCTATCACGCCAATGAATTATACTGGAATTTAAATGAATTATTAACAACACAAAGGGAGCCGTGAGGCTTCCGGACTAAAATCAACAAGAAAATTATGGAATTAGAGAACGAAAAGAAAACAGAGGAACAGTCCGCAGAGCAGAACAGCAGCCGTGAGGGCTATTCAAACCAAACAAGTGGTTATCAAGGTTACAAGCCAGGACGCTCACCCCGTCCACGTATCCATCAACAGGTACGCCCTTATGGACAGGGTGGTTATAACCGTAGTCAGAATCAAGAGGAGGGCGGCTTCCGTCCTGAGGGCTTTGGGTCCGGTCTGCAAGGCGGTGCCCCACAGCGTCAAGGTGGTTATCGTCCCCGTTTCAATCCAAATAATGGCGAGGGTGGCTATCGTCCTCGTAACAATTATCAGCAGGGCGGCTACCAGCCCCGTGGTGGTTATCAGCCTCGTGGCGGCTACCAACAGGGTGGTTATCGTCCCCGTTATAACCAGCAGGTAGAAGGTGAGGAGGGTGGATACCAGCCTCGTCAGCAGGGCGGTTACCAGCCCCGTGGCTATCAGCCTCGTCAGCAGGGCGGCTATCAGCAGCGTGGTGGCTATGGTCAGCCTCGTGGCGGTTATCAGCAGCGTGGTGGTTATGGTCAGCCTCGTGGTGGCTATAACAAGCAGCGTGGCTATCGCCAGCATACCGCTGATTACGATCCCAATGCAAAGTACAGTTTCAAGAAGCGTATAGAGTATAAGGAGGAGAACTACGATCCCAACGAGCCCATCCGTCTGAACAAGTTCCTTGCCAATGCTGGTGTATGCAGCCGTCGTGAGGCTGATGAGTTCATCCAGGCAGGTGTAGTGACCGTGAATGGCGAGGTGGTTACCGAGTTGGGTACCAAGGTGCTCCGCACTGATGAGGTGAAGTTCCACGACACTCCTGTTACTCCAGAGAAGAAGGTTTACGTGCTGCTTAACAAGCCAAAGGACTACGTGACGACCAGTGACGATCCACAGCAGCGTAAGACGGTGATGGACCTCGTGAAGGGCGCTTGCCCAGAGCGTATCTATCCTGTTGGTCGTCTTGACCGCAACACCACTGGTGTGCTGCTCCTGACGAACGATGGTGACATGGCTTCTAAACTGACCCATCCGAAGTTCCTGAAGAAGAAGATCTATCACGTACACCTCGACAAGAACGTGACCGCCCATGACTTGCAGCAGATTGCTGACGGTATCACGTTGGAGGACGGTGAGATCAAGGCAGATGACGTACAGTATGCAGATGCTAACGACAAGAAGCAAGTGGGTATCGAGATCCACTCTGGCAAGAACCGCATCGTGCGCCGTATCTTCGAGAGCCTTGGCTATAAGGTGACGAAACTCGACCGCGTACAGTTTGCAGGACTGACCAAGAAGAACCTGCGTCGTGGCGACTGGCGTTACCTCACCGAGGAGGAGGTTGACCGCCTGCGTATGGGTGCCTATGAGTAAAGGTAAAAAAGTAAAAAGGTAAAAAAGTGAAAAGAATAAAGATAGTAGACGTACTGAAGAGTACGGATTTTGGAAAAGAGGTCTGCGTGAAGGGCTGGGTGCGTACGCACCGCAGCAGTAAGGCTGTTGACTTCATCGCCCTGAACGACGGCTCTACCATCAAGAATGTACAGGTGGTCGTCGACCCCACGAAGTTCGATGAGGAATTGCTGAAGCAGATCACTACAGGTGCTTGTATCTGTGCCGTAGGAACTTTGGTGGAGAGCCAGGGAGCAGGACAGACCAGTGAGATCCAGGCTACCAGTCTGGAACTCTATGGAGCCTGTGACAACACCTATCCGATGCAGAAGAAGGGACAGTCGTTTGAGGTGATGCGTAAGAATGCGCACATGCGTCTTCGTACCAATACCTTTGGTGCTGTCATGCGCATCCGCCATAACATGGCAATGGCAATCCATACCTATTTCCATGAGCATGGTTTCTTCTATTTCCATACCCCGCTGATTACGGCAAGTGACTGCGAGGGAGCAGGAAACATGTTCCAGGTAACCACCAAGAATCTCTATGACCTGAAGAAGGACGAGAACGGGAAGATCATCTATGATGATGACTTCTTCGGAGAGCAGACATCCCTGACGGTATCAGGACAGTTGGAGGGTGAGTTGGGTGCTACGGCACTGGGTGCCATCTATACCTTCGGTCCTACATTCCGTGCGGAGAACTCTAATACGCCCCGCCACCTCGCTGAGTTCTGGATGGTGGAGCCAGAGGTTGCCTTCATGGACCAGGATGAGTTGATGGATCTGGAGGAAGACTTCATCAAATACTGTGTCCGTTGGGCACTTGACAACTGTAAGGACGATATTGCCTTCCTCAACCAGATGATTGACAAGACACTCATTGAACGTTTGGAAGGTGTGTTGAAGGATACCTTCGTGCGCCTGCCTTATACAGAGGGTATCAATATCCTGCAAGAAGCGATGAAGAAGGGTAAGAAGTTTGAATTCCCCTGCAACTGGGGTGATGACCTTGCCTCTGAGCATGAGCGCTATCTCGTAGAGGAACACTTTAAGAAGCCTGTTATCATGACCGACTATCCACGTGCGTTCAAGTCGTTCTATATGAAACAGAACACTGATACAGCCGATGGCGGTTCTGTAGGTTACAAAGGTGCTGTTGCTCCTGGTCCTACGATGCAGGGTACAGACGTGCTGTTCCCACAGATTGGTGAGATTATCGGTGGTTCAGTCCGTGAGGAAAGTTATGAAAAACTGATGGGTGAGATAGAGCGTCGTCAGATGGATAAGACCCACCTGTGGTGGTATATTGATACCCGTCGTTGGGGAACCTGTCCACATGCTGGTTTCGGACTCGGTTTCGAGCGTCTGATTCTCTTTGTAACAGGTATGCAGAACATCCGTGACGTCATACCTTTCCCACGTACCCCGAAGAGTGCAGAGTTCTAAACGAGGGTGATACCCTCATCAGAGATAGTAATCAGTCGGCGGCGGTAAAGGTCGCCGACTGCTTTTTTATAGACTTTCTTCGAGACACCGAAACGATGGGCGATCTCCTCCGACGGACTCTTGTCGCCCAGGTCGCAGAAGCCTCCGTTTTCCTTGAGGTAGCGTAGCAACTCCTCAGAGAAATCGAGTGCCTGCTCGTAGCCGCTATGTTTCTGATAACGCTCTACCTTCGCCGTTGCCATCAAGCGGTGGGTCCTCTCGTCCTCCATCACATAGACGTAATAGCGCTGTCCTTTCTGCATCCGTTGCTTCTGCTCTCGGAAAGGACAGAACAGGTCTTTCATCAGTCCCCAGTTGAGGAAAGCACCATACTCATTGGTCCATGCGCACTCCAACCAAGCAAAGTCGCCTACTTTGGCAAGAGGTTTTAGGGTGGTGGCAATGAGTTTCTCGTCTTGGTCGAGGTAGACAAACACCTCGATATCATCGCCAATCCTTACTCCTTTGGGCACATAGCGGGAAGGAAGCAGGATCTCGCCTTCATCGCCACCGTCGAGGTAGAGACCAAAGTCTACGCTCTTGACGATGCGCAGGGTGTTATAGTCGCCGAGTTTGATCATAGTTGTTCTAGTGTTTCTAGGTTATCTAGTGGCTCTAGGTTTTCTAGTGTCTCTAAGAGTCCATCCCGCATATGGATAGTACGGTCTGTAATATTTGCCAGTTGTTCGTCGTGTGTGACGATGACAAAGGTTTGTCCGAACTTGTCACGCAGGTCGAAGAACAATTGGTGTAACTCCTCCTTGTTCTTAGAATCAAGGGAACCGCTGGGCTCATCGGCAAGGATGACTGCCGGATGATTAATGAGGGCACGTGCCACAGCAACACGCTGTTTCTCTCCACCACTCAGTTCGTTAGGCTTATGACTTGCCCTGTCTGTTAGTCCCATGAATTCCAATAACTCTTGTGCATGTTGTTTCGCCTCCCGTTGTGGAACTCCTGCGATATAGGCAGGTATCATGATATTCTCAATAGCCGTAAACTCAGGTAACAACTGGTGAAACTGGAACACAAAACCGATATGCTGGTTGCGGAAATCAGAGAGTTTCTTCTTACTGAGGTTACTAACGTCAATGCCGTTGACACAGACAGTACCAGCATCAGGTTTATCCAATGTACCGATAATCTGTAAAAGTGTTGTCTTACCAGCCCCACTGGGTCCAACAATACTGACAACTTCTCCTTTGTCGATGTGAAGGTCGATGCCTTTCAGAACTTCGAGAGAGCCGAAACTTTTTTTGATTCCTTGGATTGATATCATGGGCTTAATAGATTTAAAGGGGACGGTGACTGTTGATCCAACTGGCAATGGTAGCATAGATACTACTCTCTTCCTGATGTTGTGCCTCCGTGAAGGTCATGCTGTTCTCTTTTGCATCACCATATTGGTCAGGGAAGATAATCATCAGATTCTTGCCAGAGAAATGCTGCATTAACTCATTGGGCAGTCGTTCCAGTGCATTCTTGTAGGAGATAGTACCTTTACGTGCCGTAATGACGGCAAACATATGGTCGTCATTGATACTCTCCGCAAGTTTAGGCAGTTCGTTCCAATGTGCCATATAAGTATATCCTGCACGTACCCCGGGATGTCGGTTGTTGATATATTCCCTGATGAGTGACATACTCTCTTCACGTCCATGGAACTGGATGCGACAATCCAGATTGCCTGCCATTCGTGCCAGACGTTCCAGCCAGCGATGGAATCCTGGCTCGAATTCCGCACGTGAGGGGACTACTACTTGTATGCGGCGTAGTGTATTCAAGGGTTGTACAAAACGAGTCAGTATAATCTGTCTGTTCAGTCCGTTATAGAGACTCTGGATGAAGTCACCCCAGAACTTAGGGTTCACTTCCGTATGGACATGCATACCCATGATAATCTCTGAATTGGCAAATTCGCGGAAGGCATGTTTGATGCCGTTGGCGATATTAGAGGCAAGGCGCACCTGTGTCTGCATCTTGACGTCACTGGCACTTGCCTGTTGTTGTAACTGTTCCAGCAGGCGCAAACCCTTCTCCCTGTTAACAGCTGAATTGGTATCGTCATAGACGACATTCAATGCTACGAGTCCCCTGTTCAGCCTGTTATTACGCATCATGATAGCAAGTTCTAACAGTTGAGGAGCAATCTCAGGATATTTCACACATAGTAATATCTTCTCGTCATCCCGTTGGGCATCGTCCGTCTTTAAGTGTGTCTTTTCTTGCAGGATAATCTGTTGGGCAGCATGTGAGGTCATAAATGTACTGATGACACAGGTAACGAGGATCATGATAACCACACCGTTCAGGATCTCGTCATTAACCAGATAGATACCAGGACTGACCTCCAGTCGCATACCCACCATGACCATTGCAATGGCTCCTGCGGCATGAGCACTCGTCAGTCCGAACATCATATTGCCTGCCGACTGGGGCAGATGGAATAACAGACTCGACAGGTAGGCGGCTACAGCCTTTCCGAAGGTACCGAAGAAGGCTATCAACAGCACAATCCACAGCATGTGCAACCCTGTAAAGAGGGAACCGACATTGATAAGCATACCCACTCCAATCAGGAAATAGGGGATGAAGAGAGCGTTACCGATAAACTCAATACGGTTCATCAACGGAGATACATGTGGGATATAACGGTTGAGAATCAATCCGGAGAGAAATGCGCCTACGATACCTTCTACACCAATAGCCTCAGAGACTGCAGCACTGAGGAACATCACCGCAAGAACGAAGATAAACTGCATCACGGCATCGGAGTAACGGCGTAGGAAATATCGGGCAAGCTTGGGTATCAGCCAGGCACTGGCTACACAGAACAAAGAGAATTTCAGCAGGAAGAGAATCCAGAACCAAAAGCCCACATCTTCTCCATATGAGGCAGCTAATGCGGCCAGCATCATCAGTGCAAGGAAGAGGGATAGCATGGATGAACCCACACTCAACATCACGCTGGAGTGACGTTGCAGTCCATAGCGTCCAATGATAGGATAGGCTATCAGGGTGTTCGATGCCATGATACATCCTAAAAGGAAGGAGGCCTGAGAGGAATAATCCAGTAGCCACATAGCCATGAAGTAGGTCATAATAAGTGGTACAAGACAGGTGAGTAATCCGAAAATCAGGAATCGTTTGGAGTTCTTCTTTACACTTTCCAAATCCATTTCCAATCCTGCGAGGAACATGATATACAAAAGTCCAACCTTCCCAAACAACTCAAAAGAGGAGTCGCGTTCCAGAATGTTCAGTCCGTATTTACCAATTATTACACCAGCCAAAACCATCCCAATAATATGCGGAATACGCAGTTTGCCCATGATGATAGGAGCAAACAATATAATCAGAAGCACGACGAAGAAAATCAGCGTCGGGCTGGTAATTGGGAAATAGGATGCTAAATATATCATTTCAAATGCAAAGGTACAAAATTTTTTTTGTACCTTTGCAAAAACTATAAAGAAAAGACTATGACATACAACGAAATTGGAAAGACTGGTATGCGGGTGTCGAACCTAGGTTTTGGCGCGTCGTCATTAGGCGGTGTGTTCCATTCCATCCGTGAGGAAGAGGGTATCCGTGCCGTCCATACGGCAGTGGATAACGGCATTAACTTCATAGACGTATCTCCCTATTATGGTCATCTGAAGGCAGAAACCGTATTAGGAAAGGCTCTCAAGGATATTCCTCGTGATAAGTATTACTTGTCGACGAAAGTCGGGCGCTATGGGAAGGATGGCGTGAACACCTGGGATTACAGTGGCAAACGTGCTATAGAGAGCGTGTATGAGAGCTTGGAACGGTTGAATGTTGACTATATCGACTTGATTAATGTACATGACATCGAGTTTCAGGCAGGCATGGAGGGTGGACTGCAGAAGATTGTCGACGAGACCTTGCCAGTATTGGTAGGACTGAAACGGGAGGGAGTGGTGCGTCATGTGGGTATCACTGACTTGCAGCCCGAGAATCTGAAATGGGTTGTTGAGCATTGTGAAGAAGGAACAGTAGAGAGTATCCTTAATTTCTGTCATTACAGTTTGAATGATACCTTGCTTGCCGACTATCTCGGGTTCTTTGAACAGCATCATGTGGGAGTTATCAATGCCTCTCCGTTGTCTATGGGATTGCTTTCCCAACGAGGAACCCCTGACTGGCATCCGGCTCCAAAGGATTTGAAGGAAGCCTGTGCCAAGGCAGCTGCATATTGTCAGGGAAAGGGCTATCCCATTGAGAAACTTGCCATACAGTTCTCTACCAGTATGAATCCTCGTATTGCCACGACGCTTTTCAGTAGTGCCAATCCTGACAATGTGTTAAAGAATATCAGTTATGTCAATGAACCGATGGACGAACAGTTGGTAATGGAGGTACAGCAGATGATCGGTGACCAGATGTTTGTAAGATGGAAAAACTCATAATCGATGCACATAGTCATCTGTGGTTGACACAGGACACACAGGTAAATGGTCTGCCGATTTATCAATTGGAACCTAATCGCAGCCGTAGTATGTTCTTGGGAGAGGAGCGTCAGATGTTGCCGCCTTTTATGACGGATGGTCAGAATACGGCAGAGCGTTTCTTGAGTAATATGGACTATGCACAGGTAGCGGCTGCCGTTGTCACACAAGAGTTCATAGATGGATTGCAAAACGACTATCTACTGCAAGTAGAACAGCGTTATCCGAATCGCTTCTTTACCTTTGGTATGGCTGACTGTCGTGAATCTGGCTTTTCTGCACACGCCGATAGACTGATGAAGGATTTCAAGGGTATTAAAGTTCCTGCAGCCCGATTGCCACTGCATTTCCTTAATGACGAGATGGTTAAAATGCTGCACCAAATGGAAGAATGTGGTAAGATTCTCGGTATCGAATTGATGGATGGTGATGCACAGGTAGGACAGATGGAGGAGATCATTCAGGAGTGCCCTCAACTGAAAATTGCTATCGGCCATTTTGGTATGGTGACACGTCCAGGTTGGTTGTCTCAGATCAAATTGGCACGTCATGAGCATGTTTACATTGAAAGTGGGGGAATTACATGGCTTTTCAATGATGAGTTCTATCCCTTTCCCTCTGCCGTCCGCGCTATTAAGGAGGCAGCAGAGTTAGTAGGTATGGAAAAACTGATGTGGGGTAGTGATTATCCTCGTACCATTACTGCCATCACATACAAGATGTCGTATGACTTCATTGAGAAGACAAAAGAACTCAGTGACAACGATAAACGACTCTTCTTGGGTGGGAATGCCAAGCAGTTCTTCGGCTTCGGTGAATTACCCGGTCTTCCGTATATTAAGAATATGAGTGAATGAAAATGGAGTAGAATAATTATTGAGATATGGAAAAACAACAATCATCTCTGATTACGAAGGATGGTGTGAGTCTTCTCCTGCCGTTTATCCTCGTGACATTTTGTTTTGCCCTTTGGGGCTTTGCCAACGACATCACCAATCCGATGGTCAAGGCGTTTTCAAAGATATTCCGGATGAACGTCACAGACGGCTCATTGGTACAGGTTGCCTTCTATGGCGGTTATTTCGCAATGGCTTTCCCTGCTGCAATCTTCATTCGTAAATATTCCTATAAGGCAGGTGTCCTGATGGGGTTGGGACTGTATGCCGCCGGCGCCTTACTCTTCTTCCCTTCCAAGAGCATCGGTCTCTATGGCTGTTTCTTGGTCGCCTATTTTATTATGACCTGTGGACTGTCTTTCTTGGAGACCTCCTGTAATCCATATATCCTGACGATGGGTTCTAAGGATACAGCTGCACGACGACTGAATCTGGCACAGTGCTTCAATCCTTGTGGCTCCATCATTGGTATGTATGTGGCGATGAACTACATTCAGGCGAAGTTGAATCCGCTGAACAGCAGTGAGCGTGCAATGTTGGATGATTCAGAATTTGAAGCATTGAAGAATGCTGACCTCGACATATTGATCTCTCCCTATCTTGCTATCGGAGCCGTCATTATCGTGATGTTCCTCATTATCCTCTTCACGAAGATGCCAAAGAATGGTGACCAGAACCATGATATCCATATTATGACTACCCTGAAGAAACTTGTGTCAATGAAACGCTATCGGGAGGGAGTCATTGCACAGTTCTTTTATGTGGGAGCCCAGATAATGTGTTGGACCTTCATTATCCAATATGGTACACGGGTATTTATGGCAGAGGGGATGGAAGAACAGGCGGCAGAGGTATTGTCACAGCAGTTCAATATCTATGCGATGATCTTTTTCATCTGCTCTCGTTTCATAGCAACCTTCCTGATGAAATGGTTGAAGCCCGCTGTGTTATTGAGTATCTTTGGCATTCTTGCCATGATATTCACAGTAGGAGTAATCGTTTTCCAGAATCGTATGGGTATCTATTGCCTCGTATGTGTCAGTGGTTGTATGTCGCTGATGTTCCCGACCATTTATGCTATTGCCCTCAAAGGCTTGGGCGACGAGGCGAAGTTTGGAGCCGCAGGACTGATTATGGCCATCCTTGGAGGTTCCGTGCTTCCCCCGCTTCAGGCGATGATTATTGACAAGGGAACAGTATTTGGTGACTTCCCAGCCACGAATGTCTCGTTTATCCTGCCCTTCGTCTGTTTCCTGATAGTGACCGTTTATGGATATAGAGTTCATTTGAGTAAGAATAAAGACTAAATATATATGAAAGCAATACAGATTGTAGAGCCGTCGGTAATGAAGGTTATTGAGATGGCTGAGCCCCAGATGGGCGATGAGGAAGTACTCTTGAAAATGGAATATGTAGGTTTTTGTGGTAGTGACCTGAACACGTATCGTGGTGCAAACCCGATGGTGAAGATGCCAGTGGTGCCTGGCCATGAGGTGGGTGCTTCTATTGTCAGGGTGGGAAAGAACGTGCCTGCAAGCTTGACTCCTGGTATGACAGTGACAGTCAATCCTTATACCAATTGTGGCAAGTGTGCTTCTTGTCGTAACGACCGCGTGAATGCCTGTCAGAATAACGAGACACTGGGAGTCCAGCGTTGGGGCGCTATGCGTGAGTATCTTTGTCTGCCTTGGACGAAGATAATCCCTGTCGGATCACTGTCTTCCCGTACCAGTGCATTGATAGAGCCGATGAGTGTGGGCTTCCATGCAGTTAATCGTGCGCAGGTAACAGATATTGATGTTGTGATGGTGATTGGTTGCGGCATGGTGGGCATGGGTGCTGTGGTACGTGCTGCCCAGCGTGGTGCTATTGTCATCGCTGCCGATATCGATGACGAGAAACTGGCACTGGCTCGTGAGATGGGTGCCAAGTACACTGTTAATACGATGTCGGACGATGTACAGGTTTGTCTGCAGGAGATAACAGATGGTTTCGGTCCTGATGTGGTCATTGAGGCAGTAGGCAGTCCTGTAACCTATCGCATGGCTGTCGATGAGGTTGCCTTTACAGGACGTGTTGTATGTATCGGTTATGCAAAGTCGGAGGTATCGTTCCAGACGAAGTATTTCGTACAGAAGGAACTTGATATCCGAGGCTCACGTAATGCTCAGTCCAGCGATTTCCGTGCTGTTATCCGTTATTTGGAGAAAGGTACTTGTCCCGTTGACCGTCTCATCAGTAATGAAGTAAAGCCCGAGGAGGCTTCTGCTGCCATGCAACAGTGGACAGAAAATCCAGGTAAAGTGTTCCGTATTTTAGTCAATTTCCGATAAGCATATGAAAAGAGTATTCCTGTCATTGATGTTGTGCTGTGGACTGGTCATGACTAGTAGGGCACAGGATGTGAAGATAGAGTTTATGACACCACGTATCGTGCATGTGGTGAAAGGTCAACCCACGAAGTCGTTGGTAGTAATTGCTAAACCAGAGAATGTTCAATGTTCGATGACTCATGGTCTGTGGAAGAGCAGCGAACTGACTGTCAGACAGGATGCAAATGGTAATCTGACCTTCCTGACAGCAAAAGGAAAGGTGTTGCTTCGCGAGAAGAGTTGTGATGTGTCCAAGGTGCGCCAGACTTTCATGCTTGATAAGGATGAGGCTGTCTATGGTCTCGGTACGATACAGAATGGGAAGATGAATCGTCGTGGTGAGCATAAGCGCATGGAACAGTCGAACCTCGAGGATTTCCAGAACGTGTTGCAGAGCATCAAGGGCTGGGGTATCTATTGGGAGAATTATTCGCCGACGCAGTTTGATGACGATGCCAATGGGATGTCGTTTACCTCAGAGGTAGGCGAGGGTATCGACTATTATTTCATGTATGGTGGCTCTGCCGATGGCGTGGTAGCCCAGATGCGCCATCTCTCTGGTGATGTTCCCATGTTCCCATTGTGGACCTACGGTTTTTGGCAGTCGAAGGAGCGTTATAAGACGGCTGCAGAAACGGAGAGCATCGTTGATAAGTATCGTGCGTTGCAAGTGCCTCTTGACGGAATCATTCAGGATTGGCAGTACTGGGGAAGCAACTATCTATGGAATGCGATGGACTTCCTGTCAGAAGATTTCGCCAATGGACCGCAGATGATTAAGAATGTCCATGCAAAGCATGCGCACTTCATGATTTCGATATGGGCGAGTTTCGGACCACAGACACAACAGTTCCGTGAACTCAATGAGAAAGGATTGCTGATGCCTTTTGAGACATGGCCGCAGAGTGGTCTCTCACATATCTGGCCTCCACGTATGGATTATCCGTCGGGGGTGAAGGTGTATGATGCCTTTAGTCCTGTGGCGCGTAATATCTATTGGAAGTATCTGAAAACATTGTATGACTATGGCACGGATGCATGGTGGATGGATTCTACTGATCCCGACTTCTTTAATCCGCGTGAGAGTGACTATCAGCATCCTGTCTATGGTGGGACATGGCGTTCACTGCGTAATGCCTTCCCATTGGAAACTGTACGTGGTATCTATCAGTCGCAGCGCAGGGATTATCCGAACTCTCCTAAGCGTGTCTTCATCATGACGCGCTCGTCGTATGCAGGTCAACAGCATTATGGTTCGAACATGTGGAGTGGTGATGTAGCATCCTCATGGGATATGCTGCGTAAGCAGGTGCCTGCAGGAATGAGTTTCTCGTTGACAGGTAATCCTAATTTCAATACAGATATCGGTGGCTTCTTCTGTAATGCCTATAACACCAAGGGCCCAGGCTCTGCACCTCAGAATCCACAGTATCAGGAGTTGTATGTGCGCTGGATGCAGTATGGACTCTTTACTCCTGTATTCCGCAGCCATGGTGCTGATGCGCCTCGTGAGATATGGCAGTTTGGTAAAAAGGGTGAGCCTGTCTATGATGCTATCGAGAAGATGATCCGCCTGCGCTATCGTCTAATACCTTATTTATATAGTACGGCTTGGCAGGTAACGAGTAATAACGAGAGTTATATCCGTCCGTTGTTCAGTGACTTCGCTGCCGACAAGCGTGTGTGGGACATGACGGATGAGTTGATGTTCGGACGTAGTATCCTTGCAGCTCCTATTGTCAATCCTTTGTATACGGAAGAGCAAATCATCAAGGAGGATGCAATGACGGGCTGGGACAGGAATAATGTAAAAATGAAAGAAAATAAAAATGAAGATGTGGATTGGTCGCAGTCAAAGACAGTCACGAAATACCTGCCGCAAGGCACTGACTGGTATGACTTCTGGACGAATACACGCATGAAGGGTGGACAGAGTGTAACGATACAAGCAACGCTCGATCAAGTGCCGATGTATGTACGTGCAGGCAGCATTCTGCCGCTTGGTCCTGAGATGCAGTATGTAGGTGAGAAGCCTTGGGATAACCTTGAGCTGCGTGTCTATCCTGGTGCTGACGGTTCGTTTGTGCTGTATGAGGATGAAGGCGACAACTACAACTATGAGAAGGGTGTCTATAGTACTATCACCTTCCAGTGGAATGACAAGTCGAAGATACTGACGATTAGTCAGAGGAAGGGTGATTATCCTGGTATGCTACAGAAACGCCAGTTCACCATCGTCCTTCCTGACGGACAGCGTCAGATAGTCAGCTATGAGGGTAAGGAGATACAGGTGAAATTGTAATCCGATAGGGAACCAATCTTTCTTGGTAATCCAATATTGGATGTTATCACTTCATGACAATGAGATTTTTCTTTCCTATTCTTTGTCATATCAAAAATTCTTCGTACCTTCGCAGCCAAATTAGTATAAAAGGAAAAATTTAGAGAGATGAAAGTTGCAATAGTAGGTGCCTCAGGTGCCGTAGGCCAGGAGTTCTTGAGAATCCTCGACCAGAGAAATTTCCCCATGGATGAGTTGGTATTGTTCGGCTCAGAGCGTAGTGCTGGCAGATCTTATACTTTCCGTGGCAAGGAACTGACAGTAAAACTGCTTCAGCATAACGACGACTTCAAAGATATCGATATTGCCTTTACCTCCGCAGGTGCAGGAACGTCGAAGGAGTTTGCTGAGACCATTACCAAATATGGATGTGTGATGATAGATAATAGTTCAGCCTTCCGTATGGATGACGATGTACCCTTGGTAGTACCTGAATGTAATGCGGAGGATGCGTTGAAACGTCCTCGTGGTATCATTGCCAACCCCAACTGTACAACTATCATGATGGTTGTGGTGTTACAGCCGCTGGAGCAACTGAGTCATATCAAGCGTATCCATGTCAGCTCTTATCAGAGTGCTTCAGGTGCCGGTGCCGCTGCTATGGCAGAACTGCAACAGCAGTATAAGGAAATGGTAGAAGAGGGCGAAGTTAAAACGATTAAGAAATTCCCTCATCAGTTAGCATACAACGTCATCCCTCAGATTGATGTTTTCCAGCCTAATGGTTACACCAAGGAGGAGATGAAGATGTATAACGAGACACAGAAGATTATGCATACCGATGCCAAGTGTTCTGCTATGTGTGTGCGGGTCAGTTCTTTACGCTCTCATTCTGAAAGTGTATGGATTGAAACGGAGCGTCCTATCAGTGTCGAAGAGGCACAGAAAGCGATTGCTGCTGCTCCTGGTTGTACACTTGTTGACGATCCAGCCAACCTTGTTTATCCGATGCCGTTGGAGACTGCAGGTAAGGATGATGTCTATGTAGGACGTGTGCGCAAGGACCTCTCTGATGAGAATGGTCTTACCTTCTGGCTCTCTGGTGACCAGATACGTAAGGGTGCTGCTCTGAATGCAGTTCAGATAGGAGAATACCTGGTGCAAACGAGAGACTTGCCATGCTTTGCATGAGCAAGTCCGAGTGTAGCAAGGTATCGACTGAAAGTCAATACTTAGTTAAAGTAGGTAATGTAAAATAAGCATTTTGCTTGTACATATAAAAAGGAGCAACCTCTTAAGGCTGCTCCTTTTATTGTGTCGACACTTGGATTCGGACCAAGGACCCCCACCATGTCAAGGTGATACTCTAACCAACTGAGCTATGCCGACTTTTACCTTTTTACTTTTTTACTTTTTACCTTTTTTACCTTTTTACCTTTTTACTTTTTTACCTTTAAGTGCGCCTGACAGGACTCGAACCTGCACGTCGCGAAACACTAGATCCTAAGTCTAGCGCGTCTACCAATTCCGCCACAGGCGCTCATCCCTTTTAAGACGCTTCTGTCGTTTGCGGATGCAAAGGTACGATAAAAAAAGAATATTACAAAATTTATTTGGCAATTATTTTCCTTGCCGCCTCGATAATCGTATCAATTCCTTTCCTTGTATCCTCATCGGTCAGTTGCACGTTATAGTCTGGTTCAATACCAAACTCTGTTTGCTGTTTGTTTTTGTCATACATAGGACAGGCAGAGTAACGGACGCTCCATCCGTTAGGCAGACTACTACTCATAGGCATTCCAGAGCCACCACCTGTATGGTCGCCTACAATCTTGACGTTGGGTAGTGCATGCATCATGGAGGTAAACTCGTTGGCGGCACTAAATACGGAGCGGTTGGTCAGCACACATACGGGTTTATGCCAACGGATATTACTTGACGGTTCTAAGTATTGTGCCTCCATATCGCTGAAGTCGTCATGCCCCTTTCCCGTCTTGTGCTGCATATACCCCACCAGTGTTTTCTCATGGACAAAGCGGGCAGCCAGTTTTTCAGCGTTCGTCAAGTCGCCTCCACCATTGTTACGGATGTCAATAATGATACCCTGACAAAGGGCGAAGTAGGCGAGGACATCGTCCAAATTACCCTCACCAATAGGATCTTGACAAGACTCATAGCGGATATAGCCGATATTATCGTCCAATACCCTGTATTTCATTCCACTGGCAATCTTATAGTCTGTTCCCATATAGATACGTGACAGGCTGTCGCTGAAATTCTTGGGATAAGCCTCCTGCCACGTCCAATAGCGTCCGTAGTCATAACTCGTAGAGAGGTTAACGTGTCCGTCGCGCAGTTCGGCAAGCATGTCACAGAGAACCTCAAAGAGTTGCGTCTCCGTCATCTTTTCATTTACGCGTACCTTATATTTATTATAGACTTCCTGCCAGTCAAGTCCGTACTCATGTTGTTTATAAGCGAAGAAACAATAATGCTCATCGATAATCTGCCATAATGCTTCGAAATTGCCTGACGGTGTATCAGGACGCTCGTCCTCGAAGATGCAGGCCGCCATCAGTATGGCGGCAATGTAAAAATTAAAGAATTTAAAAAATAAAGATTGGTATCGTTTCATTTTTACATTATCTCATTTTTACATTAACAATAGAGAATCGTCGGGTGAAACCAATCAGAAAGCGGTGTGTATAGACATGCTGTTTGAGTTGGTTGACCTTATATTGCTGGTAGTTACCCAGATAACCGATCCGTAACGTCCATTTTCCTGTGATACAAGCATCAACGGTAAGCATCTGTCGCCATTCTGGAGCATTGCCAAAAGAGGTCAGTATCACGTTATGGTCATAGTTACCACGGGTGAATATCTCATAGTACGACTGTCCGTAATTCGGTGAGAACATGATTCCCACCAATGGGAGATTCAACTCATAACGAGCCATTATTGGTTTGCCGAATAGTGAAAAGCGATAAGAGGCGACACCTGTCGGCATGATATTCAGATGGGCACGAGCTTGAGCAGGATTGTTAGAGTTGGAGGTGTTGTAGATGAATCCCAGCGTAGCATTGACGACACCGCCAGCCTGTAACGTTAGTCGGTCGTCGAAAAACTGCCAGCGATAGAGTTTTCCCCAATAGAAATTATAAGCACCTTCCAGTTCTTTCTTTGAGTTGGCGCGGTCACGGACAAAAGAGAGGTTAGCTTCATGTTCCATCAAAGTACTCCAACGTTTGTTGGGACGATGACGCTCTACTGTAGCAAGAAAACTGATACCGAATCCTTTGAATTGTTCTGCAGAGAGGTAGGTATCTAATATGTTAGAGCCACCAATACCAATCATTCTGCTGCTGGTAATGACTTTCTGGCTGTTAGCTGTTAGCTCTTGGCTATTGGCAGGTGTGTTTATTGCCAAAAGCCAAAAGCTAAAAGCCAAAAGCCTATATTTATTAGAAGTCTTCATCCGAGAAAAGAGACGGTTGCTCATTGGAGGGTTGGGGGGCTTCGGAGTGTGCGGAGTTCTCGGAGCTCTCAGAGTTCTCGGAGTTCTCGGAGCTCTCAGAGTTCTCGAAGTTCTCCAGAGGTTCTGGGAATCTTGTCGGTTCCAATTCGATGATGTTTTCTATTTGACAGGTCGTCAGTCGCTTACCCTTAGCCTTATAGCCCTTGACAGCAATAAACTGTTCTACGTCGAATTCCTCTGTGCCTCGGAACTCGTCAGCACCTCCGTAAGTCACTTGAATACGAGGATATACCTGGTCAGTCAACAGAATTTGCTGGGAGTTGGGGTTCTCGCCCAGATAGTTCTGTTTCCTCTTCGAAGCCTCCATCAGGAAGCGTTTCACGTATGGATAGCCTTGGTTGTCGGCATCATAGAGCACACAACTCCATACCTTCTCTGCCTCGTATTTCTCCAACAGGGCGATATCGTCCTCGAAATGGATGTTGGCATCGAAACCAGTCAGGTAGTAGTCGCCATTCTTCAGGATAACGAGGATTTGGTCGCCGTCATTGAACTCACCCAGCAGTCGTCCGTGCTCGTCGTAGTTCAGACGGTTGACATCGGGGTCATACCAGACTTTTCTGCCACCCAGCGTGGAGTGTCCATGGCTCTTGAGCCCGATGCGGTGCACCTGGTATTTCGTCAGGATATTACCCTTGGCGCTACGTCCTTTGATGAACACCTCCGAGAAGTCCTTGTCAAAGAAGATCTTCTTGAGTTTGGGGGCTGGGTCGAGGGTCACCTTGATGACCTCCGCCTCGCCATTGGGGTTTGCGGTGAAGTAGACCACCTTAGAGCCAGGTGTGCCACTGGTGATGTCGTACTCACGATCACGGGTGATGGTAGGCACATTGAAGCGCTTGATATAGTAGAAGCCCTTCTTGCCGTCACGGTAGACAGCGTTATAGATGGTGCGCTGGTCGTTCTTCTTAAAGACACCTAGCCACAGCACGTTCTTGCCGACGAAGAGTTTGTCGGCAACACGCACCACCTTGAACTTACCATCCTTATAGAAGATGATGATATCGTCGATGTCCGAGCAGTTACATACGAACTCGTCTTTCTTCAGTCCTGTGCCGATGAAGCCGTCCGTGCGGTTGATGTAGAGTTTCTGGTTCGCCTCCACCACCTTCGTAGCCTCGATGGTGTCGAAGTTGCGGATCTCTGTCAGGCGTGGATGGTCCTTGCCGTATTTGTCTTTGAGGAACTTAAACCAATCGGCGGTCACCTCCACGAGGTTGGCGAGGTCGCGGTCTATGTCCTCAATCTCCGCCTTGAGGCGTGCCATCAACTCGTCCGCTTTGTCCTTATTGAATTTCAGGATGCGCTGCATCTTGATCTCCAGCAGTTTCAGGATGTCGTCCTTGGTCACCTCGCGAATCATCTGGGGATAGAAAGGAGTCAGTCGGTCGTCAATATGCTCGCAGACAGCATCCACTGTAGGCGCGTTCTCGAATTTCTTGTCCTTATAGATACGCTCCTCGATGAAGATACGCTCCAGCGACTGGAAATGCAGTTGCTCCAAGAGTTCTCCTTTGCGAATCTCCAACTCCTGGCGGATGAGGTCTTTCGTGCGGTCTACCGAGTGGCGCAGCACGTCAGATACAGTCAGGAACTTAGGTTTGTTGTCCTCGATGACACAACAGTTAGGCGATATGTTGATTTCGCAGTCGGAGAAAGCATAGAGCGCATCCAGTGTCTTGTCAGAGGAGGCGCCAGGGGCGAGTTGCACCTGTATCTCCACCTTCGCCGCAGTCAGGTCCTCCACGTGGCGAGCCTTGATCTTTCCTTTCTCAATCTGCTTCAGGATAGAGTCTATCAGCGTCTCTGTCGTCTTTGAGAAGGGTATCTCACGGATGACGAGGGTCTTGGGGTCGAGTTTCTCAATCTTGGCGCGTACCTTTAGCACACCGCCACGCTGTCCGTCGTTGTATTTCGACACATCGATACTTCCGCCAGTGGGGAAGTCAGGATAGAGTTGGAAGTCCTCTCCATGCAGGTAGGCAATGGCGGCATCACAGATCTCCACGAAGTTGTGGGGCAGTATCTTTGTCGATAGTCCGACAGCGATACCCTCCGCACCTTGCGCCAGCAGCAAGGGGTATTTCACAGGCAGCGTGATAGGCTCCTTGTTACGTCCGTCGTACGACATCTGCCATTCCGTTGTCTTGGGATTGAACACCGTGTCGAGGGCAAATTTCGAGAGTCGTGCCTCGATATAACGGGGAGCGGCGGCACTGTTGCCTGTCAGGATGTTACCCCAGTTGCCCTGGGTGTCTATCAGCAGGTCTTTCTGTCCCAACTGCACCAAGGCATCACCGATAGAGGCGTCGCCATGGGGGTGAAACTGCATGGTGTGTCCCACAATGTTCGCCACCTTGTTGAAGCGTCCGTCGTCCATGCGCTTCATCGAGTGCAGGATGCGACGCTGTACGGGTTTCAGTCCGTCCTCGATATGGGGCACGGCACGATCCAGAATGGTATATGAGGCATAGTCCAGAAACCAGTTCTGGTACATGCCGCTCAGGTGGTGCACCGCTGCCGCGTCAAAACGGTTGACAGGTTTATAGTCAGAATGTCCCTCAGAGAGTTCCTCTTCCAGTTCTTCTGGGGTTTCCTCCAGAATCTCGTCGTCCTTGATTTCGTCGTCCATGAATGTTTATTTACTTGTCAAAAAGCCCCGATATTACGGATTGTTGCAAAGTTAGTAATAATTTCTGAATTATCGAAATCTTTGTCAGTTTTTCTTTTAAAAAAACAACAGGTAATGGGTTTGTCTATAGTCCAGAAAGGCAGTGCTCACAAATTTGCCAATAGCGAAAAACCCCATTGATTGGCAACGAGATTGCTTAATATTGTTTCATAAATAACTGCTCATAGCAGGAGAGAAACAGAGAGGCTGACGCAAAGATTGCTCCGACAACGCAGACACCAGTCCATCCTGCCATGCTCCAGCCAAGACCAGAGCAGAATGTGCCGAAACTGCCGCCGATGAACATGGTGGTCATGAAGATGGTGTTCACACGGTTGGTAGCCTCTGGAAACAGTTGTAGGCTGGCACTCTGATTGCTCACCTGCAGGCACTGGGCTCCGATGTCGGCAAGAGTGATGGCAATAATCAGTCCTGCGTAGGTGTCCCCCCACAGCCAGGCTGACATCCAAGCCACGACTTGCAGACAACTGCCAATGACAGACAGGCGGAGAATGCCTGCCTTCTGGACATGTTTCCCGACACCACTGGCTGCAATGGCACCCAGGACACCGCAAAGACCGAGCATGCCAACTGCGTCGCTGCCAGCATGGAATGGTGGCTGAGCCAGATGGAACGCCATGCACGACCAGATGCACAGCATACTGGCAAAACTCATGGCAGGACGAAGGGAATAGAGCCGGATGCGGGAATGGGATACAAAGATGCTGCCAACGGTATGCATCAGTTGGCGGTAGGTACCATGAAACGTCTGGCTCACCTGTGGCATCATCCGCAAAGTGACGAGCAAGCCTATGAGCATCAGCACTGCCACAATAAAGAATATGGCTCGCCATCCGAACCAATCACCGATATACCCGCTGACGGCACGTGCCGAGACGATGCCTGTTATGAGTCCCGACGCTACATAGCCCATATTCCGTGACTTGTTCTCTGGACGGGAATAGCGAGTGGTCATAGGGATGAAGAGTTGTGGCGTGATAGAGGAAAGTCCCAGCGTCAACGATGCTCCCCACAGCAGCCAGACATTATCGACCAGACCGATTGCTACGGCAGACAGTGATGCCACCGACATGCACGTCATGACGATGCGCCTCAAAGAGACCATGTCGGCTATCGGCACTATAAACAGCAGTCCCAGGGCATAGCCTGTCTGTGTAATGACGGTAATGAGATTTGCCTGCACTTGCGTGATGCCTGTCTCACGGCAAATCATATCCAGCAGTGGCTGGTTATAGTACAGGTTAGCCACTGTGAATCCCGCCAATACTGCCATCATCAGCAGAATATGGCGGGGTATGCCGTTGTCGGGTGTGAGACGTATCATATTGTCATTTCCGATTTATCTGTTTCACTAATTGGCTGCAAAGTTACGGATAATCCGCGAGATTTATGGATATTTATGAAATCGGCGGGGCGGTAAATTGGGATTTTAGTATCTTGCAATCTCTCCCTGATTCATCAAAAGAGGTTTGTCTATTTACGCTGGTACGCTCCGTTTCAGTTGTTCCACAAACTCGTCGATGCGGCGCATCTGGCGGGGAATGTCAATGCGTTGGGGGCAATGAGGGGCACATTGACCGCAACCGATGCAATGGTCGGCCTGGCGCAAGCGGGGTACGGAACGGTCGTAGCCGATGAGGAATGCACGGCGGAGGCGGAGGTACTCGTTGCCTGTCAGACGACCACTGACGAGTTCGCTCTCCGTGAGGCACTTGTTGAAATGGGTGAATATGGCGGGAATATTCAGGCCGTAGGGGCAGGGCATGCAATACTGGCAGGCGGTGCAGGGTACGGCATTGAGGCGGAACAGTTCGTCGGCAATCTCCATTAGGAACTTGTCTTCTTCGTCTGTCACGGGGCGCAGGGGAGAGAAGGTGGCCACATTCTGCTGCAAGTGTTCCATATAAGTCATGCCGCTGAGCACCGTCAGCACACCTTCGGGCGTACCAGCATAGCGGAAAGCCCAGCGGGCAACTGGGCTTTCGGGTTCGCGCTGCTTCATGCGGCGAACGATGAAGTCGGGCTGACGGGCGAGCCTGCCTCCAAGCAGCGGCTCCATGATGGTTGCCGGAATGCCCCGTCGGTTCACCTCGTTGTAGAGGTAGGAGGCATTGGTGTTTCGCTCGTTTATCTGGTGGGCATAGTTCCAGTCCAGATAGTTCAGTTCAATTTGTACGAAGTCCCAGTGGTAGTGCCCCTCGTCGTGCTGACGCAACATATAGTCAAACACCTTCACGTCGCCGTGGAACGAGAAACCGAGGTTGCGTATGCGTCCTGCGCGACGCTCGGTCATGAGGAAGTCGAGCACACCGCTGTCAAGGAATCGCTCACGCAGTACGGGCATTCCGTCGTCTGTATTAGAGCCGTAGGCTACGCCACCACCGATGGAGTGCAGCAGGTAGTAGTCGATGTAATCCACTTGCAGTTCCTTCATGGAATTGCGATACATTTCGACCGACTGCCGGTAGAACTCATCGTGCGACAGCCCTTGCCCCACCATATTGTGGTTTGACATTTTGGTGGCAATGAAATATGAATGTCGCGGATGGCGTGAGAGGGCGATGCCCGTGGCGTGTTCCGAGAATCCCTTGCAATAGACTGGAGCCGTGTCGAAATAATTCACGCCGTGCTCAATGGCGTAGTCCACTAGCCGATTCACCTGCTCCTGGTCAACGGGGGCATCTGGATTTTCGTGTACCGTGCCGCCTCCCTCTACGGGCAGGCGCATCATGCCGTAGCCCAACAGCGACACTTGGTCGCCCGTGTTCGGGTTTGTGCGCATGGTCATCTCGCCGCCACCGTCCAGCCCGTCCTGTCTTTTCGCCTGCTGTTCCTTTCTTCCTGTACAAGCCGAGAGCAATGCCGAAGAAGCCACTACCGCACCTATGCTCCGCTTTAGGAATTCCCGTCTATCCATATTTTACTCTTTGAATAACACCACTACTTTTGCACAATATGTGTCCCAACTTTCTTGAAGAGTTTGCGCTTCAGCCACTCACGTACAGGCTCATCGTAGAGTTTGAGTGAGGCGTAGGCGATGGCGACGGCAAGGATGAAGAGGCTGACGGCTACAAAGAAGTGGGTTGCAGCGGGCAGATCCTTGTGGGTCGTAGCCCACGACATCTGCATGTAGATAAGTGGATAGTGGGTGATGTAAAGCGGAAAACTGATGTCGCCCAGGAAGCGGTTGATGGCTGTCGTCTTGCCCTTCGTACTGCTACCTGCCCCGACAGCCACGATGAATGGGAAGGCTACCAGGATGCAAATGGCTTCGTAGAGTCCGTTCATCCAGTAGTTTTCAGGATTGTCACCACCAATACGAGGCATCGCAAAGAGAACAACGATGATCAGACTGCACCACCAAAAGCCGCCCTTCACCGTGATGAGTTTTCCGACACGTGACAGCAGCAGTCCACAGAAGAAGGGGTAGAGCAGACGGGTGAGACCTATCTGAATCTGGTCGGGCGTCAGGCTCCAGCCACCGATGACGGTATACTGTGCATAGTCGCGGGCTGACAGGCAGTCGAATACATCGATGTTAAGGCAGAGGATAACGGTGAGTACAGCAGAGCAGGTCACGAGGGCGGCAAGCACCGCCTTGGAGAAGCGACGGATGACGAGGGCGTAGGCAAGGTTGGCCAGATACTCCCAGAAGAGCGACCACTGAGGCCCGTTCAGCGGGTTCATTTCTCCCCAGCCGCGGATGTCGAGACTCGTCGGTACGGGAAACATCACCAGGCAGAGCAGTCCAACGACCAGCAGCAACCACACAGGCGTCTCATTCAGTCCGGCAAAGGCGGGATGGTCGCCAGTAAAGTAGAACATCAGCACGCCAAACAGTGTGCCCAGAACCAGCATCGGGTGCAGTCGGATCAGTCGGCGCTTGCAGAACGCCCATGTAGTCATCTTTTCCCAACGGTCATCATACGCATAGCCGATGACGAAGCCCGAGAGCACAAAGAAGAAATCGACGGCCAGATAGCCGTGGTTGATAATCTGATAAGGGGTGCCCGGCGAGTAAGTCTCAAACAGGTGAAACATGACGACGAGCATAGCCGCCACGCCGCGCAGTCCGTCAAGTATCTCGTATCGGGGCTTTGAAGCCAAATAGGTTGTTGTCATGCGTAAACTCGATTTTGGGTGCAAAGGTACAAATTTAAATTGGAATTTACTTAATCCGTATCAGTGTTATTAAGAACCATAATCGTATCGCTCTCCACATACATGTCGCAATCATTATCACTTGGAGGAGTCATATATGCGGAGGAAAGAGGCTTGACTGAAAGCAGAACAGCAACAACAAGCAGAAGTAAAGAAATAAGGAACTTACGCCATTGCTTACTTGATAATAGCATAGCCCAAGAAGTTAGTAGGGCAATAATCGTCAGAATCAGCACAACACCCCATATCAGACGTAGAAACATTACCTGTATTTTCACAGACCAGACGGCTGCATAAAGCCATGTATGTAAGCCTGCGTCTATCAATAAAAGCAGTCCGAACAGGCAGGGTAATGCCCACCAATATTTTGTAATTACACGTATCATTAAATTCCGATTTACCTGTTACATGCCAGAGAATCCTTAAGCTATTTAAGTTGTTTTGCAAATTCCCGTCCGAACTCTTTGCAGTCGTCAAGGGCGGTGTTGTCGGGCACCCAGAGTTTGCCAATGCCGTCGTTCACCAGTTCAAAGCCTGCCTCGGCGAGTTTGGTGCTGATTTGCTTTACGGAGCCGCCTCCCCAGCCGTAGGAGCCGAAGGCTGCCGCCTGCTTACGCTTGAACTTCAGGCCGCTCATCATTTCCAACAGCCCTGCAATGGCGAAGGAGTGGCTGTTGTTGATGGTGGGCGAGCCGACGAGGACGGCACGGGAACGGAAGATTTCGGTGATGACATCGTTCTTGTCGTCGTGGGCGATGTTCTTGATGACCACCTTCGTGTCGGGGACGACCTCACGGATGCCGTCGGCAATGGCCTCAGCCATCTTGCGGGTCGATTGCCACATGGTGTCATAGACTATCGTCACCAGGTTCTCCTGATAGGCATCGGCCCAGGCCAGATATTTCTCCACAATCTGTGCGGGGTTCTCCTTCCAGATGACGCCGTGGCTGGGGCAAATCATCGACAGCGGAAGGTTCATCGAGAGTATCTGCTGAATCTTCTTCGTCACCATCGGACTGTACAGGTTGAGGATGTTGGCATAGTATTTCTCTGCCTCGTACATCAGTGCTGCCTGCTCCACGGTGTCGTTGAACAGCGACTCGGTGGCAAAGTGCTGACCGAAGCCGTCGTTGGAGAAAAGGATGCCGCCGTCCTGGTTCATGTAGGTGAACATCGTGTCGGGCCAGTGCAGCATGGTGGCCTCGATAAAGGTCAGCGTGGTGTCGCCCAGCGAGAGTGTGTCGCCCGTCTTGACGTTGACAAAGTTCCAGTCCGCATGATAGTGCCCACGGATGATGGCCTCGCCCTTCTTGGTGCAATAGATGGGCGTGTCGGGAATCTCGCGCATCAGTTCGGGCAGTGCGCCGCTGTGGTCTATCTCGTTGTGCTGCATCACGATGTAGTCAATCTCCTTCAGGTCTATCTCCTGCTTCAGACGGCTGACGAACTCGCGGTCGTAGGGCTGCCAGACGGTGTCGATGAGCGCCGTCTTCTGGTCGCGCACCAGATAGGAGTTGTAACTGGAACCACGGTGCGTGGAGTACTCGTCGCCGTGAAAACGTGTCAGTTCCCAGTCGACCTTGCCGACCCAACTGACCTTGGGGGTAATCTGCTTTGCCATTATGCTTTCTCAAATTTTACTTTCTGACTGATGTTGTCCTTAATCATCGTGATAATCATCTTGAACGGCTCCACGGCATTGACGGCATGGGGCGCATTGGCAGGGATGATGAACGTCTG
>JAFTGH010000029.1 GCA_017458005.1 Prevotella sp. | reverse complement strand
GGTACAACTTCTAACTTTTATCCATTTTTTTGCTTTTTATAGATCTAAACTGCTCTTGAATGCTCGTAATCTTTTCCATTAACTCGCCGAAAGCCAAAGGTTGCCCATAGATGAAACTTTCTTTCATCTCGTTGTAGTCAGACTCATAAGCAGACATCAGTTCATCACTTGGCACAATCTGAATATTGGCAGGTAGTTCCTTGTCGTAATCCACATAACCAACATGATAGAACTTGCGACGATGTTCCACAATCTCATGATAAAGCACCAAATCATTAAGAGCGATTTCTGCATATGGGGTCTGCATCAGTTTCTCCAAGTCATAGAAATGACGTGTCATTCTGTGCGTCCTCGGTTGGTCCTTTTGGAACTCTTCACACAAGAGGAATGCTTTTTCCAAGAAAGTCCTGGCAGGGCTTACGGTGCGAATTGTCTGGACTATGTCGGAATCCACGTCTTCATCCTTGAACGTTTGTTCTATAAGTGATGAAATTCTTCTCATCTCGTAAGGCTCGGACATTGACAATACACTAATCTCTACTTTAACCGTCGGTATTGCGTATGCGGCTTGGCTATCGTAGAGTGAAGTGTATTGAATGTAAAGCACAGAAGGGTCTTTGTCGTGTGGCACCTTTCTTGGCTCACCATTTTCATTGGCAATATCATTGTCTGTGAGAACAGTAACTTCAAGTCCCATTTCGGTAAGTTTGGCTGCTAACTCGTCCTTAAACTCACCAAACAGAAAGTCTTGCCCTTTTTCTCGAAGATTATGGATTTGCGTATTACTGGTACAACTCGCACAAGAGAGTTGCTTGACGTTCAGAAAATAGTCACGGCTCAATGCTAAATCAATATCTTCACTGAATCGGTTGATGATATCCCAGCCTTTACTGAGACTTGTGCCACCTTTGAACAACAGATATTCTGATACACTGGTGTGAAAGAGGGCATACAACACTGCCGTTACCCACCAGTCCTTCTCGGCAGCGGATTCATCAATTTGCCGTGCCTCGACTACGCCTTGTATCATCGCCTTTCGCTCGTCGAGCGAAAAATCAATCCATTTACTCATTGCTTAATTCCTTTCTTTATAACTTGCCGCATCCATACAGGAGCCAACAATAAATCATATTCTATGGTGTCAGTCTCAGGAGTTTCCGTGAACAGTTGTCCAATCCTCGCTTCGACATCCTGAGTGATGTTATGCTCACCAATGTTGCGTAATGCCTGTACCAATTCTGGCATCAAACGCCCTCTGAATGCGAAGTTCTTAGGTGCCCCATGCTTCAGAGTCACTGTTCGACTCCCTAATTTCAATTTCCGCCCAGACCCAGTAGTCAGAAAAATAGTATTCATTGGTACTTGCGTTGAGAATCCTAAGCGATTAGCGGCTGTGGCTCCAGTTGGTATAACTTTTGCCTTATCTCGTTTAGCAATTTCTTTCACTAATTCGTAAGCCGAAGGGTAAAGGATGCCAAAACGTGTCTTACGTGCCTTGACATACACTCCTTTGGCTATACGCGTAACCAATCCTTCTTTCTCAAATATGGCGAGTAGCTTGGTGACGTACTCGACATCATATTGGGGAAAAGATGAAACAAAGAATATCTCGCCGAACTTACTGCGAGTAATCCTTTTCCTAATCTGCTGTACTACTGCATTCTCCATTGATTTTATATGCAAATTATGGTCGGAATGATAATAAATATTTCCGACCGCAAAGATACAAAATTTCTTTCATACAACAATACTTTAAGTGTTGAAATTAAGTTTCATTGGCAAATAATAGCGTTTTTCTTGTTGTATAGATGGCATTCCTATATAAATGATGTGTCGCTTTTTACATTAGGAGGCAATATTGCCTGAAAAGACGACTTCAAGAATTAAATGCCATGACTTGATCAATTCATTGCACACTTGTATGCTATTTGTGGTTCAAAAAAAGTTAAAAACGTTAAATATTCGTCTTTTCCCCAATCTTTAGAATATAGGTAATCACTTTTCTACCATTTAGCGCATAATCTATTGATATAAAGCAATTTGCAAATACACTGGCTGTATTAATCTCACATCTATAACGATCCCTGATAATGCTACAAATATAAGCGGAAATGCTTTTCCTGAAGAAACCAAGATATATGTCAATAGGGGGACAAAAGCGTTATTAGCACTTTGGAAAAGAAATTATACCCCCTATCAAACTGGGACTGAAACAAAACTTGAGGCACCTGCTTTAAAATTAATTTCTGCCACCCAGACTACAGCGATTCTAGAGATAAATAATTATCATGAAGAATTTTCCTATAGTTATCACTATCCCTATAGCCATCAAGGTTTTTGGGAAGGCACTAAATTATCTATGAGCGGACTCCGACCAGGATATAGTGATTATATAGGTCTTTCTGTAAGTTTGGATTTGAACGTTCAAAGTGCTGTTTCTTATGAAAGGTCTTTCTTAGTAGAGACCTTACCTATAAGTCCAACAGTTAATACTGTTTGTACGGCAACTTCAATATCAATTGAGGGTATATTTCTCGAAGGCGATGCAACCGTTGCTTCCCAAAGAATTATCATAGATGGTGAGACTTATGAAGGCAATAAACATAAGATATTAGGATTGACTCCTAATAGTACCCATACTGTAAGATATGAAATTGAAGTGGCATATGGTGAAAACAAAGAAAAGACTTGGATATATGATACAAGGTATGAGCCTTGGGCGAATGGAGGAAAAAGAGATCTTCAATTATCAACAGAAGGTCTGGCTCTCACCACTTCCCAACCAAAAGTTGTTTCTTTAGGTAATGCCATTGTGGCTGCAACGACGAATGTTGACGAAGAGGAAAAGAATGTTGGTTTTGAGTGGAGACGTACGGACTGGACAGGTGATTTTTCGTCGAGTACAGGAAAGGCTTATATATATGAAGGTACTATGGAGGGATATATCCGTAATCTGAATACGGAAAAACTTTGGAAGTATCGTCCGTATTATCTTGCTGACGATGGTACTTATTATTATGGTGATTGGGTTGGTTTGGATCCAACAAATGTATCATTCTTCGAGCCGACAGTCCACACTTATGCCCAGATCGTTGTTGAAGGTAATACTGCTCTCGTTAAGGGATATGCTTTGGAAGGCTCAGATAATGTGACTGTACAAGGATTCAAATATTGGAAGAATGCAGGTGGTGCAAGTCGTGCCTCAGGAAATGATGTTCCAAGCAATGCTAACACAATCGAGGCAAGTGGAACAGTGATGGAGGTAAGTCTGTCTAATCTTGACTTTGATAGTAATTACAGTTATGTGGCATTTGTCACCACGTCTAGTGGTACCTATTATGGAGAGATTCAAACCTTTACCACAGGTTCGGATCCAACTGGCATCTATGTTATCAGTAATGACAAAACGAATGATGTCCATGAGGTTGCAAGATATAATATGCAAGGTCGTCGCCTCGCTGTACCTGAAAAGGGTATTAACATCGTTAGGATGAGTGATGGAACAACCAGAAAGGTTTTTGTTAAATAACCAAATTATTCTATAGCATTTACGGCTGGCGCAACAATTTGTTCGTCAGCCGTATTTTATTTAACATGAGTTCTAAAAATCCTTATCAAATAATAATAACAGTAGTAATTTTCAAGAAAAAGGTTGTCAGGTTGACAAAACACCGATGCACAAAGGGATTGCAACCTTTTTTGAGGTTGTCAAGGTTGTCACAAGGTTGACACGTGAGGAGCCTCCTCACGGGAGAAGCCCCTACATCCTCCCTTCGGAGGCCGTACCTTCGCCCCTCGAAGGCGGCACCTCCTGCCCTCGAAGGTAGGGGCTTCGAGGCAAGGAGGCGGCACCTCCGTAGAATGAGGCTTACTTTCATGGTGAATGTAAGCCACAAACGAGTCGTTTGAACGTTACATTCGACCCGTTTGAACGCTTCATCTGGATTAAAAGAGAATCTGGCTTGTAAAGAATTATGTCTTTTGTTTTGCTGTTTTCCAAAATAGTTGTAATTTTGCATCCATATTTTGGTTTAGGTGATTAGAGTAAGGTAGAAATGAAAAAGATTGTCACATTTCTGGCTATGCTAAGTGTAATGGTCTGTGCCATGGCACAGACTGACACCATCACTGGTCGCGTACATCAGTTGGAGGAGGTGACTATCACAGAGACCCAACGCCAACATACCATCACCAGCACGGCTCCTCTCCATCTGCTCGACCGTCAGGACATGCTGACAATGGGAGTGACAGATATTGCCGATGCCCTCCATCGTATGCCAGGTATCACCCTTCGTGACTATGGTGGCGCTGGGGGTATGAAGACTGTCTCAGTGAGAGGTTTTGGTGCCAAGCATACAGGAGTGAGTTACGATGGTGTGATGCTCTCCGATTGTCAGAGCGGTGAGATAGACCTCTCTCGTTACTCATTGGATAATGTGGCGAGCCTGTCGTTGGTCATCGGCGATAATGATGATATCTTCCTGTCTGCCCGTCAGGTAAGTACACCCGCCGCGCTGTCTATCCAGACGATAGCCTTGCCGACAGAGGATACTAAGCCGCATCTTACCACCCAATTGAAATTCGGCTCCTTCGGCTATGTCAGTCCTTTTGTGCGTTACGAGCAGAATCTCTCCGACCGTTTCGCCTTCAACGCTATTGCGGAATACACCTATGCGGAGAATGACTATCCCTTTGAGTTACGTAATGTAACCCTCGTGACGAAAGAGCGAAGGACGAACAGTCGTATGAACTCAGGACATGGGGAATTGAATTTCATGTGGAGGATAAATCCTGTGAGTCGCCTGGGCGGTAAGGTGTATTATTACGACAACGACCGTCAACTGCCAGGACTGGTACATTATTACACAAACCTGAGCGGAGAGACATTGCATGACCAGAATTTCTTTGCGCAGATGATGTTCCAGACTCACTGGGGAGAGAAACTATCCTTGAAGTGGAATGCGAAATACAATTGGACGGCATCGGTCTATAAAGACGCGATGTATGCTGGTGGTGTCAACGATGCCAGTTACTGGCAACGTGAGGCGTATACCTCTGCCGCTTTGCTGTACACCCCTGACGCACACTGGGCTTTTGACTATTCCGTAGACTATGCCTTCAACAACCTCAATGGCAGTTCTTGGCGCACGGTAGTGGGGAAGCCCTATCGGCATACCGTTCTTCAGGCGATGACGGCAAAATACAGGAGTCATCGACTGACGGTGTTAGGTCGCTTGCTCTATTCTTTATATCTGAATGGGCAGAGAGGAGTGTATCAGACAGAGCGATTGGATATCCAACAAAACTCCGCGAGCGATATGCGCCGTCTCTCTCCCTCGGTGTCCCTGTCATATCAGTTACTTGCCGACCATGACCTATATCTTCGCGCGTCCTATAAGAATATCTTCCGTTCTCCGACGTTCAACGAGAGTTATTACTATCACTATGGCTCCACGAATCTGAAGCCGGAGAATACAGACCAGTATAATGTGGGACTCACCTACGCTTTGAATATAAAGGGAAGTTTCCTGTTGGATATGACTCTCGACGGCTATTACAATCATGTGAAGGATATGATAGTGGCAATACCTTATAATATGTTTGTATGGACCTGCGTGAATGTGGGTAAGGTCTACACCTACGGGGTGGATGCCACCTTGAAGACCGCCGTATATTTCTCTCCTCGTCATGTGCTTTCCTTGTCAGGAAACTACAGTTATCAGCGGGTGGAGAACCGCTTTAATCCAGCATCCACGAATTACAAGAAACAGATTGCGTATATGCCCAAGCATACAGGTAGTATTGCCTTGAGTTTTGAGAATCCGTGGGTCAACCTGTCTGTGCATGGAGTGGGGATGAGCAGTCGTTGGCCCAATAATGACCATTATGAGGGAACGATGATAGACGGCTATATGGATGTCGGACTGACGGCATATAGGAATTTCTCATTTGGAGACCATCATTTGGAGGTGCGATTTGACTTGAAGAATGTTTTCAATGAGCAGTATGAGATTGTCTATCACTATCCCATGCCAGGAAGAAGTTATCAAATAACCATCAATTATAAACTCTAAGTAAAAATGAAAAAGTATCTTTTAAGTTTGGCAGTGATACTGAGTTCTGTACTCTTAACTGCCTGTGATGACAATGACAATGGTAAGAACATTTATTCCGTACCCGTTACCAAAGGGGCTTATGTCATCTGTAGTGGAAATGTCTGGGGTGGAATCCAAGGTAGTCTGACCTATATCGACTATGCTACTGGTACTGCCTCGCAGAATCAGTTTGCCGCCAAGAACGGACGCAGTCTGGGTTCTACTCCCAATAATGCTATTGTCTATGGTGACAAGATGTATATTGCCGTGACAGACGATAATACCATTGAGGTGGTGGATGCCAAAACACTTGCTTCTATCAAGCAGATCAAGTTGACACAGTTGATTGATAATGTCATCGGTGTCTCTCCACGTTGTATTACGGCAGCCGACGGCATCATCTATGTGTCTACCTATGGTGCGTCTAATTATGATTGGGGAACTTATACTACCTCTGGTAATGGCTATGTGGCAGCGATTGACACCTTGACATTCTCGCTCAAGGACACTTATACGGTGGGTAGTTACCCAGAGGGTCTTGCCGTATCAGGTAATTACCTTGTTGTCGCTAACTCTGATTATAGTGCCGTAACCAAGGCATCCCTCTCTGTGATTAATATGAGTACAAAGGAAGTAGAGACTGTCACAAACGCACAGATTACGAACCCTACTGCAGTCGCTATCGCGGGCTCAGACATCTACGTGTTGGATATGGGCAACTACTATGACGTGGCTGGTGGTATTCGTAAAGTAACCAGTGCTGATGATGTCACCACTTTGTTCGACTGCACGAACGCTACCTTCGTTGGAACCAAGATCTATGCCAGTAACTGTGTCTATGGACAGGACACGGATGGCTTTATAGTCTATGACATTTCTACAGGCAGCAAGAAGAACTATGACTCTGGTGTCAGCAAGTTCTTCTATCCCAATGTGGTGACGGCAGACCCTCTCACGGGCAATATCTTTGTGGCCTCTTATAGTGAGGATCAGGATACTCCCAACAATCCGAGTTATACCACTAACGGCTATGTCGTGGAATATGACGCTAATGGCACGAAGTTGAAGGAGTACAACTGTGGCGTAGGTCCTAACGCTATCGTCTTTAATGTGGGTTACGAGGTGATAGAGTATTAATGCGTCGTCTCTGTCTATTTATATTCGTTACAGTGTTGCTGTCTTCCTGTGGAAACCGTACAGGGTTCTCACAGAAAGATGGTGACACCTTACGCCTAAAATATTCCACCCTGCTCTCCATCGTCCGACACGACGGCTATACAGAAGTCAATGTACGTAATCCTTGGAAGGAGGGAAAGATTTTGCATACCTATCTCCTCGTGCCTAGAGAGGCTGAAATGCCTGATCATTTGTCGCATGGCACCATCATCCGCACTCCTGTGGAGCGTGCCGCTATCTTCACTACTGTACATTGCTCACTGGTGACGACATTCGGACATGGGGAGAATATCGTGGGAGTTGCCGACTTGCAGTATATCAAGATTCCCTATATCCACGAGCAGGTTAAAAAGGGACGTATTGCTGATTGTGGAGGCGGACTGAGTCCCATCGTTGAGAAAATCATCGATGTAAAGCCCGATATCATCATGCTCTCTCCTTTTGAGAACAGTGGCGGATATGGTAAACTGGAGGAGATAGACATCCCCTTAGTGGAGTGTGCGGAATATATGGAGAACTCCCCATTGGCTCGTGCCGAGTGGATGAAGTTCTATGGCATGCTGTTTGGGGAGGAGCGACAGGCTGACAGTCTCTTTGCGGTGGTCGACAGCAGTTATCAGGTGCTGAAGGCACGGGCTAAACAGGCTGGGGTAGGGCATTCCGTCCTTATCGACAAGATGGTGGGCTCCGTATGGTATGTGCCAGGCGGAAAGAGCACCATCGGTCAGATGGTTCAGGATGCTGGTGCACGTTATCCTTGGGCTGACGATGAGCATAGTGGTAGCGTGTCCTTGCCTTTTGAGGCGGTACTGGAGAAAGGTGGCGATGCCGAGGTGTGGGTCTATCGCTACAGTAGTGACCATACCCAAAGTTATCAGGAACTGTTGAGCGAGTATCGTGGGTATAACCAGTTACAGGCTTTTGCCGACAGACAGGTCTATGGCTGTAATGTGGAGCAGTCGCAATTCTATGAGGAATCACCTTTCCGTCCTGACTGGTTGCTCTCTGATTTCATACAAATCGCACACCCGGACATACCAAACAAAGTGCCTTTGCGTTATTATCATAAACTGAATGAGTAAGGGAACAACATACTGCCTAGGCATGACATTGGTCATCCTCCTATTGTTTGTCCTTAATCTGGTGATGGGGTCTGTCGCCATCCCGGTGGAGGACACTTTCCGTATTCTGATGGGAGAGGAGGGTGTCAAACCCTCGTGGCAGTATATCATCCTGCAGTCACGCCTGCCACAGGCCATCACTGCTCTCCTTTGCGGCAGTGCCTTGGCAGCCAGTGGATTAATGTTACAGACGGCATTCCGCAACCCCTTGGCAGGACCCAGCATCTTTGGTATCAACAGTGGAGCAGGCTTGGGTGTTGCCTTGGTAATGCTATTCTTGGGAGGTAGTATCTCGGCAGGCTCTGTCAGTCTGTCGGGATTTGTCGCTGTCTTGATTGCCGCCTTTATCGGAGCGATGGCAGTGATGGTGTTGATATTCTTCTTCTCCACCATTGTCCGCAACCATGTGATGCTGCTGATCATCGGTATCATGATAGGCTATATCTCTAATTCGGCAATCTCCCTGCTTAACTTCTTTGCGACCGATGAGGGGGTACGCTCCTATATGGTGTGGGGTATGGGCTCTTTTGGTGGTGTCTCGCTACGCATGATGCCCTATTTCGCCAGTATTACGATATTGGGGCTGATAGGCAGTCTCTTGCTGATCAAGCCTCTGAACGCCTTGATGCTGGGTGATCGTTATGCGGAGAACTTAGGCATCAACATCATCCGTGTGCGCAACTGGCTTCTGATAGTGACAGGTGTCCTGACGGCTATCACCACGGCATTCTGTGGTCCAGTCGCTTTCATCGGTCTTGCCGTTCCGCATATCGCCCGACTGATATTGACTACCGACAACCACCGTTCGCTGCTGCCTGCCACGATGCTAATGGGAGCAGTGATAGCCCTGTTGTGCAATCTCATCACCATTCTACCAGGTGAGAGTGGCGTCATCCCTTTGAATGCCGTCACTCCCATGATTGGTGCCCCCACCATCATCTATGTCATCATGAAACGATAACTTTAAATCTTTAAAATATGGACTTAATACATGTAATCGCAGTCATCGTACTGATCATTCTCGGTGTCATCATCTTCAAGAATAAGAGCGAGAAGTAAAACTATTGCTGATTAGCAGAAATGCGACTCTTGATCTTGTCGACATAGGCATCGATAGTGGCGACTGCTACGATGTTGACGACATCACGAACAGAGGCGCCAAAGTCGATGAAGTGAATCGGCTTGTTCAATCCCATCTGGATAGGACCAATAATCTCGACATCGGCATCGAGCATCTGCAACATCTTGTACGAGGAGCGTGCCGAGGTGAGGTTAGGGAATACCAGCGTGTTCACGTCCTTACCAAAGAGACGGGTGAAGGAATATTGTCCGTCACGCAACTCACGGTCAAGGGCGAAGCCTAACTGCATCTCACCATCGATGGCAAGGTCAGGATACTGTGCCTGCATGATCTCATTGGCACGACGCACCTTCAATGCTCCATCAGATGTGGAACTGCCGAAATTAGAGTGGGAGATCATTGAGATAACAGGCTTCTCGTTGAAGAAGCGTACGCTGGTGGCAGCCAGTTTGGCGATGTCCACCAAGGTCTCTGTATCAGGATTCTCGTTCACCAATGTATCGGCGATATAGAGGGTTCCTTTCTGGGAGTTGATGATATGCATGGCTCCAAAGTGATTGTACTCCGGGCGGATGCCAATAACCTCCTTGACAACCTTGACGGTATTAGAGTATTTGGTGTAGAGACCTGTGATGAAGGCGTCAGCCTCACCAGTCTCCACCATCATCATACCGAAATAGTTGCGCTCGAACATCTTATCGTTTGCCTCTTGGAAGGTGTAGCCCTCACGCTGACGCTTCTCCGTCAAGATGCGGGCGTAGCGCTCACGACGCTCTTGCTCAGAGGGATGGCGCAGGTTGACAATCTCGATGCCCTCGATATTCAAGTCGAGTTGTTTGGCGAGTTTCTCGATGACCTCGTCGTTGCCCAGCAGGATAGGATGGCAGATACCCTCCGCCTTTGCCTGTACAGCAGCCTTCAGCATCGTGGGGTGAACAGCCTCAGCAAAGACCACACGCTGTGGATGGGCTGCTGCTGTCGCATAGAGTTTCTGTGTGAGTTTGGTCTCTTGACCCAGTAGAATGCTGAGAGAGTTCTTGTACTCGTCCCAGTCCTCGATCTTCTTGCGTGCCACACCACTCTCAATGGCTGCCTTTGCCACTGCGGCGCTTACCTCGGTGATCAGACGGGGGTCAACAGGTTTGGGGATAAAGTAGTCACGACCAAAACTGAGGTTATTGACCTTATAGACATCATTCACCACGTCAGGAACAGGTTGCTTGGCAAGGTCGGCGATAGCGTAGACGGCGGCAAGTTTCATCTCCTCGTTGATTGCTGTGGCATGTACGTCCAAGGCACCACGGAAGATATAAGGGAAGCCAATCACATTATTGATCTGGTTAGGATAGTCGGTACGACCCGTTGACATCAGCGTGTCAGGACGAGCCTCCATCGCATCCTCATAGGAAATCTCAGGGACAGGGTTGGCGAGGGCGAAGATGATAGGATCCTTAGCCATGGTCTTCACCATCTCTTTCGAGAGGACATTTCCTTTTGAGAGTCCTACGAAAACATCAGCGCCATTGACAGCCTCCTCAAGGGTGTGGATGTCAGTACGCTGGGTAGCAAAGAACTTCTTCTGCTCGTTCAAGTCCTGACGAGCCACACTGATGACACCCTTGGAGTCGAGCATGACGATATTCTCCTTTTGGGCACCAATAGCCATATAGAGTTTGGTGCAGGAGATAGCGGCGGCGCCAGCACCGTTGACGACAATCTTCACTTTCTTGATGTCCTTGCCAATCACCTCCAGCGCATTCTTCAGTCCTGCGGCAGAGATAATCGCCGTGCCATGTTGGTCGTCGTGCATCACAGGGATGTCGAGTGTCTTCTTCAGACGGTCCTCGATATAGAAGCACTCAGGAGCCTTGATGTCCTCCAAGTTGATACCTCCAAAGGTAGGAGCAATACGCTCCACCGCCTCACAGAATTTCTCAGGGTCTTTCTCGTTGACCTCGATGTCAAAGACATCAATGCCACCGTATATCTTAAACAGCAAGCCCTTACCCTCCATGACGGGTTTTCCGCTCATGGCACCAATGTCGCCCAAGCCGAGGACGGCAGTACCATTCGAGATAACGGCAACGAGGTTGCCTTTATCCGTATATTTATAGGCATCGTCAGGGTTCTGCTGGATTTCCAGACAAGGGTAGGCGACACCAGGAGAGTATGCCAAAGAGAGGTCTGTTTGTGTACGATAAGCCTTGGTGGGCTTTACTTCGATTTTACCAGGACGGCCCGCCTCATGATATTCGAGGGCGGCTTCTTTTGAGATTTTTACCATATAAGTATGCAGTATTATTAATAATTACTTTTCCACTTTGCCTCGCAAAATTACAAAAAACTCAGCGAAAACAAATGTTTTTTTAATCTTTTTAGTAACTTTGTACCGCAAAATGATTACTTATGCAAGAAATAAAAGACTTGACGGCTTATCGCCTCTCTTTGAAGAACAAGATACTGGAGGCTGCTACGAGTGCCTTTTGGCATAAAGGTATCAAGGCGGTGAAGATGGACGACATCGCCTCTTCGTTGTCGATTTCCAAGCGCACGCTGTATGAGATCTATGGCGACAAGGAGTCGCTGCTGTTTGCTTGCATCAAGCAAAAACATCAGGAGAGACAGGAGTTTATGCGTGTCTTTTCAGAGCAGCATAACGTGATGGAGGTGGTCTTGGAAGTCTATCGCCATAAGGTCGAGGAGTTGGAGACAGTCAATTATGCGGTCTATCAGGACATCCAACTCTATCCGAATATCTTGGCGTATATGGAGCAGGTGCGCATCAGTTCTCATGACTTTTTCCTCTCTTTTATGCAACGTGGTGTGAAAGAGGGCTATTTCCGCAAAGATATCAATTACGAACTAATTGGCAAACTATTCGATGCCATAGGGGAGTATGTGGGTAAGGAAGTGTTGTACTCCCAATATCCTCATGAAGAACTGCTCTCTACACTGATGCTGGTGCCTTTCCGTGGCTTCTGTACTCCCAAGGGCGTGAAGATGCTGGATTCTGTGATTAAGAAATAAGAATCGGAAGATTCCCCAATAGGAGTCTTCCGATTCTCTTTTATGAAGAGGTGCCTGGCGGATTCGAACCGCCGTAGACGGTTTTGCAGACCGTTGACTAAGCCACTCATCCAAGGCACCGTTCTCGACGAAGTCAAGTGACTTTTTGTCTTAGCGGATGCAAAGTTAATACATTTATTCGGACTGACAAAATTTTCCACCACTTTTTTTCTTCAGCGCACATCCATTGCATCCTTTACAAGGGTCGGAGGGAGCAGTGAGACTCTTGTAAATCCTCCATGCCGCATAACCAATGGCAAGCGTTAGGATAAGGATGACGAGAAAGATTTGCATGAGGAATTATAACTTGGAAAGTTTGCGAAGCATGAGTTTGTTGATAGCCTGAATCTTCCGACCGCCTTTCTCGATATCCTCGCGAACATTATTTATATTATTAAAGAGATCGCTGAAGACATTCAGGAGAGGATTGGGCTGACTAGTGTCCTCCACGGCATCCGGATTGGTCACGATTTTAATGCCTAAGGGCTCAATATGTACCTCGACATCCTGGTCTGTCACAATGGGGTCACCGTCATAGTGGATGGCTCCCGGCTCTGCGCGGTGGATGCGGATGCTCCGTGCCTGGAAAGTCTTGATCTTCGAGTTGTTGGTCAGCGTTTTATTGAAAAGGTCGATGCTGATCTGAGGGGCTTCCATGGCAGTGAAGGGCTCCATGATGGTGATGTCCATCAGTCCGTCCTTCATGGATGCCTTGGGGGCGATATAGGCATTGTTCCCGTATTGTGACGCATTGGCACAGGCTATCAGGAATGCCTTATAGCGGCGGGCACCCGTCTCGTCCTCCACCTCATAGGTCTCCGGCTGGTATTTCAGTCCTTCCTTCAAGACATTCTCCACATAGGTGACAGGACCTCGTTTTCCCGCTTCTGCAAATTTCAGGGAGATAAACGCGTCGAACCCCATGCCACATGTACAGAAGAAGGGGATGCCATTGACGACACCATAGTCGAAAGCCTCTATCTGGCACTTGTTGATGATACCGATAGCCTTGCGGGTATTCATGGGAATACAGAGGTGGCGGGCAAGCCCATTGCCTGAGCCGCAAGGGATAATACCTAACGCCGTGTTGGAGTGGGTGAGAGAGCGGGCGACCTCATTGACGGTTCCGTCACCACCTACAGCCACGACGACATCCACGTTCCTGTCAACACACTCACGGGTAATCTCTGCGGCGTGACCACGGTACTCCGTAAAACGGATGTCCACCTCGAAGCGTTCAGGGTCAATACCATCTGCTATCATCTGTGGAATATCGTCCTTGCTGTGATTGCCCGATATGGGGTTGACGATAAACGTAATATGTCTCTTGTTGCTCATATTCAACTGCAAAAATACAAAATTCGGAGTAAAATAGCAGTAAGAAAGCAATAAAATTCTATAAATTTACAATTTATCTCATAAAATGTGCACGAATTGATAAAATTTGTGTACCTTTGCATGCTGAAAATACAAAAAATAAGAAACTATACCTTATCGGAATGGGACAGTTACAAGAGAAATACAAGCACTATCGTGAGCCGCAGAAGTTTATGGAGGCTGACGTTTACCCTTATTTCCGCGCTATTGAGGGAAAGCAGGGTACGGAAGTGGAAATGGGCGGACACAAGGTGCTCATGTTTGGATCTAATGCTTATACAGGACTAACTGGTGATCAGCGTATCATTGATGCGGCGAAGGCTGCACTGGATAAATATGGCTCTGGTTGTGCTGGAAGCCGTTTCCTCAATGGAACACTTGACCTCCATGTGCAATTGGAGAAGGAAATCGCAGAGTTTATAGGGAAAGACGATTGTCTTTGTTTCTCCACGGGATTCTCTGTCAATCAGGGTGTTCTCGCTATGGTAGTCGGCAAAGACGACTATATTATCTGCGACGATCGTGACCACGCCAGTATTGTGGACGGTCGCCGCCTTTCTTTCGCCAAGCAGTTGCATTATAAGCACAATGACATGGAGGATTTGGAGCGTGTGCTTCAGAAACTTCCTCAAGAGGCTATCAAACTGATTGTCGTTGATGGCGTGTTCTCCATGGAGGGCGACTTGGCTAAGTTGCCTGAGATTGTGGAACTGAAGCATAAGTACAACTGCTCTATCATGGTGGATGAGGCTCATGGTCTGGGTGTCTTCGGTAAGCAAGGTCGTGGCGTTTGCGACCATTTCGGTCTGACTGATGAGGTAGACCTGATTATGGGAACTTTCTCGAAGTCGCTTGCCTCTATTGGTGGCTTTATCGCTTCCGACTGGGATACCATCAACTTCCTGCGTCATACCTGCCGTACCTATATCTTCTCAGCGTCGAACACGCCAGCGGCTACTGCCGCAGCGATGGAGGCGTTGCATATCATCCAGAGTGAGCCGGAGCGTATTGAGGCTTTGTGGAACGTGACCCGCTATGCGCTGAAGCGTTTCCGTGAGGAAGGGTTTGAGATCGGCGACACAGAAAGTCCTATTATCCCGTTGTATGTCCGTGATGTAGACAAGACATTCCTCGTTACCTCATTGGCTTTCAAGGCAGGTGTGTTTATCAATCCAGTAATCCCACCGGCATGTGCTCCTCAGGATACGCTGGTGCGTTATGCTTTGATGGCTACGCACACTAAAGAGCAGGTTGACCGTTCGGTTGTCGCCTTGAAGAAAATCTTCGTGGAGCAAGGAATTATTAAATAATTGCCAGAAAATTTGCACAGGTCGTAAAAAGTTCGTACCTTTGCATCCGCTTTCGGGCAACGAGGTGTAGCGCAGTTGGTAGCGTTCCTGGTTTGGGACCAGGCTGTCGCAGGTTCGAGTCCTGTCACCTCGACTTCCAAGAGTCCTCTTATTTCGGTAAGAGGACTCTTTTTTCTTTCAAAATGTTTGGAAATCAAAAGTTTTTCCGTATCTTTGCAGAAATATAGGCTAAAAACCTTACATGTGATGACTAAATGGCAATTATTGTGCGGTTGGATGTTGTCTGTTCTGATGGCAACTACCTCTGTCGTATGTATGGCAGGGAACGTCCGTTGGTTTAAGCCATTTGACGCCTCAGATGGTTTGGCGGACAATGGCGCACAGGTCGTTATATGTACCAAGACGGGGCGCATGGTGATTAGTTCTATAGGTCATATTAATTTCTATAACGGCTCTTCTTTCGATCATATTGACCCCCATACCGAGAATATCTATGAGTTGCCCAAGTATCTGGGACATTACCATCTTTATTTCGACAAAGCGCATCATCTCTGGGTGAAGGATAAGTATCAGGTCACCTGTGTCAACTTGTTGACAGAGCAATTCCATCGTGACGTACAGGGTGTCTTGGCAGAGATGGGGTTCAACGGCAAGGCGGATGATTTGTTTGTTGACGAGGACGGCTGCTTGTTGGTCTTGGAGGGCAATAAGTTGTATAATTGTACGACCAAGAAGTCCTATCCAGTCAAGAAAGACAGGAGCCTCATAGATGTAGGCGCCTATGAGCAAACGCTGACATTACTGTTCTATGATGATGGTAGTGTGGAGTCTTTTGACCATGCCACGGGAAAGTTGAGATACGCCCGGAACATGCTGAGTCCGACACAGGTTCCAAAGTATAACAGTACGTCAGTATTGTTTTATGACAATCATGGCTTTTACCAGATCCGTAATGGGGAGAGAGAGGCTATCCTCCTGCACATTGACGCAAAGACGGGAGAGAGTCGGACGGTCATGGAAATGCCCTATCATCTGAATAATATGGAGACCCACGAGGGACTTCTTTATATCGCCTCCGAGCATGGCTATTGGACTTATGACCTGAAGACGGGAGAGAAGGAGCATTTTGAGTCACTGAGGATCAGCAGTACCCAGACCATAGAGACGGACATCAATGATATTGCCTTCGACCTGCAGGGTGGTATGTGGGTAGGTACTGAGAAGCGTGGATTGCTTTACTCAAAACCCTATGCCTCGCCATTCAAGTCATACCCCTGGAGCGACGCAAAGGCAATGGAGTATGGTGGCATGTTATATCAGGAGTCTCTGAAATCACAGGAGAAATTGCCTCGACGGACTAACTGCGGTTATCGTGACAGTAGGGGATGGAAGTGGGAAGGCTCCTATACTGGTTTGAAACTGTATAAGTCAGACAAGCAGGAGAAACCTATCGTCTATACCATCAAGGATGGATTGAACAATGATGTGATCCATTCTATCATTGAGGATAATGACCATCATCTGTGGGTCAGTACCAGCGATGGTATCTCTGTCTTGCTCTTTGAGAACGGAGAACTGCAGAATATCGTCAGTTATGGAGAAGAGGATAATGTACCAGGGGGCTCTTTCAGTAATGGACTTGCCATGAAACTGGCTGACGGTACGATCATCATGCAGCACCTGGATTACATCGTGGAGTTTGATCCTGCTGATTTCCATACCACCAAGAGAATGGATATCAAACTCTATCCGAAACTCATCAGGCTGACGGTTAATGGACAGACAATTCAACCGGGAAAGGAGTTAGACGGGAAGGTGATTATCGAGCGTGCTCCTACTCGAATCAAGGAGATGGCTGTCGACTACGATCAGAACACTATCACGCTGTTGTTCTCTGGCTTGAACTATTTCCGTCCTTCTCAGACCTATTACCGAGTAAGGATTAAAGGATACATGGATGACTGGCAGGTTTACGCAGCCAGTGATGAGAGTGGGCGAGTAGACAGCAAGGGCTTGCTCCATCTGCCAATCATTGGCATCCAGCCAGGAAACTATGACATAGAGATACAGGCTTCCATGTATGATGACTCATGGCCTGTGGAACCTTATGTGTGGCGGTTGTCAGTCAATGAGCCATGGTGGCGTATGACGATTGTCTATCTGACCTTGGGAATCTTGCTCTTAGGGCTGATGATCGCTAATTTCGTGTTCTATAACAAGAATACCCGTATGACGTTAAGTCGCAATAATATAGAAGGTGGAGTCCTCAAGCGTGTCAAGGTCTTCGCCACTATGTGTGAGAAGATGGAGGACGACGTGTTGTCGCCTTATGCGATGGATGCCGAGGGACATCAGGAGGATGAGAATGAGATGACCTTCATCGAGGCAATGACGAAGATAGTGCCTTACGTGCTGGAGCATCCAGGACGACTTTCGATGGCTCAGTTGGCAAAGGTCGCCCAGATAGATATTGATAGATTCTATGACGTGATGTCGTCCAACCTCTATAAGACTCCACGTGTAGTGGTCTTGAAACTCAGACTGCAACAGGTGGCGGAGATGTTGCGACATAGTGAGAAGAGTGTTGATGAGATTGCCGAGGAACTGAAGTTCACCTCTCCTAACTATCTGATAGCCAGTTTCTATCACCAGTACCGTCAGACGCCAGACGACTATCGTGCGTCTAACCCTCGATAGCCGACCAAACGCCAAGTGCGCTCACCCAGACTCTTGTAGTATACCAATGCCTGATATCTGTTGCGGGTCTGGTAGAAATTCCCCTCTGTCGGTGCTGTCCTACCGTCTTTGTCCACGTAAAGGTAGGAGTAATAGCCTTGTTTTTGCATTACCTGTGCCCGATAGCATTGCGCCGTTGCGTCATATTGCATCTGATAGGCGGTTCGCTCGGCATTGTTCGTCCATTGTCCTTGGAGATAGATCTCTCCACAGTAGGATGCCTCCAGCGTGTAGTTGACCCATACATAGTCACAGGTGTAGTCAATCTCTGTGCGGTCACTGTTCCGAATAAGGAAGGCGCCATTTGCCGACTCGTTGGTCAGATAGTTCCGTCTGACAGTCGTCGTGAAAGGATATGCCTGATAATGCTCCCCGTCCCAGGTGATGCGGTCGATTCCCATGGTAGGGTGACTCACGTCAAGGACCTCGAATTTGTGATACTCATTGCCCGCCTCGAAGATGAGGTCTCGCTGGTGTTCCCATCTCAGTCCCAGTTGATAGGTGTATTGAGGTGACAAGTTGACACGTGCCGTCTGCTCATTCCAGTTTTGCATGACCACGGTATATATCTCCTCCTCCGGGCGTACCACTCTCACGTTCTTATACTCCAGTGTCATCGCTATTTGCTGATGCCCCCTGTTGAGGTCAATATCCGTATTGGTTGTCATGCTGAGTCCGATATTCATCAGTGGCTCCACGACATAGAACTCCGCGTCAAGGACTTTCTCGTTGCCGTTGTCCTCGTCGTAGATGCTTAACCGATAGTTGCCGCTCATGCGGATACTGCATTGCTCGTTAGGAATCTTCAACTCATAATGAGTATAGTTGATGGTTGTATTCAAAGAGTTGCGATAGTCATCCAACGGATAGTCGTTGAATCCCTGAAGCCAGTCGCTCTCAAAGACATCCGTTGACTCCGTCCAGTCTGCCTCACAACGGGTCAGATGGCAGATATACCGATGGGCGTCGTGTGACAGTTCGTCAAAGCCGATGGTCAGCACGTCGTCAGTCCCCAGTTCCATGACGGGACGATTCTGCCAGTCGTCATTGACGATGGTCGTCAGTGTCTTGACCATCGGAGAGTATATCTTGTTGCCAGCCTGCATCGTGGTGGCGAGGAGCAACAACCCAAACAGAATTTTTCTTCTCATATTAACTCTAAACTGGTTGCAAAGATACTGCTAAATTTTCATTCTGACTTTCAGAATTTACAAAAAAAGTCTCAGAATTTACAAAATCTTTAGTTGTGGGCATTTTAAATGAGGTTTTTTGAAGATAATTTATTATCTTTGCAAATTATAATGTAATCAGATGAAGGCAATAAAATTCATATTACTTGGTTTATGCCTTAGTGCCTGTGGACAGACGAAGGCACAAGGAAACTTGCTATCTCTTATCAAGAAGGCGAAGACTAAGATTGACTCCATGTCGGTCAGAGGTGTTGACCGACGCTATATCGACGCACCCGAGAAACCCTGGCGAATCATTGTGAGGGGCAATGTGAATCAGAGTATCGTGAGTATGAAAACATCAGGCACGATGGCAGGTGTGGACTATAGTGCTAAACCACACTTGAAAACGGAACCCTCACGCTATGTGGGACTATGGGCTGGCTATCGAGGTTGCGGACTGGGCTATACGGTCAATGTCGGTGGCGACAAGGGTCATTACTTCACCTTAGGTGTTACTGGCAGATCCTATAGTGCCAACCTGCGCATTCACTCGTTTGAGAACAGTTCACCTAACTTCGACCTGAATAGCGATCTCATACCTGAGGGAGAAAAGGAAGACTGGGGCAAAGTGAACCTCATCGACCCCATCAAAGTGCGCACCGTCATAGCCAATGCTTTTTATCTGTTCAACAGTAAGCGTTTCTCCTATGCCGCCGCCTACTCCCAATCGAAGATACAGAAGCGGTCAGCGGGTTCGCTGATAGCAGGAGCCATGTATTACCATGGCTCTATTGACTATGCCTCAAATTCCAACGGTGACCTGATATACGCCATGCAAGGACTTGGCAAGGTGAAGTTATGGCAGGGCAGTGTGGGCGTGGGCTATGCCTACAACTGGGTGCCGACGCACGGTCTGCTGGTCAACGTGACGGCAATGCCCATGCTCACCTTAGTCAACAAAATTAAGGCATACGGATACGCCACCAACGTGGAGCAGTTGATGGAAGACCCCACCTTCTGGAACTCCGAGTCGAGCGACGAAGAGTGGGACGACTGGTTCTACGGCAACGTGCGCATCATCCCCATGGGCGACCAGACATTCAACAGCGGCATGACTATTAACTTCGATGCCCGTCTGTCTGTGACCTATAATTTCGATCGCTATTTCATCGGCGCCTACGGGCAGTTCAACAACATGCGCTATCACCACAACAGTAGCCACGGCTATCTGAACGACTGGTTCATCAACTGCTCTTTGGGCATACGACTATAATATAATGTAAGATATAACTTATGCAGACAAGATTCAAGAAAAATGCCAAGATCTTCGACATTGTGATTACTGCTGTCGGCGGCACGCTGTCGGTGGGCGTGATGCTTTACGCCATTTTCCATTTCGGTCTGGGCGAGGCATGGCCTGAACTGGTGCTTAACCTGTTCTACATCGCCTGTCTGGTGATGATTTGGATGTACTTTTTTAACTCCCGCCGCATCACCACCCAGCAGTTCAATTACTGGTGCTCCGTCTCGGTGGGCATGACGGTGCTGCTGCGCGACATCCTCTTCGCCCCACCGCTTGCCTACTATGCCCTGCACCTGTTGTGCCTCACGCTGTCGGTGCTGCTGCTCTGCATGCTTACCTTTTTCTATGCTCGCAAGAACTGGCAGAGTTACACCAAGCGCAACTTGTGGGCGATTTGCGTCATCGACATGATCATTGCCGCGCTCTATAACTATGACATCTACCTGGAGCCCATCAACGAGTACACTGACTATCTGCTCGTCGAGATATGGATACGTCCCACCATCACCTACGGTCTCGTGGCATGTTTCGTGACGGAAACGGAGAAGGAGTAACAGACATGAAAGATAAAGATGAAGAACAAATACAGATTATGCAACAGATAAGATTATGGATGTTCGCCGCCATCCTGACAATCAGCGGCGCAACGGTGCTGACCTCGTGCAGCAAGGATGACGACAACAAAACCATCGTACCCCCGCAGAAGGAGTACTTCACGCTGTGGAACCAGTGTGAGGCACTGACCGCTCTGCAGGACTACGTGAAGGATGTGACCAACCCCGCATCGGCGAACTACATCCCGACGGAGGACCGCATCGCCACGTTCGATATGGACGGCACGTTCGTCGGTGAACTCTACCCGACGTACTTCGAGTATAACCTGCTGGAGTACCGCGCCCTGGACGATGCCACCTACGAGGCACCGAAGGACGTGATGGAGGCGGCACAGGAGATTCGCGACTTCGTGCGCAACGGCAAGAAACTGCCCGACCACTTCGACATGAAGCATGCCTACGCCGCCGCCAAGGCATACGCAGGTATGACACTGGCGGAGTTCGATGCCTATGTGAAGGCATACGCCCAGCACACCGCCAACGGTTTCACGGGGATGACCTACGGTGAGAGTTTCTACAAACCCATGCTGGAGGTCTTTGACTATCTGAAGGACAACGGCTTTACGTACTATGTCGTCTCAGGCTCCGACCGCTTCATCTGCCGTGCGCTGACGGAGCGCATCGGCATCCCGTCGAACCGTGTCATCGGTATGGACGTGAAACTGCACTCCACCAGTCAGGGCGACGTGGAGGGCGTGAACTACACGATGGGCAAGGAGGAGGACCTCGTGCGCACCGACGAACTCATCATCAAGAATCTGAAGACGAACAAGGTGCTGCAGATCTCGCAGGAGATCGGCAAGGTGCCTGTCCTCTCGTTTGGCAACAGTGGTGGCGATGCCGCCATGCATAACTACGCATTGGGCAACCAGAAATACAAGTCAGCCGCCTTCATGCTGATAGCCGACGATGACCAGCGCGACCACGCCAACCGTGAGAAGGCGCTCACCCTGGGCGAGCAGTGGCGCACGGCGGGCTATCACGTCATCTCTATGCGTGACGACTTCAAGACCATCTACGGCGACGGCGTGGTGAAGACCGACTTCACCTTCCCCGTCGATGTGAGACCCCTCACCGAGTGGCAGGCAGGGCGCACCGTCAGCCAAGAGGCGGTAGATGCCTTTGGCGGAATAGACAAATGCTTCAGCGCCGGACCCATCCCCGATGGCGTTTGGGCACGCATGCAGGGCAAGACGTACAAGGAGAACCCCTACATCGGGCGCGATGACCTGCGCCACATCCGTGTCCTGCACTGGGACTACGATAACCAGATGCACGTCGGCGAGATGGTGTGCAACGCTATGATTGCCGACCGTGTGGTCACCATCCTGCGCCAACTCTTCGATGCCAAGTACCCCATCCAGCGCATGCTGCTGCCCGATGTCTATGACGCTGACGATGAAAGGCAGATGGAAGACAACAACTCGTCGTGCTTCTGCTACCGCAACATCGCCGCCACTAACAATCTCTCCAAGCATGCCCGTGGACTTGCCATCGACATCAATACGCTCTACAACCCCTACATCAAGACACTCGACGACGGCTCGCTCCTCATCCAGCCCGCCACCGGCGAGCCTTACTGCGACCGCACGTGGGACTTCCCCTACAAGATCGACCACGACGACCTCTGCTACCGCCTCTTCACCGAGGCAGGCTTCGAGTGGGGCGGTGACTGGACTACCCGCAAGGACTACCAGCACTTTGAGTGGGTGGAGTAGTAGTGGATTGAGTAAGTCACCAACCACTGAAAAAGCGGGAGGTGGTTCTTGCTCTTGCAAGCGATTTCGTCGCTGACTACCATTAGGAGGCTCTTCATTTTCGTGAGGAGCCTCCTAATTTTTGTGAGGAGGCTGGTATTTTTCGTGAGGAGGCTCCTCACGGAGAAGGCCCGACATCCTGCCTTCGGAGGCCGTACCTTCGACCCTCGGAGGTGCCGCCTCCTGCCCTCGGAGGTACGGGCTTCGTGGCAAGGAGGCCGTACCTTCATAAAATGACGCATTTCTTCTAATTAGAATATTGTGTGTCAGGACGTTTTCCGTCACTAAAGCCTCCGATAGTGAAGACAAGAGTTTTTCTTCCTTGACACGAGAGTCTCCCATCAGCCATCGTAGACTGCCCGCTCCTCAATCGGAGGCATGATAGTCTTGTGGTGGAGGCTTACTAACACGTGATGGAAGGCATCAAAAACAAAGAACAATGATATTCTGAACGGAATCGCAGGCTTTGAATCTTGTTACTTAACCAATTGGTCTAGTTTTACAGGATTCATTCGCATGTCCCAAATGGCATCAATGTAGACGGTGTCAATCTCTGGGGCATAATAATGAATCAATTGAAACGATTTCATAATGGTAGCACCGCGATATTCTTTTGTCTGATGCTCAAGAGCAGGCACAGGGGAATATGACAATGGCTGAAGGGTGAGCCTGGACTCTATTTTCAAGATGTCGCGATACCAGTTACGTACACACTTTTGACCAAACTCTTCTACAGCATAATCCAGATGAGCCTCAAGTTGACTGGCAGCCAACTCGTTCCATACTATCTTAGCCATGGATACTTGTTTTCAAGACGGGTATGGAACTCTATCGAAGATAGCCACTTTGATGGGTCATTTCGTTGAGCATCAGCATTGTCAAGAACCGCAACTAACTCCTCACGTGTATGGGGATAGCCAAAGTCATGATTACCAAACGAGTAATCGACTTTTTTGAACTCTGTTAATGGCATCTCAGCCAATGCCGGCTCATTAGCCATACATTCTTCTTTTTCCAAATCCTTGAAATCTTCACTCATAGTTGTCAGTATTTATTTGCAAAGATAGTGAATTATTCAATATATACCAAATATTTAGAGATTTTTTCTTTCTCTCTTCACTCGTTTTTAGTACCTTTGACCTGACGGTCGAAAGTACTCACGTTCGAAAATGCTCAAATAAATTTGGCATTTTGCTCACTTAATCGTACCTTTGCAGTCGATATGAAGAAGATAACGTATTTAGTAGTGGTATTAGTCACATTGTTCCTTACATCCTCTTGTGGCAACAAGAAGACTGCCGCTGACTATGAGCAGATGTTAGACAGTATCCGTAAGGCTGAGGTGGAGAACGAGTTGCTGAAGCCTACGGCAGGTGACCCCGTCATCCAATTCCTCGACTCGTTGGCAATGAAATCCGTACCTATGAAATATAGTGAGACGTTTGTCGCCTATCTGCCTCAGTTGGAGAAAGTCCCACCTGTCATGAATAGTCGTTTCGACTATGAGAGCAATGTCGACCTGTATGCTGTTAAACTTCCTTCCTATCAGCATTTCCATGTGATGCTGCTCGCTGAGAAACTGGACTCGGTGTCGACCTCGCTCTATCTCTGTACGATGAATCAGGAGTATGTGATGGTGGACCGCCTGTGTATCTATGAGCAGAAAGTGGAGAGCAAGGGCGGTACGTTAGGCACCTCCCGTCTGGAATACTTCATCACGAGCGACTATGAGGTGACGCTGGTGAGATATTCCCGCAAAGAGGATGACGAGCACGAGAAGGAGGACTCGATTCGTCGCTATGTCATCAACAAGGAAGGTAATTTTGAGGAAGTCATTATCGAACTATGATAGAAGTAAGAGTCAAAGACGCATTGCTGCGCCAGTCAGCAGAGGAGGGGATGGATGCTTTTGTCCGTACCTTCATCGATGCCATCCGCCAGTCTGTTAACGGTGAGTTGACGGCAGAGACCATGTCTCAGTTGAATGCCGACCAGATGACCCTCTTGGTGTGGGACACCCTGCATGAGGAGGTGATGGATGGGGGCTTCATCCAATTGATCCATAACGGCTATGGTCCTTTTGTCTTCAAGAACCCGTTTGCCAAGGCTGTCAAGTTATGGGGCATGCGTGACCTCTCCAAACTGGTCTATGAGGCGCATACACTTTATCTGAAGTATCGCGAGGAGATCGAGAAGGACTGCACGGAAGAGGAGTTCATGGCATTGTTCGAGCAGTTTCCCGCTTTTGACAATCTGGATGACGCCTTTGTGGAGAACGAGGAGGCATGGACGGAGCAGATCGCGTCATATATTGACCAGCATCTGGAGCAGTTTGCCCATATAGAGAAAGAATCATGAATAAAGACGAAGAGAAGATCAGGAAGAAAAGTCCTGTACAGATACGCAACAAAAAGGCATCGTTTGAGTATTTTTTCATCGAGACCTATACCGCAGGCATCGTCTTGACGGGTACGGAGATCAAGTCCATCCGTCTCGGCAAGGCGAGTCTGGTGGACACCTATTGCTTTATCACCAATGGTGAGATATGGGTGAAGGGCATGAATATCTCGCCCTATTTCTATGGCTCTTACAATAACCATGAGATGAAGCGTGACCGAAAACTGCTGCTCAACAAGAAAGAGATACAGAAACTACATGCCGCCACCAAGCAGACAGGATATACCATTGTCCCCCTGTTGGTGTTCATTGACGAGCATGGTCGCGCCAAGATGGATATTGCGCTCTGTAAAGGTAAGAAGGAGTTTGACAAGCGCCAGACCCTAAAGGAAAAGGAAGACAAGCGTGAGATGGATCGAGCGATGAAGGTGTATAAGTGAGAGATGAGAGATAAGAGATAAATAGATAATGAGGTGAGAAGTATGCGGCAAATAATCAAGGAAAGAATCTTGATTCTCGATGGTGCTATGGGAACCGTGATTCAGAGGTATAACCTTACAGAGTCGGATTTCCGTGGACAGCGCTTCCGTGATGTCAAGGGACAGATGAAGGGCAATAACGACATGCTCTGTCTGACCCGTCCCGATGTCATCGAGGACATTCACAGACGCTATTTGCAGGCGGGTGCCGATATCATCTCGACGAATACCTTCAGTTCGCAACGGATCTCCCAGGCAGACTACCATTTAGAGGAGGTGGCTCGTGAGATGGCCTACGAGGGGGCTCGTATTGCCCGTCGGGTGGCGGACGCGTTCACCACTTCAGAGAAACCTCGTTTCGTGGCAGGCAGTATTGGTCCTACCAATAAGACATGCTCGATGTCGCCCGATGTCAGCAATCCTGCGGCTCGTGATATGACGTATGACGAACTGTATGCGGCATATTGTGAGCAGGTCGACGGATTGATAGCGGGTGGGGTGGACGCCTTCCTGATAGAGACGATCTTCGATACCTTGAATGCCAAGGTCGCCATCGATGCTGCCATGACCGTGATGCGACAGCAGGGCGTGGACCTGCCCATCATGCTCAGTGTGACCGTCAGCGACTTGGCTGGTCGTACGCTGAGCGGTCAGACATTGGAGGCTTTCCTTGCCAGCGTCAGCAGTTACCCGATTTTCTCTGTCGGACTCAACTGCTCGTTTGGTGCCACTCAGATGTTGCCGTTCCTCCGCCAGTTGGCGAAAAAGGCACCTTATTATATTAGTGCCTATCCCAATGCGGGACTGCCCAACTCCATGGGACTCTATGACGAGACGGCGGAGTCGATGGCTCCGCAGATGGGCTGCATGGTGGAGGAGGGACTGGTGAATATCATCGGAGGCTGTTGTGGTACCGATGAGCATTTCATCGAGCGATATGTGCCGTTGGTGGAGGGGCAAAAGCCCCATCAGCCCGTTGCCGCATCCCAGACGATGTGGTTGAGCGGCTTGGAGATTCTGGATGTCACTCCCGAGGTGCGTTTCGTCAATGTGGGTGAACGCTGTAATGTGGCAGGTTCCCGTAAGTTCCTCCGTCTCATCAAGGAGAAGAAATACGACGAGGCGATAGCCATTGCCCGTAAACAGGTCAGTGACGGTGCCCTCGTGATAGATGTCAATATGGACGATGGTCTGCTGGAGGCGCGTGCCGAGATGACCACCTTCCTGAATATGATAGCGGCGGAGCCAGATATCGCCTCTGTTCCTGTGATGATCGACTCGTCAGACTGGCAGGTGATCCTTGCGGGATTGAAGTGCGTACAGGGCAAGTATATCGTCAACTCCATCTCCTTGAAAGAGGGCGAGGAGTTGTTTGTCCAGCATGCCAAGGACGTGATGCGCTATGGTGCTGCCGTGGTGGTGATGTGCTTCGACGAGCAGGGACAGGCAACCAGTTACGAGCGTCGTATTGCCATTGCGGAGCGTTCGTATCGTATTCTGACCCAGCAAGTTGGAATGAATCCATTGGATATTATCTTCGACCCTAATGTCCTCGCCGTTGCCACAGGTATGGAGGAGCATGACAGTTATGCCGCCGACTTCATCAAGGCGACAGGATGGATTAGAAAGAACCTGCCAGGTGCGCATGTCAGTGGTGGTGTCAGCAACCTCTCTTTCTCCTTCCGAGGAAATAACTATATCCGTGAGGCGATGCATGCCGTGTTCCTTTACCATGCCATCCAACAGGGTATGGACTTTGGTATCGTGAATCCAGCCACGAAGGTGCTGTATAGTGATATCCCAGAGGACCAGTTGACGATAATCGAGGATGTGATCCTGAACCGTCGGACGGGGGCAGCGGATGCCTTGACAGACCTTGCCAACCGTCTGTTGGAGGAGCAACAGGTACCATCTTCGTCTGCGGAGGTGAAAGCCCCCATACAGCATGAGGCATGGCGGGACGAGGATGTCAACCATCGTCTGCAACATGCGCTGATAAAAGGTATCGGTGATTACCTCTCCGAGGATATCACGGAGGCGTTACAACAATATCCGAAGGCTGTCGACATCATCGAGGGTCCTTTGATGGCAGGAATGAATGAGGTCGGTCGCTTGTTTGGAAGTGGCAAGATGTTCCTGCCGCAGGTCGTCAAGACGGCTCGCACGATGAAGCAGGCGGTGGAGATTCTGCAGCCTGTGATAGAGCAGCAACAGGAGGGCGACGGCAAGAAAGCGGGTAAGGTATTGCTTGCCACCGTGAAAGGTGACGTGCATGACATTGGTAAGAATATCGTTGCCGTGGTCCTTGCCTGCAACGGATACGAGGTGGTGGACATGGGCGTGATGGTGCCGGCAGAGCAGATCGTCCGTAAGGCGATAGAGGTCAAAGCGGATATTATCGGACTCTCAGGTCTTATCACCCCAAGTCTGGAGGAGATGGTGAATGTCGCCAACGAGATGCAGCGTGCGGGTTTGGAGATTCCCATCATGATTGGTGGGGCGACCACCAGTGAACTTCATGTCGCCTTGAAGATCGCCCCCGTCTATGGCGGTCCTGTGGTGTGGATGAAGGATGCCTCGCAGAACGCGCTAGTAGCCGCTCGTCTGCTCAATAAGAGCGAGGAGCGGAGAATGGAGCACGAACTCGACGAGAAATACCAGCACCTGCGTGAGGAGTATCAGCAAGAGCAACAGGAGTTGCTTTCGCTTGACGAGGCGCGACGACAGAAAAAGGACTTTTTTAAATAACACGATAATGATTAAGACGATAGCATTCGATTTAGGAGGTGTCATCATCACTATTGACCAGCCGCAGGCTATCAGCCGTTTCAAGGAGATAGGGGCTGTCAATGTGGAGGAATGGCTTGATCCGTATACACAGACAGGTATTTTCGGTGATTTGGAGCATGGACTGATCTCTGCGGAGGACTTCCGTCGGGAACTCAGTCGACTGATCGGTAAGGAACTGACGGCAGCGCAGTGTGCCTATGCCTGGCAAGGTTATGCCAAGGATGTCCCTTTGCGCAACCTTGAGATCGTCAAGAAACTACGCCAGCAGGGCTATCGTGTCGTCTTGCTCTCCAATACCAATCCCTATATGATGGAGTGGGCGATGAGTCCTAAGTTTGACGGGCAAGGACATACTCTTGCCGACTATTTCGACCATTGCTATCTGAGTTATGAGTTGAAGATGATGAAACCCCACGAGGACATCTTCCGCCATGTGTTGAAGCAGGAGAAGCGTCTGCCGAATGAGATTCTCTTCGTTGACGATGGACCTCGTAACGTGGCTGCTGCCAGTCAATTGGGAATCCGCACTTTCTGTCCTAAGAATGGGGCTGACTGGACTGAGGAGATTTATGAATACTTAAAGGACTGACCTATGATGAAGAAGACAATGACGATCCTGTTGTGCTGTGTGGGCATGATGCTTCATGCGCAAACCTATCAGGTTCCCAAAAGAGAGTTCCGTGCCGCTTGGATACAGTGTGTGAACGGTCAGTTCCAGAATATTGGGACGGAGAAGATGCAGCAGACACTCACCTACCAACTCGACGAGTTGCAGAAAGACGGTGCCAATGCCATCATCTTCCAGGTGCGTCCAGCCTGTGACGCGCTCTATCCCAGTAGTATGGAGCCTTGGAGCCATTTCCTGACAGGAGTGCAGGGCAAGGCTCCGTCACCTTATTGGGACCCTTTGCAATGGATGATTGACGAATGCCATAAGCGTGGGATGGAGTTGCATGCGTGGATCAATCCCTATCGCGCTAAGATGAAGAGTGCCTATCCGCTGACGGCTAACCATATCTGCAAGCAGCATCCTGAGCGTGCCTTTGAGTACGACGGACTGATGGTGCTCAATCCTGCCTTGCAGGAGAATCGTGATTATATATGTACCATCGTGGAGGATATCCTCAACCGCTATGATGTCGACGGACTGCATATCGACGACTATTTCTATCCTTATCCTGTACCTGGTGTCTCGATTCCTGACGACGCACAGTATCAGGCTGACCCACAGGTCTATAGCGATAAGGGCGACTGGCGTCGCCATCAGGTCGACCTGCTCATCGAGCAACTTAACAGTACCATCCATCGGGTGAAGCCGTGGGTGAAGTTCGGAGTGAGTCCCTTTGGCATCTATCGTAACCAGAAGAACGACCCACGGGGAAGTAAGACCAACGGACTGCAAAACTATGACGACCTGTATGCGGACATCCTGTTGTGGATAGAGAAAGGATGGGTTGACTATACCGTTCCACAACTCTATTGGGAGATGGGACACAAGGCTGCCGACTATACGGAACTGATACGCTGGTGGAGTGACCATGCCTCCGCTCGTCCACTGTTCATTGGAGAGGATGTGGAGCGCACCGTCAAGAAAGCGGACCCCAGCAATCCGCAGAGTCACCAGTTGCCTGCCAAGATGCGGTTACATCAGGAGAATGAGGGTGTGCAGGGAACTGTCCTCTGGTATGCCAAAGTCGCCGTCGATAATATCGGCAACTATGGTACCAGTCTGAGGAATGTCTATTGGCGTTATCCTGCTCTCCAGCCTCTGATGCCTCATCTGGACAACAAGGCTCCTGATAAGGTGCGTAAGTTGAAGGTGATTGATATGGGTACTAACCAAGTGCTGATGTGGACTGCGCCAAAGGCAAAGCAAAAGGGCGATGAGGCTGTGAAGTATGTCGTCTACTGCTTTAAGAAGGGGGAGGACATTCAGACTGACGACCCCTCTCATATCGTAGCCATCACCGCCGATACCTATTATGAGATTCCCACCACCCAAGAGGCAGACCGTTATGTCTACCTCGTTACTGCTCTCGACCGTCTTCAGAATGAGAGCAAGGTGGTGAAGAAGAAGGTGAGAATCAACCGCTAAAGGCTTAGTTGATCAAGAATATCTTTGTAAGACCGTTGTAGGTGCAGCGGATGGTAGCACGACCATCCGTGATTCTGCCTACCTCTATCTGGACGGATGGGTCACTCGAGGTGGCTTTTAAGACAGTATTATCCTTTAATGGTCCATACACCTGATAGCGGTTCATCTCTGTCAGACCGTTGGCATTCGAGCAGAAGACAGGTGTGTCGGGGATATTCAGTTTGTTGCCATCGGCAGTGATAGTGATAACGGGGACGGCAGGTCGCTCACAGGTCGTTCCAGTCTTCGAGAAACCAATGCCATGAAGGTTGAATAACCCGCCCTCGGATCCCTCTGCCACCAAGTAGATGGCATGCTTGCCGGTCAGTCCCTCCACATCGGGTACGGCAACCTGATAGGTCTTTGCCGTATGAGATGCGTCAGCAGGAATAGTGACAACGGCAATCTCTTTGCCTTTCCAGCAATTGTTGGCATAAGGTCCGTCTAACAGGACGTGAATCTTGAACGCCTCCTTGCTAGATGGAGTCAGGTTGATGTTCAGCACCGTACCGTCGCCCTTCTGGGTACCAGCGAAAGCCTTGATACCCTTCGTTGCCTTGTCAAGTCCGCCAAAACCGAAATACTTGAATCCCACGATACCTTTGTCAGTGATACCCTTCAGGTCCATGTGGTTGTCCCATACGTCGTGATTGTCCAGCATCCAGTCATTGCCCGTCATATAGCAGGCGATACCTGCGGAGTAGTATTGATAGGGAGGCAGTCCGAAAATCTGAAAGCCCTCGGAGGTCACCTCGGCACCAGTATACTCCATGCCATTAGAAGCCTTTGCCGTCCATTCATTGTCTTTAGAATAAGGGTCGTAGGCAACAATGCGTACGGTACCTCCATCAGCCACTTTCTTCTTGTCCCATGTGATCTTCACAGGAGCAACCATCGCCTGACGCGCATAGCCGAAGCCACGGGGAGGACGATGGTAGAACACATACCATTGTCCGTTGATCTCCTGCAAGGAACCATGGGTGTTATGGGCTGCGTTCGTTGTGGTGAGTTGTGAGCCGTCCTCGTTGGGAACGACACCACGGGAGTCAACAAGGACACCGCCAGAACGCCAGGGACCCAACGGGGAGTCGCCATAGGCATAGCGTAGGGCGGAGTTGGTGGAGCCGAGTCCGTAGTCAGGACCGCTATAGCCGGAGAACACCATCACGTATTTGTTACCTACCTGACGGATAGAGGATGCCTCAAAGAAGTTGAAGTCGCCAGGTTTTTGTCCTTTATATAGGGAGGGGTATTGGGTGCCCTCAGGATCTCTGACAACACCATAGCGGGCACTGGCAGGGATGAAATAGTCGTGAAGTTGGGTGCCTGGACGCATCGAGTACATGGTGTTCTGGTCCAACTCACAGGCTGTGGAGTGCTGGAAACCATAGAAGACATAAGCACGAAAGCCTTTCTCGTAGTCAGGGTCTTTCTTGTTCGTGATAGTCTCTATAAAGACAGAGGGGTCAAAATCGATCAAAGAGCCGGGTAGGCACTTCCTGCCATCCTCCGTCAGGTTGATGGGGGTGAAAGGACCATTGGGACGCTCTCCCTTACATACCATGGGGACACGCTGCCATCCACGAGAGTGGGGATAGAGGTAGTAGGTCTTCTTACCTGTCGTCTTGTCTTTGACTTCCACCAGATCGGGTGCAAACATCGTGTCCCACCGTCCATCGACATACCAACTGAATATCGGACCCTCATCGCGCCACTGGCTCAGGTCCTCGACAGGTGCTGACCACATACGGATATCGTTACCGCAGTATTCTTTGTAGTGGGTATCGTGGGAGCCGATGATATAGGCGCGATACTTGCCAGGTTGGTCAGGGTCTTCAAAAACACGGGGTTCGCCATCGGGCAGGTGTTCCCACAAAGGAAGGTAAGGGTTTTGCGCTTTCACAGACATTGTCGTGAGTGCCAATAGTGATAATAATAGTAATCTTCTCATTTTGTTTTATTTTTTAAGTTCTTCTTTTAGGAATCTTGGAGTAAAGCCTTTCTTGCTCTTCGCTACCTGCTCTGGAGTACCTGTTGACAGGATTGTGCCACCATTACGTCCTCCCTCAGGTCCCATGTCGATGATATAGTCGGCAAGTTTGATGACATCAAGGTTATGCTCGATGACAATGACGGTATTGCCACGGTCTACCAACTTCTGGAGTACTCCCATGAGGATGCGGATGTCCTCGAAATGAAGTCCTGTGGTAGGCTCGTCGAGGATATAAAGCGTTTTCCCCGTGTCTTTCTTCGATAGTTCGGTGGCTAGTTTGACACGTTGGCTCTCACCGCCGCTGAGTGTCGTGGAGGGTTGTCCGAGTTTGATATATCCCAATCCCACTTCCTGTATCGTCTTGATCTTACGCAGGATTTCAGGTACGTTCTCGAAGAACTCCACCGCCTGATTGATGGTCATATCCAACACATCGGCAATCGACTTGCCCTTGAAGCGCACCTCCAGGGTCTCACGGTTATAGCGTTTGCCATGACACTCCTCACAGGGTACCTGTATGTCGGGCAGGAAATTCATCTCGATCGTCTTATAGCCATTACCGCCACAGGTCTCGCATCGCCCGCCTTTCACGTTGAAGGAGAAGCGTCCTGGCTTGTAGCCTCTGATCTGTGCCTCTGGGAGATTCACGAACAGTGAACGGATATCCGAGAAAACACCTGTGTATGTCGCAGGGTTAGAGCGTGGGGTGCGACCGATAGGACTCTGGTCGACATTCACCACCTTATCTATATATTCCAGTCCCTCGATGCTGTCGTAGGGCATGGGGTGCTGCAAAGAGCGGTAGAAATGCTTGGAGAGGATGGGGTAGAGGGTCTCGTTGATGAGGGTCGACTTACCCGATCCGCTGACACCTGTTACCAGGATGAGTTTCCCTAACGGGAACTCCACGTCGATATTCTTCAGGTTATTGCCACGACAGCCATGTAGCCAGAGGCTCTTTCCGTTGCCCTCACGGCGTGTTGTCGGTATGTCGATATTCCGCTGACCACTCAGATACTGTGCCGTGATAGTGTCAGTCTTCATCATCTCATCGATGGTACCTTGGAAGACGACCTCGCCACCTTTGCGTCCTGCCTTCGGACCGATGTCCACGATATAGTCGGCATTGAGCATCATGTCACGGTCGTGCTCCACGACGATGACGGTATTGCCGAGGTCGCGCAGTTCTTTGAGCGACTTGATAAGGCGGTCGTTATCCCGCTGGTGCAGTCCGATACTGGGCTCGTCGAGGATATACAGGACGTTGACGAGTTGCGAGCCAATCTGTGTGGCGAGGCGGATGCGCTGACTCTCACCGCCAGAGAGCGATGCCGACTGGCGGTTGAGGGCAAGGTAATCAAGACCTACCTCCAACAGGAAATCAAGGCGAGTACGTATCTCCTTCAGTATCTCGGCGGCGATTTGCTGTTGCTGATGGTCCATATGCTGCTCCACCTCATCGATCCACTGGCGCAGTTCCGTCAGGTCCATATTGGCAAGTTCCGAGATGTTCTTGTCGGCAATCTTGTAGGAGAGCGCCTCGCGATGAAGTCGTTGCCCATGACATTCTGGACACTCGCACTCCGCCAGAAACTGGTCAGCCCATTTCTGTCCGCTCGTGCTCTCATCGTTCTCCATCACGTTACGCAGGTATTTCACGATACCGTCGAAACTCACAAAATAGTCACTCGACGTGTGTACCAGTTCCTTATCGATGCGGATGGTCTCCAAAGAGCCATACAGAATCTCGTTCAATGCCTCCTCGGGGATGTCCTCCACACGGGTCTTGATGTCGCACTCATATTTCTTGAGGATAGCGTCTATCTGCCAGAAAATCATCTGGTTCTTGTACTTCCCTAAAGGAACGATGGCACCATCGTGGATGCTCAGTTTACGGTTGGGAATGACTTTCGCCAGGTCGATCTCATTGATATAGCCCAGTCCCTTACAACGAGGACAGGCTCCCTGTGGAGAGTTAAACGAGAACGTGTTGGGGGCAGGGTCACTATAGGAGATACCTGTGGTAGGACACATCAGTCGTTTGGAGAAATGCTTCACGGCTCCCGTCTCATGATCCATAATCATCAGCAGTCCCTCACCTTGTTTCATGGCGATCTGGATGCTCTTCTTCAGACGGTCGTCAATCGTGTCCTTCACGGCAAGGCGGTCGATGACCACCTCGATGTCGTGGTTCTTATAGCGGTCGACTTTCATGCCACGGGTAATCTCCTGTACCTCTCCGTCCACACGGACATGGAGATAACCCTTGCGGCGCATGCTCTCGAAGAGTTCACGGTAATGACCCTTACGACTTCTCACAACAGGGGCGAGGATGAGAATCTTCTTGCCAGCATAGTCGTGCATGACCATGTCAATGACTTTCTCCTCCGTATATTTCACCATCGGCTCACCAGTCATGTAACTATAAGCCTTTCCGGCACGGGCAAAGAGCAGGCGCATATAGTCGTAGACCTCTGTCGTGGTACCTACCGTGGAGCGCGGGTTCTTGTTCGTCGTCTTCTGCTCGATACTGATAACAGGGGAGAGTCCCGTGATCTTATCCACATCAGGACGCTCCATGCCTCCCAGGAAATTACGGGCATAGGCGGAGAAGGTCTCGATATAACGGCGTTGCCCCTCCGCAAAGATGGTGTCGAAAGCAAGAGACGACTTGCCTGAGCCACTGAGACCGGTGATGACGGTCAGTGACTGACGAGGAATCTCCACATCTATGTTCTTTAGATTATGGACTCTTGCCCCCCAGACATTGATTTTCTGTTCACTGCTCATTGGCTCCTGTCACCTCATTAAACTTACGAAGCAGGTTGACATCTTTCTTGATATCAAATTCCTGACCGTCACCGCCTTTTGCCTTGACCCTGACGAAATAGACACCGTCTTTGACGGGTTTGCCTTTATAGGTGCCGTCCCAACTCCCTTCAATATCCGTCCAGGAATAAAGACACTGTCCCCAGCGGTTGAAGATCATAGCCTTAAACTCCACGATATTCTGGTATTGCTTGGGTCTATAGATATCATTGACACCATCACCGTTAGGCGAGAAGGCGTTAGGCATCAGCAAGATGCTTTTCTGAATCGTCGTGCTGTCGACTGCCTCTTCCGTCTCGTCGTCATCATCATCGGGATGGGCGATTGTAGGCATTGCCACAATGGCAAAAAGAAACAGGAATATATATAAAAATGTTTTCATAAGCAGAATATTTCTGCAAAATTACGAAAATTCGAGTGCAGAACAAAAGAATTTTCGTAATTTTGCACCAGAAATGACTAAAAAACAGAAATTATGAAGTCTATTATTAGATATTTTCTGATGCTAGCCTGTTTGGCTTTTACCGTGGAGACAGCCTTTGCGCAACAGCCTCAGTTTCGTGAGAAGCACCAAGTGAAGCGCAAAGAGACTATCTTCGGCATCTCACGAATGTATGGGATTACGATTCAGGAACTCATCGCAGCCAACCCGGAGATGAACAATCCGGGGTACGAGTTGAAGAAGGGCGACTTTATCAATATTCCTTGGTCAGCCAATCAGCCCCAGGCACCTGAAGTTGATCAGCCGACAGCCAATAGCCAACAGCCGACAGCCCCAGCCAAGAGGGAGAAGACTGATGTCCGTCAGCGTGAGATTCGTGTTGGTGTCATGTTGCCACTTCATAAAGTGAATGGTGACGGCAAGCGCATGCTGGAGTATTATCGGGGTTTCCTGATGGCATGCGACAGTCTGCGTGCCAATGGTATCTCTACTGACATCCGTGCATGGAATGTGGCAGAGGACACTGATATCCAGACATTCCTTGACGATCCGAAAGCCGCTGAGTGTGATGTGATCATTGGTCCGCTTTACTCCAAGATGGTGAAACCACTCGCTGATTTCGCTACGGAGAATGATATCCGTGTTTTTATTCCATTCTCTATCAATAGTCATGAGATACTGGTCAATCGCCATCTGATGCAGGTCTATCAGCCACAGACAGAACAGAACGAGACGATTATCGGGCATTTCATGGATCGGTTCAGTGACACCCATCCCGTGTTTATCGATTGCAATGATACCACCAGTCAGAAGGGAATCTTCACCTTCGGGCTTCGTCGCAGACTGGAAGCGAAGAGTATCGAGTATAAGATCACTAACCTGAACTCCAGTGAGGCAGCGTTCTTCAAGTCTTTCAGTCCCACCAAGCGTAATATGGTGATTCTGAACACAGGACGTTCCAAGGAACTCAATGCCGCCATGGCAAAACTGAATGGCTTGCGCCTGTCGCATCCCGAGTTGCAGATCAGTGTCTTCGGCTATACGGACTGGATGCTCTATACACGTCATCAACTGGAGAACTTCTATAAGTTCGACACCTATATCCCCGCACCTTTTTATACCAACCTGCAGTCTCCGCAGACGGAGCGTATCATGCTCAAGTACCGATGGAACTTCCATGCTGACATGATGAATGCGCTACCACGTTTCGCCATCACAGGTTATGACCATGCCCTCTTCCTGTTGAAAGGGCTCCACATGTATGGAAAGGACTTTACGGGTGGAGCAGGAATGGTTGGATATACCCCCATCCAGACACCTCTTCACTTCGAGCGAATCGGCAATGGTGGCTTGAAGAATAAGAGTATGCTCTTCGTCCATTACCTGCCAGCACGTCATACAGAAACGATCTATTTTTAACGATGAGGAAACTATTACTTTTTTACCTTTTTGCCTTTTTACCTTTCATCTCGAAGGCACAGGTGGGTGAATATCGCACCGACTTTGCCGTAGGTGTGAATGGTGGCTATGTATTAAGTAATGTAGGCTTCACTCCTGATGTGCCTCAGAGCATGTTAGGTGGCATGACGGCTGGTATCACCTTCCGCTATACTTGTGAGAAATATTTCAAGAGCATCTGTGCCATCGTGGCGGAAGTGAATATCGCACAAGTGGGATGGAGGGAGAAGATAGAGGGTCTGCAAAGTCAACCCCTGTATTATGAGGGTGATGCCAATGCCCTGCATTATGAACGTAAGATGACCTACCTGCAAATTCCTTTGTTAGCCCGTCTGGGTTGGGGTAGGGAGCGCCGTGGACTACAAGGCTTCTTCCAGATAGGTCCGCAGTTCGGTGTCTTTATGAGTGAGTCGACGAGTACGAATCTTGTAGAGGGGAAGGAGCCAACCGAGACACGTAGTTCCACTATCGTAGCACAGGAGTCGATGCCTGTCGAGAAGAAGTTCGAGTATGGTATTACCGGGGGTGCTGGTATTGAGTTCTCGATGCCGAAAGTTGGACACTTCCTATTGGAGGGACGTTATTACTATGGGTTAGGGAATATCTATGGCAACACGAAAAGTGACTATTTCGCTAAGTCCAATTTCGGACAGATTGTCATCAAGGCGACCTACCTCTTTGATATAGTGAAGACTAAAAACGATAAAATAAAATAAATACTATGTTTGAAGGACAACCGAAAGGATTATTTGCGTTGGCTCTCGCCAATACGGGAGAGCGCTTCGGCTATTACACGATGCTTGCTGTGTTTGCATTGTTTCTGAGGGCAAACTACGGATTGTCACCCGCCTTGGCTGGTACCATCTACAGTGCTTTCCTCATGTTTGTGTATTTCTTCCCGCTGTTTGGCGGCATGCTTGCCGACAAGTTCGGCTTTGGGCGTATGGTCACCACGGGTATCATCATCATGTTCGCAGGCTACCTGTTGCTGAGTGTCCCTCTGGGAGGCGACACCTTCGCCCTGGTAGTGATGCTTGCCGCTTTGTTGCTGATCGGATTTGGCACAGGACTCTTCAAAGGCAACCTGCAGGTGATGGTGGGCGACCTCTATAACGATCCGCAGTATAAGGACAAGCGTGACGCAGGTTTCTCCATCTTCTACATGGCGATCAACATCGGTGCCTTGTTTGCTCCTACTGCCGCCATCAAGATCAAGGAGTATGCGGAGACCTCTCTGGGCTACTCCAGCAATGACGCCTACCACTTCTCGTTTGCGGTTGCCTGTGCGTCATTGATTCTGTCTATCGCTATCTATTATATCTTCCGCTCTACCTTCCGTCATACGGAGGGAGGTACGAAGAAAACGGCTCAGGCTGCTGAGACGGCTGTAGAGGAACTGAGCAGGGAAGAGACCAAACAGCGCATTGTCGCCCTGTGTCTCGTCTTCGCCGTTGTCATCTTCTTCTGGATGGCATTCCATCAGAACGGACTCTCGCTGACGTATTTCGCAGATGAGTTCACCGCCAACTCCGCCTCTGGTCTGCAGTCGATGTGCTTCGATGTGTGGAACCTGGTTGCCGTCATCTTCATTGTCTATGCCTTGTTCTCTGTCTTCCAGTCGAAGACGACCAAAGCACGCCTGATCTCGGTAGCCGTTGTCGTTCTTGCTGTGGCATACCTCTGCTGGCAGTACGGACAAGCCACAACGGTCGCTATCTCCGCGCCTATCTTCCAGCAGTTCAATCCGTTCTATGTGGTGGCTTTGACACCTGTATCTATGGCAATCTTTGGCGCTTTGGCGGCAAAGGGAAAAGAGCCTTCTGCTCCTCGTAAGATAGCCTACGGTATGATCGTCGCTGCTATCGCCTATGCCTTGATGGCGTTTGGCTCTTTAGGACTGCCGATGCCACAGACGGAGATAGGTGCCGACGGCAATCCTGTTGCCATGCATGTGGCTGACGTGACACCTAATCTGTTGATCTCTGTATACCTCATTCTGACCTTTGGTGAGTTGCTGCTGTCGCCTATGGGTATCTCCTTCGTGTCGAAGGTGGCTCCTCCCAAGTACAAGGGTATGATGATGGGTGGCTGGTTCGTTGCCACGGCAATTGGTAACCAACTCGTGGTAGTAGGTGGTCTGTTGTGGGGTGCCGTTCCCCTCTGGCTCTGCTGGAGTGTGTTCCTCGCCGTCTGCCTCATTGCCGCCATCTTCATGTTTATCATGATGAAGCGTCTGGAGAAGGTATGCTAAATCTCCTGTTAGCGTCATTATTCACCTTAGTAGAACTGAATTGCGAGAATCTCTTTGATTGTCGCCACGATACCCTGAAGCAGGACACCGAATGGTTGCCTGCTTCAGTGCGTCATTGGACTCCCTCACGCTATTGGCGTAAGGTGAACAATATCGGACAGGAGATCCTGTCTTGTCAGGAGGAAGGGGTGCCCGACCTTGTCGCCTTGGTGGAGGTCGAGAACGACTCCGTCCTCATCGACCTGACGAGGAGATCCCTGTTGCGCCATGCTGGCTATCAGTATCTGATGACGGAGTCGCCTGATGAGCGTGGCATTGATGTCGCCTTGCTCTATCAGCCTTTTATGTTTCGTCCTATCTGTTATGAGACGTTAGGTATCACCCCTTTGGAGGGGATGCGCCCCACCCGTGACATCCTCTATGTGCAGGGGGAGTATATCACAGGCGATACCCTGCATGTCTTCGTCGTCCATGCCCCCAGTCGCTATGGAGGAGAGAAGGCGACTCGTCCCAACCGCCAGTTGGTTGCTGACCGTCTGGTGCAATCCATCCGCCAACTGCCTTCCAGTGCAAAGGTCATCGTGGCAGGTGACTTCAACGATGACGCTGAGGCTCCTGCCTTGCGATACCTGTCCGCTCATGGTTTGCAGAACGTCACCTGCCATGCGAGAGGCTCTCACGGTGCCAAGGCGACCTACCGCTATCAAGGCGAGTGGGGGAGTATTGACCATGTCTTTGTGTGTCCCCTGCTGCTTGACCGTGTCCAGCAGGTATACATCAACGACAGCCCTTTCCTTTTAGAGGAGGATAAAAAATACGGAGGGTTCAAGCCCCTCCGCACTTATAACGGTATGCGCTATCAACAAGGGTTCAGCGATCATCTTCCCCTTGTCGTGCACTTTCAGTTCTAGTCTTATTTGATATTCGGCTCCTCAAGTCCGATACCCTTCTTCTTGTCGACTGCCTTCAGAATGAAGCCGAGGATGAGGGCGGCGACACCTAGGCAGGCGAGCATCACAAGGGGAGCGGTATAGTCCAACTCGGTGGCACTGGCTCCCTCGGGGTTGGTGGCGTCAAGGACCTTACCGATCAGCAGTGGGAACAGCCACAAGCCGATGTTCTGAATCCAGAAGATCAGGGCATAGGCTGAGCCAATCACCTTGGCATCCACGAGTTTGGGTACGCTGGGCCATAGCGAGGCAGGTACCAAAGAGAAGGAGGCACCCAGTACCAGGATCGTGGCGTAGGCTACGATGACTCCACCGACAGCACTGCCCTTGAACAAAGGCAGGATGAAGGCGAAGGTCAGGTGGCAGCCGATGAGCAGCAAGGAACCCAATATCAACATAGACACCGCCTTGCCGTGGTTGTCGAGATAGTTACCCAAGATAGGGGTGATGAGCACGGCAAGCAGGGGGAATACAGCGAAGATACTCTCTGCCGTCTGGCGCATAAAACCCATATAGCAATAGGTGATAAGGGCAAGGATGGAGATACCTAACAGCGTGTATTTCATGTTCGCCTTCTTCTGGAAGTTGGAGGCAAAGCCTGCGGCAGCCACCAACAGCATGATGACATACTGTACTATCGTGACAGAGGGACTTGCCCAGAAAGAGTCTGTGCTTGGTTCTGTCAGTGTCAGGTTACACTGCAACATGTTCACAGCATACTTCTGGAAGGGGAAGATGGCGGAGTAGTAGAGTACGCACAACAGAGCCACAAGCCAGAAACCGCTGTCGCTAAGGATCTTACCGATATCACTGATCTTGAAGGGATCGTCCTTCTCCTCTGCCTCACCAGTCTGGCTGTCGAGTTTCTTATCCATGAAGAAATAGACAATCGTCATGATCAGGGCGATACACATCAGGACAACACCGAAGGCAACACTGCGGCTGACACTGACCTCACCGCCTAACTTAGCGAAGAAGGGTGAGAAGATCATACAGGTGGCGACACCCAGACGTGCCAGTGCCATCTCAGAACCCATGGCAAGTGCCATCTCACGTCCCTTGAACCATTTCACGATACCACGGCTAACGGTGATACCAGCCATCTCACAGCCACAGCCGAAGATCATAAAGCCACAGGCGGCAAACTTAGCGGAGGCGGGCATGCCCTGATAGAACGGTGATACCCCTAACTCGTCAAAGACAGGGATGTAGTTGAGGTTGTTGGTAAACCATGTCTCCAGTCCACTGCCGATGAAACCTTCACTGACAGCATACCACTTCACACAGGCACCCACCAGCATCACAGCGGCGGAGAGTACGGCGGTGAAGCGCACGCCCATCTTGTCGAGGATGATACCTGCGAAGATGAGGAAGAAGACGAATACGTTCAGGAACACCTCAGAGCCCTGCATGGTGCCGAAGGCGGTGGAGTCCCAACCACGGGTCTCCTGCATCAGGTCCTTGATAGGCGAGAGGATGTCCATGAAAATGTATGAACAGAACATGGCGAGGGCAAGCAGCAGTAATGCAGTCCATCGCATTGCCGCACTGTCGCGCAGCGTTTTTTGAATAACTTGTGTCATATCTTTTATTCTTTTACCTTTTTACTTTTTTACTTTTTTACCTTTTTACTTTTTTACCTTTTTACCTTTTTACCTTTACTTCAGCCAGCGGTCGAGCCATCCGAAGAAGGTGCGCTGCCACAGGATTCCGTTCTGGGGCTTCAATACCCAGTGGTTCTCGTCTGGGAAGATAAGCAACTCCGCAGGAATTCCTTTCATACGTGCAGCGTTAAATGCTGCCATGCCCTGGGTGTAGTTGATGCGGTAGTCCTTCTCCCCATGGATGCAGAGGATAGGCGTGTCCCATTTCTCCACCATCTTATGGGGAGAGTCATGGTAGGTCTTCTTGGCGTTCGGCATCTGTGGACGGTGCCAGTATGCCTCGTCATACTCCCAGTTGGAGAACCAGTTCTCCTCCGTCTCTAAGTACATGGCGGCAAGATTGAAAGCGCCGTCATGGGCAATGAATGCCTTGAAACGCTTCTCGTGGATGCCAGCGAGATAGTAGACACTGAAACCACCAAACGAGGCACCAACGGCACCAAGGCGGTCTTTGTCCACAAAAGGCAGGTTCTCGGCAGCGTCATCGATGGCGGCGAGATAGTCACTCATACACTGTCCCGACCAGTCGCCACTGATCTCCTCTTTCCATTCCTGTCCGAAACCAGGCAGTCCATGACGGTTAGGAGCGATGACCACATAACCGTTTGCCGCCATCATCTGGAAGTTCCAGCGGTAACTCCAGAACTGGCTGACAGGACTCTGGGGACCACCCTCGCAGAAGAGCAGGGTGGGGTATTTCTTGCCTTCCTCATAGTTGGCGGGCAGCATGATCCATACCAGCATCTTCTTACCATCACTGGTATCCACCCAACGCTGCTGTACTTTACCGAAGGTCAGTTGGTCGAGGATATGCTTGTTCTCGAAGGAGATTTGCTCAATAAGGCTCTCTATGATATGACGAACGCCTGGTGTGCCGTCCAAAGGCTGGTCCTGTACTGCCATAGGTGTTACCCTATAGATATCTGTAGGTGCGGAGAGACTCTGACGGGTGGCGATGATATGCTTACCGTCATTGGCAAGTTGCAGACTGGTCCAGTCACCCCATGACTCCGTGAGTTGTATTGTCTTCAGGTCTTTGGTGACGGCGTACATATTGTTACAGCCGTGCCATACGCTGAGGAAGTAGAGAAGATGCTCCTTGCCATAGCCCCAGCAGAAAGCCTCGACATCACTCTTCCAGTCAACATAGCACTTCGTGCCCGTTGCCATCTCATAGATGCACAGGCGGTTGAGGTCAGCCTCATAGCCGTCACGCTCCATCGACTGCCAAGCGATATACTTGCCATCGGGCGAGAACTGCGGGTTTTGGTCATAGCCCACGTTGTTCTTCAGATTCTCTGGCGCATTGACAGGTTGTATCTTCAATGTACGGGTAGGATCATTGACAGGAGCCTTGTAATCAGCGGGCTTACAGAGGTTTGTCGTTTTGCGCGTACCTATATTATATAGATAGATGTCTGAGTCGGTGGAGATGGAATACTCCAATCCTGTCTTCTTACGACAAGTATAGGCGATGGTCTTGGAGTCAGGGCTCCAGGCAAGTTGCTCAATACCGCCAAACGGCTCCATCGGGCACTCGTAGGGCTCCCCATCGAGGATGTCCGTTTGTTCTGTGGCTATAGCATATCCGCTTACGGAACAGAGGAACGGATGCTGGATGCTCTCCACATAGTGGTCCCAATGGCGGTACATCAAGTCGGTGACACGACGACCAGTAGCCTTGGGCAGGTCATCTGGGTTCTCCTTGATAATCTCATGGAAAGGAATGCTCTCAATCAGGATGACCTTCGTGCGGTCGGGTGAGAACTTAAAGCCCTCCACCTTGCCGTCCGTCTTACTGAGTTGGCGGCGTTCCGTGCCGTCGCTCTTCATCGCCCATATTTCACCACCTGAGAGGTAGGCGATCGTGTTGGCATCCAACCAGGTAGGGTCAGTCTCGCTCTTGCTGCTGACAGATAACTGGCGGTTGTTCTTGCCATCCGCATCCATGACGCAGATGACCTGTCGGCTCTTGTTCGCCTTCACGCTATAGTAGCCTACCTGATAGGCTATCTGTTTGCCGTCAGGTGAAACCTCCACCGTACCGATGCGCCCCATTGCCCATAGTGCCTCAGGAGTCATCATGCGGCTCTCCAGTTTGATGTTACTCTTTCCTATCACTTCGTCTGCATTGATATTTAAAGGTAAAAAGGTAAAGAGGTAAAAAGGTAAAACCCAATTTACCAAACCTTTTACCATACTGTTTGTCATTGTATTCTTCATTTCTCAGTTTTCTTTTACTTTTTTTACCTTTTTACCTTTTTACCTTTTTACTTTTTTACCTTTTTACTTTTTTACTTTTTTACCTTTTTACTTTTTCCTAACAGGATCGCAGGTCAGTCCGCAACCGAGTTTCTTGAATATCTTGCGGTCTACCTCAGAGAGCATGACGGTAGAGTGTACCTGACAGTCGCGCAGGTTAGGCAACTGCTCCAAGGCGCGACGGCATTGCTCGTCGTCCTTCGACAGCACACTGAGTGCCACCAGAACCTCATCGGTATGCAGGCGGGGGTTCTTACCGCCCAGGTATTCTATCTTGGTTTTCTGAATAGGCTCTATCATGCTCTGCGGGATGAGTTTCGCCTCATGCTCGATGCCTGCGAGATGCTTGGTGGCATTCAGCAGGAGTGCCGCGCAGCAGCCGAGTAGGGGAGATGTCTTTGCCGTTATCAGTGTTCCGTCATGCAGTTCGATGGCGGCGGCGGTGAGTCCCGACAGTTCCTGCTTGGCGGCAGCGGCAACGGTGACACGGCGATATGCCGTCGTTATCTTCGCCTGGTTGAAGAGCATCAGGATCTTGTTGACCTCATTCTCGTTATCGGCGCCATCAGCGAGTTTGTTGGTGGCGTCGTAGTAGCGACGGATGATCTCGTCACGACTGGCGTTGCAGCACACCTCGTCATCACTGATACAGAAGCCCACCATGTTGACACCCATGTCCGTAGGCGACTTATAGGGGTTCTCCCCGTAGATACCCTCAAAGAGGGCGTTGAGCACAGGGAATATCTCAATGTCACGGTTGTAGTTGATGGCGGTACTACCGTATGCCTCCAGATGGAACGGGTCGATCATGTTCACATCGTTGAGGTCGGCAGTAGCAGCCTCATAGGCGATATTGACAGGATGCTTCAGTGGGAGGTTCCACACGGGGAAGGTCTCGAACTTGGCATAGCCGGCACGGATGCCACGCTTGTTCTCGTTATACAGTTGGGAGAGACAGACAGCCATCTTGCCAGAGCCAGGACCTGGGGCAGTCACGATGACCAACTCACGAGAGGTCTCCACGTAGTCGTTCTTGCCGAATCCCTCATCCGAGGCAATCAGTTTGACACTATGGGGATAGCCGTCTATCAGATAGTGTACATACGACTTGATGCCCAGTCGCTCCAAGCGATGGCGGAACAGGTCGGCGGCATGCTGTCCGTTATAGTGGGTGATGACGACAGAGCCTACCATAAAGCCTCTGTTCATGAACTCATCACGGAGGCGCAGCACATCCTCGTCGTAGGTGATGCCGAGGTCGGCACGTACCTTGTTCTTCTCGATATCCTCCGCACTGATGACAATGACAATCTCGATGCTGTCACTGATCTTACTGAACATGCGGAGTTTGGAGTCTGGCTTGAAACCAGGCAGTACACGGCTCGCATGGTGGTCGTCGAATAGTTTGCCACCCAGTTCCAGATACAGTTTTCCGTCAAACTGTGCGATACGCTCCTTGATGTGCTCCGACTGTATCTTGAGGTATTTGTCGTTATCGAATCCTATCTTCATCATATCTTAACTTCTTATAATCTTAACTCCTTAACTCCTACTTCCTATATCCATTCTTACGCTGACGCTCCAACTCAGCCTGCTGCTTCTGCAATGCCTCCAGACGGGCGGCAAGACCACCCTGCTTCTTGGGGTTGTTCTTGTTCTCCTGATACTTCGCCTCCAGAATGGCAAGCAGTTTCTCGTCGTTGGTCGTCTTGCGGAGGGTCCACATGATGGCTGCGGAGAAGAACAGGGAGATGAAATAGTAGAAGTTCAGACCTGACGAGTAGTCGTTGAAGATAAAGAAGAACATCAGCGGCATGATGTACATCATCCACTGCATCACCTTCATCTGCTCAGCCTGCGCGCCAATCATCTGGTCTTTCTGCTGGCGCATGCTGATCCATGTGTAGATCAACTGGGCGGCACAGAATAGGATACAGGTCAGCGACAGGTGGTCGCCAATGCCCCAGATGTTCGTCGACCACTCCACGATGGGGTCGTAGGTGCTGAGGTCTGCCATCCACAGGAAGGACTCACCACGCAACTGGATGGCATTGGGCACAAACCAGAACATGGCGATCCAGATAGGCATCTGGATAAGCATGGGCAGACAGCCGCCCATCGGGCTCACCCCATATTTGGAGTAGAGCGACATCATCTCCTGTTGTTTCTTCATCTGGTCCTCTGGCTTGTCATACTGCTTGGTGGCCTCCTCCAGTTTGGGCTTGAGCACACGCATCTTCGCCGATGACATATAACTCTTCTTCACCATGGGGAAGGTGATAGCCTTCAAGAGGATGGTGATGAGGATGAGGACGATACCCATGCTGAATCCGAAACTGGCGAGCCAGTCGAAGACATAGAGGGTAAACCAGCGGTTGATCAGTCGGAACAGCCACCAGCCGAGGTTGACGAGTTGCTCCAGGTCGAGGTCCTTGCCGAAGGTGCTTTGCTCCTCCACCTCCTGAATCAGTCGGAAGTTGTTGGGACCAATATACATCTCAAACTCCGAGGGCTTCTGTCCTGTGGGATCGAAGGCGGTCTTGAGTTTGGCGCCAAACTGCTTCAGATAGCCAGAGCCTTTCTCCTCGAGGGTGCTCGTCAGGTCGGCGTTCTTGGCGAAGTTTTCCTTCGAGATGAGGGCGACACTGAAGAACTGGTTGCGGAAGGCTACCCAGTCGAGTTCCTCCTCGATGACCTCGTTCTTGTCGGAAGCCTCCGTCAGGTTGTCGGTGCTTCCCTTTGCCTCCTTATAGAAGATAGAGGTATAGCGGTTCTCAAAAGAGAAGCCTTTCTCATGCTGGCGACAATGGTCGTTCCATTCTATCTCCATCTCCTTGTACGAGGGAGCGAAGGTGTTGGCAAGACCTTTTGCCTGCAAGGAGAAGCCCAACAGGTAGTCCTTGCCGAGGTTGTATCTCAAGATGATCTGACCGCCATTCCCTGCTGTCGCTGTCATCGTCACGGTGGAGTCAGTCTGCTCAGAGGGAGTGAAATAGAGGTCGGCAGTGACGATGTTGTCCTGCTTGCCAGCCAGCATAAAGTTCAGGTTCTGGTCCTGCTCGTCGAAGAGCGTCAGGTCTTTCTCGTCGTTAAGGTCTTTGTAATCGAGTATTCTCGCTTTCTTGATGATGCCACCCTTTGTGTCGAGCGTCAGTTCCAGTTTCTGGTTCTTCAGGATGACCTTCTGGGAAGTCCCTTTCTGGGCACTGAAGAAGAGTGCTGTGGTGTCAGCCTTCGCTGAGTCTGCCTTTGCCTGTTGGGCGGCAGCCTCCTGCTGGGCGGCTTTCTTTGCGTTATCCTGTGCCACTGCGGCAATGGAGTCTTGCAGTCGTGCGGCTTCTATGTCCTCCTGCGATGGACTGTTATACCAACTGAATCCTATCAGTACCACGGCGATAAGGACAAAACCGATAATCGTATCTCTATTCATAATTATACCTTATTAATATAGTTTCTAATTCGCATACGAGGTGCAAAGGTACAAAATATTATCGAAATATTCATGATACATTAAGAATTATTTCGTATCTTTGCACACAAAATCGATAAGAAGATGAAATATAGAAAGTTCCTATTGCCCCTCTTTGCCCTCTTGGTAGTGCAGGAGACGAGTGCCCAGACAAAGCCCGATGGTCGTTATTACCGTTTGTTTGCACCTACCACGTTCTATCACTCTGGTGCCAATAAGTCGTTGTCGCTCAACCCTACGATGGGCGATGAGGTGACGGATGCCGTCGACGAGGCGTTGATGCATATCTACCTCAACCGTCCTGACTTGGTGCAGAACACGGAGAGCCAGTTGCAGAAGACGGGCTCCGTCCGTGAGGATGTCAACCAGGAGGTGAAGCAGGATGTGGAACTGGTCGACCAGACGCTTCCCGCTCCTGATGAGCCAGAGGCACTGCCTGTGGGTATCGTGGTCACCAAGCCCAACTTCTGGAAGTTCAAGGGCGACGGCTTCCTGCAGTTCTTGCAGAACTATGTGACCAGCAACTGGCATAAGGGTGGCGAGAGCAACTACTCTGCCGTGGGTGCTGTCACACTGGAACTCAACTATAACGACAAGGATAAGTTCACTTTCGAGAATAAACTGGAGATGAAACTGGGCTTCCAGACCTCCCGTACCGACTCCGTCCATAAGTTCAAGACCAATAACGACATTCTGCGTCTGACCAGCAAACTGGGCGTTCAGGCATCCAATAAGTGGTACTACAGTCTGCAGTTGCTTGCCTATACGCAGTTTGCCAAGGGCTTGAAGGCGAACGACGAGTTTGTGTACTCCGATTTCTTCTCACCCTTCGACCTGAATATCGGTATTGGTATGGAGTATAAACTCAATGCGCTGGATGGGAAACTGACTGGTACGCTCAACTTCCTGCCTCTCGCCTATAACCTTCGCTATGTGGGACGTACCACCCTCTTCGATCGGAATGGCATGGAGGGAAAGCATACCAAGCACGAGTTTGGTGCGCAGTTCACAGGCGATGTCAAATGGCAGATTGTCGACCAGGTGTCGTGGAAGAGCCGCCTCTATGCCTATACCTCCTATAAACGTGCGTTGGTGGAGTGGGAGAACCAGATAGAGTTCAAAGTCACCAAGTATATCTCTGCAAACCTGTTCCTCTATCCTCGCTTCGACGATGCCGCCACGAGGGATAGCGACAATGGCTACTGGCAGTTCATGGAGTATAGTTCCTTGGGACTCAGTTACACCTTTTAAAAGGTAAAAAGGTAAGAAGGTAAAAAATAAAAGGTAAAAAGGTAAGAAGGTAAAAAAGTAAAAAGGCTGCGCATCAGTTAATGATGAGTAGCCTTTTATGTTGGGGTAATGTTTTACCTTTTTACTTTTTTACCTTCTTACCTTTTTACCTTTACTTCGCCTCCGTCATGTCGCCCTCGATATAGAGGCGAGTCATCTCGACAGCACCATTGGTGCGGATAGTGATTGACTTCTTGAAATGACCAGGAAACTTACCAGTACCATTGTAAGTCACCTTGATCTCGCCCTGCTCACCTGGCTGCACGGGAGTCTTCGTGTACTCAGGGACAGTGCATCCGCAACTTGCCACAGCCTGATTGATGACCAGGGGCTGTTCGCCAATGTTCGTATAGGTGAAGGTGCAAGTCACCTTAGGCTCCTTCTCAGAGAAAGTGCCGAAGTTATGAACGGTCTTGTCAAACTTGATCTGTGCGGGCTTCTGTGCCATAACGGCTGTCATGCCACATACCAGCATCAGGGTCATTACGAGTATCTTTTTCATCTTTTAGTCAATTTTTAGTACGTAAAACGATGCAAATGTATAGCATTTTTCTGATACTATTAGCATATAGCATTCGTTTTTTAACAATTTTAATACTTATTATGTTGCTTAAATCAAGGATAAGTTGTATCTTTGTCCCCAACAATAAAACTTAAAATAACATTAAATAACTTTATTATGATGAAAAGATTATTATTGATGCTGGTTGTGGCTTTTGCCATCGCAACTTCTGCCAATGCGCAGAACTGGTTGAACAGAGCAAAGGACAGACTCAAGTACAAGGTGGAAAGCAGAGTCGACAATGCCATCGACCGAGCAATGGAGAAGGGACTCGACAAAGCCGAGGACGAAGCCTCTGACGCTGTGAAGGGCAAGAATGGGAAGAAGTCGAAAGGAGATGATGCAGAAGTAGGCGATGACAATCCAAGTGCTGTCACATCGAGTGACTTCAAGCGTGGTGAGGTGATCCTTTTCCAAGACGATTTCAATGGTGAGACTGTTGGCGAATTCCCTTCTAAGTGGGATCTTTTCCAAGGTACTGTAGAGACCAAGACACTGGGTGGGGTGAAAGCCATTAACTTGACCGACAATGCTCAAATACAGCCACTCATCAAGGAGAAAGGTGCCTATCTGCCAGAGGAATTCACCATTGAATATGATTTCTACTATTGGAATAGCAAGGACAATGTTGGCTTGAACGACATCAAGTTGATTCTTGCCGTTACCAAAGAGCGTTCTGAGTTCCCAGGCGAGGGATATGATAGCGGTGACCTGACAGCATTCGTCCTGAAACATGGTGTCTGTGATACCAAAGAACAAAGTTATTTGTTCAACGGAAACAAGGAAGGTGGGTTTGACTACTCCTTCAAGAAGGGATGGAACCATGTGGCACTGTCGTTTAACAAGCGTGCCTTGAAAGTTTATTTCAACGACAAGCGCGTAGTGAACCTACCACGTGTCAACCAGCCCACATGGATGTGCTTCCAGGTACCTTTCGATTACGAGAACCTGACCTTCATCCGCAATGTGGTGATTGCCAAGGGTGCTGTTGCGCTCTACGATCGCAATGCACAAGATGTTTCCGCTGTCGAGAAGGCAATCCAGGAGACAGGTAAGTTTGTCACTAACAATATTCTCTTCGACACTGGCAAGGCAACGCTGAAACAGGAGTCGATGATTGAGATCATGAAGGTCGCCGACTATATGAAGAAGAACCCGACGGCTCGCTTCGAGGTACAGGGACATACTGACAACCAAGGCTCTGACAAGATTAACGATCCTTTGTCACAGCAGCGTGCTGAGGCTATCGTCAAGGCTCTGGAAGGCTTAGGCGTTGATGGATTCAATCTCCGTGCGGTAGGTAAGGGCTCCCATGAGCCAGTTGCTGACAACAAAACAGACGCAGGACGTGCACAGAACCGTCGTGTCGTATTCGTAAAGAAGTGATAATCCCATCTCTTTTAGTGAGATAAATAAAGGAAATCATACATTACCTCCGCAGAAGTCACTTTTGCGGAGGTTTCTTTTTACTGGTTGACATGGAGTCAAACAATCGGTTGACATGGAGTCGAACGATCGGTTGACTTAGAGTCAAACAATCGGTTGACTGGAGTCAGCAACCGTGTCGACTGGAGTCGACAACCGAATCGGATGCTTCTTTCACTCGCTTCCCCCGTTCCTTCTCATCGCTTAGCACCATCCAAAGTGATGTGACCATTCATGTTTTGATGGTGCCAGATACAAATTCTTCCCCAAATACTTGCAATATTCGAGAATTTTCCCTATCTTTGCACTCGTAAATATTAGTTTAAATGTATAAAGCAATAAAATATAAGAGCAGAAATGAAGCACTGGTTGCGTTCCGTAAGATGATGGAGCGTAAGAAGGAGTGGATTGAAAAGACTGAGCATGAGTTTAACATGCTCAGACATCAGGCTTTGTAAAAAAAGATTTATTCAACTATGAACCCTATAGATCTAAATCGCTTAAATGTGCGAGTTCCTTATTCTGTATGGCAGGTAAACGAGGAAACCTATGGCTTTAAAACAGACTTTGGTGTATTATACCGTATTGTTTTTACGCCTGACCAGACAATATGGGAGGATGGTGCCTATGAATTTGGTATTCTTAATGAGAATCAAAAGTCATCACCTAGCGACAAACAACTTCGTGAGACCGTTTTCGGTATTATTGAAGAGTTTTTTGCCTCTAATCCAGAAATCCTCCTTTATCAATGTGAGACAGGAGATAATCGGCAGGCAATGCGTGACCGTCTATTTCTTCGCTGGTTTAGTGAATATGAACATAGTGACCATTACTTTATAAAAGTATCAGAGATAATAGCAGAAGGTATTTCTAACTTTGCCGCAGTCATTGTACAACGAGAGAACCCAGATCTCAATAGGATTATCAGTGATTTTGACAATTTTGTCGGCTTTTTTAAGCAAAAGCCAAAATAATCATAAAAAGGCTGTATCTCTGAACTCTCATAAGTCGTTTCGAGCCTCAAATTTACAAGCCATCACTCTCAGAGTTGATGGCTTTGTTGTGTTATCTGGTATTTTTAAAACAAAATCTTCCCCAAATACTTGCAACATTTGATAATTTGTGTTATTTTTGCACTCGAATTTGATTGAAAATCAAAAGTACTACTTGTGATTTTAAAGGAAAAAAGAATGACACTCAGCAAGAATGTCATCTGTCAAGATATCAAGAACACAGTTTTCTTCGAGAAACGCCATTCGTTATTGTTAGAAGTTGATGTTCGACCTATCAAGAATAGTGCGCATCGCTTTATAGCGAGGGTCTTTTGTGATATCTCGCTTCGGGCGCAAATCAAACTTGCGCTCTGTTTCGTCTGCCATCTCGCGGAAACGACGCGCCTCGTCACCGTATAGCGTTGGAATTGCTTTGATTGCTAATGCCATAATTAGTCTACTTTTATTTTTCGATGCAAAAATACGATATTTTTTTGAAAATACAATGTTTTTGCCAATTTTTTATTTATCTTTGACCTTTGGTCGAAGGTACTCACGTTCGAAAGAAAAAATAAATGGATTTATTTTGTTCTTTACTCACTTATTTGTACCTTTGCACTCCCAAACGAAATATATTATATAATATGTATAGGACAAAGACTTGTGGTGAGTTGAGACTCACAGATGCCGTACAGGTGGTGACACTTGCCGGATGGGTACAGAAGACACGTAAGATGGGAGGTATGACCTTTGTTGACCTGCGCGACCGCTATGGAATCACACAGTTGGTTTTTGACGAGTCGAAGGATGCCGCACTCTGTGAACAGGCTAACCGCCTGGGACGTGAGTGGTGTATTCAGGTGAAGGGTACCGTCAACGAGCGTGAGAGTAAGAACAAGAATATCCCTACGGGAGAGATTGAGATCATCGCCCAGGAACTGAATGTGCTGAGCGAGAGTCTGACACCTCCCTTCACGATAGAGGACAATACCGACGGCGGTGACGATATCCGCATGAAATACCGTTATCTCGACTTGCGCCGTAACTGTGTCCGTAAGAACTTGGAGTTGCGCCATCGTATGACGATCCTCATTCGTAACTTCCTCGACAACCTGAACTTTATCGAGGTGGAGACACCTATTCTGATTGGCTCCACGCCAGAGGGCGCACGAGACTTTGTGGTTCCCTCTCGTATGAACCCAGGACAGTTCTACGCACTGCCCCAGAGTCCGCAGACGCTGAAGCAGTTGCTGATGGTGTCTGGCTTCGACCGTTATTTCCAGATCGCCAAGTGTTTCCGTGACGAGGACCTGCGTGCTGACCGTCAGCCGGAGTTCACACAGATTGACTGTGAGATGTCGTTTGCCGACCAAGAGGACGTGCTGAATATCTTTGAGGACCTTGCCCGTCATCTCTTCAAAGAGGTGCGTGGGGTAGAGTTGCCTAAGTTGCAGCGCATGACATGGCAGGAGGCGATGTGTCGCTTCGGCTCTGACAAGCCCGACCTGCGATTCGGTATGGAGTTCGTGGAACTGATGGACGTGCTGAAAGGTACGGGTGAGTTCCCTGTCTTCAACGAGGCGGAGTATATCGGAGGTATCGTGGTACCAGGTTGTGCGGACTATACCCGCAAGCAACTCGACCAGTTGACTGACTTCGTAAAGCGTCCGCAGGTAGGAGCCAAGGGGCTGGTCTATGTGAAGTTCAACGCCGATGGTACGGTGAAGACCTCTATTGATAAGTTCTATACCCCAGAGGTGTGGACGAAACTGAAGGAGAAGACTGGTGCCAAGGATGGTGACCTCGTACTGATACTCAGTGGCGACAAGGCGAACAAAACCCGCACACAACTCTGTACGCTGCGCTTGGAGATGGGCGACCGTCTCGGACTGCGTGACAAGGATAAGTTCGTGTGCCTCTGGATTGTCGACTTCCCCTTGTTCGAGTGGAGCGACGAGGAGCAGCGCCTGATGGCTACCCACCATCCGTTCACCCTGCCTAACCCCGATGATATCCCCTTGCTCGACACCGCACCAGAGAAGGTACGTGCCGTTGCCTATGACTTTGTATGTAATGGCGTGGAGGTCGGTGGCGGCTCCCTGCGTATCCATGACGGTAAGTTGCAGGAGAAGATGTTCCAGATCCTGGGCTTCACCCCAGAGCGTGCCATGGCACAGTTTGGCTTCCTCATCAACGCCTTTAAGTATGGCGCGCCCCCTCACGCTGGACTCGCCTTTGGTCTCGATCGCTTCGTGAGCCTGATGGCAGGGTTGGATTCTATCCGCGACTGCATCGCCTTCCCGAAGAACAATTCGGGTCGTGACGTGATGCTCGACGCACCAGGTGAGTTGGATGCTAAACAACTGGAAGAGTTGCAGTTAGAGGTTCATCTCGCTTGACCTAAGTCAAGAATAATTAAAAAAACATAAAAAATACGCTGTGCACGGAAACAACGGTTGTAAATAATTTCTACCTTTGCACCCAGAAAAAAGAAAATATTCTTAATAAAGAACATTCAATAGCGTATTAATTTAAAAGAATTATGGCAGAAAAGAAAACTACAAAGAAGGCCGCTGCTCCTGTTAAGGCTGCAGAGCCAAAGAAGGCAACCGTAAAGAAAGCCGCTGCTCCTAAGAAGGCTGCAGAGAAGAAGGTCGCAGTTGTTAACGCTGAGAACGCTGGTTTCAAGGCTGGTGATGTTTATCAGGCACTCGCTGCTGCTGGTAAGGCTTTGACCGTTAAGGAGATTGCAAAGGCAGCAAAGATCAGTGAGGAGGAGACTCTGCTGGGTCTGGGATGGCTCTTCAAAGAGGGCAAACTCGCTGCTGCTGACGAGAAGATTACACTTGCTTAATCAAATCAAACGAAGCATAAAAGGGCCGGTAAGCGTTAAGGCATACCGGTCTTTTTTTAGTTCATAGTTAAGAGTTCATAGTTTGGGATACGACCAACAGATATTGAAGGTGCTCACCGATGCGGGAGAAGGTGGTGTAAGCGTGCAGGCGATTGCCAAGCATGTTTACAACATGAACTGTACCTTCTTCACGCAGCCCGATTATGAGGATATCCGTGGGTACGTGCAACAGTTCCTGCTGCGCAATAGTAAGTCGTCCCAGTCGCTGATAGAGTCTACTGGTCGTCGTGGCTATTATCGTCTGAATACGGAAGGCTCCGCCGATGCCCGTCAGATGATGCTCCAGTTTCGTGACGAGCAGATAGAGGAGAAAGAAGTGGAGAAGCCCCAGCAGGATCTCTCCCTTGATTTATTCGCTTAGTTCTTGGTATACCTCATGGTACAGTTGTAGCAGGTTCTCTGCCGTCTTCTTCCATGAGAACAGTTTCGCCCGTTCTAGTCCTATCGCTTTTTGCCGTTGGTAGAAAGCCTCGTCAGTCTCCAGTCTTAGCATCATCGCCGCTATCTCATCGCTGCTCTCCGGGTTGATGAGGATAGCGTCAGGACCACCTATCTCTGGCATGGATGAGGTGTTGCTGGTGATGACGGGTGTTCCGCATGCCATACCCTCCAGGAGTGGAATGCCGAAACTCTCACGCAGGGAGGTATAGAGGAACGCGAAGGCGTTGTTGTAGATAGACGGCAGGTCGCTGTTGACGATATACCCTGGCATGACAATCTGTTCACGGATGTTTTCTATGCCATTGCGGGAGATGATGCCGTTGAGGTAGTCATGGTCGAGGTCAGCCATCAGCAGTTTACGCTTGACAGCAGACTGTCTCAGGTATTTCGAGTAGGCTATCAGGGTGCGCTCCGTGTTCTTCTTCGGATCGGTATTGCCAAGGAAGAAGAAATAGTCATTGGCTGTCAGTCGCTGGTTGATGATTGGGGGCAGTTCACACTTGTCAATGGGGCGGAACCAGTCGTTATAGCCGTTATAGATCATCGCCATCCGCTCACGGGGGATGTCCAGTTTGGCGATGATATTCTCTTTCTCGAAGTCAGAGACGGTGATGATGCGACGACACTTGTCTAAGATGCGAGGCACATCCAGTCGGCGATAGAGCCATCCCATGTTCTGATAGAGTGACTTGTTCTGCTTGTCGCGTGGTTCCAGGAAAATGATGTCATGGAGGGTCAGCACGAGTGGAATGTCACACCAGATAGGGGCGGTATTGCTAGTGCAGTGGAGGATGTCCACCTTCGCCTTCTTTGCCGCACGGGGTAGTGCCCATTGCTCCCAAAGCGGATAGGAGGGACAATCGATCTCTACGACATGTACGTTGTCGGTACTCTCCACACAACGGTCTTCACCTGGTTTGACAAACACATAATACTCGTTCTCCTTGTCCATCTGCTGGATCTCCCGTATCTCTTGCAGCACCACATAGTCCATGCCATGCTTGTTGGTGCGAAAGATGCGTTGGGCTTCAATACCTATTCTCATACCGTCTGTGGATTAAGGTCTTTTATAATATGGGCAGGAACTCCCCCCACGATACAGTTATCGGGCACGTCCTTGGTGACGACGGCTCCAGCGGCGACGACGGCATGTCTGCCTATGGTCACTCCTGGCAAGATGACAGCATTGGCGCCAATCCATACGTCATCACCGATGACAACAGGTTTCGTGGATATCCCTTGCTCGTCAATCCGTAGGGTAGTGTCCTTGAAATTATGATTCAGCGCAGTGACGGTAATGCCTTGGGCGAGGTTCACATGACTGCCTATCTTCACAGGACCGATCACCGTGCAGTGGATGCCGACACGGGTGTGGTCGCCAATCACCACATCGCCTACGGCATTATTGATGCAGCAATACGACTCTATCACGCTTCGCTTGCCCAGTGAGAATTGCCGATAGGGCGGCGTGTCCATCCTCACGCTATGGTAGATCTTGGAGCCTCGTCCCCTGTGTTGGTAGAATGGGGCAAGCATACGGATATACCATCGTGGTCGGGCATCCCGCTGATTCATGATCAGAGAGTCCAGCCAATGCTTCAATCGTGGACTCGATTTCATTTGCGTTCTGATTTCTTCTTTATTCATTGATGATTGTTTTCCATTGTTTAATAATGGTATCTATATTGAATCGCTTGGCGATGTCTATAGCCTCCTTTGACTTCTGTTGCCAGTCAATCCGCGTCGCCTCTTCCAGTCGCAGGGCGAGTTCCTCTATGTTCCCATTCTTGAAGTACAATCCGAAGTCCCCCATGATCTCCTGACTGGTGGGCAGGTCAGACGAGACAACGGGTAGTCCGTGAGCCATCGCCTCTACCAAGACCAGTCCGAAACCTTCCCAGCGGGAACTCAGCACATAGACTTGTGCGTCGGTATAATAGTCTTGGATATGGTTGGTAAAAGGATGGATCGTGATGCGCTCCTGTAGTCCGTAGTCTGCTATCATCTTGCGGTAGAGCGTCTCCTCCACACCTTCTCCTACGATGTCGAGGGTCCATTCGGAATCCTTTTGGGCAAAGAGACGGAAAGCGTCAATCAGCAGGTCGAAGCCTTTGTGCTGACGGGAGAAGCGTCCCACGGCAAGAAACTTCTTGGAGGTGCCAGTGGATAAAGCGCCAGGTGATAAGGTTAGCGGGTTGTAGATGACCTGTGTGGGGAAATGATACTGGCGGGCATCGTATTGGCAGAGCACCACCGTATGATGCAGTTTCGCCAGTTGGAACTCATAATGCTTTCGTAGTTCTGGACCGATATACAGCGATTTCTCCCCGAACAGTGCCTCATAGGAGTTATGAACCCATCCGATGAGTCGGGCATCTCCTAACAATGACTTACAGGAGGCAAGGCGGACAGCCAAGGGGGCATGTACCCCGATAATGGTGTCGTATCCTTCCAGTTCCTTAGCGAGTGCGTCACGCTTCTCAGAGGGAAACGAACTATGGGCATACCAGTCGGAGGTGAGTCTCGTCTGGGGCAGTATTTTCCGATAGAGCGCACTATATGCCTTGCAGCACAGGTTCTTCCACCGTCCTGTGGATGGGTAGCGGAAAAAGCGGTAGTGGATGTCTGCTTCTTGCAGTCCGTACAGGGACGTGTCTTTTGCCGAATGATCGTCGAGCGTGACAATGGTCACGTCATCATCCTCAGCCAATGCCATGGCAATGACAGCCGTTACCCGTTGCACTCCTCCGAAAGAGAAGATGGAGTCTACCAAAAAACAGATTCTCTTCATTTTGTCACAAAAGTACGAAAAAAACTTGATAGTTCCAAATATTTGTTGTATATTTGCATTTATAAAGTTTCTTTGATTATGCAAAAAGTAGAGTTAAACGGAAAGTCTATCCTAGTCACAGGTGCTGCTGGCTTCATTGGCAGTAATCTGGTGAAACGCCTGTTTCAGGATGTGAAAGATGCCACAATTATCGGTATCGATAATATGAATGACTATTATGATGTGTCATTGAAAGACTTCAGACTTGATGGGCTGAATGGATTGAATGGGCTGAATGATAATCAGTGGGAGTTTGTCAAAGGAGATATCGCTGACAAGGCGACCATTGACGGAATCTTTGAGAAGTACCAACCACAGGTGGTAGTCAACTTGGCGGCACAGGCTGGCGTACGCTATTCCATCACCAATCCTGATGCCTATATCCAGTCGAACCTGATAGGTTTCTATAACATTCTGGAAGCCTGTCGTCACTCGTACGACGAGGGCGGGACAGGTGTTGAGCATCTGGTGTATGCCAGTTCCTCATCGGTCTATGGCTCCAACAAGAAGATTCCGTATTCTACGGACGACAAGGTGGACAATCCCGTGTCCCTCTATGCCGCCACGAAGAAGAGTAATGAGTTGATGGCACATGCCTATTCTAAGTTGTATAACATTCCAAGCACAGGACTGCGTTTCTTCACAGTATACGGTCCTGCTGGTCGTCCTGACATGGCATACTTCGGTTTCACCAATAAACTCGTGAAGGGTGATACCATCCAGATCTTCAACTTCGGCAACTGTAAGCGAGACTTCACCTATGTAGATGATATCGTGGAAGGTGTGGTGCGTATCATGCAAGGTGCTCCGGAGAAGAAGGTAGGGGATGATGGCTTACCTGTTCCGCCCTATGCTGTCTATAACATTGGAAACAACCAACCTGAGAACCTGTTGACCTTCGTGGATATCCTGCAACAGGAGTTGATACGGGCTAAAGTGCTGCCTGCCGATTATGATTTTGAGGCGCATAAGAAATTAGTACCCATGCAGCCTGGTGATGTGCCCGTGACCTATGCAGATACCAGTGCCTTGGAACGTGACTATGGCTATAAGCCATCTACCTCCCTCCGTAACGGACTTCGTGCCTTCGCCGAGTGGTATGCAGCATTCTATCAGAAATAAGCATTACCATGGATACGACCCCCCTGAAAATTGTCTATGTGACACCGGCGTTGTATATGGCTGGTGGGGTGGAGCGTGTCTTGACACTCAAGGCGAATTATTTCGCAGAGCATTATGGCTATGATATCACGATTATCCTGACGGAGGGGAAAGACAAGCCTTTGTTCTATCCCTTGTCGGAGAAGATCAAGGTTATTAACTTGGATATTAATTTCGAGGAACTATGGACCTGCGGCTTTGCGAGGAAAGTCATAGTATATCTGAGAAAGCAGCGACAGTTCAAGAGACTTCTAACCAAGGAACTGATGCGCCTCCGTCCTGATATCACCATTAGTTTGCTGCGTCGCGAGATAAACTTCATCAATGAGATTAAAGACGGAAGCAGGAAGATTGGGGAGATACATATCAATCGCGCGAACTATCGTAACTTCGATGCGGAGGGTGCCCATTGGCTTAAACGGATGTTCTCAAAGGTGTGGTCGCATAACCTGGTGAAGCATCTACGGAAGTTGGACACTTTGGTCGTCCTGACAGACAAAGACCGTGAGGCGTGGACGGAACTGGACCATGTGGTGACAATACCCGATCCCTTGCCCTTTGTGCCTGCTAAGGTCAGCCCCTTGACAGAGAAACGAGTAGTTGCCATTGCCCGCTATTCCCATGAGAAAGGTATCGACTTGTTGCTGCGAGCCTGGGCGGAAGTGGAGAACTACTGTGATGAGTGGCGACTGGATGTCTATGGCGATGGGGACAGGACACTATACGAACATCAGATAGACAGTCTTGGTATTGATAAGACAAGATGTCAACTTCATGGACGTACCGATGATGTAGAACGGGAGTATTGCAATAGCAGCATCTTCGTTTTAAGTTCCCGTTTCGAGGGCTTTGGCATGGTCATCATCGAGGCGATGGCATGCGGCTTGCCAGTCGTCGCCTTTGACTGTCCGTGGGGACCTCGTTCGATCATCCATGACGGGGAGGACGGTTTGCTGGCAGCCAATGGCGACTGGATATCCTTGGCTCAAGGACTTGTTGCCTTAATCAACGATGCAGACATGCGCCAGCAGATGGCAAAAGCAGCATTGGCTAATGTGCAACGCTTTCAGATTGAGCGTGTTGCGGAGCAATGGCTGAATGAGATATTTAAAAAGATAACCGCATGATGACTGAGGCTAAGGGACGCTATTTCTATTCATTGGGTGGCGATGAGGTGAAAACTGAAACGCCATCTCCTAGCCTGAACAAGGCAGCCAAAATGTCTCATGCGGTTTTTTGACAACAGAAAAAACTTAAAACACAAAACTATATGAACTACGAAGTAACTATTGGCATTCCGGTCTATAACGTAAAGGACCGCATCAGGGTGACCTTGGAGTCTGCCTTGAATCAAACCTTTGAGAGTATTGAGTTTCTATTGTGCGACGACTGTGGGACAGATGGCTCCATTGATATTATCAAGGAGTATCAGCAAAGTCACCCCCGAGGAAAAGACATACGCATTGTTCACCAGCCTCATAATATGGGCATCGGGGCAGCGCGTAACAGACTGATTGACGAGGCAAAAGGACGCTTCCTCTTCTTCTTGGATGCTGATGATACCATTCACAAAGAGTCTATCGAACTACTTCATGGAGCAGCAGAGCAGCACAAGGCAGATTTAGTATATGGTAGTAGGCGGCACTCTTATCTGTGTGACGGTGAGACTGGAGCAGCCATCTATATGAATCCTTATAAGGTGTTCACCACCTGTGATGAATACGCTTGGTATGCCTATCATGAAAGGATGCAGGTGCAAAACTGGAACTACTTGATTCTGGTCGATATCCTACGTCGTAATCATCTTAGGGTGGCAGAGGTAGGTCATGGCTATGGGGAGGATTATACATTTACTGTCGATCTGCCCACGTACGTGTCAAGGGTTGTCCTGTTGCCCGACATCACCTATGAATACTATATTGAGGAGGATGTCTTTCTTGGCAAGAGAAAAGATAAGAAACTGTCACGAAAGCAGATGGATCTTGCCCTGAAAGCAATTGATGATAAGAAAAGACGGCAGGGGTTGAGGCGACGCCCATGGTTTGCCCGGCGTTGTGCCATGCTCATGATGTATGACTATAACTTCGCCCGCGCTATCTTGTCGCGCCCAGGTCAGGCTGAGCCACCCTATACGAACAGAGAGATACGTGACATCATGTGGCATCCCATGAAGTTGCTGCAGATTCTTGGTGATAGCGATTCCAGAGGAAAGAATCTCTTCTACTGGCTTCTGGGGAAGTTACCACCACGTCTTTGTGTGATGTTGATGCGGACGGCAATGCGGCTAAAATAGAAAATAATTGAAAGAAACGAATGTTTTTTGTATAAAATATTGTAACTTTGCAGTAAATTACTACTAAAGATGCGAATACTCTTTCTTGTATATCATGGATTCTCAGAGCATAGCGGTATCTCGAAGAAGATTCACTATCAGGTGAAAGGACTTCGCGAGAATGGGCATGATGTGCATTTGTGCTATTATGATTTCTCGCCAGAAGGACATCGGTGTAGATATGTCAATGGTCAGGTCATCAAGGATTATGGAAGTGGTATGGTTGCTGCAATCCGTCAGCGCATCGGTTATGATAGTATCTATGACTACTGTAAAGAGCATCAGATAGAACTGGTATATGCCCGTTGCTTCCAGAATGCCAATCCTTGGCTTATCCGTTTCTTCAAGCGACTTCGCAAGGCAGGTATTCATGCGGTGACCGAGATTCCTACCTATCCGTATGATCAGGAGTTCCGCAATTTCGAGTGGAAGATGCGAATGGGACTAAAGATGGATCAGTTGTTCCGCAATAGTCTTTATCAGCAGATGGACGCAGTGGTTACTTTTTCTGATGCGAAGGAGATTTTCGGGCAGCGTACCATCAATATCAGTAATGGAGTAGATTTCGACAGTATTCCTCTCCATCACTGCCAGCAGCCAATAGCCAACAGCCAATTACATCTTATCGGTGTCGCAGAGGTTCATCCATGGCATGCTTTCGATAGGGTAGTGGCAGGGATTGGGGAATTCATGAGCCATAGGTCATTAGCCGATAGCCAACAGCCAGATGTCTATTTCCATATTGTGGGTGGTGTGCATCCTCATCAGATGAAGGAGTATTTCACGCCTATTATCGAGAAATATCAGATACAAGATAAGATTATCTTCCATGGCACTTTGTTTGGTGAGCAGTTGACAGAGGTCTTCAACAGGTGTCAGTTTGCCATTGGTTCGTTAGGTCGACATCGCAGTGGTATCACCGTGATTAAGACATTGAAGAATCGGGAGTATGCCACCCGTGGTATACCTTTTATATATAGTGAGCAAGATAGTGATTTTGACCATCAGCCGTATGTGATTAAGGCACCTGCTGATGAGTCGCCCATTGATATCCAACGCATTCTCGACTTTTTAAATGGTTTTGACATGAGACCAGAGGATATCCGCCAAACTGTGGAGGATCTCCAATGGAAGATCCAGATGGAAAAGGTGGTTGATGCGTTTTTTTATCATAATACTGTGAAATCATGAGGATATGAATTCGTATGAAGTAACCATAGCAATACCAGTCTATAATGCAGAGAAACACATTCGTGAGACGATGGACTCTGTGTTGGAACAGACATTCTCTGATATAGAATTCCTCATATGTGATGATTGTGGCTACGACCAGTCGATAGATATTATTCGTGAACTCCAGCATTCGCACCCTCGTGGTAAGGATATCCGTATAGTGCGCCAACCCCAGAATATGGGTATTGGCAATGCGCGTAATCGACTGATTGACGAGGCACATGGTAGGTATTTGTATTTCATGGATGCTGATGACACGATCTCACCTTACACCATAGAACTGATGGTTCGCGCTGCCAAGGAGTCTGATGCGGAATTTGTCTATGCCTCTTATGAGCGGATTGAGGTAAGTGATAGCGGAAAGACAAAATCTACCTCATATTGTTATCCGTTCTTGAAATTGCTGGATGAGGACGAGTTTGCAAACTTTGCTTATCTTAAATATGATAATATCCAGGCTCCTGTTTGGAATATTTTGATGTTGGTGGAGGTGCTGCGCAAAAATGAGGTACGTTTCCAACCTGTCAATTACTGGGAGGATTTTGCGGTATCGATTGACTTTCCGACCTATGTCACCCGTGTGGTGCTGCTGCCGGATGTCACTTATCAGTATTATTGTCGTGGCGGCTCTTTGTCACATTTTCAGAAACGGACGGTGATACGTAAGGAGGAGATACAGCAGACGGTTGACTTAATCAATAGACTCAAATGGAGTACAGAACGTATAAAGAATGAGTCATATCTTCCCCTGCGTACCTATAAGGTCATGCTGACGGAATTCTATATCGCATGCACTATCCTACATGAGGAGAAGAAAATACATCCAGCCTATACAAAGGAGGAGTTACGGGATATCATGCGCTCTCCATTGGGGGTGTCAGAGGTGATGCGGTTCAAGCAGGCTCTTATCCCTAACCTCTTCCTTCATCTGTTTGGAATTCTGCCTCCTTCACTTTCTGTTCTCTTGATGCGGATAGTAGGAAAGCGGAAAGGACTGATATAATTCTCTTGTGATATTATCCAAGATTTATTTTGTCTATTCAGAATAAATGACTATATTTGCAAAGACAAATGGTATAAGGTTACTGAGATGGCTTGGTATGACAAATACATGATGATTTATGGGAAGCCTTTTAGTGAGGTGCCTCAGGAGGTGATTGACGGGACTCGTGAGCGACTGGCGAAGTTGCAGAGCCCAGAGCCATTAGCCTCTATCGTCATTATCGGCTATAATGAGGAGACACATCTGCAGGCTTGTTTGTGGGCGATCAGTGAGATACAGTGTAAGTATCCCGTGGAGATTATCGGCGTGGATAACGACTCCAAGGACCGTACGGCGGAGATATACGAGAAGTCGGGAATACCTTATTATACAGAGTATGAGCATTCCTGTGGCTATGCCCGTCGTTGTGGCTTGCAGCATGCTAAAGGAAAGTACTATTTCGATGTGGACAGTGATACCCTCTATCCGCCTCAGTATTATGAGGTGATGCTGGAGCATCTGATGAAACCTGGTGTGTCATGTGCCTCTGCAACCTGGACATATTTTCCGGATGCCAATCATTCTGCTTTTGGTTTGAGAATGTTTGAGATGGCTCGTGACCTATTCCTGTGGATACAGCATTTCAAACGGCCCGAACTCTCTGTCCGTGGCTTGGTGTTCGCCTATAATGCGGACTATGGTCGCAAGGAACCTTATCGGGTGGATATCATCCGTGGCGAGGACGGCTCTATGGCATTGAATCTTAAGAAATATGGCAAGATAGTATTTGTGCGTGATCGTCGTTGTCGAGCCATTACAGGTTATGGGACAATAGGGAATGAGTCGTTATGGCAGAGTTTCGTCCATCATGTGAGGATTCAACTAAAAGGTATCACCCGTATCTTCCGCAAGGTAGACCATTATGAGGATGCGGAGGATAATCTGGTGAAGAACAAATGAAAATAGTCTATTTATATCCAGCATTGGCTGTCTGGGGTGGTATTGAGCGTATCCTAGTTGATAAGATGAACTATTTGGTTCGTCATTATGGTTACGAGGTCTATACGATTACCTCCGACCAAGGACAGCATGCTATTCCCTATGATCTTGATGAGCGGATCCATTTCAAAGACTTGGATATCCGTTTCTATACCCGTTATCGGTATAGGGGATGGCGCAGGTATAAGGAATACGGCAGACTCTCCCGATTGTATCATGACAGACTGCGAAAACTATTAGGAGAGATCCAACCAGATGTCATAGTATGTACTACTTCCCAGTTTGTGAGACCATTGCTGGGAATCAAAGGTGATATCCCGCTCGTCGTGGAGTCGCATATCAATTTCTCCCATCCTGACACGTTCTTACACCGTATACGTAATAGGTATAATAATTACTGGATAGGGAAGGCAGAGGCGGTTGTCACTCTCACTAATGGTGATGCCGAGAATTGGTGCCGTGTCAGCAAACAGGTGCATGTGATTCCTAATGTGGTGAAACTGAATGAGAAGAATCTGTATAGTGACTGTACGGCAAAGCGTGTTCTTTTCGTTGGACGATTCGAGGAACAAAAAAGTATCGGCGAACTGTTTGGTATCTGGCAGATGATACACCCACTGTTCCCTGACTGGCAGTTAGACCTCTACGGAGAGGGAATGCTCTGGGAGCACTATAAACAAGAGGCAGATGCTCTGAATGCAAATATCGAGGTGCACCCTCCGACACGCCATATCTTTGATGTGTACAGGAGTAGCAGTATTTTGGTGCTCACCTCGCTCTATGAGCCTTTCGGCTTAGTACTTCCTGAGGGTATGAGTTGTGGCTTGCCAGTCGTTACGTTTGACAGTCCTTATGGTCCTGCGACAATTCTGACGGAGCGTGAGGATGGTTTTCTGATTCCTAATAGGGATAAACAGAAGTTTGTTGATAGTTTGTGTCAGTTGATGGAGAGTGTAGACCTGCGCCAACAGATGGGTATGAAGGCAATTATCTCCTCCCAGCGTTTTGCCGCAGATAAGATTATGCCGATGTGGAAAAAACTTTTCGAGCAGTTATCTTCGCTTTCCTAACATCCAAGGCATCTTTGCCTGGAAGAACAGGATAATTGGATAGAGTAGGATAACGACCACCAATCCTAAACTATACGCCTCCAACGGTGTGTAGACATAGTCTCCCGATACATGGAAGATGGGCTTGAGAATACCGTAACGGATGAATCCCACCATCATCCAGTGCAGTCCGATGAATACCATCGTGCCATTGGAGTAGTTGACGATAATATCAGAACGGAAACCATTCAACATCTTACAGAAAAAGATAAAGGCGAGCAGTCCGAACAGTACGGCAGGGAAATATGACAGCATGTGCAAGGGGAAATACGTCTCGTTGGCATGGTAGTTAAAGAGTACGATGCTGAGTATGAAAGTAATGACAAACCATGTGGTATCTCTCCTCAGGTCACACTTCTTGAAGACCTCGTGTTGTCTGCACAAATATCCCATATAATAGAATACCAAAGACTTGGAAATACCAATAAGCACATACTGCGCCGTGAAATGATTGTATTTGCTGATGACATAAAGGGTAATTCCCAGAATACATAGAACAACCATGAAGAGTTGCCCGAATTTAAGGTGGAAACTGAAGTCTAGCAAAAGATGGGCGATAAGTAGGGCGGCAATGAACCAGGTAACAGGGTTTAACTCACAAGAGATACAGGTATTTGCCTGAAGCAGGAACATACCGACGATGGGCTTGAGCGCCACAGACGGATGAGTGGGCAGAAAACCGTGAATGATATAGAATCTGGCAAACCAGAACGGATAGAACAGAATGTTATAGATAAGATAAGGAATGATGAGGAAATGCCAGTATCTCCTCAGATTGTCTTTCCAGTCTGTACGTTTCTTTTTCAGATAGCCAGAGTTGAACATCAGACAGGCAAGGAGAAAGACTTCAAAATAAGTCACAGGCTGATCACCCCGTGTCTGCGGGATATGACATGGAATAGTCAGTGCCACGGCAAGGAACTTCGACCAATCCATCCAATTGATTCTCTCATTCATGGTGCAAAGGTACGAAATATTCCGAAATATTTCGTACCTTTGCAGGTAAATATGACAAAAGAGCGTATACAATACATTGATGCGATGCGAGGATTGACGATGTTCCTCGTAGTATATTCACATATCTGTGTGTTCTGTTTCAAGGCATATTTCATTGCCTTCAATGATGTGTTGTTCTTGTTGCGCATGCCATGTTTCTTCTTTATCAGTGGCTGGCTGTTTTATAAGTACGGACGTACATGGGATAAGACAACTGTTAAAGAAGTGATCAGCAATAAGTTCATGGTTCAGATAGTACCAACTTTTATCTTCCTTGCCTTGCATGAGCGGTTAAACTTCTTCCATCAGTTAGGAGCCTTCAAGGGAGGTTATTGGTTTACGTTTGCCCTCTTTTTCTATTTTGTCATATACATCTTGTCAACCTTGGCGCTAAGGCGATGTAAGTATCAGGACGAGTGGATGCTTCTGGTGACACTTGTCGTCTCTGTCGCTGCCTACTGGTATGACATCAATTATCATTCTCTTAGTCATCAAATAGGATGGGGAAGTGATGTGTTGGGCTTTCTCGGTTTCGTTACCTGGCGTTATTATCTCTTCTTCTTCCTAGGTACAGTGACGAAGAAGTATTTTGATGAGTTCCAGCGTTTGACAGACCGTCTGATAGTGATGATACCAGTCATTGCCATCTTTGTCCTTATCGCGATACTGCCGCGTGATGAGGCTCTCCTGTCTGCTTATACCCGGTTTGCCATGAGCGGTATCTGCGGAATGGTGATGGTATTCACCTTCTTTCGTAAGTTCTCCTCATGGTTTACCAAAGAGCATCTACTTGGACGTTGCTTGCAATATGTCGGGACTCGGACATTAGACATATACCTGCTTCACTTTTTCTTCCTACCAGAGTCTTTGTTGTCCTATAACCAGATGCTTCTTGCCTATCATAGCACATGGTTGGAAGTTCTGGTAGTGACAGTTGAAGCCCTCATTGTCGTATTGGTTTGTCTGGTGGTAAGTTATATCCTACGCCTCAGTCCGTTCTTGGCGCATTACCTTTTTGGTGTTAAAGATAAATGATGGCGAAGAAGGAGGCGACCCAGCCTACGATGCAACATTGGATGAAACGATCTTTCACCAATACCTTCGTAGGACTGCCACTGCGCTGATACACTAACATGTTCTGTAGATAACGCAACAATCCGGCGAGCACCCAGAAATTGGTTAAGTAGATATAGGGAGAGCCAAATCGTTCAATAACTCCCTCGTTCATCGTATAGATGATATAGCAAACCATCGTGATGGTTCCTACGATAGTCACTGATAGGTCGATAAACTGGGCGTTATAGCCTGTGATGCTTTTACGGGGCATCGCGCCTGTCAGTTCATAGATACGATAGTCATCCTTTCGTTTGGCAAAGGCAAGGAAGAGGGCGAGCAGGAAGGTCATTAAGGCAAGCCAGCCAGACACGAAGATATCTGTGGTGAAACCGCCAATTAACACACGCATCACGAAACCGACGGCGATAATGGCGACGTCCAGGATGGCGTATTGTTTCAGTCTCACGCAATAGGCAATATTCATTCCCCAGTAGCCTAACAGGATAGCATAGAGGATAGGCATGTTGACACTATGAGATAAAGTAACGATTAACAAGGATGCAATCAAGCATAGGATCATCACAAAATATCCTTCCCAGATACTCACCTTTCCTGCGGCGATGGGGCGCAATCGTTTCTTGGGGTGTAAACGGTCGCTCTCCACGTCATGGATGTCATTGAAGCAATAGATGCTACTGGAGACAAAACAAAAGGCAAAAAAGGTCCATAGTGTTTGCATAAACAAATCCCTGTTCAGCAGGTTGTTGCTGAAGAACAATGGGGCGAACACAAAGGCGTTCTTAAACCATTGCAGGGGGCGTAAAAGCATCAAAGCGTCCTTCATTTGAGGGCAAAGGTACGATTATGTGAGCAAAAAACCAAAAAAATTTGACTTTTTACACAAAAAAGTGTATCTTTGTATTTAGTTTTACATATAGACAAAGGATGTCGGAGGGCTTACATAGATACGAGTCGAAGATAGAATTCAGCAAGATAGGTCGCGATTTGTCATTGGATTTCGTGAAAGGTATCTGTATCTTGCTGGTCTTGATTCATCATACCACGACGCTTCAGTTTCATCAGGACTCTTTTTTCTATATATGGGGCTATCCCGCCGTTCCCTTATTCTTGTTGATACAGGTTTTCCATTCTTATAAGAGAGGTTTTGAGAAACAGAGGTGGAATGTGTTGCGGATATGGAAAAGAGCCGTCTGGCCTTTTGTACTCGTGGAACTTGTCATCTTTGTCTATATGATGTTGGCGCATCCCATGGCATCTTGGCGTTCTATCCTGACTTATTTGGTCTATTGGGGAGGTGGTGGTCCTGGCTCCTATTATCCGTGGGTATATATTCAGTTCGCCTTCCTGTTGCCGCTGATGGCACCTTTGTTTCGCCGTCTCAAGAGTTTTTGGCTTGCCGCTCTTTTCCTGTTGCTGTCAATAGGTGGTGAGGTGTTATGTAATATGGTACATCTGCCCGAGTGGCAATACCGCTTGCTCTTCATCCGGTATATCTTTCTCATCTATCTGGGTTATCAGATGGTGGTGCGAGGAGTTGCATTGAATATCCTAACGGTATCCTTGTCACTGGTCAGTCTTCTCGCCTTGTATTTTTTTGAGGTGAAGGATTTCCGTCTGTACCCTATTTTCTACTATGCCGAGAATTGGAAATCATTTCATTGGATATGCTATTTCTACATCGCCTATCTGATGGTGTATTTCCTTTGTAAGTTCTTCTATTGGTTGCCGGCGAATAATAAAATAGAGAACGTGATATGTGTCTTAGGTGAGCACTCTTATGCTATCTATATTTTCCAGTTGTTCTATTTTGTAGTGATAGCCCCCTTTATCCGAGAGCAGTTGGAGGTCATCGGGAATCCTGTCGTGATAGCAGTGCTCTACTTGTTGTTGGCAATCTTGTTATGCTCAATCCCTGTAGTCTATTTTGTAAGGGGACTGAGTAGCAGTGCTGTTTTCTGGAAACTGTTAATGGTATCGGCGGTACTAACGGGAGCCGTCTTGCTGGTCACGTGGTTGTGGCGACCTTACTATAAGCCAGTTGAGCCTTTTGTGCCTTACGAGGTGGAGAGGCATGATGATGATACGCTACGGGTTGTGATGATTGGTGACAGTTGGGTGTATTTCCATGAGACCCTGCGGCGTGACTCTACCTTTGAGGAGCACCTGAAACGTGTTATGGGAAATCGTAAGGTTAAAGTGACGGCAAAGGGGAAAGGCGGTGCTACGAGTGGTGAGATATACGAGCAGATGAGTGCCGAGCGGATGCTCGCTACGGAGTATGACCTAAATAATTGTTCTCAGCCTTTCATAGAGAAGGGCGCCGACTATTGTGTGATTTCCGCAGGTATTAATGATGCTCGTCAGCGTCGTGGAAAAGTCTATTATGTGACGAATTACTTTCATATCATTCGAACCCTATTGGCAAGTGGCATCCGTCCCGTGGTAATGGAGATACCTGATGTGGAGGTTGACGAATATTATGAGGGGAATACCCTGTACTACCAACTCCGCTCGTGGATAGCAATGCGTGTCCTGAAGACAGGTTTATATGGTACTTCCGACTATCGTTTAGCACTGAAAGACTCTCTGGAAGCACACCATCTCATGGACAGTATCATCTATATCCCTGCAGCCTCATGGAATCCTGAGGGGTGGCGTGATAAGCGTGACATCTATACCGATGATCATTTTCACCTCAACTTAGCAGGCTATGATTTACTTGACTCTACCTTTACAGCGGAGATTATCAGGGATTATCGGGCAAGAAAGAAGCGATAGCCTCAAAGAATTCTTTAGCATAGCGTTCCTTGCTAAACAGCAGGGAACGGCTTTTTGCCGCCTCACCCATCTGCTGACGGAGAAGTGGGTCTTGGCGGAGTTGTAGGATGCTCTCTGCTAGTTGGTGGGGGAGTGTGTTGGTAACATTCAACAGCAGTCCGCAGTCAGGAGTAACAGTCTCTGGAATACCTCCCTTATTGGTGGTGATCACGGGGAGTCCCGTCGCCATTGCCTCGATACAGGTCAGTCCTAACGGCTCATCCCAGATAGATGGTAGGACGGCAATGTCGGCAAGGGCAAGCAGGGAGGGAATCTCACGATAAGGTTTATATCCTGTGAAGATGATACGGTCTTTGAGCGAAGATGCCAAGGTTCGTAACTCTTGGATAAACGGACTTTCTTCCATCTCGTTGCCATAGAAAGAGCCTCCAACAATCATGAGTTTGATGTCTGGATATTCTTTGAGTTCCTGCATGGCAAGCAATAATTGGCGAATACCTTTCTCTTCAATCACACGCCCAGAGAAAACCATTACGAAGTCATCTTCTGCCAATCCGAAGGATGCCCTCTCTTGGGGTTGATAGTCGGAGAACGCCCTCAGGTCGATACCGTTCAGCACTGTCTTACATTTCTTATCTAAGTCATCAATAGTCAGCACCCTTGATTTGATGTATTCTGAGACGGTGATGATGCTGTCGGCACGGTCGTAGACCTCCTGAGGATCCTTGCTTTGCGCGTTGAGGAAGTCATTATGGATATGATAGACTATCTTTGCCTTGTATTTCTGGGGAATCTTCAGTCCATAGCCAGGGCGGTTCTCGATAACCACCATGTCATAGTCATGTGCCATGATTTGTTTGAGTGACTCCTCAAAGTAATATTCTATCGTATAGTGGTAGTACTCATCCTTGTTCAGCAGGTGACGGAAGTTCTTACGAATCTTTGCGCCAAAACTCCTGACATCAATAAAATGGTAGTGGTTGACCGCAGACTGCAGGGCTGGGTGGCGCATCGCCTCCTCGTCATCAACACTGTAAACTGTGATGTCGTGCAGGTGGTGTTGGTTGTTATACTCCAGATAGAAATCGATAAGGTTCTCTACGGCTCCTCCTCTAGTGGCAGGAACAGGCAGTATTCCAGATGTCAAAATAGCGATTCTCATGAGCAGTGGTATTACCAGTCAAATATTTCGTTGCCGTTCTCAAAGTGGAAGAAGTCGACAATCTTAGAGAAACTTTCATCAGTGAAGACCTGGTCTTTGCTCTCTAGGAAACAGAGGGGTACCTCTCCGATGAATGATGCCCATCGGCTATAACTGCTGACAGGTCCCGTGATACGGTCACAGAGTGTCAGCGTATAGAGGTCGAGAATGGCACCAGAGGGCTCTTTCCCGAAACGACGGCAGTCACAACCTTCGAAGATGTCTAAGGAGAAGTCCTCATTACTGCTGATGAAGAAACCAACTTTCTTGTCTGGGTAGACTTGTTGGATGCGTAGCATAAACTGGCGGTACTCCTCTAACTCATAGAAGAAACGTCCGTCATTCCATGTGGCATAGTCTCCTCTACGAATATGTACACCGACAACGAGGTCACTCTCTTTCCGCAGGTCAGCAACCATTGCCTCTGCTTTCTGCATGATCTCTTCCTTAGGACGGAACACCTGTTGCAGTTGCGGCATGGTCTGTGCAAGATAGCGGATGTCGGTACGAGTCTGCCATCCCTTGGTGAAACCCAGTGTCTTGAAGATAGCATCCCATACCTTATTATGTGTCACTTTCCATGTCAGATGTTTATACCATCCCCATCCCTTTGGCAGGTTTAGGAACCACTTATGATAAAGAGGGTAGTAGATAAAGGGGGCGTGGAGCAGATGCGGGAAATCCTCTATCGTCCAGTCATAGAAGATAATCACCATCTTCTTCCGTTCTGCGATACATTGTGCTACAGAGGCTAGGTAGGTCCATAGCCTGTTGCAGGTCTGTCCAGGGGCATCACATATAACTCTCATCCTTTTGCTTTGTTGTTATTTTGCAAAGTTACGAAATTAAATTCAAATGTACTCTTTTTATTTAAATAAATTTGGTATTTCATCTGATTTGCACTACCTTTGCAAACAAGAAAATTAAACTTAACGAGATATGAAGAAACTATTATTGGGAGATGAGGCGATTGCTCAGGGTGCCTTGGACGCAGGACTGAGTGGCGTCTATGCCTATCCGGGAACTCCCTCCACAGAGATCACAGAGTATATCCAGATGTCGCCATTGGCAAAAGAGCGTGGCGTACATAGCCGTTGGTCTACCAACGAGAAGACGGCGATGGAGGCAGCGCTGGGTATGTCGTACATGGGAAAGCGTGCCTTGGTTTGTATGAAGCATGTGGGGTTGAACGTATGTGCCGATCCATTTGTCAACTCTGGTATGACTGGTACGAATGGCGGACTGGTCGTATTGGTGGCTGATGACCCTTCGATGCACTCCTCGCAAGACGAGCAGGATAGTCGTTTCTATGGTAAGTTCGCTATGGTGCCTACGTTGGAGCCTAGTAGTCAGCAGGAGGCATACGACATGATTCAGGAGGCTTTCGACCTGTCGGAGCAGTTACACCTGCCCATCCTGATGCGTGTCACCACCCGCATGGCGCATTCCCGTGCCGTAGTCGAGTGTGTTGACGTGCCACGTCAACAAAATGAATTGAATTACGATGCACAGGCCTCGAGTTGGGTGTTACTGCCAGCCTTTGCTCGTAAGCGTAATGATATTGTGACCGCACAGCAGCCTTTATTGGAGCAGATGTCGGTAGACAGCAAGTATAATGCGTATATTGATGCCGATGACCGTGAGTTGGGAGTGATAGCCAGTGGCATCGCTTATAACTACTTGATGGAGTGCTTCCCCAACGGCTGTCCGTTCCCAGTATTGAAAATCTCGCAGTATCCTATTCCCAAGAAACTGATCCGTCGTCTGACTGACGATTGTGAGTTCGTGCTCGTTGCCGAGGAGGGTCAGCCGTTTATCGAGGACCAAGTGCGTGGCGTGATGCCGGGCAATGCTGTTATCAAAGGTCGTCTGACAGGTGAACTGCCTCGTACGGGTGAGTTGAATCCCGACCTGATAAAAAAGGCATTGGGTATGGAGATTGGTGAGAACTATGCCCCTTGCGAGGATGTGGCACCACGTCCCCCCGCACTCTGCCAAGGTTGTGGGCACCGTGACGTGTATGCGGCGTTGAACCAGGTGTTGCTCGATTATCCCAATGCCCGTGTATTTGGAGATATCGGTTGCTATACCTTAGGTTTCCTGCCTCCTTATAAGGCTATCCACTCTTGTGTGGATATGGGAGCCTCTATCACTATGGCGAAGGGAGCCTCAGACGCTGGTCAGTGGCCTGCCGTTGCAATCATTGGTGATTCCACGTTTACCCACTCTGGTATGACGGGGCTGTTGGATGCCATTAACGAGAATGCCGATATCACTGTGATTATCAGTGACAACCTGACGACGGCGATGACGGGAGGACAGGACTCTGCAGGAACGAATAAGTTTGAGGCAATCTGTCGTGGTCTAGGACTGAGTGACGACCATCTGAAAGTGGTGGTGCCTCTGCCTAAGAACATGGAGGAGATCACCAAGACCATCCGTGAGGAGATTAACTATCACGGAGTCAGTGTCATCATCCCACGTCGTGAGTGTATGCAGACATTACAGAGACATTTAAAGCAAAAGAAAGCACAGGAGGCAAAGAAATGAAGACAGATATTATATTATGTGGAGTAGGGGGACAGGGTATCCTCTCTATCGCAACGATTATCGGTGAGGCTGCTATGAACGAGAACCTGTATATCAAACAGGCAGAGGTGCATGGTATGTCACAGCGTGGAGGTGATGTGCAGTCGAATCTTCGCATCTCCAGCGACCCTATTGCCAGTGACCTGATACCCAAAGGTGGTGCCGATGTGATTATCTCAATGGAGCCGATGGAGGCATTACGTTATCTGCCTTTCCTCTCAAAAGAGGGATGGATCATTACGTCAAGCACTCCTTTCGTGAATATTCCCAATTATCCTGATATTGAGAAGATTAAAGCAGATCTTTCAGAACTTAAGAATGTCATTATGCTCGATATTGAGCAGGCTGCGAAAGATAATGGGGTACCCCGTTCTGCGAACGTCATCCTGTTGGGTGCCGCTCAGAAAGCACTGGGTATTGAGTATGAGAAACTAGAGGACGCTATCCGTCGTGTGTTTGGTCGAAAAGGTGAGGCTATCGTCGAGGCGAATATCAAGGCACTTGCCATAGGAAAACAGGCTCAGAAATAATGGAGACACCAATCAAGAAAGAGATCATCGACCAGTTGGTCGCCGAGTTGGGCATCAAGGACTTTGCCAAGGCTACCATTCGCGAGGTGAAGCAGGTGGCTGCGAAAGCAGAGCAGGCTTCAGGTGTGGAGTTTATCAAGATGGAGATGGGTATTCCAGGACTGCCTGCCGCCCAGGTGGGTGTCGATGCCCAGATCAAGGCATTACAAGCCGGTATCGCTCATAGTTATCCCGATATCCAAGGTGCTCCTTCATTGAAACAGGAGGCATCCCGTTTCATCAAAGCGTTTATCGGACTCGATGTCGCTCCAGAGGGATGTGTTCCTGTCAGTGGTTCGATGCAAGGTACTTTTGCGTCATTTCTGACCTGTTCACAGGCAGACAAGCAGAAGGATACCGTGCTCTTTATCGACCCGGGTTTCCCTGTACAGAAGATGCAGTTGCAAGTACAGGGAGTGAAGTACGAGACCTTTGATGTCTATGACTTCCGTGGTGAGAAACTGGGACCTAAGTTGGAGAGTTATCTGAAGAACGGGAATATCTGTGCGATCGTCTATTCCAATCCGAATAACCCCGCTTGGATATGTCTGAATGAGGATGAGTTACGCACCATCGGTGAACTCGCCACGAGATACGATACGATAGTGATGGAGGACCTTGCGTATTTTGCCATGGACTTCCGTAAGGATTTGAGTGTGCCTTTCCAACCGCCTTACCAGCCGACGGTGGGGCGTTATACCGATAATTATATCCTGCTTATCAGTGGCTCGAAGGCGTTCAGTTATGCTGGTGAGCGTATTGGTGTGACATGCATCTCCAATAAGTTGTTCCATCGTCACTATCCTGACCTTGCGGCACGTTATGAGGGACTGCCTTTCGGATTGGTGTTCTCCACCCGTATGCTGTATGCCCTTTCCTCTGGCACGAGCCATTCCGCACAGTTTGCCTTGGCAGCGATGCTGAAGGCGGCAAGTGACGGCACCTATGATTTCCGCAAGGAGGTGAGTGTCTATGGCGAGCGTGCCCGTAAGTTGAAGGATATCTTCTGCCGTTATGGTTTCCATATCGTTTACGACAAAGACCTTGACGAGCCTGTTGCCGACGGTTTCTATTTCACAATAGGCTACAAGGGAATGACGAGTGGGCAACTTGCCAAGGAACTGATGTACTATGGTGTGAGTGCTATCTGTCTGATAACGACAGGCTCACATCAGGAGGGCTTACGTGTATGTACCTCTTTTATAGAAGACCATCAGTATGCGCAATTAGAGGAGCGCATGAAAATCTGGAAAGCCAATCACGAGGCATAAAAAAGAAGAGAGGAACCTTGACGGGTTCCTCTCTTTTATTGCTCACTCATATCTACCGCTTCAAACTTGAACTCTGTTGTCGGCAGGTATCTCACATCATATTTCCCCTTTGCCTTGACGGTGTATTCCTTACGTAGTTTGATGAATTTCTTCTCAGCCTCCTTACGGGTCAGCGCAAACATGACGACGCAGACACGGTTGGGCTGTTGCTTGTTGTTGGTGAGGTGTTCCTTCAACTGGTAGGAATAGTGCTGTCTGCCCAACAGGAATTTCGTCTTGGAGTCATACCATACATCGGCGACCTCTTGTACGTCGGTCATATAGATGATAGAGTCCTGAAAGGATGCGGAGAAGCCAAACATATACATCTGTGGCACCTTCTCGCGCTTAGCCTGTGTCTCTTGTGGAAGCACCATTGTCAAGAGCAGGGTAAAAAGGATATACTTTAAAATCTTCATTGTCCTAAATATGCTTTTAACATCTTGTTCTTTGTATTGCCACGCAGGCGGCGGATAGCCTTCTCTTTAATCTGACGGACACGCTCTCGGGTCAGTCCGTATTTCGTACCAATCTCCTCCAGTGTCATCTCAGGCTGGTCGATACCGAAGAAAGCCTCAATGACCTTACGCTCACGGTCGTTGAGCATCAGCAGGGCGTTCTTGATCTCTGCCCTCAGAGACTCCATCACCAACTGACGGTCAGCCATCGGGGCATCGTCGTTGACCAGTACGTCTAACAAACTGTTATCCTCACCGTCCACGAAGGGGGCATCGACAGACACGTGATGTCCGCTCACATGCAAGGCATCGTCTATCTTGTCCTCGGGTAGGTCTACCTTCTCTGAGAGTTCCTCTGCCGACGGGCGACGCTCATGCTCCTGCTCGAAGCGGTTGACCTCACGGTTGATCTTATTCACCGCACCTACTTGGTTGAGGGGCAGTCTGACGATACGGCTCTGTTCGGCAATGGCCTGCAGGATGCTCTGGCGGATCCACCATACGGCATACGAGATGAATTTGAAACCACGGGTCTCGTCAAACTTCTCCGCAGCCTTGATGAGTCCAAGGTTTCCCTCATTGATGAGGTCGGGTAGGGACAGCCCTTGGTTCTGGTACTGTTTTGCTACAGAGACAACAAATCGGAGATTTGCCTTCGTCAACCGTTCCAGTGCCTTATGGTCACCTTTCCGAATGCGCTGGGCAAGTTCTACTTCCTCATCCGTGGAGAGTAGTTCCTCTTTTCCAATTTCCTGTAAGTACTTATCAAGAGATTCGCTCTCTCGATTAGTTATGGATTTTGTGATTTTTAGTTGTCTCATTTAGTAGTCTTTTGATAAAGCCGGATGCAAAAGTAAGGTATTTTTTTGGAACTACCAAAAGAATACCTTACTTTTTATGGACAGAATGTCAATTATTACTCATTCTGCAGATAGACTACGAAACCACCGCGCTTGCCGGTAGGATAGAGTCCTTTGATGACAAGCATCTGGTCCTTGGCATCCTTGACAGCCTGTTGCAGGTCATCGAAGGAGCGCATCGGCTGGTCGTTGACCACTTGGATGATGAAGCCCTTAGGAACACCAGCATCCTTCATCTTACCACCGTTGACTTTCAGGACCTCAAGGCCATAACTGATCTCCAGTTGCTTCTTCTGAGAGTCTGTGATAGGACGTACGTCGATGCCCAAGATATCCACGTCGGCATTTTTCACCACCTTGGTCGTGCCCTGCTCATTCTTGAGGGTGAGGGTAGCGGTCTTCTCCTTCTTGTTGCGGAGATAGGTGACAGTCACCTTGTCGCCGGGACGCTTCTGAGCCATGATACCCTGCAACTCACCGAACTTCTTCACCTTCTGTCCGTCGATAGACGTAAGGACATCGCCCTTCTGCAGTCCTGCGGCGGCGGCAGCGCCATCCTCTACGACCTCAGCGATATAGATACCCTCCATAGTGCCGAGGTCTACCTCGTTGCCCTTCTCTTTCTCCACATCGACATAGTTGCTGACATCCGATCCCTTGATACCGATCATCGCACGCTGTACGGTACCATATTTCTTGATGTCCTCTACCACCTTATTCATAATAGCGGTAGGAATGGCGAAACCATAACCGATGTTAGAACCTGTCTGGGAATAGATCATCGCATTGATACCGATCAGTTCACCACGGGTGTTTACCAACGCACCACCTGAGTTACCTTGGTTGATGGCGGCATCGGTTTGGATCATGGAGGCGACACCTTCACCCATTTGACGAGCCTTGGCACTGACGATACCTGCTGTCACGGTGTTGTTCAGTCCGAGGGGATTACCTACGGCAAGCACCCATTCACCTACTTTCACCGCATCGCTGTTAGCAATCACGATAGCGGGTAGGTTCTTGGCGTCAATCTTGATCAGGGCGAGGTCCGTCGTCTTGTCAGCACCGATGATACGGGCGGAATACTCTTTGGAGTTCTCGTTGAGGGTGACAGTCAACTCGTCAGCACCATCCACCACATGGTTGTTGGTGACGATATAGCCGTCGGCAGAGATGATGACACCACTACCTGCTGCGGCACGCTTTGGAGTCTGTACCTGACGTTTGCGTGTTCCGTTGTTACCGTTACCCTGTCCACGACCGAAGAAACCGCCAAACGGATCAGAGAAGAAATCCTCGAAGGGATCACTATACTCCACGGTCTGTGTCTTGGAGTTGATGACTGATTTGATGTAAACGACTGAGGGCAGCGACTTCTCCGCTGCGTAAGTCAGGTCTACGGGTTGTCCTGGTGCGGCAGCCGCAGGTGCTGCCTGCGTCTTGTTGCAAGATGCCGTTGAGAATGCGATTACTATCAAGTAAATCGCTGGAATGAAAGTCTTTACAATCTTTTTCATTTGTCTATTCAGTTAAATGTTTATATTCAGTTCATTGAAATCGAGTGCAAATATAGACGCAAAAATCGGTAAACTGTCAAATTGTCGTTTCTTTTTGTCGCAATTTAACAATTCCGTCGTCTTGCTTAACGGCTGTTTGAAATTAACGCTCGAAAGTTGAAATACTGATAAAATTAACGGAACCATCCTTTGATAGTTCCGTATTCTTAATTATCCGTGATTTCTCCTCTGATACTCTGTCGCATCAGTTGTCTTACCTGTTCAGGGTCTTTATAATGGGATTGTAAGAACATCAGTTTGGTGACGGCGCTCTCTACGGTAGCGTCATAGCCGCTGATGACACCAGCCTCTTGGAGTTGATAGCCCGTATCATAGCGCCCCATCTCCACCATGCCCTGCATGCACTGGCTGATATTGATGACCACCTTACCGTTACGTGTCGCCTCCTTCAGTGCCTGCATCACCCAGGGACGCTGGGGGGCGTTTCCGCTACCAAAGGTACGCATGACGATACTCTTCAGGTTGGGAGTGGCGATGATGTGGCGCACTAAGTCTTCCCTGATACCTGGAAACAGCGAGAAGATAATCACGTTGTTGTCGAGACGGAAATGCGGCTTCATGGGTTTGCTCCAGTCGGGCTTCAGCATACGGTCGGTATGATAGGTGATGTTCACGCCAGCATCTACCAGATGCGGGTAGTTGAACGACTCGAAGGCGTTAAACTCCTCGGCGCTCTGTTTGGTGGTGCGATTGCCTCTGAGCAGGTGACCGTTGAAGTAGATGCCTACCTCTGGTACGAGGGCGTGTCCCTGCTCATCTTTGGCGGCGGCAATCTCTATTGAGGTGATGAGGTTCTCCTTGCCATCGGTTCGCAACAGCCCGATAGGCAGTTGCGAACCCGTAAAGATGACAGGTTTTGTCAGGTTCTCCAGCATGTAGGAGAGTGCGGAGGCGGTATATGCCATCGTGTCTGTGCCATGCAAGACGACGAAGCCGTCGTAGTCGTCGTAATGGTCGGCAATGATATGACTCAGTTCTGTCCATCTCGCTGGAGTCATGTCGCTGGAGTCGATGGGCGGGTTGAACTGATGGGTGTCGATGATGAGGTCGAACTGTCTCAGTTCCGGCACGTTATGCAGCAGGTGCTCGAAGTCGAAAGGCTCCAAGGCTCCTGTCTGCGGGTTACGGTTCATACCGATTGTGCCGCCCGTGTAGATCAATAGTACTCTGCCTTGCATCTGACAAATAAGTGTTTATAGGTTTATCTGCAGCATGACGAAGGAGTAGGGGTCCATGTCCAGCGTCATCTTGCTCTTCACCGACACCGTCTCCGTCTTAGGAGCGATAGGCTGTGTCTCGTAGTTGTTCTCGTCGTCAGGCTTCCCCGACAGGGTGGTCTTCACCGCAGTCTTGACACCCTTGAAACGAGAGAGGTCGACATCGGCGTATTTCTTCTGACTGCTGGCGTTACATACTTTGACGAACAACTGGCGTGTCTTCGTATTCAGGACGACAGACTGCTCCTGCAGGTTGGTGGCATCCTTGATCTTCACGCAGTCGCCATAGTAGTAGTTGCCGCTTGACTGTCCGAACATCTGCTGTACATAGTAACTGCAGGTGAGGAACGGACGCTCGTTGTCGAAGTAGATCATGTCGGGGTTCCAGTTGGTGGCGTTCTTACGGGCGAAGAGCGGGGCATAGGAAGTCATGCAGACGATGTCACCGTTACGCTCGACATGCAGGAGGTAGAGTGCTTCCGACAGGGCGTCGATGAGTTTCTTGTCCTTGGCGGCATACTCGCCGAGATAGACCTTCGTCTTACGGTCGCGAGGATATTTGTCGTACTGGCGACTCTCCTGGAAATAGTTATTAGGCTCGTAGTAGTGCTCGTCGATAATCGGCATCTGCAACTCGTCGGCGAGTTTCCAGCCTGCCTCGTAGTCAGGGTTCCCAGGATGAGAACCGGGACCTGCCGTACCCACGATGATGATTTCAGGATGCGCCTTCCTTACCTTCTCATACATATACTTGAAACGCTCTGAGAATTCAGGTGATATCTTCTCCTCGTTGCCGATACCCAGATACTTCAGTCCGAAGGGTTTAGGGTGACCAGCCTCGGCACGTACACGACCCCATTTGGTGTTGACGTCACCGTTAGCCCATTCGATGAGATCGAGGGCATCCTGTACCCACTCGTCCATCTCCGACATAGGCACTACGTCCTGTGCCTGTTGGGGCCACATGTTCCAACCGCCATTGGTGCCTTGGCAACTCACACCGCAGGGCAAGATGGGTACAGGCTCCATGTTCAAGTCCTCGCAGAACTGGAAATACTCGAAGTAGCCCAGCCCCATGCTCTGGTGGTAGCCCCATGTGTTCTTCAGTGGGCGACGCTGCTCCTTAGGACCTACAGTGGTCTTCCATCGGTAGGTGTTCCAGAAACCGTCACCGCCACCGTGAACCACGCAGCCGCCGGGGAAGCGCATAAACTTCGGGTGTAGATCGGCAAGAGCCTGTGCGAGGTCCTTGCGGAGTCCATGTCCCTTATAGGTGTCCTGAGGCATCAGCGATACCACGTCGATATCCACCGTACCCGTTGTCAGCACGAGGATTTGCAGGATGGCATTGGTGGCAGTCTCCGTGGGAGTCAGTGTCGCCTCGTATTTCTTCCAGTTGGCGGCATCGGCGGTAATGGTTGCCTCGGCAAGTAGTTTCGGGTCTTTTCCCCATCCCTGTGGAACGGCAAGGACGACACGCACTTGTTTGGCGTCACCTTTGACGTTGCGCAGGAAAGCGGAGAAATCGTATTTCGCACCAGCCTTGACGGAGATTCCGTCGAAACCGTCGTTCTGGATACCGAAGCCCCTCCAGCCCGTATAGTCATAATACTCTTTTGTACGCTCTGCTACAAGACGCATGAAGGTGGGGTTGTTGGGATGGATGGGATTCTCCATCGAGGGTTGCATATATCCGAGGGAGTGTCCTGGACGTGCCATGCGCCATGCCGTACCAGGTCCCCAGCCGTCACGCTCCACGGGACTGTACTCAAACGATCCGTTCTGGACCAGTTCCGCATAAAGACCGCCATCGGCGGCACTGCTGATGTCCTCAAAGAAAATACCGATTAACTCATCGCTGATAGCCTTGCCGCCAGCGGGGGCGGTCATGGCTTTCTGGGCATTAGCGCCCAAGGTGGCTGCAAAGAGTGCAACGCCTAAGAATAGCATTTTGTTCATTAGTATAAATGTTTATGTTAATTAGAATATCACATTCTTTTGCAAAGGTACGCATTTTTTTATACTGCCCGTCATCGTTTACGTTAATTTTTCTTCAAAAGTAGTAGGAATATTTTATTATGCGGAAATAATTCGCTATATTTGCAAAGATTTTGTGAAAACAATTACTAAAACAATAATAAAATAACTATGAAACAATTCAACGACAAGAACTTCGTTTTGGATAACGAAGTAGCACAGGACCTGTTCCACAATCATGCGGCTAAAATGCCTATCATCGACTACCACTGTCACCTGATCCCAGAGATGGTGGCTAACGACCATCGCTTCAAGAGCATCACAGAACTCTGGCTGGGTGGCGACCATTACAAGTGGCGTGCCATGCGTACCAATGGTATTGATGAGAGGTATTGCACAGGTAAGGACACCTCCGACTGGGAGAAGTTCGAGAAGTGGGCAGAGACTGTTCCCTATACACTCCGTAACCCGTTGTATCACTGGACTCATCTGGAGTTGAAGACCGCCTTTGGTATCGAGAAACTGCTCTCGCCCAAGACGGCTCGTGAGATCTTCGACGAGTGTAACGAGAAACTGAAGCAGCCTGAGTTCTCCGCTCGTGGCTTGATGAAGCATTATCATGTGGAGTGCGTATGTACTACCGACGATCCCGTTGACGACCTCCACAACCATATCGAGTATGCCAAGCACAAGGCTGCTGACGATCCTTTGATGATTCCCGCATGGCGTCCTGACAAGGCGATGAATATCGAGAAGCCCGAGTTTGGCGCATACGTCCATCAGTTGGAGCAGGTGAGTGGGGTGACCATCACCAAGTTCGCCGACATGGTAGATGCCCTTCAGAAGCGTCATGACTTCTTCCAGGAGCAGGGATGCAAACTCTCCGACCACGGTATTGAGGAGTTCTATGACGAGGAGTATACCGACTCACAGATTGAGACCATCTTCGAGAAGGCAATGCGTGGACAGCAACTCTCTAACATGGAGGTACGCCAGTATAAGAACTGCTTCCTGACCGTGATGGCTGAGATGGATGCTGATGCAGACTGGACACAGCAGTTCCACTATGGTGCTATCCGTGACAACAATACGAAGATGTACAACCAACTGGGTCCTGACACTGGTTTCGACTCTATCGGTGAGTTCAATACCGCCAAGGCGATGTCTAAGTTCCTCAATAAGTTGAACATGGAGGGTAAACTCACGCGTACCATATTATATACATTGAACCCATGTGCCAATGAGGTGATTGCCACTATGCTGGGCAACTTCCAGGGTGGTGAGCCAGGCAAGATTCAGTTTGGCTCTGGCTGGTGGTTCAACGATCAGAAGGACGGCATGGAGCGTCAGATGAACGCCCTCTCCGTACTGGGCTTGCTGAGCCGCTTCGTAGGTATGCTGACTGACTCCCGCTCGTTCCTGAGTTATCCACGTCATGAGTATTTCCGTCGCATCCTCTGCAACATGCTGGGTAACGATGTTGAGAAGGGCTTGCTGCCTGACGACCGTGAGTTGCTGGGTAAGATGGTGGAGGATATCTCCTACAATAACGCCCGCCGTTATTTCAAGTTCTATTAATCTGTACTCAGATAAGATTCCTTTTATTCTCTCGGTCCCTTCAACAAAGGGGTCGAGAGTTTTTTATGAAATCCATTTATTTCCCTTTTTTCTTTTTCCCAGACGACCAAATATTGAGGCGATTGTTTTCTAAACCATGTTTTCTGGTCTCTCTATTGCCCAGATTGGCTCATGTTCCCAGCCAGCAAAGAAACCCATACGTTGGATAGGCAGATGGCTGTACTTCTTCATTAGTTGGAAAAACTCCGCCCTCAGTCTGTTGCGAGAATTAACCGCATCACAGAGATAAAGCATAGCGGTGATTATATAGAACGGGCGCTTTGCCTCCATGTCTGACATTTGATGTGACAGCCATATGTTATGAGGATTTAGTGGCTCTGACGGGCGCTTAACCATATTGCGACTCCACAGACGGGAATGATGGGCAACGATGTTTCGCAAATATGCTATCGCCTCCAGCCAACTGGCCAAGTCGCTGTGGATGCTCAATCCGAACTCGTTGGCAATCTTCGATTTCGCTGGCAGTTGGTGCCCGATGTTCTTGTAGAGTTTAGACAAGTCGCCCAATGTCGCTACTTCCAAGATAATCCAAGCATCAGGGTCTTCGTCACTCTGCCATCCATTCTGAATCTGGTTAGGGTGTTGTCGCCTATAATCCTTGGCGAACACCTCGCCGCTTTCGGCAAATTCCACCTGAAGATGCTGTAGTTGTTTGGCGTGCAGATTAGCATTGTTGAACAATGCACCATCCATATACCAAAGCCCACCATGCGCCTGTGACATGTGATAGATGAGTTTTGTACGCAGAGCAATCTCTATGGTGTCAATCGCTGTGAACAATATTTTTCGCAAGGCATTGTCGAATTCATATCGCTCAATCACATCCCCAAAACAACTTCCATCCGTAAAGACGTGATTAACGGGGTCGCTCTGCATGTCCCACCAATAGGCTTTCAATCGGAAGTAACTGATGCGCTTGAGGCACTCCGTTGCAAAAGCCTTGTCACGGAATAGCATCCCGCGATTCTCAAGCAGTTCGATCTGCTCCTGTATAGTTCTTGAAGCCTTGTTTGCCATATTTCAAAAAAAATGACCCGCCGGCAGTTCTGATGGTATGCACAGCGGGTACTGTTATCGTAAGACGGGCTAGCAGCCCTTTGTCTTTCTGATTTTCGTTGCAAAGATAAGTCTTTTTCCCGAATAATGCAAACTTTTTGATTCTTTTTTGCGGATTATCAGTAAAAAGAAGATTTTTATATGTTTCCAAATATTTCCCCCTTTCTCTTAATTTCTTTGGGAATCATTTGCGGCTTTCAGAAGAAATGTTTATCTTTGCCATAACTATAATTGTTTAAGTTATGCATTTGCCATTCCATATCATTCAGATGCTGAAGGACAAGTCGGCTAACGACTTGCGCCTACCTTCCGATTGTGAATATTTATCGTATGATATTGAGAGCAAGATAGGGGTTCATATTGGTGCCACTACACTCAAACGCTTGTTAGGTTTCGCACAAGACGAACGTACTCCGCATGTCACTACCCTTGATGCTATTGCCCGCTATTTAGGTTATGCTCATTGGGAAGCATTGATGAGGGTAGAGGATAATGGAAACTCAGACTTTAATCAATCCGCTGAGGTTCTTCAGTCAAGTAGTCTACAAAGTGGTGACAGTGTTCAAATAACCTATCTCCCAGACAGGAAGGTTACTTTTGAGTATAAGGAGAATTGTCGCTATCAGGTAACAGAAAGCGAGAATAGCAAACTATTCGTAGGTGATGAAGTGGAGATACAAGGATTCGTCCTTCATCACCCCCTGTTGGTATCTCAAGTATGGCGTGATGGTAAGGCACTTGGTTCCTATACGGCAGGTATTGTGGAAGGTCTCTCTTCAATAACCCTTCTTTCCATATGATGGAGTCGTCAGAGTTTCACAACCAGCAGTTCAATGATGACGCAGCAGAACTGTTGGAGCGTCATGGAGCCACCTGCGACACCTTTCGTGTCAAGTTGTATGGCAAACTGCATTTCCTGAAGCGATTGAAAGCGGAATATGCCAATGACATCCTGTTCCAAGAGGCATTCCACAAAGAGTTTGAGACAGGCTATCGCTTAGAGCATCCTAACCTTGTCCGCTATATATCCTTGTCCTCTGATGGTATCCTGATAGAATATGTGGATGGTGAGACACTAACGGACTGCCTGACAAATCGTCCTCAATATTTCACACGCAAGAATACAAAGAAGTTTGTCTCCCAGTTGTTGGATGTGGTGCGGTATCTTCATGCCCATCAAGTGTTGCATCTGGATATAAAGCCAGACAATATTCTGTTGACTCGCATTAATGATGATGTTAAGTTAGTAGATTTTGGTTGCTGTTATACAGATACATTCTCGGACACCCAAGGACATACCAATGGCTTTGCGGCGCCAGAACAATTACGAGGAGAGGTCGTCGACGAACGCACAGACATCTATGCCATCGGCAAGATTCTTGCCATGCTCCCCCATGCTTATATATATAATAAGGTGATAGCACGATGTACGGCAAGTAACCCCTCTGATCGATATCAGTCTATAGACGATTTGCAGCACGACCTATCTCATAGGCGATGGTATCCCTATCTCTTGCTATTGGCTATTCCTGTTGTTGCTATTGCCCTTCTCTTCTATCCGCAACAGCAGACCGCTCATGAAGAGATTCTGCCAGTAGCAACAGATACCATTCCTTCTGTTAAGATGCCAGAAAAAGCAGACACTCCACATATAACAAAGACTTCTGTTATCGAGACACCGCTTGCACCAACAAAGCCCCAGGTTTCAGACACTCCTTCTGGTCACGCTAAACAGAAATCTATCGAGCAGTTACGTTCAGATATCAAGAGATTAGTGCTTCCCGTATTTCAATCCACATTGGGTTCTGTGGAACATCCACGTCAAAATGACAGTTTGTGGATGATACAGTCACGCATATTTCTTGCTGGCGAGCAACAACGTCTGGATCAGATTGTCCGTTCCCATCCCGAATTCTCGATGGACACTGTAGTTACTGAATATCGTAACTATGTCCAACTATTGATTATTGAGGCAGCCAACAAATAGCCTTTTTATCAAAATGGAGGAAATGGTCGCCCTTTTTCTTCCATGTTTCTTTTTTATGTAGTATCTTCGCCGTTGAGAATAGAAAAAAATGATTTTACAATGAAAAAGAACTCCATAAGAAGCGGTTAAATGGCGAAAAAGAAGTAATTTTGCAAAAATAACGGCTCACAATGAACGTTTGTGCTAAATTTTTCTTATATTTGCACCGTGGCGGAAAATCCGTCGCAGACATAACATAGGAAGCGTTTAGTTTTATTCCTTGCAAGTGAATCTGGACAATTCACCCAAAGAAGTTGGAATATTGACGAGCGTTCCTCCTTGTATTTGATAGTATATACCGTGTGTATATCATCATACAGGGGTGTGAGCCGTTTTTCTATATTCACTTCTAAGGCAGTCCAGAGCCTACTTGCAGAGTATAGACTAAGTAGGCTCACACTTTCTGTTGTGTATGCAGAGAATACGTATTATAAGCATCGAATGGAGCCAATAGATGCATAGGAGATTTGAAATATGGCTGATAGGACTCTATTTAGATCAACTTTTAAGCAGAGTAATAATATTTGCTTGTTGGCAAGTTATGCGTTTGTTTTAGAATATTATAGAAATGTAGAAATGCGTGGTATTCCTATTGAGGTCTATGATGTCTTGAAGGCATATTATAGTTTTATACAAGACTCTATACAGAGACATCCTGCATGCTTACACCATATCAGAGATATTTACCAAAATAAGTTTGTAAATATGCAAGAGAATTCTGGTCGCAATGACTTTGAATGTTTTATCTCTCAGATTCTTCATCATTATTGTGGCACAATTATCGGTAATTTAAGAGGAACTCGGCATCTATGTGAGTTCAACAGATATATCCAAACACAGGATGAGTATCCGCATAATTTTCAGATTTTAGACTCAAGAGCTGATATTTATCCATTAGAAGGTGCTTTTAATGAAATTAATGATCATTTGGAAGCAGCAGGTCATAACTTGGCTATTATTGTTTATCAAATTGAAAATAGTATGCACACAATTGTAGTGGGAAAGGATAATGATGGAGTGTTTTATAGAGATCCCAATCAGTATTGTGTGAATGTCGATCCCGATAATGGATTTGTTTTTAATCTCCAAAGTAAAATCTACGAATATATATTGTTTACATTGAACTAATAATAAATTAATTATATGAAACACAAACGTTACTTTTTGGGATTAGCCCTGCTGGTAGTAGGAGCAATGCCCGCACTCTCTCAGGTCTCGAATGACAATGAGGATGAAGTGTACAAGGTGGCTCGTCCACAGGCACATGACTTTGTGCCTGGACAAGTTCTTTTCAAATTGAAAGACGGGCAGCAAGCCAATGTGCGTCGTGCTGCAGGACAAACGACTTCTGGTATCAGTAGTCTGGATGCTGTTCTGAAGGAGTATGGTGCAAAAGACATGGAGCAACTGCTGCCCAATGCTAAAGTGAAAGGCACTGCTCGCCGTGCCAAAGCCTTTAATGGTGCTACTATTGTGGAGCGTGACCTGACACAACTCTATAAGGTGACACTGAGTGAGGAGAAACAGATAGAGACCCTGCAACTGGTAGAGAAACTGAAGGCGCTCGACGAAGTGGAGTTTGCAGAACCCAACTATAAACTATACCTGATGGATGCGCATATCGCAGACAGTTATGCGGGCAATCCTTACAATACCCAGCAGTGGTATCTGGACGCTTATGGGGTGAAGGAGTTGTGGAGCAAACCGATTATCAATCCAGCCCGTCCCGTCATCGCCATCCTTGATACAGGCGTTGACTTGACGCACCCCGATTTGAAAGATAACCTCTGGACAAACACAGCAGAGGCGGAAGGTGAGTCGAACTACGATAACGACGGCAATGGTTTTGCAGGTGATATTCATGGTTGGGACTTCATCAACAACACCCCTAACATCCGTGATAATAACATGCATGGTACCCATGTGGCAGGTATCGCTGCAGCCTCTAATAATAATATAGGTATAGTAGGTGCCAACCCACAGGCATTGATTATGGCAGTCAGTGTGATGCAGAGCGACGGTACAGGTGATGTCGCTACTATCGTAAAGGGTATCGACTATGCTGTACAGAACGGTGCCACTGTGCTAAACCTTTCTTTAGGAACTTATGCAAATAGCCGTGCTCTCCGTCAGGCGTTGGAACGTGCATATCATAGTGCAGTGATTGTTGCGGCTGCGGGTAATGATTTTGCAAGGATTCATCCAGCACCTTGTCACGAGAATTGTGATTATGGCGTACATTTTCCTGCAGGTTATTCTTTTGTACTGGGAGTACAGGCAACAACACAAAGTGGCGCATTAGCAGGATTTAGTAATCATGATTTGGATGGAAACACCTATTCGTCTGTCACTACTCTTCAAGACCCAGACGGTTTTAACTATGAGTTATCTGCTCCTGGTGTTAATATTCTAAGTACCATTCCTGGTGGTAACTACAAAACACTCAATGGTACTTCAATGGCATCCCCGTTGGTAGCAGGTGCTATCTCTGCCTTGAAGATGGTCAAGCAGTACGACACGCAAGAGATACTGTGGGGTGATTTGTTGCATACCAATAATATCGCTGAGGCGTTTGGTGTTACCAATCGTCCTGCTGAGTTGGATATGTTGAATTTGCAGATGCGTAACCGTAAGGATTTGGCTGACGAGACAGAGGAAGACTATAGCAATGACCATGAGATAGACGCAGGTGAGTTAGTCAGCATCTATCCCGTCATCCGTACCACCTTTGGTGAGGCAAGTAACATCAAACTGAAGTTGGAGATGGGTGATGAGTTCGAGGACCCCACAACTGTGGATATCCAGACTGGATGGGTTGACTTTGGTATGCATTTGGATGCTTATGGAAAGGGTGTCAGTTGGAATCCGTTAGTGCTGAAGGTGGCGAATAATGTAGCAGATGCTCGTCATATCAAACTCAAGATTGTTGCCACTTGCGATGAGTCTACTCAGACCTTTGAGTGGCCCTTTACCATCGTAGTAACCAATCTGGTGAAAATCAACGGACTTATCTCAGAGGATAGGACATTAACAGCCGATCACACCTATCTGGTGAATGAGAATCTCGCTATCATGGAAGGTGCTACGCTGACCATTGAGCCAGGTACCCGTATTGAGTTTATGGAAGGTATGGGCATTTCTTCTTCTGGAAAACTGAAAGCAAACGGAACACCAGAAAAGCCAATTGTCTTTACCCGCCATACAGGAGAGGGTGCATGGGCAGGTATTAGGTCGCATGAGTCAACTGGGGGACATCATCGTCAGGATGCTCTATATACGAATGATACGCAGACACTTTTTACACTGTTACCCACAGAGACGACACCTAACAAGTTTACGTCTCAACTTCAGGTTGTATATTATAATGACTATGAAGATAATCCCAGTCGGTCTTTCTCTTTGGAAGATTACATCGAAGATTTCTCATACGATATGACAACCAAACAGCATTTACTGACCGATCCGAACTATCTGACACCAGCCGTGTTGCAGATGCTAAGTGATTGGGAGGCATATTGGAGCCAGTATCCCACACAATATTCTGACGAAAAACCAAATGGTGCATATATTTCGATTGCTTGTCCTAGGTGGGCAACTTACGACAATCCAAGAGATACAATCTCGTATTGCAGAATAGAAGAATATGAGTCCCCTTATGAAGCAGTAATACCTTATATGGAGGATTGTATTATTAAGGAATCTACGGGTTATGTTTTTACGGGATATGACGGATTACGTAATACTATCCAAGACTGTACTGGAAGGTTTGATGGAATATCTAAAAATCTTCAATATTCAAATATAGTCTATAATTCTAGTGGTTCAGGGACCCTACCTGATTATAGCCAATTGAATAGAAATAATTACTTCAATAATTATATAGTAAGAAACAATGGCAAATATTACTGTTTGGCTTATAATGCATCAAAACCAGGTATTGATAAATCGAACACTCCCTCGTATTTAGGTACAGGTCGTGAAGAAATCATACGTCCCTATATCTATGAAATAGGTAATGCCCCAGGCACATATGGTCAGATAGATTTAAGCAACATGCCTTCACGTCCCTATGCAGAGGCACATGGTATTGTCTGGAAAGTCGTGGTCAACGGCAAGGACGCACAGGATGAGTACGAGGACTTGGCACCGCTTGGCGTAGGTAAACATAAGTTTGAGGTGTACTTCAACCGTCCAATGAATAAGAACGTGGCACCGCAAATCTCATTTGGAGTGCGTGATCCCTATACCCAACAGGCTGTCGCCGAAGATGGTAGTTGGAATGCGGAGGGTACTATCTACACCGCCTACAAGACTATCGATGGCAAGACGAAGAGCGACGGTGTGAATCGCATCTATGTCTATGGCGCGGAGGATAACGAGTACTTCGAGATTCCATACGAGAAGACACACTTTAACATCCAAGTGCAGTCAGCAGGCTCTATGGCGACTGGTTTCGCCGCTGAGGCTGGCATGGGACGTGTGAACTTGACATGGAACAACGAGAACAATAACTTCGATGACACAATGGGCTTCAACATCTATCGCTATACGGTGGATGCGGAAGGCAAGGCGGACACCCTGCGCATCAATCAGGACATTGTGGACATTGAGACGACCGAGTATGCCGACTACGACGTAACACCTGGCGAGACCTATTATTATATGTATAAGGTATTGTCAACCGACCTGCAGGAGTACGACGTGTCTAATGTGGTGGCAGCGACTCCGCTGACATCAACTCAGGGCGACGCCAACGGCTCTGGTGACATCGACGTGGCTGATGTTATCACCACCGTGAACTATGCCGCAGGTATGGATCCGAAGCCATTTATCTTCGAGGCTGCCGATATGAATACAGATACTTATATAGACATCCTTGACGTTGTGGGTATCATCCAGAAGATATTGCATCCGGGTGCCGAGGCACGTCTGTTGATAGAGGCAACGGCAACATATACGGTTGAGGATGGCGTGGTTTATGTCGATTCTCCAGTGGCACTGGCAGGTGTACAGGTACAGTTGATCGCCGAGGATGGACAGACCATCAGTGTTGACGACAACCTGAACGGTTTCGAGCACACCTCAGCATGGCTGTCGGAAAACGACTATCTCTTCCTTGCCTATAACATGAACGGCAAGACACTCCCTGCCGGCAAGCACGCGTTGTTGCACATCGGCAATGCGGAGGTCGCATCCATCCGCCTGAGCGATGCCACAGGTCATAATGTCGAGGCGATAGCAGGCGAGACGACTGCCATAGAGACTACGAAGGACGCAAAGACCGTTAAGGGTGTGTACAACCTGAAGGGATACCGTGTGGCTGACGATAAAACCCAGTTGCGGAAATTGCCGAGGGGCTTGTATATCGTGGATGGCGTAAAGGTTGTGAAATAACTTGGATGCTATGAAATTAAGGAACTATGGAAAGACATTGGTCTTGTCCTTGCTGCTGTGCTTTGGCATCGGGGCAAGGGCAGACAATGTCGTGAGGATATCATCAGCGCAAGGTGCTCCTGACGAGGAGGTGACAGTCAGCATCTCCTTGGAGAATACGGATGCGGTATCCTCGTTGCAGGTGAGCATCCCGCTGGATGAGAACTTAACACTGGTGGAGGGGTCTGGATTGCTGGGAAGCCGCTGTGGTGGTCATTCCCTGACAATAGGCGTGAAAGACGACGTGCTGAACGTGCTCGTCTACTCGCTCTCCATGGCTGCCATTACAGGCAACAGCGGTGAGGTGGTCAGTTTCAAACTGAGACTGGGCAACCAGCCAGAGACAGTCACGTTGGCTCCCACGAAGATCATGCTAACCAATACTGACGGGACTAAAGTGTCAGGAAGTACGGAAGGCGGTACTGTGACAACCTTCTGCGCCAAGGCACAATACAGTATGATGGAGGTGGACTTCGGGGAGGTTCCCATCCGCAGCACCTACCAGAAGACGGTGACAGTAGCCAATGTGGGAAATGCCGACCTGACAATTACCGCCTTGACGTTCTCGGATGTCAACGTGTTCTCAAGTACGACAACTCTACCGCTGACTATAAGTGCTGGTGAGTCAAAAGACTTGAATATCACCTATAAGCCTGTGGAGCGTGGTAGCATCAACAAGTCGTTGAAGGTGGTGTGCAATAGCGTGTCGAAACTGAATACCATCACCCTGAAGGCACAGCCTTTTGCTGTCAACGAACTGCATGTGCAGGACGTGGCTGGTGTCAGCGAGGAGGAGGTGACCGTCTCTATGACGATGAACAACATGGATGACATCAACGGCTATCAGGTGGAGTTCGCACTGCCTGAGCAGTTGGAGTATGTGGACGGCAGTTTCGCATTGTCAAGTCGTAAGCAGGACCATGCGAGTGCAGTCTCACTTACTGGTAATGTGTTACGTATCATCGCCTATTCCAGTAGCGACAAGCCACTGACAGGCAATGACGGTGAGATAGGATCCTTTAAGGTGAGACTGGCAGGACGCTATGGCACAACACTCACCCCATCCAAAGTCGTGCTTTCTGCTACTATTAATAATAAGGTGGAGAATGTGGTGTCCGCAGTCTATGGCGGACAGGTGACTATCAGCAGTCCTCAGATCAGCACCTCCGACGAACTCAACTTCGGGGCAGTGCCTGTGACTGAGTCTTGCGAGAGGGAGTTTGCCATCAGCAACTACGGCTCCGCACTGCTGACTGTCAGCCGTGTGGTGTTCAATAACGACAATCTGTCTATTAGGGAGTCGTTGCCATTGGTAGTTCCCGTTGGTGGCACTGAAAACATCACCGTCGTCTATGGCAGTACGGTGCAGCAGGCTTTCACGGCAACCATGCAGATTTACAATAACGATCCTGACCTGCGGGTAAAGGAGGTGAGTGTCAGTGGTAGCCGTTTCGCTCCTAACTATCTGAGTGTATATACAAAGGATATCAGCGAGAGTGAAAACCTGTCAATAGATTTCTCTTTAGACAACTATGATATTGTCAAAGGCTTGCAGTTTGATGTGGTCTATCCGGGTCAGTATTATACGACGTTCGACAACAACTATACGTTAGAGTCGAGGGCTGAAGGTATGTCTGTAACGATACGGCAGATTGACACGAATACACTTAGAGTATTCTGCTATTTTCTGAATGGCAGTGGTATATCCGCTGGAGAAGGAAAGATCATGAACCTGCAGTTAAAGCCCAAGGAAGAGGTTCCTTTGGGAAACTATTCCGTTTCTGTCAAGGACATCAAGTTCAGTGTCGAGGAATTAGAGGACAAGTATGCGGGAACGGATATACAGAGTTCTTTTACTGTAAATGACGGCACTCCTGTTACAATCACGGCGAAGAGTTATACCATCAAGTATGGTGATGAGATTCCCGCCTTTGAGTTCACCAGTGATGGTGCCACATTAGAGGGAACTCCCTCTATCACTTGTGAGGCGACATCTGCATCTCCCGTTGGTACTTATCCTATCGTTATCAGCAAGGGCAGTGTGACGAACTACAACGTCACCTATGTCAATGGTACGCTGACCATCGAGAAGGCTCCGCTGAAGATCACGGCGAAGGACTACACCATCAAGCAGGGTGAGACTCTGCCTACTTTTGAGGCGACCTATGAGGGCTTCAAGAACAACGAGACCTCTGCGGTGTTGACAAAGCAGCCAGTCCTGTCAACCACAGCGACTTCTGCCAGTGAGCCG
>JAFTGH010000028.1 GCA_017458005.1 Prevotella sp. | reverse complement strand
TTCCTTCCCTGAGGGGAGGAACCGATGGAACAGCGAGTGCAGAGTCATGCTTGCATGAACTTTGCCGAGTCGTGACAGAGGTAAACTAAAAGTTAAAGACAAAGGAGAGGTGAAGCCCCTTCAAGGGTGAAGGGGTTGGGGAATGTTCGGAAAAAGAAGAGATGTTCGAAAAAATAATGCACAATTCAATATTTTTTCGTAACTTCGCACCTGAAATGGCAAAACTGGAGACATATAAACTCGACACGGAGAATCAAGAGTGGCAACAGGCACTGCAGATTATCCAGTATACACGACGGTCGCTTTTCCTGACAGGAAGGGCGGGTACGGGTAAATCGACCTTCCTACGACATATCGCTGAGACGACGAAGAAGAAATATGTAATCCTTGCCCCGACAGGTATCGCCGCCATCAACGCGGGAGGACAGACACTGCACTCCTTCTTCAAACTGCCGTTCCATCCGCTGTTGCCCAACGACTCCCGCTATAACATCCGTAATATCCGCAAGACACTGAAATATAGTGGTGTCACCACCAAACTGCTGCGTGAACTGGAACTGATCATCATCGACGAGATATCGATGGTGAGAGCCGACATCATCGACTTCATCGACAAGGTGCTGCGCATCTACTGCCGTAACATGCGAGAGCCTTTCGGAGGAAAACAACTGTTGCTGGTGGGCGACATCTTCCAGTTGGAGCCCGTGGTGAAGGAAGACGAATGGCGGTTGATGCAGCCGTTCTATGCCTCCGCCTATTTCTTCTCGGCGAAGGTGTGGCAGGAGATGAGTCTGGTGAGCATCGAACTGCGTAAGGTATACCGTCAGACAGATGCCCACTTCATCGGCATCCTCGACCGCATCCGACAGAACCATGCGACAGAACGGGATATCGAGGAGATCAACAAGCAAGTAGAGACCTCCCCGCAACAGGGAAAACAGGAGGGGTCGTTGCCTATCACCCTCGCCACCCGACGTGACACGGTAGACTATATCAACGAGCAGAAACTGGCGGAACTCGACGGTGAGCCGACCATTTTCTATGGTAGTATCACAGGCGAGTTCCCTGAGACTTCCCTACCCGCCCCTATGGAACTGGAGATCAAGCCTGGCGCACAGGTCATCTTCATCAAAAACGACAAGGAGCGACGGTGGGTGAACGGCACATTGGGTGTCGTCATCTATATCGACGAGGAGGAGGGTATCATCACTGTAGTCGATGAGGACGGACACGAATACGACGTGGAGCGTGAGGTATGGGAGAACATGCGCTATACCTTCAATGAGAAGGAACAGAAGATTGAGGAGGAGCAACTGGGCACCTTTATCCAGTTCCCTCTCCGCCTTGCCTGGGCTATCACCGTGCATAAGAGTCAAGGACTGACCTTCCGTAAGGTGAGAATCGACTTCTCGGGAGGCGGTGCCTTCGCTGGTGGACAGACGTATGTCGCCCTGAGCCGTTGCACCTCATTGGAGGGCATCACCTTGGAGGAGCCTATCCACAGGCGTGACATCTTCGTACGTGCCGAGGTCGTCAGTTTCGCCAGTCGCTATAACGACGGACAACTGATCCAGCAGGCACTCTATGAGAGCAAGGCTGACAAGGAGTACCATGATGCGGTTGCGGCGTTCGACCGTCAGGACTTCGACGCTTTCCTGCAGAACTTCTTCCTCGCCATACACAGCCGCTACGACATCGAGAAGCCTGCCGCCAAACGACTCATCCGCAAGAAACTGGGTATCATCACCCAACTGCAGCAGGAATGCAAGGACTTGAAGGAGGAGATCGCACGGAGGGAGGAGACGCTGAAGCGCCTTGCCGTGGAATACGTGATACTGGGCAAGGAGTGTGAGAAGGAACACATGCCCGAAGCCGCTATCCGCAACTACGAGAAGGCATTGGAACTATACCCTGACGCCATGGAGGCGCAACGACGAATCAAGAAACTCAAAAAGAAATCATCATGAATATATTCCCTATCGCGAAAGTGAATCTCGGACTGAATGTCGTGGAACGCAGAGCCGACGGTTACCATAACCTGCAGACGGTGTTCTATCCCGTCGACATCAAAGACGCACTAGAGGTGTTCCCGATGGCAAGTGACTTCCCATCGGACGTGGACTGCGACATCAAGGTGACGAATATCAAAGTGGAGGGTGACGAGCAGCGTAACCTCGTCGTGAGAGCCTATAACCTGCTGAAACATGACTTCCCTTCCCTGCCCCGTGTGCATGCCCACCTTTATAAAGGCATTCCGACACAGGCGGGAATGGGTGGTGGCTCCAGCGATGCCTCCGCCATGCTCCTTCTGCTGAACAGAGAGTTCGGACTAAACCTGTCGGAGCAGCAACTCATCGACTATGCCGCCCAGTTGGGTGCCGACTGTCCTATCTTCATCCTCAACTGCCCTGCCTATGCGGAGGGCATTGGGGAACGACTCACCCCCATCACTGTCGACCTCAACGGCTGGTATATGGCAGTGGTACGTCCCGACATCCCAGTACCCACCAAGGAGGCTTTCGCTCGCATCACCCCACAGATGCCACCCAAATGCTGTAAGGACATCGTGGCACAACCCGTTGAGACATGGAGAGACGAACTGACCAACGATTTCGAACAGAGTGTCTTCGCCGTCCATCCCGAACTCGCCGCCATCAAGGAACAACTCTACCAACTCGGAGCCACCTATGCCGCCATGAGTGGCAGTGGCAGTGCCCTCTTCGGACTTTTCAGAAAACCAATCGACGTGGAGGGTGCTTTTCCTGGTATGTTTACCGCCTGTATCGCCCTGCGATAGAAAGGGCATAAAAAAAGAATGATTGTCTCACGACAATCAATCTTTCATTAACCTTAATAATCTAATACCATGAAAAACACACTGCAAAAATAAGAATAATATTTCATTCCTTGCAAGTGTTGTTATAACAATTAATACGCATTTAACGTATTTTTAGTACTTATTGTATCCATTCTATATTTTTTAACCATGATTCGGTTTTTTGTTGCTCCTCGTATGCGATAGGATCCAAGGCAACGGCACCTTTGAGACGAATCGACGTGGCACCCTCCACAAAGGAAGCCTCATAAGGGGGACGAGGCAAACCAGACAGATATCGTTCCGACAATAACGGACGCCAACGGACGGAATACACGGCAAGTTGACTCTCGGGAGCATCCTTGCCATAGGTGGAAATCACACAGACTACCTGCTGACAACTGTCTACCGCCTCGGTGACGGGCATCAAACGCATGGCAACCCTCATGGCAGGACTGACCTGTATCGCCAGCGCACTGTCGGACAAGGACAGCATCTCACTCTTACCGCCCAGTTCGTTTGTCACCTCCGCCTTCATGTTAGAGTCCATGAAATCGAGGAAGTCAAGGCGGTTGTTCTCCGTCAGATACGGCAGAAGACTGTCGGGCATCTGGAGGAACACATCCCTCATCTTCTGCTGTGCCTCGCAGGGAGACAACAGCAAAGACAACAGGACATATATCATCAGTCGTTTCTTCATATACCTTATTATATATATATTAGCCTCTACCTGGACGGAGGTCCTTCACCCTGACAGCCTTGCCCTCGCTCTGAGGCAGTGAGCCTTTCTTCACCAACTTGACGCGTGGTGTCAGCAAGATTTCATCCTTCAAGGCACGCTGGATATCCTTCGTCATTTTCTGGAGTTCAGGATATACATCGGTAGTCAGTCCGTCGAGTTCCACTTCCACAGTCATGATGTCATTATCGTCCTCTGTATCGAGGGTGATGAGGTAGTTGCTGCCCAAGCCAGGATATTGCACGAGGATCTTCTCCACCTGCATCGGGAAGACATTAACACCCTTGATGATGAACATATCATCCGTACGTCCCTTGATACGGTCGATACGACGATGGGTACGTCCGCAAGGACAGTCCCCTGGGATGACACGTGTCAGGTCACGAGTACGATAGCGCAGGATAGGCATCATCGTACGGTCGAGGGTCGTCAGCACCATCTCGCCCATCTCACCATCAGGTACTGGCTCCAGCGTGTCAGGGTCGACAATCTCCAGAATATAGTTGTCTTCCCACAGGTGCATACCGTTCTGCTCCAGACACTCGAAGGCGACACCGGGACCGTTCATCTCCGTCATACCGAAAGAGTTATATGCCTTCACACCCAACAGACGCTCGATGCGGCGACGCTGTTCCTCGGTATGTGGCTCTGCACCGATGAAGAGGGTGCGGAGTTTGGTGAAGCGTGGGTCTACACCTTCCTCCTGGAACACCTCCGCCAGACGGATGGCATAAGAGGGAATAGCATGCAGACAGGTCGTGCCAAAGTCCTTGATGAACATGATCTGGCGTTTGGAGTTACCAGCGGCGGCGGGTACGGTGGTGGCACCTAACTTCTCGGCACCATGCTGGAAACCCAGTCCACCCGTGAACATACCGTAACCAGAGGAGTTCTGGAAGACATCCGTGTCACGGCAGCCTACCATATACATATCACGGGCAATCATATTCGCCCATGAGTCAATGTCATGACGGGAATAGGTGACAACGGTGGGATGACCCGTCGTACCACTGGTGGAGTGGATACGGATAGCGTCCTTCATATCGCCGCCAACCAGACCGAACGGGTAGTTCTCACGCAAGTCCTGCTTCGTGGTGAAAGGTATCTTACGAATATCCGCGATGGTCTGAATACTATCGGGCGTAATGCCCAAGTCACCCAGACGCTTCTTATAGAAAGGTGACTTCAGAGCAATCTCTATGGAGTTGCGCAGTTTCTTCACTTGCAATGCCTCCAGTTCCTTGCGGGGCATCGTCTCTAATTCAGGTTGCCAATACTTATTATCCATATCGTTTAGTTTTGTTTATAATTTCAAGATAGTATCATATTCGAGGGGCAGTTGTTTGCCAATACTGGTCACAATGACCCCACACTGTGTCTGTTCCTTGACCTGTCGGACGATGTCAGCCATCAACTGGGCATTCACATCATCAAGGTGTGATATCGGCTCGTCGACGACCAGGAAGTTGGACGGCTGTGTCAGGGCACGGATAAAGGCGACACGCTGTTGCTGTCCTTGGGAGAGCAGTCCTGCCTTGACATGCAGTTTCTCCCCAATACCAAGCATCTCAAACCAGCGCAGGACATCACTCTTGGTGATATGTCCCGTCAGACGGTTCTTGATCTCGACATTCTCCCATGCCGTCAACTCAGGGAAGAGCCGCATCTCCTGAAAGAGCAGACTGATATGTCGCTGACGGACATCGACCCACTGGGAGATGGTATAGCGACGAACATCATCTGCATCGAAGAGGATTGTTCCCGTGTAGTCGTGGCGATAGCCTAAGAGATAACTGCAGAAGGTACTCTTGCCCTTGCCGCTCTCCGCCTCTACAAGACAAGTCTTTCCCCGCTCGAAGGTCACATCCGTATTCCACACATCAGAAACCATGTCCTCACGCTGGGCAAAGACTTGTGGTAACACCTGATGTAATGATATCTGTCGCATCTTCTTTCTATTTACTGAGTTGTGCCATCATCACGGCAGCCAAGCCCGCCGTCTCCGTGCGCAGTCTGCTATTGCCCAGATGGACGGACTGGTAACCTTGGGCGAGAGCCTCCCGCACCTCATCGATGGAGAAATCGCCCTCCGGTCCTACTAATATCGTGACACGCTCTGCCGACGGCAGTTGTCGCAGTTCGTCAAAGAGACTCTTGCGCTCCACCTCCCCATAGCAGTGGGCGATATATCTCGCTCCCTCCGTATTCGCTGAGACGAAATCCTTAAAAGATGTCATCCCATGCAGTTCGGTCTTCCACGCCTTTCGGCTCTGTTTCATCGCCGACACGACAATCTTGTCAAGCCGCTCCGTTTTCACCACTTTCCGCTCGGAGAAGCGACAGTCAAGGAAAGTGATCTCGTCGACACCTATCTCCACCGCTTTCTCTACCATCCATTCCATACGGTCCATCAGTTTGGTGGGCGCTATGGCGAGATGGATATGTCCCTGCCATGGACGTTGCTGGGGCAATGTCTCTTGGATGGTATACATACAGTGATGGTTGGAGGCTACCGTCACCTCCGCACGATAGAACGTACCAGCCCCATCCATCAGCATCATCTCGTCGCCACTAGCCAGACGAAGGACCTTCACGGCATGTGACGCCTCATCCTGTGGCAACTCACTCATCTGAGCGGCTTGGGGTACGTAGAAATATCGTGTCTCTTTCATCTTATACTATTACTTCTTCCTTCTTTGGACGGAATATGAGGGCAAAGGCGACGCTCACCACCAAGGCATAACTGGCAAAGACATACCAGCAACTGTTCCAGTCGACAATTCCCTCGGGGGAGGTATTGGCATTCACCACTTGTTGGGCACACAGCGAACCTATCGTGGCACCGACACCATTCGTCATTAACATGAAGAGTCCCTGCGCACTGGAGCGAAGGTGGGCAGGTGCCGACCGGTCGACAAAAAGGGAGCCACTGATATTAAAGAAGTCAAAGGCGACTCCATAGACAATCATCGACAGGACGAAGAGCAGGATGCCGTCGCCAGGATTACCTATACCCAACAGGGCAAAGCGGAGTACCCAGGCGAACATGGCTATCAGCATCACGTTCTTGATACCATAGCGTCTCATAAAGAAAGGTATCAACAGGATGCAACAGGTCTCACTAATCTGGGAGATAGAATATAACACCACCGGGTATTTCACTCCAAAGGAGTCCACATACTCGGGGATGGTTTGGAAATGGTCTAAGAAAGGAGTGGCAAAGCCGTTGGTGATCTGCAGACTGACACCCAGGAAGATGGAGAAAATGAAGAAGATCGCCATATTCTTCTGCTTGAACAACGAGAAAGCCTGTAGTCCCAGTGCGTCCGCAAAGGTCTTCTTCTCCGCATCCTTATTGACAGGACAGGCAGGCAACGAGAAAGAATAGACGAACAAGATGACACTCAGGACACCACTCGTCACAAACTGAAACTGGTTTTGCTCAAAATCCAATACGTCGACCAGCCACATCATGGCGATAAAACCTATCGTTCCGAAGACACGGATAGCAGGAAACTCCTTCACCGTATCCATCCCTGCCCTCGTCATTACACCATAAGCCACAGAGTATGACAAGGCGAGTGACGGCATATAGAAAGCGATACTCAAGGAATAGAACGTGAACAATACCGGGAATTGGGCTGCATTGCCTTGCTGATAACCATACCAGCCAGCCATCAGCATGAAGATACCCGCCAACAAATGACAATAGCCAAACAGGCGCTGGGCTGGTATCCAACGGTCGGCGATGATACCTATCAGCGCAGGCATGAAAATAGAGACAAAGCCCTGCATGGCGAAGAAGGAACCGATATGACTACCCATCCCTATCTTGGTGAGATAGATTCCCATGCAGGTCAGGTATGCTCCCCATACCGCGAACTGCAGGAAGTTCATGACGGCTAGACGTACTTTCAGGTTCATCATTCGCTATATAATAGGTTTATCATCATTCCAAAGCGTTATCGCCCCTTGCTCATCTTCCCTTAGGCTTAAGCGGTTGTTTGTCCACTCGGTGAAAGGGAGTTCTTCTGTCAGGGGGTAATATCTTACCACTATCCCGTTGGAGAGTTCCACGACGTGTCGTGTCAACACCGCTCCTTGGACTGTCAGTAACTCTGGACAGGCTATCCGCCTTATTCTCCTCATTGGGTCTGGGTTCATCTTTTTTCTCTTTTTGATGGAAGCGTATCAGTTGTATCTGGCTGATGAATAACATCTTCCTGACCTCATTGTCATGCTCGTTGTTATTCAGATAGATAAAGCCTCGAAGTTCCTGCAACCTGCCCTCCCGATTCTGGGGGATACGAACCTGTGACTGTCCCGTCATGGAGATATGGTTGATGGTCTGGGTAATGCTGTCACCCTCATATTTGGCGATGAGACATACGACTGCGTCTCTCGAACCATTTTGATAGACGAAGTCGGACATGAACTGGAACATGAACGTGTCGCCCTTATAATAAGAGGTGTCCGCCTTCACATAGATATCGTAGCGGTTGCTGGTGGGCAGTGGTGTCAGCAGCAGATCCGTCTCGTTCTGCCATACATTTGCCGTATCACCCGTCGCACTATAGGTGGAATACTTGTTGATGTCACCCACAGAGGCGCCCAATGCCTTGGCATCATCATTCAGGCGTTCCATTACGTTCTCATAGATATTCTTCAAACGGTCGGCATGGGAATAGTAGTACACCAAAGAAGAGTCAAACTCCGCCTCCGTGACATGATATTTCCTCAGGACAGCAAGGAAATAGGCATTCTTGTTATAGTCGTTCTCCTCCCTGCTCCTGGAACGGTCCTCATCAGCCATCGCCCTTGCCACATGATAGTCATAGAGGATATCCTCCAGGTCACCCGGCTGGATATACTCTGACGGTACAGTAGGCTTGCAGCCTATCATTGCCATCATGAGGAGGACGATAGTGAGACTATTCTTCATCCGATACCTTTTCCGTTTCTTTCTTCATCGATATCTCGCCAATCTCTTTCCGATAGAACAACAAGAGGAGGACGACACCCACCGAGATAGCGGAGTCGGCGAAATTGAATACCGGGCTAAAGAACACAAAAGTGTTACCACCTACCATCGGCACCCAATCGGGCCATGTCGTGACAATGAGCGGGAAATAGAACATATCCACCACCTTACCCATCAGGAACGGCGCATAGCCAGTACCGAAGGGTACGAAATAGGAGGTGTAGAACTCTGAGGAGGCGTTGAAGACCAGTCCGTAGAACATGGAATCAAAGATATTACCTGCCGCACCAGCAAGTACCATGGACAGGCAGATGATATATCCCCAACGCGCTTTCTGTCTTACCTGTTTGGCAATATACCAACCCAGAATAGCGATAGCGATAACTCTGAAAAGGGAGAGAACCAGTTTACTGCCCAGTTCCATGCCATAAGCCATGCCGTTGTTCTCGATAAAGACAATCTTGAACCATGAGAACACCTCAATCTGCTCGTGAAGGGTCATATTCGTCTTCACCCAGATCTTGATAATCTGGTCGACAGCAAGGATTGCCATCACAATAGCAATGGCAACCCATCCGCGTTTTGCGATGCTTTTTTCCTTCATTTATTTCTTGCCAGCCATCTTTGACTCCACGCTCAAGGTAGCATGGGGAACGGCGCGCAGACGCTCTTTGGGAATCAGTTTACCCGTGATACGGTCGATGCCATAGGTCTTATTCTCGATACGCACCAAGGCAGCCTTCAAACCCTGAATGAATTTCTGCTGACGAGATGCCATCTGAATCAACTCCTCCTTCGACTGGGTCGCACTACCCTCCTCCAGTGCCTTATACGTAGGAGAGGTGTCGTCCACATCATTAGAGTCCTTATTCATCAACACATTCATCATCTGGTCATAGTCGCGCTTAGCGAGTGCCAGTTTCTCATTAATAATCTGGCGGAACTCCTCGAGTTCCTCATCGGAATAGCGTGTTTTCTCAGCCATAATACTTAAGATTTAGTTATTTGAATATTCAAGTTAAAGTCATCAAACTCCACTTCCACACCCTCGTTAGGCGCTATCGTGATATCATCAGCAAGCACCTGTGTCCGGATATAGTCACCGAAGCCTTCCACTGCCTTCTGTATCTCGGCATGGGGCGCGATGGTGATATGGATACGGTCGGTAATCTCAAGACCACTGTCCTTGCGGAGGTTCTGCACACGGTTGATAATCTCACGTGCCATACCTTCCTGCTTCAGTTCCTCGGTCAGTTCCACCTCCAGGGCAACAGTCAGACTACCCTCGTTGGATACGAGCCAGCCAGGGATGTCCTCGCTGATAATCTCGACATCCTCAGCGAGAATCTCCAGATTGTCAATATTCTCCAGTGTGCCCAGATAAATGCGCCCGTTAGTCTCCAACTCCGCGATCTGCTCCTGACTAAGGGCATCCACGGCGGCGGCGACAGCCTTCATCATCTTACCGAACTTCTTACCCATCGTGCGGAAGTTACACTTCACTTTCTTCACCAAGATACCGGCTCCCTCAACGAACTTCAGTTCCTTCACATTCACCTCGTTCATGATCAAATCCTTGACAGCCTCGATATGACGTTTCTGCTCTTCCGTAGCAGGAACCATGATACTCTGCAGTGGCTGGCGCACCTTGATATTCACCTTACGGCGTAAGGCAAGTACCATGGAGGTGATCTTCTGAGCCATCTCCATACGAGCCTCCAAGTCGGCATCGATCAGTAACTCGTCTGCCACGGGGAATGTATCCAGGTGTACACTGTCTTTCTCGCCACCAAGGTCACGGTACAACTGGTCGGCATAGAACGGTGCAAATGGTGCCAGGAGTTTGGAGATTGTCAACAGACAGGTATAGAGTGTCTCATAAGCGGAACGCTTGTCGTCACTCATCTCCTTACCCCAGAAACGCTTACGGTTCAGACGCACGTACCAGTTCGACAGGTCGTCATTAACAAAAGTGTCAATAAGTCTGCCAGCACGGGTCGGGTCGTAGTTGTCCAGTTCTGCCGTCACCTTCTTAATCAAAGTATTGAGGGAGGAAAGTATCCAACGGTCAATTTCAGGACGTTCTGTTTGCTGCTGTGGCACAGCAGCAGACGGAACAAAACCATCCACATTCGCATAGAGGGCGAAGAAAGAATAGGTGTTATAAAGTGTTCCGAAGAACTTACGGCGTATCTCGTCCACTCCCTCCGGGTCGAACTTCAGGTTATCCCACGGCTCGGAGTTAGTCATCATGTAGAGGCGCACAGCGTCAGAGCCGTATTTCTCTATCATCTCAAAGGGGTTGACGACATTACCCACATGCTTCGACATCTTATTACCTTTCGCATCGAGCACCAGTCCAGAGGATATCACATTCTTAAACGCTACTGAGTCAAAGATCATCGTAGCGATGGCATGCAGGGTAAAGAACCAGCCACGGGTCTGGTCGACACCCTCGTTGATGAAGTCAGCAGGGAACGCCTTGTTCTTATCGATGGCATCACGGTTCTCGAAAGGATAGTGAATCTGCGCATAAGGCATGGAACCAGAGTCAAACCATACGTCAATCAGGTCACTCTCTCGCTTCATCGGCTTACCGCTCTCGCTGACGAGGACGATATAGTCGACATACGGACGGTGGAGGTCAATCTTGTCATAGTTCTCCTGTGACATATCTCCAGGAACAAAGCCATTATCCTTCAAGGGATTAGAGGTCATAAAGCCTGCCTTGACAGCCTTCTCTATCTCATTATAGAGTTCCTCTACGGAACCAACGCATACCTCCTCTCCGTCCTCTGAGCGCCAGATGGGAAGAGGCGTACCCCAGAAACGGCTACGGCTGAGGTTCCAGTCATTCAGGTTGTCGAGCCAGTTGCCGAAACGTCCCGTACCCGTAGACTCCGGTTGCCAGTTGATGGTCTTATTGAGTTCACTCATGCGCTCTTTACAAGCCGACGACTTGATAAACCATGAGTCCAAGGGATAATAGAGCACCGGTTTGTCGGTACGCCAGCAGTGCGGATAGTTATGCACATGCTTCTCAATCTTAAACACCTTGTTCTGTGCCTTGAGGTCCATACAGATAGAGATATCCAGTGTCTCATCCTTGTCAGTCAGTGTGTCATCATAGGCGTTCTTCACATAACGCCCAGCGAACTTATTCCACTCCTCAACATTCACGTAGTTTTTCACGAAATCGGCATCGAGATCCTCCACGATATAGTATTTTCCTTGCAGGTCGACGACAGGACGCTCCGCGCCTTTCTTGTCGATCAGCACGATAGGACAGACACCTGCCTTCTTTGCCACAAAGGCATCGTCAGCACCAAAGTTAGGAGCGATATGCACGATACCAGCACCATCCTCTGTCGTCACGTAGTCACCAGGAATCACACGGAAAGCATCACCCATTGGCTTGATGGCTGGCATCAACTGCTCATACTCCATGCCGACAAGGTCTGTTCCCTTGTAACGGGCAACGATACGATAGGGTATCAGTTTCTCACCTTTCTTGTATTCGGGCAATTCGCCACCGTCGGTGATAGCACCCTCAGCGGGCAAGTAAGCATTCAGACGAGCCTCGGCAAGGACCAGTGTCACCTTGTCTGCGGTATAGGGATTATAGGTCTGCACAGCGACATAATCAATCTTCGGACCTACACAGAGCGCCGAGTTAGCGGCAAGGGTCCAAGGTGTGGTCGTCCAAGCGAGGAAATAGGGTGTTCCCCACTCCGCCATCTCAGGCTTAGGGTTCTTCATCTTGAACTGTGCCGTACAGGTGGTGTCCTTCACATCACGATAGCATCCTGGCTGGTTCAACTCGTGGGAAGACAATCCCGTTCCTGCTGCGGGAGAATAGGGCTGAATGGTATAACCCTTATAGAGGAGTCCTTTCTGGTAGAACTGTTTCAACAACCACCATAAGGTCTCGATATACTTATTGTCGTATGTGATATACGGATGGTCGAGGTCTACGAAATAACCCATCTTCTCCGTCAGTTCCCGCCACTCAGCGGTATACATCATCACGTTCTCACGGCACTTGCGGTTGTAATCCTCTGTGGAGATATAACGCTCACTCTCCTTGTTGTCGATATCCGCTTTCGTGATACCCAACTCTTTCTCCACACCTAACTCCACAGGCAGTCCGTGGGTGTCCCAACCTGCCTTGCGGTGCACCTGATAACCTTTCATCGTCTTATAGCGATTGAAGGTGTCTTTGATAGAGCGTGCCAACACATGGTGGATACCTGGGTGCCCGTTTGCTGAGGGAGGTCCCTCAAAGAATACAAACTGAGGACATCCCTCACGCTCGTCAATAGAGCGGAGGAACACATTGTTCTCCTTCCACATCTGCAGGATGTCATTGTTCACCTGCGTCAAGTTCAAGCCGTTATGCTCGGCGAATCTCTTTCCCATAAATTGTATCTATTTTTTACCTTTTCTTAATTTAATGCGCAAAGGTACACAAAAAAAATGAAATAGCAAATTTCTTTTGAGTATATTAACGAAAGAATATAAAGGAAGGCAACACCCTATGTCAAACGTCAGGCTACTGTCACGGAAACAGACAGCACCTCAGTAGTGGAGTCTGACACCCGATAACGATGGTCGGTACGGATACCAACTAACCAGACTATCTGGTTGTCCGCATCAGTAACGACGAGTTGACGGCGTTTCTCGAAAAGCGTCATCTTACGGTCAGTCATCAAGTCACTTAAAAGTTTACGTCCTTCCATCCCATACGGCATCATCCAGTCACCATTTTCTACTCGTCTGACGGTCAACGGGAACACCACTTTCTCTGCGTCAAGAGTGGCGACCTTCGGGTCTTTAGACACGGTGACCGTCTCTTTTCGGACAGTGATTCTCGTATCTCCATCCAACACATAGGTTCCTTCTTCTGGAATACGCAAAGGAGTAAGCGGTTTCAACGAGGACTCCACGATATAACTATCACGGTCCACCAACAGGTCATAACCCAGTGAGGAAGTGAAAAACCGCCCCGTATCCGCAGTGAGGATTTGCTTTACCTGACTGCCGTTAAAACCGTAGTTTTTAAGCCACTCAAACAAAACATATTCCCTTGAGCCGTACTTGTCTAATTCGCTGAAATATACCTGTTTATTATCTTTAAATGGCAGCATGACAGTATCTAATACCTTCTGTGCTTCTGTCAAGTGTTCTGCCATCCTTTCGATATTCTCTGAAACGGCTGGGTTGATGTCGTGTAACAAGGGGAGCACGTTCAAACGCACCTTATTACGCTGTACCTCATCTTCCAGATTCGTACTGTCTGTCACATAAGACTGCTCTTTTTCATCCAGATAGGCAAGGATGTCTTGTCTGGAGGCACACAGCAGTGGGCGCAGCACGTTGCTGTTACGAGGCTGGATGCCGCAAAGTCCACGTAGTCCTGTACCACGCACTATATTCAACAAGACCGTCTCCACCAAGTCGTCCCGATGATGGGCGACACAGACACCTGCGGCTCCGATATCCGTCCTCAACTGCTCGAAATAGCGGTATCGAAGTTCACGTGCTGCCATCTCAACACTCACCTTATGGGTCTCCGCATACGTGAGGGTATCAAAATGGATGCGATGAAATGGGATGCTTTTCTGCTGACAGAGGGTCTCACAAAACTGCTCATCTCTATCCGACTCGGCGCCTCGAAGGTGGAAATTACAATGCGCCGCATGAATCTTATACCCCATTTCATCGAGTAATAGAAGTAAAGCGACACTATCTGCCCCGCCACTTAATGCGACAACATATAACTTATTGTCATCAAGCAGTTTATAGTCCTGAATGTATTTCTTTACTTTACTCAACATAAAGCACCAGTCCCTTCAGGTATTCCCCCTCAGGATGATAGATGTTAATGGGATGATCAGCAGGTTGGTGCAATTGATGAAGAATGCGCACCTTTCGCTTAGCAAGTGCCGCGGCTGTGAATACCGCATTGCGGAAATGGTCTTTCGTCACCACCTGTGAGCAGGAGAAGGTGAAGAGGATACCACCTTTCTCTATCTTCTCGAAAGCCTTCTGGTTCAATCGGGTATAACCCTTCAGTGCGTTATGCAAGGCACCACGATGCTTGGCAAAGGCGGGCGGGTCAAGGATAATGAGGTTGTAATCTGACCCCGCATTCTCCAAATACCTGAACGCATCCTCACAATACGCCTCATGACGGGGATCGTCAGGAAAGTTCAGAGCCACATTCTCTTTGGTCAGTGCTATCGCCTTCTCGGAACTGTCGACGGAATGCACCAGTTCCGCTCCGCCTCGCATGGCGTAGAAAGAGAAGCCTCCCGTATAGCAGAACATGTTGAGGACCCGTTTGCCTCTCGCATAACGCTCCAATAACGAGCGATTCTCCCTTTGGTCGACAAAGAAGCCCGTCTTCTGCCCCCTTAACCAGTCTACACGGAACTTCAAACCGTTCTCCAAGGCGATATTGTCATCACTGCCCCCGTATAGGAAACCGTTCATATCCTCTTTTGACATGAAAGGTAGCGTCGTCTCGCTCTTATAATAGATATGATGGATTCGCGATTCCATCACGGTAACAAGTGCGTCGGCTATCTGTTTACGCATCAGGTGCATACCGATGGAATGGGCTTGCATCACGGCAGTGTCACCATAGACATCGATAATCAGACCAGGAAGGTTATCCCCTTCCCCGTGCACCAGTCGGTAAGTGTTATTGTCTGGATTGTCGGCAATACCGATAGAGAGACGCATCTGGAGGGCTGACGACAAGCGGGAATGCCAGAACTCCGCATCAATCTCCACATCGGAGAATGACAACACACGGACGGCGATGGAGCCTTGTTGGTAATGTCCTACGGCAATGAATGTGCCGTCAATAGTGACCACACGCACCAAGTCGCCCTCCTCAATGCCCTCCTCCATTTGCAGGATAGCCCCAGAGAACACCCAAGGATGAAATCGTCTTAGACTCTCATCCTTACCCTTTCGTAACTGTATCTGTTTGTACATCCGTCTCTACTTTTATCAGTTCATAATCACCCGTCTGCTCCAGTCGCAACAGTTCCTCATAGAGGAGGATACAGGTCCATGCGTCTGTCGCGGCATAGATTTTCTGCTTGTCTTTCAGGACATCCATCTCCCAGTTGGAGAGACGGTCGCGCTTACTGATCCGCTGTCCGAAGAAATTGGCAAAGAGTTTCTGTAGACTCATATCCTCCACTCCTATCTCTTTCACCTTATCCTGCAAATCGATGAAATAGCCTCGCTGGAAATCCCCTCGCTTAGCCAACATCATCAGGTCGTCATGCAGAGAGAGCCCTATCTTCGGCACTGTCGTATCTTCCAACAGCCGTTTCACCGCATCCGTCATACCGATCTGGTTCAGGCGGAACAGGAAGCAGACCTCATGGCTGGACACCTGTAGGAGGGCAACTTGGTTGACGTGTCCTTTCTTGAACGAAGGACGTGTCTCGGTATCAACACCAAGGATCGGCTGACTCAACAGGTAGTCTACTGCTTTCTCCGCCTCCGCTGCGCTGATTACCACCACGATCCGTCCCTCGAAAACCACTCTTGGCAATGTGCTTATTTTCGTCTTGTCGTACTTGCTATATAGTATCTTTTTCATCAAACTTTTGTTTTCAAGGTGCAAAAATACAAAAAAAAGACGATTTTATGGCGATTTCTGAGATTTTTCATTTACTTTTGCACATTATTTATAATATTATGGCAAAGAAAAAGAAGACGAGCACTGCCTCATCCTTCAAGGAGGCAATTGGTTTTGATAAGATATTCCACAATGAGCGACTGAATTTCTTCCTCGGATTCCTGTTGCTGTTCGTGGCAGGTTATCTCATCTGGGCTTTCATCTCCTATTTCACGACAGGAGCGGCAGACCAGAGTATGATAGAGGCACCGAAAGACGGTGAGGTACTGAACCAGAACGGAGAGTTCCAGAACGCATGCGGTTCCTTGGGAGCCTATAGCGCATGGTTTTTCATCAAGCGGTGCTTCGGACTGCCTGCGTTCCTGATACCTATCTTCATCTTACTGCTCTCCGTCAATCTGATGAGAGCCTATAAGGTCAACCTGCTGAAATGGTTCATGACCCTTGCCATTGTGATGATATGGGCATCCGTCACCTTCGCCAAGTTTCTGACACCCCTGTTCGCCGAGTCTCATTTCAATCCGGGAGGAGACCACGGTCTCGCCATCAGCGAGATCATACAGGGACTATTGGGGGCACCAGGACTGACCTTCCTGCTTGCCGTCTCCGCCATTGCCTTCCTCATCTATCTCAGTGCGGAGACCATCTTCTTTATCCGCAAACTGTTCAACCCCTTGCGTTATCTGAAGAAGATTCCGATGGAGATCAATATCGGCAAGGGAGACGCTGACGACAAGCAAGGTATTGACACACTGGAGGACCCCACCGTCTTTGACGACCCCATAGAGCAGACCGTGGAGTTCGACAAAGAGAAGGAGAAAGAGGAGTTCCCTCAACCTGTCTATGAGAAGAAAGACACCGTCATGGCTGACGACATCCTGCCTGTGACTGACAACACTGGCGTGGAAATGACCATTGAGACGGGTGAGAAAGAAGAGAGCGCCAGCGGTAAGGACCTGGTCGGCGACTATGGTGACATCACCACTCCATACGATCCTAAACGTGACTTGGAGAACTACCACTACCCGACCCTCGACCTGTTGAAGAAATACGATGATGACGGTAAACCGTATATCGACATGGCGGAACAGACTACCAACAAGAACCGTATTGTCGACGTGTTGCGTAACTTCGGTGTGGAGATATCCTCCATCAAGGCTACCGTAGGTCCCACCATCACCCTTTACGAGATTACCCCTGCTCCTGGTGTTCGTATCTCCCGCATCCGTAACCTGGAAGATGATATCGCCCTGAGCCTCTCCGCTTTGGGTATTCGTATCATCGCCCCTATCCCCGGCAAGGGAACGATAGGTATTGAGGTACCAAATGCCAAGCCGAGCATTGTCTCGATGGAGTCTATTCTGAACTCGAAGAAGTTCCAGGAGACAACGATGGACCTGCCCTGCGCTGTCGGTAAGACCATTACCAACGAGGTCTTCATGTTCGACCTCGCCAAGGTGCCCCACCTCCTCGTGGCTGGTGCCACCGGTCAGGGTAAGTCCGTGGGACTGAATGCCATCATCACCTCTTTATTATATAAGAAGCACCCTGCGGAGTTGAAGATCGTTCTCGTCGACCCGAAGAAGGTGGAGTTCAGTGTCTACTCCTCTATCGAGAAGCACTTCCTCGCCAAGATACCCGACGACGAGGCAGAACCCATCATCACCGACGTGACGAAGGTGGTGCGTACGCTGAACTCCCTCTGTAAGGAGATGGACACCCGTTACGACTTGCTGAAGATTGCCCAGGCACGTAATATCAAGGAATACAACAAGAAGTTCATCGACCGTCAGTTGAACCCCGAGAAGGGACATCGTTTCATGCCCTATATCGTGGTGGTGATTGACGAGTTTGGCGACCTGATCATGACGGCTGGCAAGGAGGTGGAACTTCCCATCGCCCGTATTGCCCAGTTGGCACGTGCCGTCGGTATTCACATGATTATTGCCACCCAGCGACCTACGACGAATATCATCACTGGTACTATCAAGGCTAACTTCCCTGGTCGTGTCGCCTTCCGTGTGGGTGCCATGATTGACTCTCGCACCATCCTCGACCGTCCCGGTGCCCAGCAACTGATCGGTCGTGGTGACATGCTCTACCTCAATGGCGGTGAGCCCGTCCGTGTACAGTGTGCCTTCGTCGACACGCCCGAGGTGGAGCGCATCAACCAGTATATCGCCCAACAGCAGGGCTACATCAGTGCCTTTGAGTTGCCTGAGCCCGACATGCCCGATGATGATATGGGCGAGGCTGCCGACGTGGACATGCAGCACCTTGACCCGATGTTTGAGGACGCCGCCCGTCTGATTGTCATCAACCAGAGTGGATCGACCAGTCTGATACAGCGTAAATTTGCCATCGGCTACAACCGTGCCGGTCGTCTGATGGACCAGTTGGAAAAGGCTGGCGTGGTAGGTGCCGCCCATGGCTCGAAACCCCGTGAGGTATTGATTCAGGATGAGAACAGTTTAGAGAATTTACTAAGTCAATGGAGAAGATAAGGATAACCCTTATGATGCTGCTCTTTGCCGTGGCATCATACGGACAAGACGCGAAGTCGGTACTCGACAAGACAGCAGGCATCATTTCCCACAAGAATGGTGTGCAGGCATCGTTTACCATCACCTCACAGCAGTATGGCAACACCAGTGGCACCATTGCCATCAAAGGGCGTAAGTTCCATGCCAACACCCAAGAGGCGACAGTATGGTTTGACGGCAAGACACAGTGGACGTATGTCAAGCAGAACGACGAGGTGAATGTCAACACCCCTACCCAAGCCGACCTACAGGCGATCAATCCCTATAACTTCATCTATATGTACAAGCAGGGATATACCGCCACGATGGTGAAGAGCGGTCAGAACTTCATTGTCACCCTCAAGGGGAGGGGCAAGGGTATTCAGGAGATGGTCATTACCATCAGTCAGAAGACCTATGTTCCCTCCCAGATCAAGATGCTCCAGAACAAGAAATGGACCACCATCAAGGTATCGGGTTTCAAGACCGCGAGCCTCTCTGACGGCATGTTCCGTTTCAATCCCAAGGCATATCCTCAAGCAGAAATCATCGACCTGAGATAAATGAATAAGATTCAACTGTTCCGTTTACTTCGGAAGCACAAGAAACTTAGTGACGAGCGTAACGTCATGTTTGAGGCCAACCAGTACGGCAAGTTCTTTGCCTACCTCGGTCTGGGCTTCTTTGTGTTGTATTTCGTCGCCATCGGCACCTTCCTCGGATGGGTCGCCGCCACTGAGGATGAGCAGCAGATCATCTTCTTTGTCCTGCCCTTCCTGCTGATCCTTGACTTCTTCGGTCGTTTCATGGCGCAGCAGACACCCGTCATGCTCGTCAAGCCTTACCTGCTGATACCCATCAGCAAATATGCGGCAGTCGACTGTTTCCTCGTGTCACAGTTGTTTGACAGCAGCAACTTCATCTGGATGTCGCTGTTCCTGCCCTACACCTTCATCTGTGTCTGCGGCAACATGTCGCTATGGGCAGGACTGGGCATGTTGCTGATGCTGCACCTGATGATACTGGTCAACAGCCAGTGGTACCTACTGGTGCGCACATTGGTCAACAGGAGCATGTTCTGGTGGGCTTTGCCTATTGCCTTCTACGGCTCTTTTATCGCTCCCGTCTTCTTCCTCTCCAACAAGGCAGCAGACAAGTTCTTTGACAACCTGTTCGATTTCATCGGAGAATGGGGATTCTCATGGATTGGATTCCTCCTCTTCCTGGTGCTCTTCATCGTCCTTTTCATCGTCAACCGCCAGTTGCAGATGCACCTCATCTACGATGAGATCTCTAAGCATGAGAAGACGAAGATGAAGCACGTGTCAGAGTTCTCGGCGCTCAACCGTTTCGGACAGATCGGCGAGTATCTGAAGTTGGAGATCAAGAGCACGATGCGCAACAAGGCGATTCGTACCCGCTTCATCCAGGGGGTTGTCATCATCACGATGCTGTCCCTGATGATAGCCTATACCGACGCCTATACTAGTGGCTTCGCCCGTAACATGTGGTGCCTCTACTGTTTCGTGTTCTTCGGGGCTGTCAACCTGGTGAAGGTGATGGGACCTGAGGGCAACTATATCGACCTGTTGATGGTCCATGAGGAGAATATCCTGACACTGCTTCGTGCCAAGTATTATTTCTACTGCACCATCGTCCTGTTGCCGTTTCTGTTGCTCTTGCCCCCTATCATCTCCGGCAAGTTCTCATTGCTAATGGTCCTTGCCTATCTGCTAATCACTACAGGACCAGAGTATTGTCTACTCTTCCAACTTGCGATCTATAACAAGCAGACATTGCCTTTGAATGATAAGATAACGGGGAAGAACCAGTTTGAGAACAAACTCCAGTTGATCATAGAACTCATCGTATTCTTCGTACCCGTAACCCTTGTCCTCATATTACAGGCTCTCTTCAGCGATACCGTCGCCTTCAGTGTGATGATCGCCATCGGACTCGCCTTCACCCTTGCCACTCCGTACTGGATGCGCCATATCTACAAACGGATGATGGCACGACGCTATGAGAATCTGGAAGGATTCCACTCCACAAGATAAAAGATAAAAAGATATGTATTTCACAGGTATTATCATTGCCATCAGCACCTTCGTGACCATCGGCGTATGGCACCCTATCGTCATCAAGACGGAATACCATTGGGGCACCCGTCCATGGATCATCTATCTCATCATCGGACTCGTATGTATCATCGCCGCCCTTTTCATTGAGAACACCATACTTTCCGCTATCATCGGAGTCTTTGGCGCTTCCGCCCTCTGGGGCATCGGTGAACTCTTCTCACAGAAGAAGCGCGTCCAAAAGGGATGGTTCCCCATGAATCCCAAGCGTCGCGACGAGTATCCCCCTATTGACAAGAACGAGACCCTCTGCCCTGTACACCACGGCAAGAGCATCTATGCTGTTGAGGACGATGAAGACACTGCTGATACAAGTCGGTAAAACCGTCAACAAGCATTTCATTGCGGGCATTAATGACTATGTGGAGCGCATCAATCATTACATGCCCTTCGAGACGGTGACCATTCCTGAACTCAAAAACACGAAAAGCCTGACGGAGGAGCAGCAGAAACAGGCGGAGGGTGAGTTGATCCTCAAGCAGTTGCAGCCGTCCGACACCGTCGTCCTCCTCGATGAGCATGGCAAGGAATACCGCAGCGTGGAGTTCGCCCGTTGGCTGGAGCAGAAGCGCAACACGGCACGCCGTCTCGTCTTCGTCATCGGAGGTCCCTATGGTTTCTCCCCTACTGTCTATCAACGTGCCAACGAGCAACTCAGTCTATCGAAGATGACGTTCAGCCATCAGATGATCCGCCTCACCTTTGCCGAACAGGTCTATCGTGCCTGTACGATTATCAAAGGCGAGCCTTATCACCATGAGTGAATATTAATCTTGCGGTGGAGGCTTACTTACACATGATAGAAGGCACAGATGCCGGTTGACTTAGAGTCAGCAGACCTGTCGACTTAGAGTCAGCAAGGTTGTCGACTGGAGTCAGCAACCCTGTCGACTGGAGTCGACAACCGATTAGGATGCTTCCAACGATTGATTACAACGGCACTTCACATTGATTACATAGGGACTTACAACTGCAAAGGATGGCACCTACACAACGTGAGAGACGGGGAGTTTTTTCAAAACAGACTGCCTATCTGGTATACTGCCGCACTGACAAGCCAGGCGAGTACCGTAGTATAGCAGGCTGCGAAGAGCGCCCATTTCCACGACCCCGTCTCATGCTTAATGGCGGTGATGGTGGCGATACAAGGGAAGTAGAGCAGCACAAAGAGCAGGTAACAGTAAGCCACCAACGGAGTGATGCCCTCCAGTCCACCCAGCACACCGATGGTCGAGGCTACGATCTCCTTTGCCCCCACACCAGCGATAAGCGACACGTCCAACTGCCAGGTAAAGCCCTGTGGTGAGAACAGCGGAGCCACTAACTGCCCCATCCGTCCGATATACGACTGGTCCATCGAGGGTGCCACACCCATCGTACCGAAGTAGCCCAGCGCCCATACGATGATACTTGCCACGAGGATGATGCCTCCCATCTTCTTCAGGTACTCCTTACCTTTCTCCCACGTATGCCTTCCTATTGCCTTTGCCGTAGGCCATCGATAGGGAGGCAGTTCCATCACGAAGGGAGTGTCCTCGCCCTTGATGACCACGGTGGAGAACAGTTTGCTGACAATCACCGCCATCAGGATACCGATGGCATAGAGCGACAGCATGATCCACGACTGGTACTCAGCGGCGAAGAAGGTGCCGATGATCATGATATAGATAGGCAGACGTGCCGAGCACGACATAAAGGGCAGTATCAGCATGGTGATCAGGCGGGAGCGACGGCTCTCTATCGTACGGGTCGCCATGATGGCAGGCACGTTACAACCGAAGCCCATCACCAAAGGGATGAACGACTTACCGTGCAGTCCCATGCCGTGCATCATCTTATCCATGATAAAGGCGGCACGAGCCATATAGCCCGAGTCCTCCATCAGGGAGATGAAGAAATAGAGTATCAGGATCTGGGGCAGGAAGACGATGACGGCACCCACGCCGCCAATGATACCGTCTACCAGCATCGAGCGCAACGGTCCCTCAGGCATCCTGCTGCTCACGAAGTCGCCAAGCCACTCCACACCCATGTCTATCCAGTCCATCGGGTACTGTCCAAGTACGAAGGTCGTCTGGAACATCAGGAAGAGGATGGCGAAGAAGATAGGGAATCCCAGGTATTTGTTCGACAGGATATTATCTATCAGGTGGGTGGCACGGTAGGTGTCCTGCTTGTCACCCGTCTTGAACTCCGCCTCGGTCAGCGCACCGTTAATGAATCCGTATTTCGCGTCCATAATCGCCGTCTCCGAGTCGGTCAGCGTCTCCTCATAGACACGGGCGGCAGCCTTGTCACGCTCCACGAGGATTGCCTTGCTGCGCTCCCCAGCCTTCTCCCGCACGAAATTCTCGATGTCCGTGTCGTGCTCCAGGAGTTTCAGGGCGACATAACGGGTGGAATAGCGGGGATGGATGGCTGCGTCGGGTTTCAGGAACTGCTGTATCTGACGAATGCCGTCCTCTATCTCGTGTCCGTAGTTGATATGGATATGGCGTGCCGTCGTGTTGGCGCCCTCATACACCTCAATGACGGTCCTGAACAATTGCTCCACACCCATGCCGCTCTTGAACGAGGTAGGCACCATCGGGGTACCGAAGAGTGTCGATAGCACTTGCAGGTTGGCGGAGTCGCCACGACGCTCGAACTCGTCATACATATTCAGGGCGCACACAATCGGCAGGTCCATGTCCAGCAACTGCGTCGTCAGATAGAGGTTACGCTCGATATTCGACGAGTCGATGACATTGATGATGACATCGGGGGTCTGCTCCGTGAGATGTTTCCGCACATACAGTTCCTCTGGCGAGTAGCACGACAGGGAGTACGTGCCAGGCAGGTCAGTGAGGTTGAACTCATAACCGAAATAGTGGGCATGCGCTTCTGAGGCATCCACCGTCACTCCCGAGTAGTTGCCCACATGCCCGTGGGCTCCCGAGGCGAAGTTGAAGAGGGAGGTCTTTCCGCAGTTGGGGTTGCCCACCAGTGCCACGTTCAGCGTACGGTGCTCCCGCAACGCCATGTGCTGCAGGTAGTCGTCAGGGTGGTTCTCGGGAGTTATCTCCTCCCGATAGGCTCGATGATTCTGGGGCTTCTCCTCATATCCCTGTTCCTCAGAAATCACCTCTATCATCTCCGCCTCCTGACGGCGCAGACTGACCTCATAGCCCATCACCTTATATTTCACGGGATCTTGCAGGGGTGCGTTCAGCAGCACCTCTACCTCTTTGCCCCTGATGAAGCCCATCTCAATGATTCGTTTACGGAAACCGCCATGTCCTTGCACCTTCACAATGACACCATGCTCACCTGTCTTCAGTTCAGATAAATTCATCGTCAGTCAGATTTTATTGGTGCAAAGGTAGAAAATATTCTCCATATTCTCAATAGTTTCCACACAAATACCTAAAAATGAGGATAGCGTTAGCCCAGCAGTATCTGCACGATACGCTCTGCCGAGCGACCGTCCCAACGGTCGGGCAAGGAACCGCTTCTCCACTCCCCTGCCACCAGTCGGCGCAAGGCTGTGTGCAACTGCTCCGCATCCTCGCCGACCAGTTCGTTGGTACCCTGTTTCACCGTCTCGATATGCTCTGTATAACTATTAAGGGTGATACATGGCACGTGATGGAAGGTCGCCTCCTCAGCAACATTACCAGAGTCGGTGATGATGCCCTTGGCATGCGCCATCAGGTAGCCGAACTCCAGATACGGAAGTGAGTCGACGAGCGTGAGACCGTCGGCAGGGAGCGATGAAATCGCCTCTTTCGTCGTCGCACGTAACGGGGCGATGACAGGGATGCCACCCGCCTCTTTCCCGATGACATCGAGCATTTTTCGTAAGTTCTCCTGATCGGCAAGGAGAGCCTTGCGATTGATGGTGAACACCAGGTACTGCCCGTCGACGATGCCTTCCAGACATGCAGGACGCTGCCAACGATCGTGGTTGTAGCGCAACGAGTCCATCAGGATATTCCCCACCATATAAATCTTGTGCATCTCGGCTCCCTCACGGGTGGCGATACTGTTCGAACTGACACCAGCCGTAAACAGCAAATCACTTAAACCGTCAATCACTAATCGGTTGATTTCCTTTGGCATACGGATATCGAAGGAACGAGTACCCGCCACCAAGTGAGCCAACCTCAGTCCCCGTTTCTTCGTCACGATGGCAGCCGCCATCGTCGAGGCGAGGTCATCGACCACGATGACGGTATCTGTCTCATGCTGCTCCAGATACTGCTCGAACTCCGACATCACCCTACCTGTCAACTCGTTCAGGTTCTCGCAGTCCACTCCCAGGAAGATATCCGGTTGAGGCATCTGCAGGTCGTCAAACAACGAGTCTTCCAAGGTGGGGTCATCCTCCCTGCCGGCATACACCAACTGGTACGTAATGCCCTCCGTCTTCCCAATGGCGCGGATGATGGATGCCACCTTCACGAAATTAGGGCGTGCCCCTGTGAAAATACAAACCTTCTGCATAGTGTTCTCTTGTTAACTCATTATTCCACGATCACATCGTCCTTGTTGATGAAAAGGTAGTCATGTCCCGTCTTCAGGACATAGTAGCCGTCGTCCAGCAACTCATAGTCGTCAGCGAGGATAGTACCTTCCTCGACCGTGCCAAAGGGCACATATTTCGAACCATCGTCGGCATAGTTGTCGGTATAGAGCGGTGTGTACTTGTATTTAGCAATAAGTTTGGGTTTGCCATTAGCGAAGTACCATGACTGTCCTCCCATATACTTGGTGTAGACCCACCCTACGATACCATCAACCTTTACTTTGCTCCAGCGGTCGCCCTGCTCCAGAAGGATGCCACGCCCCAGCCCATGGAACGCCATAGGCAGTGTGGTGAGAATCTGCGCCTTGCTGGACGGCTGGGCACGCACGTTGAGGAAACCGTCATCGGAAGTGGCAAAGACAACCACCAGCACGTCTTGCGACCAGAGTGCGCCGCATGTCAGGAACAGACCGAGGGAAAGGAGAAATCGTTTCATAAGCGTTTAAGTTCTATGTTTGACGATGCAAATATATACATTTCTATGAAAAGTTCCAAATAAATTTGGATTTTATCACAAATCTTCGTACCTTCGTAGCCATGAAAGAGTTGAAAGTCACGATCTATACCCGTACGGCGGAACTGCCCCCGATTCCCGAGGGCAACTATTTCCACAGTCCAGAGTTGATGGCACTGTGCGAGCGGACACCCCGTCTGAAGCCGTATATGGTCGTTGTGACAGACAACACGGGAGAGGTGGTGGCGCACATGCTCGCCACGATGCGCTACAGGCGGTCATGGATACCACCTTATTTATATATGCATGTCAGGGTGATGGGCGAAGGTGTCTACCACCATACCGATGACGAGCATAACGAGCAGTACCTGTTCGGAAGGATGGCGGAGGCTGTCACGGAGCGTCTGCAGAACCGATGCCTGTACATCGAGTTCAGCCATCTCTCGCAGAAGATGTTCGGCTACAAGGACCTTAAGCGGATGAACTATTTCCACGTGAAATGGATGAATATCCACAACTCGCTGCACAGCAGGACTCCCGAGGAGCGTATCATGGAGCGACAGATGAGGCGCATCGAGGCGGCTCAGGAACGTGGAGCCGTCACGAAACTGGTAGAGACGCATGCCGAGTTCAGGGATTTCTCAAGACTGCTGCGCCGGCATAACTGGCTGAAGCCTCGCCGCTACTTGCCCGACGACACGTTCTTCGAGGAGATGATGAAGAGCAACCGTTGCCGACTGTTCATCACGAAGGTGCGTGACAAGGTGATCGGTTGCTGCGCCTGTGTCATCTCCAATGGTGACATGTACCTGTGGTACTCCGCCTCACGCAGGAAGAGTTACGCCATCTATCACCCCAATGCCGTCACCATCTGGAAGGCGATGAAATACGCCCATGAGGAAGGCATGCAGCATTTCCGTTTCGTGGACGTGGGTCTACCCTTCCGTCGCAGTCCCTACCGTGACTTCATCATGAGTTTCGGCGGCAAGGAGGTGACGGGTTTCCGTTGGTTCCGCATCAGCATCCGATGGGTGAACGCCATCGCCTCTTGGTGGTGGAGGGAGTAACGATGTAATAAATCCAGAATCTTTGCGTTATAATTAGTGATGAAAAAGAAAAACCTGTTTCTCACTATACTCTTGCTGCTCATAGGCAGTACGCTGCTGCATGCGCAGTCGTTCACCCTCTCTGGTGTCGTCAGCGACGAAGAGGGCAACGGCATCGAACTCGCCACCGTCAGTTGTCTGGAGCAGGGCGCAGTGACGATGGCGAATCTGAAAGGCGAGTACACCCTGACACTGAAGTCTGCCGACTCGGTGGTGGTGAAATTCTCGATGGTCGGTTTCCAGACGCGTACTCGTGTGCTCCGCAACCCCAAGGGAAGACAGCGCATCCTTATCACGCTGCCCCCCATCAAGGAACTCGACGAGGTGGTGGTGACTGAGAAGCGCAGGCAGACGACAGGCACGGAGCAACTGGACACGAAGAACCTGCGGCAGACCCCCTCGACGACGGGTAATGCCGTGGAGGAACTGGTGCAGCAGCAGGCTGGTGTGTCGACGCATAACGAACTGTCGAGCCAGTATAACGTGCGTGGAGGCTCCTTCGACGAGAACTCTGTCTATATCAACGGTACGGAGGTGTACCGTCCCCTGCTCATCCGAAGCGGTCAGCAGGAGGGTCTCTCCGTCATCAACAGCGACATGGTGGAGAAGATAGGTTTCTCGTCAGGCGGTTTCGAGGCGAAATACGGTGACAAGATGTCGAGCGCACTGGATATCCAGTACCGCAAACCCACTCGTCTGGAGGGCAACATCCAGGCATCGCTCTTGGGAGCCAGTGCCTTCGTAGGCTATGGCAACAAAAAATTCTCGATGAGCCACGGCATCCGCTACAAGACCAACCGATACCTGTTAGGGTCACTGGAGACAAAGGGCGAGTACAAGCCGAACTTCCTCGACTACCAGACCTATATCACATGGCACCCCAACAAGCGGTGGGACCTGGACATCATCGGCAACATCTCCGAAAACCACTATAACTTCTCGCCCAGTGACCGCGAGACCTCCTTCGGCACGATGGAGAACGTGAAATCCTTCAAGGTCTATTTCGACGGACAGGAGAAGGATATTTTCCGTACCCTCTTCGGCACCGCCTCCATCACCTACCATCCGACGGAGAAGACGCATGTGAGACTGCAGGCTGCCGCCTTCCATACTAAGGAGCAGGAGACCTACGACATTCAAGGACAATACTGGTTGGACGACACACAGACCTCAGAGAACCTGGGCGTGGGAACATATATGGAGCATGCCCGCAACTACCTGACGGCGAACGTGGAGAGTGTCAAACTCACCGTCAACCACAAGGCGAGACGGCATGATATCGAGGGAGGCATCACCATGAAATGGGAGGAGATAGAGGAGAACGCCCGAGAGTATGAGATGCGTGACTCCAGCGGATACAGTATTCCCCATACGGGCAACCGTCTGGACATGATCTACTCGCTCGCCTCGAAGAACAAGATGTCGTCGACACGACTGGAGGCTTACGTGCAGGACACCTACCGTTTCCAGACTGGTAGTGCGGAGAAGCCCAACCTGTGGACTCTGAATATGGGTGTCAGACTCGCCAACTGGAGTTACAACAAGGAGACAATCCTCTCCCCACGTATCTCCCTGGCAATGATTCCTGGTTTCAACGAGAATATCACCTTCCGACTCTCGACGGGCATCTATTATCAGGCACCGTTCTATAAAGAGTTGCGTGACACGACGAGCGTCAACGGCAGGACGATAGTCACCCTGAACAGCGATATCAAGAGCCAGCGTTCCATTCATGTCGTGGGAGCCTTCGACTACCGTTTCCGACTTGCCGACCGCCCCTTCCGATTCTCGGCGGAGGCTTATTACAAGATCATGGACGACCTCGTTCCTTATAACGTGCAGAACATGAAAGTGGTATACTATGGCGAGAACCTCGCCAAGGGATATGCCGCAGGACTAGACCTGAAACTCTATGGCGAGTTCGTGCCGGGCACCGACTCGTGGCTGACCTTCTCGCTGATGAGTACCCGACAGAAGATCAAGGGGGTGAGCATCCCGATGCCTACCGACCAGCGATGGGGTGTCAACCTGCATTTCACCGACTATTTCCCTGGCACGGAACGATGGAAGATGACGCTGCGACTCGCCTTCGCCGACGGACTGCCTTTCGGAGCGCCCCACCGTGGACTGGAATACCAGCAGTTCCGAGCACCTGCCTATAAACGCGCGGATATCGGTATGAGTTACCTCGCCGTCGGCAAGACCGACCAACAGCCGTCCCTGCGCCATCCCCGTGTATGGCTGGGCATCGACGGACTGAACATCTTCGGCATCTCCAACGTGAACAGTTACTACTGGGTGACCGACGTGACCAACCAGCAATATGCCGTCCCCAACTATCTTACAGGCAGACAAATCAACGGAAAAGTCATTGTGGAGTTTTAATAATATTTAATGTTTAATGTTTAATGTTTAATTATTAATTCTTCCTGCCCTATTCTCAATTAAATGTAGTATCTTTGCACCTTAGTAGATACAACATTAATTTTTTAACAATATGAAGATTTCACACATTGAG
>JAFTGH010000027.1 GCA_017458005.1 Prevotella sp. | reverse complement strand
TCGTCAAATGCTGCGGCAGAGTCTTTCAATGCCAAGGTCAAGGCTTTCAGGGCTGCACTCAGAGGTATCAGGGACGAGAAATTCTTCCTCTACAGGCTCTCTATGATTTATGCTTATCCCCACTGATTATCGACTGACCCCATTTCTGGTCGATTTCATCAAAGGTATTGAGGTCACGGCTGTCAATATCAAGGACTGCCCTAACAGTACCTGTGGTGTCGAAGACTGGAACGACAATCTCTGAACGGGAAAGACTGCTGCAAGCGATATGCCCTGGAAACTCCTCGACATCAGGAACAATGACGGTAGCCTTACGCTGCCATGCCGTACCACAGACGCCACGTCCATAAGGAATATGCATACAAGCAACACTACCTTGGAAAGGTCCTAAGCGCAACTCTTCGCCATGGACAATATAGAAACCTGTCCAGAAGAAGCCCATCTCCTCATGGATGGCGGCACTGACATTCGCCATGACGGAGACAGAATCGGTCTCACCTGCTATCAATGACTTGACCTGTGCGGTCAGCAATCTGTATCTCTCGTCCTTTTTCATTGTTTACCTTTTCTTTTATCGTATTGTTGGAAAAGTCCTGCAAGGATAGTACCGCTGATGCTATGCCAGGCACACGAGATGGCACAGGGCAGGACGGCAAGAGGCTGGGCAGCAAAGAAAGTGCCGGCAAGGACTGTGGCAAGTCCCGCATTCTGCATGCCCACCTCAATAGAGATGGTTCGCTTCTTTGCAGTATTAAATCCCGCCAAACGTCCTGATGTCCATCCTAACAGATAACCTAAGGTGTTATGACAGAACACCACCGCAAAGGTCCATAGGAACAGTAATAAGCCACGAGCCACCAAGTCATCATGGACCGTAGAGATCACGCCACCTACAATACAGGAAAGACACGTGACACTCAGTCCCGGCATCAAAGACTGGATAGTAGGAAACACATCTTTCTTGGAATAGGTGTAATTGAGGAAGCAACCGATACCCACAGGGATGATCGTTACTATCAGGATATTCAGGAACATGCCGATGGCGTCAATCTCTATGATCTCCCCAGCCGTCAGTTCCATCAACAAGGGGGTCATCACAGGTGCCAGTAAGGTGGAGGCACAAGTCATTCCGACAGAGAAGGCAACGTCACCATGACAGAGATAAGACATGATGTTGCTCGACACGCCTCCAGGGCAACAGCCCACCAACAAGATACCCAAGGCGAGAGCAGGCTCCAGACGGAACACATGCACCAACAGGTAGGCGACACAAGGCATGATGATAAACTGTGCACAGGCTCCAATGAAGATGTCCATGGGACGACGGGCGAGAACACGGAAATCCTCGGTTGTCAGCGTCAATCCCATTGTCAACATGATAATACCCAAGATAATGGTCTGCGTATTCCCCCTCACCCAGTTGAAAGTATCGGGTACGAAGAAGGTAAACACGGCAACGGCTATCACCGTCAGTGATGCATTTGCAGCCAGCCAACGACTGATGTTCTGTATGATTTTCAATTTCATGACGCAAAATTACAAAAATTCTCAATAATTTCGTACCTTTGCACCCAAATAATAAATAAGGTAAGGAAATAATGGCTGAAAAGAAGTTTAAGCGAACGACCGTGACATCCGCACTGCCCTACGCTAATGGCGGTGTACATATCGGTCACTTGGCTGGTGTGTATGTGCCTGCCGACATCTATGTACGTTATCTGAGACTGAAAAAAGAAGAGGTACTTTTTATTGGTGGTAGCGACGAGCACGGTGTGCCCATCACCGTCCGCGCCCGCAAAGAGGGCATCACCCCACAGGATGTGGTAGACCGCTATCACAAGATGATCAAGGACTCGTTCAAGGAGTTCGGTATCTCGTTTGATATCTATAGCCGCACGACCAGTGCGACACACCATCAGTTTGCCGCCGAATGGTTCCGCAAACTCTACGACGAGGGAAAACTGGTGGAGGAAACCACCGAGCAACTCTACGACGAGGAGGCGAAGCAGTTCCTCGCCGACCGCTATGTGACGGGTGAGTGCCCCCATTGCCATAACGAGGGTGCCTATGGCGACCAGTGTGAGAAATGCGGACGTGACCTGAGTCCTACGGAACTCATCAACCCCAAATCGACCATCAGTGGCTCTACCCCTGTGCTGAAGAAGACCAAGAACTGGTACCTGCCCCTGAACGAGTATCAGGACTGGTTGAAGCAATGGATTCTCGAGAGCCATAAGGAATGGCGCCCGAACGTCTACGGACAGTGTAAGTCGTGGCTTGATATGGATTTGCAGCCCCGTGCCATGACCCGTGACCTGGACTGGGGAATCCCCGTTCCTGTGGAGGGAGCCGACGGCAAGGTGCTCTACGTATGGTTTGACGCACCTATCGGTTATGTCAGCAACACCAAGGAACTCTGTGACCGTGAGCCGGAGCGTTGGGGTTCCTGGGAGAAATGGTGGCAGGACGAGGACACCCGTCTGGTGCATTTCATCGGAAAGGATAATATCGTGTTCCACTGTATCATCTTCCCCGTGATGATGAAGGCACATGGCAAGTATATCATGCCAGACAACGTGCCTGCTAACGAGTTCCTGAACCTGGAGAACGACAAGATCTCCACCTCTCGCAACTGGGCAGTATGGTTGCACGAATACCTCGTGGATATGCCTGGCAAACAGGACGTGCTGCGTTATGTGCTGACAGCGAATGCTCCAGAGACGAAAGACAACAACTTCACTTGGAAAGACTTCCAAGACCGTAATAACAACGAACTGGTTGCTATCTATGGCAACTTCGTCAACCGTGCTTTACAGTTGACGAAGAAGTACTGGAACGGTATCGTTCCTGCTTGTGGAGAACTACAGGATGTCGACAAACAGGCTCTGGAAGAGTTCAAGGACGTGAAGCAGAAGGTAGAGGCGCTGCTCGACCAGTTTAAGTTCCGTGATGCCCAGTTTGAGGCAATGAACCTGGCACGTATCGGCAACAAGTATATCACCGAGTGCGAGCCTTGGAAGGTATGGAAGACTGATCCGAAACGCTGCGAGACCATCCTTAATATCTGTCTGCAACTGACTGCAAACCTTGCCATTGCCTTCGAGCCGTTCCTGCCTTTCAGCAGTAAGAAACTGCGTGAGATGCTGAACCTTGAGAACTTTGAGTGGGAACAGTTGGGCAGCACTGGCCTGTTGAAGGCTGGTCACCAGTTAGGTGAGCCCAGTCTGCTCTTCGAGAAGATTGAGGACGAGGTAATTCAGAAGCAACTCGACAAACTGGAGGCGACGAAAAAGGCTAACGAAAGGCTACGGGTAGGCGAGCAAGGCTCGGGAATGGCTGCCTCTTATCAGGCTGCCCCCATCAAGGACATTGTCAGTTTCGAGGACTTCGAGAAACTCGACATCCGTGTAGGACTGATTAAAGACTGCCAGAAGGTGAAGAAGTCGAAGAAACTCTTGCAGTTCACCATCGACGACGGCACTGGTACCGACCGTACCATCCTCAGTGGTATCGCCGCCTTCTATGAGAACCCTGCCGACCTTATCAGTAAGCGCATCCTCTTTGTCGCCAACTTCGCTCCCCGCCAGATGATGGGTATTGAGAGTCAGGGCATGATTCTCTCTGCTGTCGACTTCGACGAGAGCCTTAGTGTGGTAACTACCACGAAAGATGTAAAACCAGGTAGTCAGGTAGGGTAAAAAGGTAAAAAGGTAAGAAGGTAAAAAGGTAAGAAAGTAAAAAAGTGCAGGCAATTATTTTGGCGGCTGGCATGGGTCGCAGACTCGGAGAACTGACACGGGACAATACGAAATGTATGGTCCCTGTGAATGGTGTACGACTGATAGACCGTCTGTTAGGTCAGTTGTCAAAACTATCCCTCCATCGTGTCATCATCGTGGTCGGCTATAAGGGACAAGAACTCCGTGAGTATATCGGCAACCGATATGACGATCTGTTGCGAATAGAATATGCCGAGAACCCCATCTACGACAAGACGAATAACATCTACTCGTTGTCGCTGGTGAAACAGCAGATGATGGAGGATGACACGTTGCTCATCGAGAGTGACCTTATCTTCAGCGACCGCTTGTTCAGTATGCTGATGGAGAATCCCTACCCCAACCTTGCCCTCGTCGCCAAATACGAGTCATGGATGGACGGTACGATGGTGCGTATCGACGAGGAGCAGAACATTGTCAATTTCATCTCGAAAGATGCCTTTGATTATCATGACATCGACGCCTATTACAAGACTGTCAACATCTACAAACTAAGCCGTCAGTTCTCCCAGCAGAAATATGTTCCTTTCCTCGATGCCTATACGAAGGCAGTAGGTAACAACGAGTATTACGAGAATGTGCTTCGCATCATCTCACTGCTCAACAACCATGACATGAAGGCACTCCCTATCGGAAAGGAGAAATGGTATGAGATTGACGACAAGCAAGATTTGGACATTGCCGAGGCATTATTTGCTGAGGAGAAAGATGTCCTGCGAAAATACTATGGGCGATATGGTGGTTTCTGGCGTTTCCCGCAGATGCTCGACTTCTGCTATCTGGTAAACCCCTATTTCCCCTCTCGCCGCATGAAAGACGAGTTACGCTCCAATTTCGACACCTTGCTGACTGAGTACCCGTCGGGCATGAAGGTCAACACCTTGATTGCCAGCAAGTGCTTTGGTGTCAGTGAGCCTTATATCGTCCCAGGCAATGGCGCTGCTGAACTCATCAAGATATTAATGGAGGACTCACAGGGGAAAGTCGGCTTCGTCCGCCCCACTTTCGAGGAGTATCCTAACCGCTACGACAAAGAGCATCAGGTGACCTTTGTTCCGCAAAATGACGACTATCGGTATTCTGCAGATGACCTGATGGCATTCTTTGCCGATAAGGATATCTGCCAACTGATGCTGATCAATCCCGACAACCCCTCTGGCAATTTCATTCCTAAGGATGATGTGCTACGCCTTGCCGCATGGGCAGAAGAGAAAGGTATTCGTCTTGTAGTCGACGAATCCTTCGTCGATTTCAGTCATGACTATGCCACCAACTCACTGCTCAGTGACGAGATACTTACCGCCTATCCACACATGGCGGTGATGAAGAGTATTTCCAAGAGTTTCGGTGTCCCTGGACTCCGCCTTGGCATTCTCGCCTCAGCCGACCAGTCGCAGATTGCCCGCATCAAGAAAGAGGTCAGCATCTGGAACCTCAACTCTTTCGCGGAGTTCTTCATGCAGATATACAACAAACATGAGAAGGACTATCAGCGAGCCTGCGGTAAGTTTGTCAGAGAACGTGACGATTTCGAGCAGCAATTACGCACCATTCCCTTCTTCCGTGTGATGCCCTCACAGGCTAACTACTTCCTTTGTGAGGTGAAACAGCCTTATACCGCCAGCGAGATTGTGATATACATGTTAAAGCAGCACAATATCCTCACCCGTGATTGCAGTGGAAAGCCTGGACTTTCTCCTGACAAGCAGTATATGCGTATTGCTGTCAGGAACCATGAGGACAACACCAGACTGGTGGAGGCATTAAGACAATACACTAAATAACAGCCCTATGACAACTGACAAGGTTTCTGTCATACAACAGCAGCACATTGACGAACTCCAAATCAACCCTGCCGAGTGCATCGAGTGGGTCAGACAAGGATTCCTGATGAAAGACAGGACACAGATGCCTGCCAAATTGAGTGTGCACCCACAAGGAGAAGACTTCATGACCTCCATGCCCTGTCTGCTGCCTTCACAAAACGGAAAGAAATACTTTGGACTGAAACTGGTCAGTCGCATTGAGGGACAGACTCCGACGCTGAAGAGCGATATTACCCTATACGACGCAGAGACAGGGCAACTGCTCGCTATCATGGATGGCGATTGGATTACCGCAATGCGTACAGGTGCTGTCGCTGCACTGGCAGCCAAGACTTTCCAACGGACTGGCGTTGACACCTATTCTATGATAGGACTGGGAAATATTGCCCGTGCTGTCGCCCTTTGTCTAATAGCGGATAACAGCCATCGCCCTATCACCATCCGCCTGATGCGCTATAAAGATCAGGCAGAACAATTCATAGAGCGTTTCAAGGCTTATGACCATGTGCGTTTTGAGATTATTGACGACCCAACAGCCTTTATCACAGAGGCTGATGTCCTCATCTCCTGTGTCACTGTCGCTACCGAGTTATTGTTTCCTGATGATACGCTCTATCAGGAAGGCATCACTGTCATTCCTGTCCATGTCCGTGGTTTCCAGAATTGCGACTTGTTCTTTGACAAGGTCTTCGGTGACGATACGGAACAGATTCAGAGATTCAAATATTTCAATCAGTTCCGCCAATACGATGAGATACATCATGTCCTACAAGGCAAGAACCCTGGACGCACCAATGACAAAGAACGGATATTAAGTTATAATTATGGGATAGCATTGCATGACATCGTCTTTGCCTCCAAGATCTATGAGAGGTTAAAGATCCATACGACAGGCTTTGACTATCTCAAACAAGACAAGAAAATCTGGGTCTAGTCCTTCCAGTACGCCTCAAACTGGTGGGTTGTCCGCTGGTCTTCGGGGGGCAGTGTCATATAGTCGCCATACGTCCTTGTCAGATGGTCGTCATAGCCAGCCATCGCCTTGTAAATACGGTCCTCAAAAGGCAAATCGATATACGTCTCCATATCCTTGGCGGGGAAACAGCCCTTGATAGCAGGTCCTGCCTCTGTCATGTGGCAGAGTGTCCGGGTAGGCTCTTTCCGCACTATCAGTCTCTCAATCCAACGGTTCAGCATCCCCACCGTAACAGGCAGACTCCGATAGCACCAATAGGCAAGACGGGAATGTAAGGGGTTGCTATTGGAGATCTTACAGCGACGAATCTTATAGAGCAATTTCTTCAGGCGGAAGATACGCCTGCGTTCCTTCATGTCCTCTGTCACATAGTCGACAGGGAAGATATCAATATACACCCCGATCTCAAAGCCCGCTGTCTCTTTCTCAATCATCCGTGTGCGCTGGTCGACCACCTTGGCGAAGGTATAATAGTAATGCTTTTCCCTCTTGGGGTTCAACACGCGAAAGCGTCCTTGCGGGTCGTGATAGGTCTGCAAGAAACGCTCATAGTCGCTTCTGAGCATATAGATGTCAATATCATCGTCCCAAGGGATATAGCCTTTGTGGCGTACGGCACCTATCAGTGTACCACTGCTGAGGGAGTAGCGCAGTCCCTGCTCCTCACAAAAGCGATGCACGTCATCCAGAATCCCCATCTGGATACTTCGCAGTTCCTGTATATCCGTTATCTTCCTCACTCCACCGCTCTCCACACTCTGATACCAATATGTTTAGGCTGTTTCGCCTCATACTCATAGAAAGTCTCCTTGCTCATCAGCACCTTCTTATAGAGGCTGGAGGCATGGAGCAGGTGCAGTTTCCCGTTCTGCCAGAAGGCAATACCGATATGACGAGTGTCTAAGCCGTCCTTATCTGTCAGCATGGCGACAATATCCCCGCTCCGAACCATCGACAATGGTGTCGACGGATGCCAGTTCAGGTCTTTCTTGAGAATATAAGGATATTTCTTACCATTCGTCTCCTCCTCATACGCCTTGATAATAGGAACGAACTCCGGATGGTTCCTCAGTTGCTTATACAAGTTGGGGTGTGTCGACATGTAGTTGATCTGGATGGTCTGCATGCCCCTGAAAGGATTGTCCATGATACCGATGTCCCTCACCAGACCCAACTCGACGTTATCATCTCCCCACCAAGTGAAATAATGCAGGCGGGAGGTATAGTCCGTCATCTTCCCATGACGATAGCGAATCCTCATCAGGTTATTACAGTAGTCGTCAAACGTCCGTTGGTCGTCCTTGTCACAAAGGGTCAAGGCAAGCACCGTCTCTACGAAAGTGGTACAGTCGAGTTCATGCAGGTTGACGATCAGGTGCTCCTCGTCACCATTCTCCAGGGTATGCCCCACGTATGGTAATCCCAGGAACTTCTTGCCGAAGTACATCATCCGATTCTCCTTGCCTCGCTTTGTCTTTGCCTCTTTCAACAGTCTCACCACCAAGGCACTGTCTTCCTTGGTGTACTCCCTATTGTATGTAAAGGTACGATCCTCCTGAGGAACTTCTCGCTCCTCCTGCTCTACCTGCCGTGGAGACTGTGCTCCACAACCCAAGGCTAAAAGCCAACTGCTAAACACCAACAGCCAATTTCTCATCATCTCGCATTCTTTTGACGATTGCAAAGGTAGTGCAAAATTTCGATTAAGCGAAGAGAAACAACAAAAAAATGCCGCTACTCATCAACGAGCAGCGACATTCAAAGCCTATGTTTAACTAAAAATCCTTTTTTAAAATTAATTCCAGCCTTTTGGGGCTGGAAGGACTCGCCTTTCGGCAAGTTATCTAAACTAATACTAACCTTTCAATTTAAAAAGAAAGTTATGACCGCCTCACGGTGCCCACTGTTATCCTAACACATTTAAAACTTTCTTAATTACCAATAACTAAAAACCTAAAACTATAAATATTACTACTAACCTAAAACAATCTATTAACCGAATGTCAATTTTAAGACCTCTTGTCTTTTGACACTGCAAAGGTACGACGATTTTCAAGACCCGCAATACTTTTTTCGTCTTTTATGCGAAAAAAATGCGCATTCTTGACCTAAATCAACGTTTTGTGTGCGCAAACAGCACAAAAATCTCTCTTTTTGCCCATCTATTACTACTAATTTGTTTACCTTTGCATCATATACATAAAAAAGGTATGCGAGTACTGATAGTCAATACAAGTGAGCGGACAGGAGGGGCGGCAGTTGCCGCACACCGCCTGATGGAGGCACTGAACAACAACGGGGTCAAGGCGAAGATGCTGGTACGCGACAAGGAGAGCGACAAGTTGACGGTGATCGCCCTCGGCTCCCCCATCAGACAGCAATGGCATTTCCTCTGGGAACGTTTTTGTATCTGGCTGCGCCTCCACCTGCGCCGCCAGCACCTCTTCGACGTGGATATCGCCAATAGCGGGACAGATATCACCAGACTGCGTGAGTTCCAGGAGGCGGATGTCATCCACCTGCACTGGATCAACCAAGGCATGCTCTCGCTCAAGGACATCCGCAAGATACTGACCAGTGGGAAACGGGTGGTATGGACGATGCACGACATCTGGCCAGCCACCGCTATCTGCCACCTGACCCTTGACTGTCGCCGCTTCGAGACGCAGTGCCAGCAATGCCGCTTGCTGCCAGGAGGCGGGTCGAGGAACGACCTGTCGACAAAGGTCTGGAGGCAGAAGCAACGGATGCTGGAGGGCGCCCATATCTCTTTCGTCGCCTGTAGCAAGTGGCTTGCCGGCGAGGCGCAGAAGAGTGCGCTCTTACGAGGACAGCACATTGTGAGTATTCCCAACCCTATCGACACACACCTCTACCGCCCCCTCGACAAGCAAAAGGCGCGCCAGGAGTTAGGACTACCTGCCGACCAGCACCTGATCCTCTTCGTGTCGCAACGCGCCACCAATCCATATAAGGGAATGCAGTATCTGACAGAGGCTTGCCGACTGCTTGCCCAGCAGCATCCTGAGATGCGAGACAACAGCGCAGTCGTCATCCTTGGCGGACATGCGGAGGAGGTGACCGCCCAGTTGCCTTTCAAGAGTTATCCCCTCGGCTATGTCAACGACGAGCAACAGATCGTGAAAGTCTATAATGCCGCCGATGTCTTCGTGCTCCCCTCCCTCTCCGAGAACCTTCCCAACACCATCATGGAGGCGATGGCATGCGGAGTGCCCAGTGTGGGATTCCAGATAGGCGGCATTCCTGAGGAGATCACCCATCAGGAGAATGGCTATGTGGCAGCCTACCGAGATGCCGCCGACCTTGCCAAAGGCATCCATTGGACACTCTTCGAGGCGAATCGTGAGGAGGTGAGCAAGTCGTGCCTGCGTCAAGTGACCCAGCATTACTCGCAGCAAAGTGTGGCAAGAGAATATATCCATGTCTATGAAGATTAGTATCATTACCGTTACCTATAACGCGGAGAAGTTTCTGCAGCGCACCTTAGACAGCGTCAGTTGCCAGACCTATACCGACATCGAGCACCTGATCATCGATGGTGCCTCGAAAGACGAGACCCTTGCGATGGCAGAGATGTATCGCACGAAAGTCCCTTACCAGGTCGTCATCCAGTCGGAACCTGACCATGGGCTCTATGATGCCATGAACAAAGGACTGCACCTTGCCACTGGCGACTACCTCGTCTTCCTCAATGCGGGCGACACCCTTCATGCCGAGGACACCCTGACCACTCTTACCTCTCACCTCTTACCTCTTACCTCTCAATCCCCCGCCGTCATCTATGGCGACACGGCTATTGTCAACGAAGAAGGACAGTTCCTTCATCTGCGTAGGCTTCGCCCTCCTAAGGAACTGACGTGGAAGTCGTTCCGCCAAGGGATGCTGGTATGCCACCAGGCTTTCTATGTCCGTACGGACATCGCCCGAGAGGAGCAGTACGACCTGCAATACCGTCATTCTGCTGATGTCGACTGGTGTATCCGTGTCATGAAGCGAGCCGAGGCGATGCGTCTGCCCTTAGCCAACAGCCATGCTGTCCTTGCCGACTTCCTGGAGGGAGGCGACTCCACCCAGCACCATCGCGCCTCCTTGAGAGAGCGTTATCAAGTCATGTGCCAGCATTATGGAAAGGTTTCTACCATTGTCATGCACGTCTGGTTTTTAGTACGCCAGTTATTCCGTTGAAATTCCCACGCTGGGAATCCATTATTCCCACGTTGGGAATCTTTCTTTCCCACGTTGGGAATTTTTCTTTCCCACGCTGGGAATCTTTTTTCCCATGTTGGGAATGGAGAGAAAAAACTGTAGTTTAACGATTTTAGTTGACTACTTGTAGTCTTACTCACAATAAGGGTTGACCCTGGTTAAACTTAATTTTTAATTCACGTTGACTCGACTTTACGTTAGTCATAATTTGGGTTTACATCAATACTTCGAAACAAG
>JAFTGH010000003.1 GCA_017458005.1 Prevotella sp. | reverse complement strand
GCGAGTCTTGGAATCAACGACGAGGTTACATCCGATCAGTTCTCACGTGAACTCGACGACTTCGAGGGACCTGAGGGACTTCAGAACCTCATCAACCAGTTGGGAATGTAATACTATCTATATCCAAGAGCGAGCCGCAAATCGTCCGTTTGCGGCTCTTTTCATAGTATCGTGGGGAGTAGAAACCATCAAACGAGGTTTTCACCTGTAGGCGCAAATATGTGCGCCTATAGCCGAAATTATTTGCACCTATAGGCGAAAACATTTATGCCCGTAGGCGAAAGATCGTTAGCACGTACCTTCATCCCCGTTAGGCGGCACCTCCTGCCCTCGAAGGCGGTACCTTCTTCCGTCACTAAAGCCTCCGAAAGCGAAGACAAGAGCCTCCCATCCTTGACACGAGAGCCTCCCATCAGCCATCGGATACTGCCCGCTCCTCAATCGGAGGCATGATAGTCTTGCGGTGGAGGCTTATTAACACGTGATGGAAGGCATGATAAGGTTGCAGTTTTCCGTGAGGAGCCTGCTAATTTCCGTGAGGAGCCTGCTCACGGAAGAAGCCCCTACATCCTCCTTTCGGAGCCCGTACCTTTCTTTCAAGGTGTTTGTAACGTTCAAACGGGTCGAATGTAAGCCACAAACGGGTCGAATGTAACGTTCATTCCTTTTACATTTTGCTCACTTATTAAATAAATTTCTCACACTCGACAAAAGAAATTTATTCCTTTTGTTCTCGTTTAATCGAAATTTTCGTACCTTTGAACTTCGTTCCAAGGTAGGCTGCATCTCAGAAATACTCAAATAAATTTGGTATTTCGTTCGATTTAGATAAATTTCTTCCGCTCAAGAAAGAAAATTTATTCTCTTTCTCTTCGCTTAATCGAAATTTTGCACTACCTTTGACCTTCGGTCCAAGGTACTCCCGTTCGAGAAAACTCAAATAAAATTTGGTTTTCTTCTCACTTATTCGTACCTTTGCACCTTATAATAAAGAGAAGAGAAAGAATGGCTTGCATTTTACATATAGAGACTAGTACGTCGGTATGCTCTGTGGCGGTGTCGGAAGATAGCCACTGCATCTACCATGAGGAGGACCATAGCGGTCCGAACCATGCGGAGCGGCTGGGGTCGATGGTCGACGAGGCTCTGTCGTTTACGGACAGTCACGCCATCCCGTTCGATGCTGTCGCCGTGAGTTGCGGACCTGGATCCTACACAGGACTGCGCATCGGGGTGTCGATGGCAAAGGGTGTTTGCTATGGACGTAACTTGAAACTGATAGGGGTGCCGACCCTCGAACTGCTGTGTGTCCCCGTGTTGCTGGGACATGAGGAGATAGAGGAGAACGCCTTGCTCTGTCCGATGCTCGACGCACGACGGATGGAGGTTTATGCCGCCCTTTACGACCGTGCCTTGAGAGAGGTGCGCCCTGTGGGTGCCGATGTGGTGACTGCCGATACCTATAAGGTGTGGTTGGACGAGCGACCAGTGTATTTCTTCGGTAATGGCGCGAAGAAGTGTATGGAGGTCATCAATCATCCCAATGCCCACTATATTGATGGCATTGAGCCCATCGCCAAGTGGATGCAGCCATTGGCTGAGAAGCGTCTGCTGAACGGACAGACAGAGGATGTCGCCTATTTCGTGCCGTTCTACCTGAAAGACTTCGTAGCCATCAAACCCAAGAAACTGATTTAGCAATATGGATATAAAAGGATTGGATTATAACACGCAACGGGAGAAGTTGCTGATGCCCGAGTATGGGCGAGAGATTCAGAAGATGGTGGAGCATGCATGCAGTCTGCCCGACAAGGCGGAGCGGCTGAAATGCGCCAAGACCATCGTACGTCTGATGGAGAACAAGAACCCGCAGGTGCAGGACAGCATGAATGCCGAGCAGACGCTGTGGGACCATCTCTATCTGATGAGTCATAAGCAACTGGATATCGACTGGCCTTTCGATGTGAGCGCGGCAGAGAAGATCCTGTCGAAGCCCCAGCCCATGGAGCATCCCTCTGGAGGTGCCCGCATGCGCCATTATGGAAGACTGATAGAGCAGTTGTTCGAGCAGTTGAAGACCATGCCTGCGGGAGAGGAGCGTGACGAACTGGTGCGCCTGACGGCTAACCAGATGAAGCGTAACCTCGCCACATGGGGACATGGCTCGATGGACGACGAGAAAGTGGCCGACGACCTAGCCCGCTTCACTGACGGAAAGATACAACTGGACCTCCAGACCTTCCGTTTCGACCGTTCGGCAGGAGTGGTCACTGACAATGTAAAGCGTAACGGTAAAAAGAAGAAGTAAATGGCATCATTCAAGATAGAAGGTGGGCGACTGCTCAGTGGTACTATCACCCCGCAGGGTGCCAAGAACGAGGCGCTGCAAGTGATCTGCGCCACGCTGCTGACCAGTGAGGAAGTGACCATCAGCAATATCCCCGACATCCGTGATGTCAACAACCTTATCCAACTCCTGAAGGATATCGGTGTGAAGGTGCGGGGGCACGGGGGCACGGGGGTACGGGGGTACGAATGTTCCTACACCTTCCAAGCCGACCAACTCGATTTGAAATATCTGGAGAGCGATGAGTTCGTACAGAAATGTGCGGCACTGCGCGGCTCCGTCCTGATGATTGGTCCGCTACTGGCACGTATGGGCAAGGCTGTCATCACGAAGCCCGGTGGCGACAAGATTGGTCGTCGTCGACTGGATACCCATTTCCTGGGTTTTGAGAAATTGGGAGCCAAGTTCCATCATCTGGAGAATCGTAATGTCTATGAGATATATGCGCCAAAAGGCAATGGTCTGAAGGGTACCTATATGTTGCTCGACGAGGCTTCTGTGACGGGAACCGCGAATATCATCATGGCAGCCGTCTTCGCCCAAGGTACGACGACCATCTATAACGCTGCCTGTGAGCCTTACGTGCAGCAACTCTGCCACATGCTGAACCGCATGGGCGCCAATATCAGTGGCATCGGCAGCAACCTGCTCACCATTGTGGGTGTGGAGCAACTGCATGGTACGCAGCATCGGCTGTTGCCCGACATGATTGAGGTAGGCTCGTTTATCGGTATGGCGGCGATGGTGGGCGACGGTGTGCGCATCAAGGATGTATCCCTGAAAGACCTCGGCATCATTCCCGATGCCTTCCGCCGTCTGGGTGTGAAGGTGGAGGTGGATGGCGACGACCTCTATATCCCACGCCAGAAACACTATGTCGTGGACTCGTTTATCGACGGTACCATCATGACACTTGCCGATGCGCCATGGCCGGGACTGACACCTGACCTGCTCAGTGTGCTCATCGTGGTGGCGACACAGGCTCGCGGCTCCGTGCTGTTCCATCAGAAGATGTTCGAGAGCCGTCTGTTCTTCGTCGACCGACTCATCGACATGGGTGCGCAGATCATCCTCTGCGATCCCCATCGTGCCGTCGTCGTGGGGCATGACCGCAAACTGACACTGCGTGCCAGTCGCATGTCGAGTCCGGATATCCGTGCGGGTATCGCCCTGTTGATAGCCGCCATGAGTGCCAACGGCACCAGTACGATTAGCAATATCGAGCAGATAGACCGTGGCTATGAGCATATCGAGGACCGTCTGAACGCATTGGGTGCGAAGATAGAGAGAATTTGACTTTAGCCTTTAGCGAAGCGGATATGATTAGAGAAGAAGAGGTATATAAGATAGGAAGACTGGGAAAGGCGCACGGCGTGAAAGGCGAGGTGTCGTTCCAGTTTGACGATGATATCTTCGACCGTGTGGATGCCGACTATCTCGTGTTGGAACTTGACGGTATCCTCGTGCCTTTCTTCATGGAGGAGTACCGTTTCCGCTCCGACTCCCTTGCCCTCGTGAAGTTCTGCGACATAGACACTCAGCAGCGTGCCTCGGAACTGACGGGCAGCGATGTCTATTTTCCTCGTGCCTTGGCGGAGGAGGATGACACGCCCACCCTTAATAGTCTGGTAGGCTTCGCCTTGGTCGAGGCAAAGGGCGGTAAGCAGGTAGGTGCCATCGCCGCTATAGACGACAGCACCGCTAATGTTCTCTTCGAACTGGAGGACGGGCGACTCATTCCTGCTACCGACGACCTTATCACTGACATCAATACCAAAGAAAGAACAATAACTATGGAGATCCCTGAGGGATTGTTAGAACTATGAAGAAAAGACAAATAGCCATCCTCGGCTCTACGGGGTCGATAGGCACACAAGCGCTGCAAGTGATAGAGGAGCACTCCGACCTTTATGAGGTGTATTGCTTGACGGCAAATAACAAGGTGGAACTGCTGGCGCAACAGGCACACCAGTTCAAGCCTGCCGCTATTGTCATCGCCAACGAGGACCGTTACGACGAACTCAAGCGGTTGATGGACGACATGCCCGACGTGAAGGTGTATGCCGGCAAGCAGGCGCTGGATGAGATCGTAGAGGCAAACCCCATCGACATGGTGCTGACGGCGATGGTGGGCTTCGCGGGTCTCTCGCCGACCATCCATGCCATCAAGGCACGGAAGGCAATAGCCCTTGCCAACAAGGAGACGTTGGTGGTGGCTGGAGAGTTGATCCAGTCATTGGCAACACAATATCATGCGCCCATCCTGCCAGTCGACAGTGAGCACTCCGCCATCTTCCAGTGTCTGGTGGGTGAGGACCAGAACCCCATCGAGAAGATACTGCTCACCGCAAGTGGCGGTCCCTTCCGCAATATGTCGATGGAGCAGATTGCCAAGGTCACCAAGGACGATGCCCTGCGCCATCCCACTTGGGACATGGGGGCGAAGATCACGATTGACTCCGCCTCGATGATGAACAAGGGCTTTGAGGTGATAGAGGCGAAATGGCTCTTTGGCGTGAAAGCGTCACAGATACAGGTGCTGGTGCATCCCCAGAGCATCGTGCATAGTGCCGTGCAGTTTGCGGACGGTGCCGTCAAGGCGCAACTGGGAGTGCCCGATATGCGACTGCCCATCCAATATGCGTTCTCTTTCCCCAAGCGTCTCACCCTCTCCAGTGAGCGCCTCGACCTCTTTGCGGCGCAGAAACTGGAGTTCTTCGAGCCTGACCTGAAGAAGTTCCGCTGTCTCGCCCTTGCCTTTGAGGCTATCCAGAAGGGCGGTAACATGCCGTGTATCGTGAATGCCGCCAACGAGATTGTCAACCGTGGCTTCTTGGAGGACCAGTGCAGTTTCCTGCAGATGAGTGACATCATCGCTGAGACGATGCGGCGTTGCACCTTCGACGCCAACCCGGACTATGATACCTATGTCGCCACGGATGCGGAGGCACGAAGAATCGCTAATGAATTAATGAAAAAGAATTAATAATGGAAGTATTTTTAATCAGAGTATTACAGTTTATCCTCGCCATCTCCCTCTTGGTATTGCTCCATGAGGGCGGGCATTTCTTCTTCTCCAAACTCTTCGGAGTACGTGTGGAGAAGTTCTATGTTTTCTTCGACTGGAAGTTCAGTCTGTTTAAGTTCAAACCCAAGAACAGTGACACGGAATATGGTATCGGCTGGCTGCCGTTGGGCGGCTATTGTAAGATAGCAGGTATGATTGACGAGAGTTTCGATACGGAGCAGATGAAGCAGCCTGTGCAGCCTTGGGAGTTCCGTGCCAAACCCGCCTGGCAGCGTCTGCTGATTATGATAGGTGGTGTGCTGGTGAACTTCCTGCTTGCCCTGTTTATTTACTCGATGATCCTGTTCCATTGGGGCGACACCTATATCCCTGTCGAGAACATGACGCTGGGAATGAAGTTCAACCAGGAGGCGAAGTCATACGGTTTCAAGGATGGTGATATCTTAATAGGTACGGAGAAGAAAGCCTTCAAGGATTTCTCTGCCGACCTTTATCGCGACCTCTCAGAGGCTAAGCGGGTAGACATCATCCGTGACGGCAAGAAGATGAGCATCAGTCTGCCCGGCGACCTTAACCTGTTGGGGATGCTGAAAGCGGAGCCCTCCTTTGTGCGTCCGTTGCTGCCTGCCAAGGTGGACAGCATCGTCCCAGGTACTCCTGCGGAGAAGATCGGGATGCAGGTGGGTGATAAGATCCTTGCCCTCAACGATAGTCCTATCGACTCCTATAATGAGTTCATTGACCAGTTGGGGCGTCGTCAGGACTTGCTCGACACGGCGACGACACCTGCCGACAGTCTGAAAGCACGTACCGTGACCCTCGTCTTTGGCAATGAGAGTAGGAGAGACACGGCTGTTGTCCAACTCACGCCCGACCTGAAACTGGGTTTTGTGGCAAGCAGTCTTGCAGGACTCTATGAGCCTATCACGAAAGAGTACGGTTTCTGGGAGAGCATCCCCGCTGGTGTCAAATATGGATGGAACGTGCTGGCAGGCTATGTGGGCGACCTGAAATATGTGTTCAGTGCCGACGGTGCCAAGTCACTCGGAGGCTTCGGGGCTATCGGTAGCCTCTTCCCGCCTATGTGGGACTGGTATATGTTCTGGAAGATGACCGCTTTCCTCAGTATCATCCTCGCCTTCATGAACATCCTGCCTATCCCTGCCCTTGACGGCGGACATGTGCTGTTCCTGATCTACGAGATGGTTACAGGCAGGAAACCGTCTGAGGAGTTTATGATCCGTGCAGAGTATGTCGGCTTCGGCATCCTCATCCTCTTGATGGTTGTCGCCAACCTGAATGATATCCTACGCTGGTTAGGGTACCTATAATATATAATAAGGTACGCGTAAGAGAACTGGGTAAGTTAAATAATATTAAATATTCGACTTATCCAGTTCTTCGTTTCTCTCATTCAAGAGAAAAGCAGTACCTTTGCAGTCCGATTATTGGGGAGAGACTTAGAATCCCCGTGGGATGCGTGTTAATAGCAGTGTCTTTGGCCGGGCACAGTGGTTAGTGAATCGCATTTCAGCACAGACGTTAGACTGCTGCGGAGCATTAGACTCTCCGCCGTGGTGTTGTTTGTGTGTAAGAGAAAAAGAATTAATGTTTTTTAGTAGTAAAAATTAAAAGTAAAAATGGACACTTTAAGTTACAAGACCATTTCCGTATCTAAGGAAGCAGCCCGTGAGCAGAAGGAATGGGTGGTTATCGACGCTACCGATCAGGTAGTAGGCCGCCTCGCCTCTAAGGTTGCGAAACTGATTCGCGGAAAGTACAAGCCCAACTTCACTCCTAACCAGGACTGTGGAGACAATGTAATTATCATTAATGCCGACAAAGTGAAGTTCACTGGCAAGAAAGAGACTGACAAGGTATACACCCGTTATACTGGTTATCCTGGTGGTCAGCGTTTCAGCACTCCCGCCGAGTTGCGTAAGACTCCTTATGGCGTTGAGCGTTTCCTGAAGCACGCCGTCAAGGGCATGCTGCCAAAAGGTCCTCTGGGACGCAGCCTGCTTAACAACCTTTATATTTACAATGGCACCGAGCACAAGCACGAGGCTCAGAAGCCAAAAGCAATTGATATTAACCAGTATAAATAAATAGAAGATGGAAGTAATTAATGCAATAGGTCGTCGTAAGAGTTCTGTGGCTCGCGTTTACCTGAGCGAGGGAACTGGTAAGATTACGATCAACAAGAAGGATTTAACAGAGTATTTCCCTTCTGCTATCCTGCAGTACGTGGTTAAGCAGCCACTGAACCTGCTTGAGGTGGCTGAGAAATATGATATCAAGGCAAACTTGGACGGTGGTGGCTTCACTGGTCAGAGTCAGGCACTCCGCCTCGCCATTGCCCGTGCATTGGTCAAGGTGAATGCTGATGACAAGAAGGCACTGAAGGTACAGGGCTTCCTCACCCGCGACTCTCGTGAGGTTGAGCGTAAGAAGCCAGGTCAGCCCAAGGCTCGTCGTCGCTTCCAGTTCAGTAAGCGTTAATACTGGACTACGTTTAGTATCTAAACTGGAGGGACTCTGGCTAGGACTACTAGTAAGACTAGTTCAACTAGACTACCCGGCAGTTGATTCTAACAAGTAATCGCTTTAGCGCTTTTACCAAGCGTAGCGACTAAAAGAATTAAAAAAGAAAGTAAACAATTAAAAAAAGAAAAGCAAAATGGCTAGAACTAATTTTGATCAGTTGTTGCAGGCTGGCTGTCATTTCGGTCACCTGAAGCGTAAGTGGAACCCTGCTATGGCACAGTATATCTACACCGAGCGTAACGGTATCCACATCATCGACCTCCACAAGACTGTAGTTAAGATTGACGAGGCTGCAGACGCCCTGAAGCAGATTGCCAAGAGTGGTAAGAAAATCCTGTTCGTCGCTACTAAAAAACAGACTAAGGAAATCATCGCTGACAAAGCAAGCAGCGTGAACATGCCTTATGTTATTGAGCGCTGGCCGGGTGGTATGTTGACCAACTTCCCGACTATCCGCAAGGCCGTTAAGAAAATGGCGAACATCGACAAACTGATGCAGGACGGTACCTACGCTAACCTTTCTAAGCGTGAGTTGCTGCAGATTACCCGTCAGCGTGCAAAGTTGGAGAAGAACCTCGGTTCTATCGCTGACCTGACACGTCTGCCTTCTGCCCTCTTCGTCGTTGACGTACTGAAGGAGCAGATTGCCGTTCGTGAGGCAAACCGTCTGGGTATCCCCGTATTCGGTATCGTAGATACTAACTCTGATCCTAACAACATCGACTTCGTTATCCCCGCTAATGATGATGCCAAGGACAGCGTTGAGACTATTCTCACCGCTTGCTGTGACGCTATCAACGAGGGTCTCGAGGAGCGTAAGGTTGAGAAGGCTGACGAGAAGGCTGCTGACGCACAGGCTGAGGCAGAGGCTGAAGAGGTAAAGCCCAAGCGTGCTGCTCGTAAGCCCCGCAAGGCTGCTGCCGAGGCACCTGCTGAGGCTCCTGTAGAGGAGGCTCCTAAGGCTGCAGAAGAGGCTGCACCTGCTGTAGAAGAGGCTGCACCTGCTGTAGAAGAGGCTGCACCTGCTGCAGAAGAGGCTGCCGCAGAGTAATACATTAAAGATTAAACATTAAAGATTAAAAACTATGGCTATTTCAATAGACGATATCAAGAAACTTCGCGCTATGACAGGTGCTGGTCTTGCTGACGTGAAGAAGGCATTGACCGAGGCTGAGGGCGATTTCGACAAGGCTAAGGAACTGCTCCGTGAGCGTGGACTTGCCATCGCTGCCAAGCGTAGCGACCGTGAGACATCCAATGGTTGTGTACTCGTAAAGGCTGTTGACGGCTTTGCCGCTACTATCGCCTTGAAGTGTGAGACCGACTTCGTTGCCAATGGTGCTGACTTCATTGCCCTGACTGATAATATCCTGAGCGCCGCTATTGCTGCGAAGGCTAAGGACATCGAGGCTGTGAAGGAACTGACCCTCGCTGACGGTCAGAAGGTACAGGATGCTGTTACCCAGCGTTCTGGTATCACTGGTGAGAAGATGGAACTTGACGGCTACCTCGTACTGGAGGGTGAGAACATTGAGATTTACGACCACATGGGTAAGCACACTCTGTGCACCATGGTACAGACTAATATCTCTGCTCCTGAGGTAGGTCACAAACTTGCTATGCAGGTTGCTGCCATGAAGCCCGTTGCCCTGAATGCCGATAGCGTTGAGCAGAAGATTCTCGACGAGGAGTATAAGACCGCTGTTGAGAAGACGAAACTCGAGCAGGTAGAGAAGTATGTAGAGGTTGTTCTGAAGAAGGCTGGTATCAATCCTAACTTGGTAGACTCTGAGGATCATATCGAGAGCAATATCAAGAAGGGTTGGCTGACTGAGGAGCAGGCTAAGGAGGCTCGTGAGTTGAAGGAGAAGGCTGCTGCTGAGAAGGCTGCTACCCTGAACCCCAACATGATTGAGAACATCGCTAAGGGTCGTGTGGCTAAGTTCTTGAAGGAGAACTGCCTCGTTGATCAGGAGTTCCAGTTTGGTGATGGCGACAAGCAGACTGTTACCCAGTGGCTTGCTGCTCAGAACAAGGAATTGAAGATCGTAGACTTCAAGCGTTTCACACTCGTTGCAGAGTAATATCCTATCTAATATATAAAAGGCGCTGGCTCATCATGGGGTCAGCGCTTTTTTTATTGCTTTTGATCTTATTTTACTCTTCCCAATACCTGATCTTGCGAGTCTGGGTGACATTGGTCGACTGGCTCTGTGCGTCTTTCTCCCAATAGACGATGCTCAAGGCATTGCGCGTCCAGTTGCCCATGTCGTCATGTGCTTCGTAGTTGTTACGCATATTGATGGACATCACGCATTCGTTCGTCTCGTCATACACCTTTTGGCTGAGGTTCAGTATCTCGTCATTGTCGTCGTAAATATACTCATTGACATATGTGATATTGACAGCCTTGTTCGTCAATGTCCGTTTCACCAGACGGTTCCTCTTGTCGTACTCATAGTCGATGACACTCATGCCCGTCCTCTCCAGCATCTTCCCTTGTCTCAGATAGCCATAGGTGTCATACTTTCGCTCTGTGATGTCGGGATTCTCCATCTTCCCGTTCTTGGCAAAACGCTCCATCGGATTCTCTGCCACCGCATTCTCTGTGATGACCTCCTGCACATGTCCTTTCAGTCCTAATAGTATGGCGTCTTTATAATAAGGTGTGGAGGGCATGTAGAAGAAGTTCAGGTCTGTTGTCCCGCTATTGTTCTGGGTTCGCGACACTTTGATGTCCCCATACGTTCCAAAGAAATAGTCTGCTCCCCCTCGTGTGACGAATGCGCCGTACTCTTTCTCTAACTTATTGAGGAAATAGGTGTGGTTGCGTGAGAGCATATCCTTGGTGCGATAGGGACCTATCGTCACGTAGACCGATTGCACGAAACGGGTGGTCAGTTGTACGCTCACCATCACCTTGGCGCGTATCCCATAATAGTTCCCACGGAAATAGAGGTCCTCCAGGTCGTCAGAGTTGCCCCATTCCGTAAACCCTTTCTCCTTCAGTGCCACGACAAAGGAGTCCACAGGACCTTCCAGTGGAATGCCCATGAAGTCCATGCAACGGGTGTCCCGCTGCGCGTAAGTGTCCGATATTCCAACGAGTATCAGACATAATGTTAGCAACATTTTTGTCATACTTGTTGCAAAGATAAGGATTTTTTCCATAAAATGATTATCTTTGCAGCATAAAAAGTAAATGATATGAAGATATTCGCCATTGGTATGAACTATATCCAGCACAATAAAGAGTTGGATGGAGCGTTATATAAACCAGAGAAGCCTGTGATTTTCACAAAGGCTGACTCGGCATTGTTGAAGGACCACAAACCCTTCTTCATCCCCGACTGGAGTGAGCGGGTGGATTATGAGACGGAACTGGTGGTACGTATCTGTCGACTGGGGAAGAGTATTCCCGAGCGTTTTGCCCATCGCTACTATGATGCGGTGACGGTAGGTATCGACTTCACGGCACGTGACTGGCAGCAGGAGGCTCGCAAGCAGGGACATCCCTGGGAGATATGCAAGGGCTTCGATGGCTCCGCCGTCATCGGTGAGTGGGTCGGCATCGAGAAGTTTCGCGACATACAGGCGATTCATTTCCACCTCGACATCAACGGTCAGACCGTGCAGGAGGGCTGTACGAGTGATATGCTCTACAAAGTAGATGAGTTGATAGCCTATATCTCGCGGTTCTTCACGCTGAAGACGGGTGATTTGCTCTATACTGGAACCCCTGTGGGAGTAGGTCCTGTTCATATCGACGACCACTTGGAAGGGTGGTTGGAAGAGCGTAAAGTATTGGAATTCAATTGTAAGTAAATGAGGAAGATTATACTGAGTCTGTGTCTGTTGCTTTCCTGTCTGAGTATGGGAGCACAGCGTTTCTATAACTTGACGGCACCGCAGGTCAAGGTTGACTCTGTATTGCCTGTGGTCTCTTATGCCATTCCCCTATACGACAACTATGCGGATTCCACTTATTCCGTCAGCATCGAGTATCCGGAGTTCATTCCCATGAGTGATGCGGATGTCAAGCAATACAAGCAGATCACCAGTGAGGAACTTCCCCGACTGCCAAAAGTCACCCAGCAGATTAGTGTCTCTCGTAAGAAAGGGGTCTTGGAGGTCTCTTTTGTCCCCTTGGTCTATCGCAACAAGAGATACCAGAAATTGGTGAGTTTCATGCTCAAGGTGAAGCCCAAGGCTGTTGCCAATAGAAGGGCATCACAGCGGGCGGGTAACGATGACCGTTATGCGGACCATTCCGTGTTGCAGGAGGGTACTTGGGTGAAGATACGAATCCCCGCGACAGGTGTCTACCAACTGTCTAGCGAGTTGCTCCAACAGGCAGGTTTCTCTAATAGTCATAAGGTGAGAGTCTATGGCTACGGAGGTGGCATGCAACCCGAGCGGTTGACAGCCGACTATCTGAAAGCGACAGATGACCTGCAGGAGGTTCCTACCTGTACCGTTGGAGGGCGTCGCCTTTTCCATGCGGTGGGACCTGTCACCTGGAATGAGCGGCATCAGCGCATCCGTAATCCTTACTCAAACTATGGCTATTACTTCCTGACGGAGCAGGAGGGAGAGCCTCTGACCATCAGTCAGGAGGAGTTCGTGGCTGCCTATTATCCTTCGGAGGATGATTATAACACCCTTTATGAGGTGGACGATTACTCCTGGTTCACAGGAGGACGTAACCTCTATGATGCCACCAAACTGACAGGAGGTGGTCATGGCGACTATACCCTCACGTGCTCTGGCGGTTCCACGAAAGGCTCTGTCACCGTTGTCGTCTCTTCCGATTTTGCCACGTCCGTCTCAGTCAGTGTGAATGGCAGTGTGGCGGGGACAATCTCAGTGCCTTCCTGTGGTACCTATGATGCCATGCGTACGGGTAGCCAGACGTTTACTGTTGAGAACTTGCAGGCAAGTAATACGATTAGGATTCAGCCTGCCAATAGTACCGCCACGGTGCGCCTTGACTATATCTCCCTGTATTGCGAGTCGCCAAAGGCTGCGCCCGACTTATCGGCAGAGAGTTTCCCCGCGCCAGAATATGTGGGTGTGATAACCTCTCAGGACCATCACGCCGATGAGGCTACCGATATGGTGATTGTCATTCCCGCCAGTGGAAAACTCGCCAAGCAGGCGGAGCGGCTGAAGACCATCCATGAGACGAAGGATAACCTGCGTGTCCGCATTGTTCCCGCCGACGAGTTGTTCAATGAGTTTAGCAGTGGTACGCCAGACGCTAATGCCTACCGTCGTTACCTGAAGATGCTTTACGACCGTGCTGCGACAGAGGCGGATATGCCGAAATACCTGGTGCTGTTCGGTGACGGCGCATGGGATAATCGTATGCTGACATCTTCCTGGAGAAACGAGACACCAGATGATTTCCTGCTCTGCTATGAGAGTGAGAACTCCTTTAGCAAGACCGACTGCTATGTCAGTGACGACTATTTCTGTATGCTTGATGATAATGAGGGAGGCAGTATGCTGCAGACCGACAAGCCCGATGTCGCCGTAGGGCGCTTCCCTGTCCGTACGGCTGACCAGGCTGCTATCATGGTCGATAAGATAGAGAAGTATGTCCTCAATGAGGAGGCAGGCGCATGGCAGAATGTCGTCTGCGTCATGGGAGACGACGGTAATGAGAACCAGCACATGAAGGATGCCCAAGCCGTCGCCAATCTGGTGGAGCAGTTGCAGCCTGCCTTGCAGGTGAAGCGAGTGATGTGGGATGCCTATCCCCGAACCTCCTCTGCCACAGGTAACAGATACCCTGATGTGACACGCCTGCTCAAGCAGCAGATGACGAATGGTGCCCTCATCATGAACTATTCTGGTCATGGCGGTCCTGGCGCTTTCTCCCATGAGTATGTGCTGCTCCGTGAGGATTTCGAGACCTCGGTATCGTCCCATCTGCCATTATGGGTCACTGCCTCTTGTGATATCATGGCATTCGACGGACAGGAGGATAACATCGGCGAGGCGGCTATCTTGAACGATAAAGGTGGAGCCATCGCTTTCTTTGGAACGACCCGTACGGTATATCAGTCGTATAACCGTCTGATGAACCTTGCCTTTATCCGCTATGTCTTGGGGACCAAGGACAACCATGCCATTCCTATTGGCGAGGCGGTACGACTGGCGAAGAACAACCTGATCCAGACTGGTAGCGACCAGACCGCTAATAAGTTGCAATACACGTTGCTGGGTGATCCCGCTCTTGCGCTTGCCCTGCCCACCACACCTATTGTCATCGACTCTATCAACCATCAGAGCATTGCCACCCTGACAGCCCCCTTGCAGATTGGTGCTGGCTCTACTGTCCATGTGGCAGGACATATAGACAATGGCTCCGGACAGGTCAACGACCAGTTTAATGGTGAGATGACCGCAATCGTCCGTGATGCGGCAGAGGAGATAACCTGTCGTCGTAACGATACCTCCGAGGCAGAGACGGCATTTGTCTATACCGCCCGTGACAAGACACTCTTCCAGGGTAGCGACAATGTGCGTGAGGGTAAGTTCTCGTTCTCTTTTGTCGTACCGCGTGATATCAGTTATTCCGATGGCACGGGTCTTATCAATGTCTATGCTGTCAATGAGCAGAAGGACGAGGAGGCTCATGGCTATACGGACAAACTGACCTTCGGAGGCGCTGGTGGTGGCGGTGACGACCAGGAGGGTCCCTCCGTCTTCTGTTATCTGAACAGCAACTCCTTTGTAGACGGTGGTGTGGTGAATCCTACTCCATACTTCATTGCCGAGATAGCCGATCCCAGTGGTATCAACTCGACAGGTAACGGTATCGGACATGACCTGCAACTGGTTATCGATGGGGAACTGTCACGGACCTATACGCTTAACGACTACTTCCAATACGACTTCGGCAGTTATACCAATGGCGTGGTGGGCTTCAGCATCCCTGAACTCAGCGAGGGATCGCATCGCTTGCAGTTCCGTGCTTGGGATGTGCTGAACAACTCAACGACGAGTGAACTGAATTTCAAGGTGTCGAAAAGTCTGTCACCCACCTTCTTCGATGTGGAGTGTACCCAGAATCCAGCCACGACGACAACAGGGTTCCGCATTATCCATGACCGTATCGGTAGCAATATGGATATCATCCTTGATATCTTCGACATGGCAGGTCATCACCTCTGGCAGCATGAGGAGCATGGTACTCCTTACGACAACAGTTATACCATCAACTGGGATCTCTGTGTTGACGGCGGACGTAGGTTGCACACGGGTGTCTACCTCTATCGGGTACGCATCAGCAGCGATGGCTCCAGCCAGAGTTCTAAGGCGAAGAAAATCATTATTATAAGCAATAAATAGATAGACCAAACGTTTTGTTAGATGATGAAAGCAAATAAGATATATACGACCCTCGTACTCGTGTGCGCAGCCCTCACGGCGCAGGCGCAGGATACGAAAAGCCAGTTCAATCCCATCGAGCATGCGGTGGTGTCGCAGACCATTGCCCCTGATGCCCGTGCCGCTGGTATGGGTGACGTGGGTGCCGCTACTGATCCGGATGTCAACTCACAATACTGGAACCCTGCCAAGTATCCGTTCTGTATCAGCCGTGCTGGTATTGCGCTGAACTATACTCCTTGGTTGCGCCAGTTGGTCAATGACATCAGCCTCGCCTACGTTGCTGGCTACTATCGTATTGGCGACTACTCGGCAATATCGGGCTCTCTCCGCTATTTCTCTTTAGGTGAGGTGATGACGTCTATGGACGACAATGCCATGACCGTGAAGCCTTACGAGATGTCGCTGGATGTCGCTTACTCGTTGATGCTTAGTGAGAAATTCTCCCTTGCCGCCGCTATCCGCTGGTTGTATAGCGACCTGCGCTACGACTATTCGGAGGATGCCTCGCCAGCCTCTGCCTTCGCTGCCGACCTTGCTCTTTACTACAACAACTATATCAATATCGGACAGCGTGAGTGCCAGTTGGGACTGGGTATGAATATCTCGAACGTAGGTAGTAAGATTACCTATTTTGGCGACGACCGCTCTAACTTCCTGCCTGCAAACCTTCGACTGGGTGCCTCGCTGATGATACCTATCGACGAGTATAACCGTATCTCTATCGCTGCGGATGCCAATAAACTGTTGGTGCCTACCGTTCCTAAACAGGAGGAGGGTGAGTCGAAGGAGGACTATGAGCAGCGTGTCCTGGAGGAATATAATGATATTGGTTCTATCGCAGGTATCTTCAAGAGTTTCCATGATGCTCCTGGTGGCTTTAAGGAGGAACTGCAGGAGATACAGTGGAGCGTGGGCGCGGAATATACTTACCACGACCAGTTCTCTGTTCGTGCGGGCTATCACCACCAGAGCGAGAACAAGGGTAACCTGAAGTATTTCACCGTGGGTGGCGGCTTCCGTATGAGCGTGTTCTCACTGGATGTCGGCTATGTCATCGCTACCGCTAAGAGCAACCCGCTCGACCAGACCCTCCGTTTCACCCTTGCCTTCGATATGGACGGCATTAAAGACCTGTTTAAAAGGTAAAAAGGTAAAAAGGTAAAAAAGTAAGAAGGTAAAAAAGTAAAAAGGTAAATATGATCAGAGTAGGGATGGGATATGATGTCCATCAGTTGGTTCCTGGTCGGGAACTATGGATGGGGGGTATCAAGTTAGAGCATGAGTTGGGACTGCTTGGACATAGTGATGCCGATGTGCTGATACATGCCATCTGTGACGCTATCCTGGGTGCCGCCAATATGCGTGATATCGGCTATCATTTCCCTGACACCAGCGCTGAGACGGAAGGGATGGACAGCAAGATCATCCTCAAGAAGACCATTGACCTCATCGCCACCAAGGGTTACCATTTGGTGAATATCGACGCCACGATTTGTGCGGAGCGTCCGAAGATGAATCCCCATATCCCCGCTATGCAACAGTGTATGGCGCAAGTCATCGGTTGTGACGTTGATGCCATCTCTATCAAGGCGACAACCACCGAGAAACTCGGCTTCACTGGTCGCCAGGAAGGTATCTCCGCCTATGCTGTCGCTTTGATTAGCAAGTGACGTTGCGTTTTAAGTCCCAATGTGTTTTATACAGCAACAAGTTCTTCGCCCATTACATGTATGGCATGTTTGATTTGGCGCATACGTTCAGCACTGGGACGCCTGATACCGTAGATATACTTCGCAAGCAGACTTTTGTTGATACCAATGTAACGAGCCATTTCTGAGACATTTAATTGTGGGAAACGGCTAAAAATCTGCCCTATCTCATTTTCTGGATTAGGCTCGGCAGTCTCATAGAAACTTGAGATATGTATATCCTCATCTAACTTCTCCCAGCGGATGTCATCGCCAAACTTTCCAATACGGAAATTCATCCTCTCCTCTGATGAAGCATCTTTTAATACAGGAAAAGCCTCCAAAGGGCGACTGAGTTCTTCGCCCTTGTCTGTTAACAAGTAGATGCGTTTTGCATCAAACCACACTTTCTCAATCATTCCCATAGTTATTCCTCCTTATTATCTTGGTCATCCATATGCTCATGCCATTTCTCTATGAACTCCTCTTGGAAAGTTTCACACAGAGCCATGGCTTTCTTCAAATCCTTTGGTTTCATTCCCTCATTCTTGACAAGATCTACAATAGGTTCAAGCATGAACTTCGCCCTGCCATCAGCATTTTCCACATGCACGTGGATAGGTAGATGTTCATCAGAATAGAAATAGAATCTCAATCCAAACGCTAAGAGTATTGTAGGCATATCTTTTTGCTTTTTGTTGTTTCACTCTGCAAATATAGGGATAATTTTTTGTCCCTCCAAATCTTTGTTCAATTATTTTAATGTATGTTCGACGATTCTTTTAAGGCATAAAAATAGAAAAGCCTCCTCACGAAAATGAGAAGGCTTCTCGGATGAGACAAGTTAGTGTTGCAGTTGAATCATTTTATCTGTATCTTCTCTGTGAGCACTTCCTTTCCGATGGTTACACCGACAACTGCCATTCATTCTTCCTGTATAAACCCGATGCGCCTCCGTGGCTTCGGCTCCCTTGGCTGCAACTCCGCCAGTGCCTCACTGATGGCATCCAGTTGCGCACGGGTCGACTCGTTGATGTCGTTCTGGTCGGCAAGCGACTCTTCCATATCCTGCTTGATATGTTGTATCTCGCTTTCTATCTTGCTAAGGCGTTCTGAAGTGACAGACAGGGTTGGAACAGTATAGAAAGACACAAAAATACGCATGATTTTGATATTTGCATCTATAGCAATGTCACTATTCAATATACCAGATAACATAGCCAGTCCTGCTTGAGTAAAAGCATAGGGAAGTTTGCGTGTTCCACCCCAACTTGAAATTCCATTTTGGAATATCAAATTACTCCTCAACTCCTCAAACTCCTCTCTTGTAAGTTGAAACATAAAGTCAGGAGGGAATCTTTTCATGTTCCTTTTTACTGCCTTATTCAGATTACCTGTTGTAACTTGATACAACTCTGCTAAATCGCGATCCAGCATCACCCGTTGACCACGAATCTCATAGATCTTGTTCCGTATTGGTTCCAACTGTTTCTCCATACTTCTCTCGTTTTTCCCGCAAAAGTAAGCAAAACGGAGCAATCGGTCATTCGATTATGTCTCAAAAACATATTGTGATGTCTACAACCTTAAAATTTTATGCTTTGTAGATGCCATCCTAATTGGTTTGTATCTCAAATTTTGATAGTTTGATGAAATTGTTTTCTGTATTATACGGAACCTCTTCGTCAAGCCAGCGATATACTGCCCCAGAAAATTTGACAGGGAGTTTTTCTTCCAAAAGTTCTTTCTCTTTAGTACCTATAAACGGGAGATCATAGCGGGTGTCATTTGAATTGTCCGCATTGTCAATAACAATATACCAGACATCGTAATCTGTATCATAATGTACTGTACCCATTAAGTCATTAACCTCACCTATCTGTTCTGCGAATTGATAAGGGATTATATCCTCATCATCACCACTACACGCTATCATCCCCATTATCAGGAAGAGGGTGCTGAAAATTGCTATTAGATTCTTATTCAGATTCAGTGCCATAGTCGTCGCCTTTTGATTACCGATGTTGCAAAGATAATCATTATTTCTGAAACTTCCCGCAAAAGACAGGAAAATTATTATCAATTCCTTTGCAACCACAACCTAACATCAATTTAGTTGCTCCATCAACTCATACAAGTATGCAGGACTTTGCACATACAACTCTCCCTCTTCATCTTGAAGAGCCATCATGAGCGGTGAGTTATAGACTCGCTTCATTGCTTCCTCAATAGAGCATCCTGTGTCTTCCATGACATACTTCACCAACTCGCTTAAAGCGTAGTTGGTCAGGTAGGTCGCTATCTGATGGTGGTCGGGCTTGTTCATAGGACTATAACACTTGTTTTATGTAGGAAACGCAATGCTCGCTCCGTTCCGAAATAGTATTGCTGATCAAGATACTTGTCCTGAAGTCCTGCTGCTGCCTGCTCTGGGGTGTAGATGCCTTCGCGGAAATTTGTGAGTTGCAAGACGACCCCATCGTCGGCTATTGGACCAATGACAATATCGTAATCGTGGATAGGTCTCACCGTTTTCCTGTCGCGATTAGCATCAACAAACAGAAGCCACTCAACACTGGCTTTCTCGGGGAATATTTTTACTTTCAATTCAGACTGCAGAGCCGTCTCGTCTAACTCGTATGAAATCAGCGTCGGCGTTCCTCCAAAGAGACGTGCTTTCTTCTCAGCCATACGAATGGCTGTCGTTTTGTCAGGTGTAAGATAAAATCCTTTCCCGAAGTCTTTGTGTCGCAACCCCCGGGTGAGATCTATTGTCTCTATATCTTCATTGGTGCCGTGGTATAGTATCATGCCAGTGCTCCTCCGTTCTTTTGGCAGATGACGAGAAGGTCATCGATGGTCTCGTCCATCGACTGTAAGTGTTCCACATCATAAAACTCTATGAGGAACGACAGTCCTTTATGCTCATGCAGATAGCGGAACGCTGCTTGTCGCGTCATGGAGAAGCGTTGTCCAAATGCTTGAATGCACGCTGTCAGGAAAGGAATCTCATATTTGCTCATCTGTAATTATCTAATTTCGTGTGCAAATATAGCAAAAAATATTGAAAGGGCTACGTGAAGCGAGTAAAAAAACACATAGGGACTTACAAAGGAAAGGAAAATAATTATCAATTCCTTTGCAACTTTCAAAAATATTCTTTATCTTTGCAAATGACTCGAGTGTCCGCAAGGGTGAGCGGGTCAAGACATTTTGGAAAAAGGACGTTACGAACGTTATCTTTAGAGTCTCAAATCTCGCACATTTGAATCCATCTCTGAAGGAACGCAACACGAACGTCTGCGTTGGGTTGATTATACCCCGTCCACCTTATCTATATATAGGGTGGACAAATGTATATAATCACGACGTGGGCTAACTCGAGTTGCTTATCTTAGAGATGGGGGCAATGCGAGAGCCTGAGACTTGGGATAAGCGCGAAGTAGTGACTCCCACGTCTTTCGTATTTCTTAGAGGAAATTTTACTAACCGCCGAAATTGGGAGTTCTATAGGTGACTTTGATAATTAAACATAATGAACAAAATTACGGCAATTATGAAGAAAAGTTTATTATTAGTCTGCCTATTGGCAGCAAGTCTGACTGCGTCAGCACAATTCGTCACTTCGGGTGTGGTTGTGGATGCCGCAGGTAATCCTGTTTCTGGTGCCCGTGTGGAAGCAAAGGGTACAGATGCGTTTGTGACTACGGGTATTGATGGACGATTCACACTGGAGACCAACAGAATGGTGGAGAAAGTGAAGGTGAGAAGTGCAGGACACCTGCCTAAGAAGCAAAACGTCTCAGCAAACATGACCATTGCATTGGAAAACGACAACTGGTGGTCACGTCCTGCTACACGCTATCAGTTCTTTGTAAGTCCCCAGGTGACGATACCCAGTCTCGATGGCAAAGACGTACCTTTCGGAATCATGGTCGGTGTCGTCAAGAACTTTGGTGCCTATGTAAGATACGTGCAAAGCAAGATGCCTTCTACCTCCAAGGAGTTTAAGGCGCAAGAGTCCTATGACAGAGCAGATTACTATTACTGGACAGACAAGAAGACTGGGTATCAAGCCATCACAGGCGGTGCGATTATCCGTTTGGGATGTCCGCTCTATGCGACCGTTGGCGCAGGCTATGTGCATCGTAAAGTTGCCATGCAGCACATTACTGGCGACTGGTATGAGTTACCAGAAAAAGTGCATAACGACTTTTATAGCCATAGTGGCATTTGCGCAGAAGTCGGCTTGATGATGAAGATTGGTCACATCGCCATTAACGGCGGTACTGTTCTATGGCATCCAGAGGCTCCATTTTTTGGTGCGAACTTCGGTGTTGGCTATGTCTTCTAATGTATGGACAAAAGGTTAAATCTTAAAGAAAAGGAACTTATGAAAAAGATGAATATATCAAAAATTTGGCTCGTGTTAGTAGTCATGGCTCTTGTCGGCTGTGAGAAATTGCCTGAGACGAACGGGAACGAAAGCGTTGTGGATTACTATTCTGAAGGCAGCCCCATCGCCTTCACATTGCCGACTTCTGCCGTGATAAATGGCTATTCGGTGGTGTATACACCTTACCAAGTCTGTGAGAATCGTGATTTCTCGGGAAGTGTCATTAATGTTAATCTCACGGAAAACTCATCAGAATTTAGATTCATTAATAATCTCAAACCAAGTACTACCTATTATTACAGGGCAGTATATAAAGACCCTCTTGGTGGGGAGAAGTATGGAGAGACTCAGGAGTTTACGACGCAAAGCGCAGATTTTCAATTCTTAGAATCATTGGATGCCTCAATAGTGGAGAGGTACTGGGATGCAGAAGATATAAGGGAATACGAATTAACTGTTTCCGTAAAACCCAACAACTATTTTAAGGACGTTTACAATCTTGTTGCCAATTTATATGCTCAAAACGCAGACGGCACTACTGTAGATCTTGGCAAGTTTAACATCGCTGGGGGACAGGATAAGGTGGATTACACTGGTTATGGTTTTGTTTTTGGGAAACCCTCAGGAACGATAACATATTGGATAACAGTCGCTATAGGTAGTTATGACAACGAGACTGTCATATATACCAGCGAGAAGAAAACTGTAGTTTGTCCTGAATAGCACAGATGATGAGAAGAATAGCAATACTCCTCTTGTGCTTGACAGCAATGACGTGCACGGTCAAGGCACAGTCTGACGAGGACTTGCCCAAAAGCGCAGAGGAATTCAAAGAAATGAAGGTCAAGGCAAAAGAAGGCGACCTTCATGCGCAGTATATTGTAGGATATTGTTACCTGACAGGAATCAGTGGCGTTGTCGCCCAGCAATACGAGAAAGGAAAGAGTATGATGCGGAAAGCGGCAGACGCAGGAAGTGCCGATGCCTGCCGTATCATGTACAAGATGAACCCACAGAAAAATTATGGTTATCGGCAAAGAGCAGAACAACTGTATACGGAAGACGGTAGCGGTGAGGCTTGCTACTACATGGCAGAACTGTTGGTTAATGATAAGCGAACCAGCCAGCGTTGGCTAAAGACAGCCCTACAGAAAGGATATAGACGTGCTCAGACTGCGTTAGAGAGTATCTATAATAACGACTGGTCTGGATCGGCAACCTCTTTTGAAAGTTGGGTGAATGGTATTCTTGCCATAGGTGAGTCTGATAATGTCGTGATGCAGTTAGAGAAGCCCAAGGCTGAGATTAAATACATGAGTGAGGTGGATGTGAACCTCCCCGCAGACTCTGACAGAAGCAATACCAATACTGTTGCACTAATCGTAGGTAACGAAAACTACCAGAAAGTGCCACCAGTTAGTTATGCGCTCAATGACGCATCCATGTTCGCTGAATATTGCAAACAGGTATTGGGACTTCCAGACCAGAATGTGTTCTATCTCCCTGATGCCACCTACGGAACCTTGGTGGGATCTATTGCTGACATCAAATATCTGGCAACGACGTATCCAGACTCTACGCTGAACATTATTTTCTACTATGCGGGACATGGTGTTCCTAATGAGCAGTCTAAGGACGCATACCTTATGCCTGTAGACGCAGACCCACAGAGAACGAATATTTGCTATCCGACAGGAAAACTAATCAACGATCTGGCATCAACCAACGCACGTTCTATCGTGCTTATCCTTGATGCATGTTTCAGTGGCTCTTTACGTGGCGATGGTGTGCTGGCAGAAAACCGTGGTGTGGCAATCAAACCCAAAGAAACGGCTCCCAAAGGTCGTATGGTCATGTTCTCGTCTGCCATGGGTGACGAGACGGCATGGCCTTACAAAGAGAAAGGACATGGTATGTTCACCTACTTCCTACTGAAGAAACTGCAACAGACACAAGGCAATGTCTCTCTTGATGAACTCAGTGACTACCTTGTTATGAACGTACGTCGTCAAAGCGCACTTAACCTGAAGAAGCAAACTCCATCTGTCATCGCTGCCAATGAATTAGGAGAAGCGTGGCGTGAATGGAAACTGAAATAGTGGACTGGGACATTAACACACAGGGACTTACAAAAGAAAAGGATGGCATCTACAAAGCATAGATGCCATCCTTTTCTTTTGTAAGTCCCTGTGTGTTTGCAGTTGCCAGTAGAATTCACGAAGGCATAAAAAATATTAAGTTTGTTAAAAGATAGGGGGCGTGATTTAACTCGGTGCCAATAAGTTGAAACCATTGTATTTGTAATATGTTGTATCTTTGTGTGAATAATTTCAATTATTCATCAAAAATAACAATATTACTAACAATGGAACAAGCATTTTATCTCAACCAATGGTTGCGCCATGTGCTGCAACTGGTGAAAGGAGAGCGTGAGGGCTTTGTCAACGCCGCCTGCAAGGAGGGGCATATCGGTAAACGCGTGTTTAGCGAGACCAGTCCCGTTGACAGTATCAATTCAGTGGTGAACTTCGTGCGGATTATCTGCCTGTGGGTCAACAAGGCGAAGTACGAGCAGTATGAGGTGTTCGAGCATGACTGTCTGGAACTGAGCCGCTACACCTGGGAGTACTTCAGGAGGCATGGCGACAGAATCTGTGAGATGTATGATCCTAAGAGGGTGAGCGACAGGTAAGAGCCGTTCTGCCAACGCTAAAACCACAACTAATTTATTCTACTATCTCATGGAACGGAACCTCATCTCAGTGCAACTGGTGATGGGAGAACTCGCCCTGGCTGGCGTGTCTCCCGAGGAAGAGAAAAGGGTGGCACGGTTGGAGAACCGCCGAATACTGCCCAGTAGTGAACTGCAACAGGTGGAATTCCTGTTCAAACTGTTTAAGAAGCCCTGTTTCGCCCGTGGTGAACTGGTGGGAATGTCGGGAAAGGCAAAGAGCGGCAAGACGTTCGTATGCTCCATCCTGATGGCTCTCTGTTTCCGCAATCAGGTGCTCTCCGTCGATCGGATCGAGCCAAGACGATTGCATGTGCTATGGTATGATACGGAACAAAGCGAGGAGTCGACGCAAGACATCCTGAAGAACCGCATCCTGCCTATGACGGGAATACCAGAGGAGCAGTTTCCCAAGGAACTCTTCGACGTGTTCAACGTGCGGGGGGAACCTTATGCCGACCGATTGCCGCTGCTGGAGACAGCGGTGAGACATTACAAGCCTGACCTGGTGATACTCGACGGCATCCGCGACCTGGTGGCGGATATCAACGATGGCGTCGTCGCCCAGGAGGTAGTGGAACGACTCATGCACCTTGCCTCAGAGCAGCGGTGCTGCATCGTCTGTGTCCTTCATCAAAACAAGTCGATGGAGGACCGCAACCTGCGTGGCTGGATCGGTACGGAACTGAAGAACAAGGCGTTTGAGGTCTACGAGTGCTCGAAGTCGAGTGAGCGCATCTTCGCCTGGGCGCAGACGGACACCCGCAAGTACGACATCCCCGACAAACTGAAGTTTGCCGTCAACGAGGAGGGCATCCCTTACCGCTGTACGGAGGAGCAACTCCTGGAGGCGCAGTACCAGGCGCAGCGCAAGATGGCGGAGGAGCGGCAGAAAGCGGGCGACGGCAGCAAGTTGACACCCTTCAACCCGAAGTATGTCATGGGCAAGGAGAACCACCATACACAGTTCGATGTCCCTCTGTTGTTCGCTGATGCCATGCAGGAGGGTAAGGTGTATGCTGAGAGGGAACTGATGAGGACGGTGGGCATGCTGTCGAATATCGCCACGGAGAAGATCCTCAGGGAACAGATTGACAAGGCGTTGCGATTGGGTGTCATCATGCAGAGTTATGATGCCTGTCAGCAACGTATCTATGTGCGACCTCATCCGAAGAACCCCAATACCCAATCCGTAGAGACATCCCTATTCTCATAACCTTGCCGAGGTGAAGGCTTCAAGCCCCATACGTAGTTCTCTCTCCGAGAGAGAACGTAGTATGAGGGGCTGGGTGAAGCGACCTTCACCGAGGCACCAAAAACAAAACGACCAATGAATTTATTGTTTCACTCCCTAACAGAACTATTGCTCCATCCGGAGAAGGATGGGAAAGACCTGGTGCAGCAGGTCATCAGTACCGATACCGTCTTCTGCCGCTCCCTGGTGACAGAGGGCTATCTCACAGAACAGCAGATGCTACATGCCGCGGAGCGTTACCGACTGGGCAGGTCGAGAGACGGCGCCGTCGTCTTCTGGGAGATCGACGAGCAGCAGCGCATCCGTGACGGTAAACTGATGTACTATCACGACGACTGTCACCGTGACAAGAGCAGGAACGCCTCCTGGGTCACGGCGAAGATGAAGGAGCAGTTGGAGATTCCCAAGAACTTCGACCCCAAGCGGTGCCTCTTCGGGCTCCATCTGCTGCCGTCCCCCTCTGCCCAGCAGGGCGGGACGGAGTGCATCCCGACGATAGCCGTCGTGGAGGCGGAGAAGACGGCGGTCATCTGCTCCGAACTGTATCCCGACACGGTATGGATGGCGGCGGGAGGACTCACGATGCTCAACAGCAGTAAACTGTATCCGCTGCGTGACTACCGTGTGATCCTCTTCCCCGATACCGATGAGACGGGACAGACCTACCAGCAATGGAAGGGTGTCGCCGAGGCGGCGCAGGAGTTCTTCAAGTATCCCATCCGTGTCAGTCCTATCCTGGAGGATAACGCCACACCCGAGCAGAAAGCCGACAAGATAGATGTCGTGGATTATCTCTTTGAGTCACATGTCCTGTGAATGAAGCCTCCAAACGGGTCGAATGTAACGTTCAAACGACCCGAATGTAACGTTCAAACTCCTAGAAAGTAACAGCGAATATGAAAGCAATGGCTAAACACGAACTTGCGGAATGTGCTGGTGTCAGTGTGAAGACGCTCATGAATTGGTGCCGTCCATACCGTGAGGAACTTGAGGCGTTGGGCATGCAACCGAATGCCAAGAAGTTACCTCCGCATATCGTCGCCTTCCTCTCCGATAAACTCTGCATTGATCTTTGAAAAAATTTTTTCGAGAAAACGGAAGGATGCGGAAGGAAACGGAAAGTGGTCTTGCGGAAGGTAGTACCTTTGTATTGTCAGAGGAGAATCCCTGACGAGTGAAGGATTTGCAGGGCGCGCGGCATCTTCCGGAACTCTAAACACAAACACAAAATTTTAAAAACTATGCCAGTACTTGTAAAAGTAAGAGAAAACAAAAACATGCGATCAACTGCCTTTGGCAAGTTCTTCGGTCGCGTAGTATCCACAGAGACCATGAATTATGCGGAACTCTGTAAGCACATGTCGGAGCACAACAGCATCTACGGTGAGGATGTCTGCCTCGGCGTCGCCAAGAAACTACAGAACTGTATGCTGGAGCAACTGCTCGAAGGCAAGAAGGTGCAGTTCGGCGACCTCGGTACTTTCTACCTCTCCGTGAAGAGCAAGGGGGCTGATACGGAGGAGGACTTCAACCTGGGTCTGAACATCAAGGGACTGTACCTCCGCTTCTCGCCTAACCGCCAGGACATCAACGACCTGTCGTCGAAGACACTGAAGAAACGAGCCTCCTTCATGAACGCCAAGGATCTCGTCATCACCAAGACGAAGAAGAGTGGCGCCAGTGCGGAGGCACCTGCCCAGGGCAACTGATAGGGCGTGAGGGCAGAGCAGGGTAGGGGTGAGGCGATGGTGACCTTTTGTTCTCATAAATCTCATTACGCTCATAATTTCTAAAATACCGCCATGTACGCTGCCTGCCTGGCTTTGTCTCTCACTCCTCTCTCTCCTTCTCTCTCCAAGAGTTCTTTGATTTATTGTCACACTAATTTCTTTTCGAACTTCTTCAAAGTTCTTGGGGGATACCCCCAAACCCCATTTCTGCAGCGGTGCTGCAACTTTTTTCGACCTCCCCCGTCCCCTCCTTGCCAGGAGGGGCTCCACCTCTCTCCCTGTCTCCCTCTCCCCTCAGGGGCGAGGGAAAACTCGGAGTCGCAGAAACCGCGACTCCTCCTATGTTTTGGTGTCGCGGGACGACGCGATGTATTTTTTGACGCACTTCGTGCGAGGGTACCCCCACCGACGACCAGCGTTTAGCGTAGTCGGCGTCAAAAAGCATGGCGAACCCCGAAGGGGCGAAAGCCTGAGAGCCATACCAAAACTTTGATGGAGGGCGGTTGCCGCCCGTAATCAATTGAGCCTCCCCATATAGGGGGAGGATGGGAGGGGGTGGATGTTTCTTTTAGTTCTTTTCTTT
>JAFTGH010000026.1 GCA_017458005.1 Prevotella sp. | reverse complement strand
CTTGTTTCGAAGTATTGATGTAAACCCAAATTATGACTAACGTAAAGTCGAGTCAACGTGAATTAAAAATTAAGTTTAACCAGGGTCAACCCTTATTGTGAGTAAGACTACAAGTAGTCAACTAAAATCGTTAAACTACATGGAATGAGCATTCCGGATGCCTCGGAACACTCTTCCCAATATCTCGAATAGGTAGTTTCGAGGCATAGGGAACAACGTTCCCAGATATGCGGAACAGTTATTCCATGTATCGGAATAATCAGTTTCTGACTGAAAGGCTATCAATCGGTAACTAATCACCCTTCAGTTGCCGATTGATTAAAAAAATTTCGCAACAACTACTCCCCTACTCCCGTCATGTGGCTCAATCCCCGATAAATAAAGGGCGCAAGGCACGGGAGTAGTTGCAGCAACTACTCCCCTACTACTCCCTTTTTTACTTCACACGGGAGTAGGACGGGAGTAGTAGAATCTTCTACTCCCGTCCTGAAACGACCTGTACATCGGCATTTCAGAAGAAAAAGGGAGTATGGGAGTAGATTTTTCAAAATCCTTTTTTATGCGACAAATGATGAAGGTGCCGCCTCCGTGCCACGAAGCCCGTACCTTCGAGGGCAGGAGGCGGCACCTCCGAGGGTCGAAGGTACGGCCTTCGAAGGGAGGATGTCGGGGCTTCTATATTTCTTCTGGTTGAAGCCGAAAAGCATCAGAATCTATACGCATTTGATAAAGTTTTATTTGCGGATTTAACTTATTTCGAGCATACCATATTATTTTTTCTTTCTCAGAAGGTTCCGTATTAACACCAAAATAGATTGACTCAAAACATTCGCCCTTCAAGGGCATGTAATGATGAATTTCGCACCTATCCCAAACATCTTTGGGATGTTTAACTTGGGATGGAGTAAGAGCCGCATATATCATGCTTGGATCTGGCATAACCAATCTTACCTCCTGTTCATATTCCCAATCCTTGGCTTTTGTTTGCCATTGATAATTGAATAGATCTTCTGCAGAACTATATGCGTCTGGGCGATCTATTATCTGTTTATATTGAACATCAAGGACGATTGGCTTGATGTATGTTGAACCAAACATTGGGGGAACGAACTCCATCACTTTATCTAAGTCAAGTCCTATACAAACACCCTTGTGGTTATAGCAATAATGACTCCACATAAGTATAGAATCATTGACTTTCGACAGACTGCAAAGCCATGTTTCATTACGCTTATTCTGTGCATCGTTTTCCATTTTCCTTTTCCAAAATTCCTCAAATACCCTTGTTGGTTTAGGGGGTGGCATATTCGAGTAGTCAATGAGTTTTGGATGGCAATCGAAAGGATCATTCAGTTGTGTCGCATTAGTAAATTGGAGATTTTTGTTTCCAATCATACACCTTGCGCCATGGATGTCCAAATACTTATAGAGAATACGAGACATTTACTACTTCAGTTTATCTATTTCTGCAAACAGTTCTTCTATCTTCGCCACTATGCGCTTCTGCTCTGCAAGAGGAGGGAGAGGAATAGGTTGGCTTTTTAACACCTCTACTGTTATTGCTTTGAAGGTACTTCCAGTCCCTTTATCTACCAAATTTCTTTTATGTGCAGTTATTAAGTAAAAAAGGTAATCAGTACTTATATTTCCAAATCCCTTTACGGCTGCAAGCCCACGACCAATTCCAATTGCCCTTTGTGTTATATTAACATCACCGATAGGGGCTCTTACACAAACTAGCAAACTTTCTGAATCTGCTATTCGTGAGGGGCACTTACACCATTTACCAGAAGGAGTAATGAACCTTTTTCCAAAGCATATTTTGCCTTGGTGAAATTCGTATGCATCATTATCCTCAACTGCTTCGTAAACGTCATTACCATCTGGAGATTGCCCCATCACAACATTCATAATATCAGAAACCCTACACCACTCCCAACTCTCAGGAATCTCGAAGGGAATTTCATCCTCAGAGATAGGCACTTCCTCAAGGTCTTTCTTTTTGAGTTTCCCTTCTTTTACCAGTTGGGCTTTCTCCTTGCGGATTTTGTCGAGGAGGACGGAAGCGGGTTCGTCATTTGGGTCTTGTGGGACGAGGCGACCTTCTATGGCTTCTTGCAGAATGCTTTTCTTTAATTTCTCAGGCAGTTCCTCGTTTAGTTTGTCAAGGGCATCCTGTGCTTTACCATATTCCTCCACCTTTGGCATCAATTCTTCTATCTTTGCCACGATGCGATGTTGCTCGGCTAGAGGAGGAAGAGGTACAATAACCGATGACAATTCATTTTGGTTTATTTTAGGCATCTTTATCCTACTAGAACATATATCAGAAACTTGCCTATTAAAAGTGTCCGAAAAAAGATAATACAAAGCATAATCTATAGATAGATGAGTTGATAATGGATACATATCAGCACTACACAAACCATCAAATGGGGCAATTACTGCCTTTCTCAGCAATGGACGGATTTTAGAATAAACTATTTGTCCCTTATAAAACAAATGATTATTACTTATAACCTTATTGTCCTTTACTGTCCTATAATCTAATAATCGACCTGTACCTTTCTCAATAATGTCAGGTGCAATATGAGGATAATCAAGATACATTTTCGGTGAAACCAAATTTGTCTCTAGTTGAAAAACAGAGAAAAATCTCACCCACTCCCAACTCTCAGGAATCTCGAAAGTTTTTTCGTCCTCTGAGATAGGCACTTCCTCAAGGTCTTTCTTTTTGAGTTTCCCTTCCTTCACCAACCTACGTTTCTCCTCACGAATACGCTCCAAGAGGACGGAGGCGGGTTCGTCGTTAGGGTCTTGAGGAACCAAACGTCCTTCAATCGCCTGTTGCAATATGCTGTTTCTAAGTTGCTGTGCGTTCATTGGTTTTAGTCTTCTTGTTCGTTCTTATCTGGCAACAGATAGTCACTTGCCTTATCCTTGGTAATAACACTGCGCCCAAGTTTGCTCTCCAGTTGCTTACGCGCAGCCTTTGCCACACTGCCACCCTCTTTCGCTACTTGCGTCTGAGCATTGTAGCCATTAGGATTACGGTCTTTAGAAATCTCAGTGGCTGATGCCTCTGCAAGGATATTCAGGGCTATTTCCAGATTGGTCATGTTATCACGAAGGTTTTCTTTCCTCAAGCCCTTATAGTGCTTATACTGCTTAGTAGTAAAGCCACTCCATTCACGGGTGATGATATCCGTCAGTGAAGCATATTCCATCCCCTCTTTCACACCAGTGCGTTTCCATTCGTCAGTGAGTTCCTTGCGTACCTCTATCGACTTGATACGCTGATTAATCCAAGCGTCACTATAGCCTAAGCGCTTATAGTCAGCAATGGCTTGGTCGATGCTCAGTTCTGGGTCTTGCATCTGGTCTATCCGCTCACTTGCCACCTGAGCCATCCACTGCTTAAAAGGTTCCGCCTTGGGTGATGGAATGGACTGGATGATGCGGAATATCCCTTCTTGACTAGCGCAATTCAGCCTTTGCTTTCCGCCTGGAGTCTGCAACGGAAGGGGGGTGACAATTTGTCCCCACCCTTTTGCCAGTTCTGGGTCACGCTTTTTCATCTTCTTAATGTAATCTGTTGGGTTGACACTGTCTGTAAGTGCTTCTACAACATCTACTACACAGAAGTACCACTTCTCCTCCTGATCATCCCAAACTGTACGAACTTTACGTTCCTCAAATAGTTTGATTGCTTGTTTCTTAGTCATTTTTGTAATATATTAGTTGATATTAATTCCAAGGATGCTTTCTATCTCAGCCAACTGGGCATCTATCTTGGCATCGAGAGCGGAACGCTGCTCGTGATACTGCTTCAGCAACTCTGCTGGGCGCAACACATCTTCTTCCTCTTTGGGGAACTTACATTGGTCAAGGTTACATTGCAAATCCATCAACTCCTGTGCAGAGAAGCAGCGTGACTTGTAGTCACCACTTACCTCATCTGCCATCTCCGTGCGATGGTTCCACCAGTCACGGATAGGCTGGCAATGGGCTGACTGCATGGGCTTGGTCTTCGAGAAATGCTTATAGCCCTCTGGCATATCGAGACGATAGAACCACGTCTCTTTGGTACAGAAACCCTCAGCAGCCCCCTCCGCTTTGTCGTTATCAAAGAAAAGGATGTTGGTGGCGATAGAGGTATATGGCGCGAAGATACTGCCTGGCAAGCGGATAATAGTATGCAGGTTGAACTCACGCAACAGTTTCTCCTTGATGGCGAGTTTCGCATTATCGGAGCCAAACAGGAAACCGTCTGGCAAAATGACAGCAGCACGTCCGTGCTCTCGCAGACGATACATGATAACAACCATAAAGAGATCTGCCGTCTCGCTGGAACTGAGGTCGGAGGGGAAATGACGCTTGATGTCCTGCTTCTCATTGCCACCGTATGGAGGATTCATCAGGATGACATCAAACTTATCGTCGTCCGTATAGTTTAGCACATCTTTCGTCAACGAGTTATCGTGCATCACACGAGGCGAGTCAATATCATGCAGCAGCATATTGGTGACACAGAGCATATAAGGGAACTGCTTTTTCTCGATGCCATAGATGGAACTGGCATAAGCCTCACGATCCTCTGCCGTCTTCACCTGCTTGTCAAGGGCTTTGAGCCATGAGGTAAGGAAGCCGCCTGTACCACAAGCGAAGTCCGCCACATGCTCCCCAATCTTAGGACTGACAATCTCCACCATGAAGTCGGTCAAGGCACGAGGGGTGTAGAACTCACCTGCAGAGCCTGCCGACTGCATCTCTTTCAGAATTGTCTCGTATATCTCGCCAAAGGCATGACTCTCCTCATAATTACTCAGGTCGAGTTGGTCGATGACGTTAATCACCTGACGCAACAACACACCATCCTTCATATACTGGTTGGCATCCTCGAAGGTGGTACGCACAATAGCACTGCGCATCGGTGTCGCTGGAGTGACCTTCAACGATTTCAAGGCTGGAAACAGGGTATTGTTGACAAAGTCAAGGAGTTTATCGGCTGTCAATGCCTCACCATCGCCCTCGTCTTTCGCCCAGTTGCGCCAACGGCAATTTTCTGGAATGAATGATTGATAATCGTCTTCGTTGAACTCCCAATCGTTCTCTTTCTCATCGTACACTTTCAGAAACAACATCCATGCTATCTGCTCGATACGTTGCGCATCACCATTAATACCTGCGTCATTGCGCATGATGTTGCGTATGCTTTTTACAAAATTCGTAAGTGCCATTCGTTATGCGATATTATTATAGATCATATTTTCCAATTCCCTCACAGCATCGAGATATTGCTTGTTGCCACCAAACAATTTGGCGATGCTGGCAGGTGAGCCCATCTGGCGGAAGGGGTCGAGGCTCAATACTTTTCTGTTCTCTAACTGACTGATGCCGTCGTTGGCATATTTGTCGAGCAATGCCTCCAGCACCTTACGAGCCTCAGCACCATATTTGCCAAAGACGTTGCGCTTCTTCACGTTCTCGGCACGCTCTCTGCGAGTCAAAGGCTTCTGACCATAGGCAATATGACAGATGAAGTCGAAGTCGTCAACGTCAGCCATCTGCTGGTCTTCCTTCAATGCCTGCAGGTCGATACCACTTTCACGCATAAGTTTCGATATCTCCTCTTTCTTCTCTGCGGCATTCCATTGACGGATGAAGTCATCCAGACTGGCATAGGTGTCATTGATATTCTTGCGGGTATAGTCTGTGATACTCTCTGTATGAAGCAGTTTTCCATTGGAGTCATAGACAGACACTACCTTATTAATAATCTTCACCACACAACCATCACTATTGACAAAGGGTTTGGGTGCTCTTTCGTCAATAGTCTCCTCTCCTGCTCCATCATGCTCCTCATTGTCGGGATTAGGATATTGGGTAGAGGAGTCTTTAATGTATCCTTTATCCACCTCCAACGGACCATCCCAGTCTGGATCGGCAAAGAGCCGTGTGATATTACGGAAGTCCATGATGGTGAAGTGCGTCTTCCCCTCTTTCTCTCGTATTCGGGTGCCACGTCCTACTATCTGCTTGAACTCCGTCATGGAGTTGATACACTGGTCGAGGGCGATGAGTTTCACCATCTTACAGTCGACACCCGTAGACAACAGTTTGCTGGTGGTGGCAATGACAGGGAATTTGGACGATACGGAGATAAAATAGTCGAGTTTGCTCTTCCCATAGTCGTCACTGCCTGTGATACGTACCACATAGTCCGGATATTTCTGACACATGTCGGCATTCTCATTCACCAAGGCTATACGCATACGCTCCGCATGATCCTCGTCAGCACAGAACACTATGGTCTTCGCCATACGGTCTGTTGCCTTCAGATAACTGCTCACCTCATGAGCCACCTCACGGATACGATCCTCAATGATGATATTATAGTCGTAGTCCTGGTTATTGTATATTCTGTCTTCTATCAAATTACCGTAGATATCACGCTGCCCCTTGACAGGTCGCCATTCGTCACCAATGTTGGTGGTGATATTGATCACCTTAAAAGGTGCCAGGAAGCCATCATCGATTCCCTCTTTCAGACTATAACTGTAAAGAGGCTCGCCAAAATAAGTGATATTCGACTGGTAACGTGTCTCTTTAGGGGTAGCAGTCATACCCAGTTGGATGGCATCCTCAAAGTACTCTAATATCTCACGCCAGTTGCTGTCATCCTTCGCACTCCCCCTATGACACTCATCGACAATTACCATGTCGAAGAACTCGGGTTTGAACAACTCCCTGTAGTTCTGCTTTCCTTTCTCACCTATCAATTGCTGATAAAGGGAGAAATACACCTCGTGGGCTGTTGGCTTCGAGTCTTTGTCCTTCTGATAATTAACCTTGTGGATAGTATTGGTGAGTGGCTTGAAATCTTGCTCTATCGACTGGTCGACCAGCACATTGCGGTCGGCAAGATAAAGTACTTTCTTCACGAGTCCTGCTTTCAACAAACGATAGACTATCTGAAAGGCGGTATAGGTCTTTCCTGTACCCGTTGCCATCACCAACAACATACGTTTATCGCCTCTTGCGACAGCATCCACTGTACGATTGACCGCATTACGCTGGTAGTAACGAGGTGGGTAGATATCCTGACCTGTGCAATAGGGCTGGTTGATGACTTTTAGTTCATCCTCTGTGAATCCTTGTCCCCCATTACTCTCTTTCAGAAAGCGAGCGTAGAGTTCTTCTTTGGTAGGAAACTCACTCATGGCAAAGGAGCGTTCCTTACCTGTCAGGAAGTCATACTCATGGAACCCCTGTCCATTAGAACTGAAAGCAAAAGGTATATCCATCATCGAGGCGTATTCCTTTGCCTGCTGCATGCCAAAACTGACACTATGATTGGCATCCTTTGCCTCAACAATGGCAATGGGGTTTGCATTATTGTAATAGAGCATATAGTCCGCAAACTTCGCTTTGCCACGAGCCACGACATTTCCCCTAAGGTTAATCTTGCCATCAGTCAGTTTCACCTTAGTTTCCATCGTGATATCAGTCACAGCCCACCCTTTGTTAAGAATGGCAGGGGTGATATATCGCAACTTTATATCCTCTTCTGACAATTTCAAGATATCGTCCATTGTAAGTTTCAAGTTTATTGCCTACAAAGATAATAAAAAAAGGGGGATTGTGCGCACAATCCCCCTTTTTTTATTATCATTTAAATGATTAGTCTAAGTTCAGGCTCTTCTTGATGGCGGCAACCTTCTCCATAGCGGCATTGGTGCAACGCTCGTAGCAACCAGCGCACTTGAAGGAAGGATCCTTGATCTCGCAGTAGAACTTAATCTTCGGCTCCGTGCCAGAGGGACGTACACTGATCTTCGTACCATCCTCGCAGAACCACTGCAGCACGTTAGAGGTGGCTGGCATGTCAATCTTGGAAACGCTGCCGTCGGCATTCTTCTGCTCCAGAGAACGATAGTCCTTCCATACACATACCTTAGAACCGCCAATCTCCGTAGGAGGATTCTTACGGAAGTCCTCCATCATCTGCTTGATCTCGTCGGCACCGCTCTTTCCTGGCTTCACCACGTTGATGGTTGTCTCCTTCGAGAAGCCATACTCAGCGTAGATATCCATCAAGAGGTCGTAGAGGGTCTTGCCCTGATCCTTTGCCCATGCGGCAATCTCACAGATGAGACAGATAGAGGCAGGAGCATCCTTGTCACGCACCTTGTCGAATGGCAGGAAGCCGAAACTCTCCTCACCACCGCCGATGTACTTTTTCTTACCCTCGTTCACACGGATGCGGTATGCGATCCACTTAAAGCCTGTGAACTCGTCGAACAACTCCACGCCGTTCTTCTTGGCAATCTGCGCGATGACCTCAGAGGTCACGATGGTCTTCACCAAGAACTCGTTGCCCTTCATCAGACCGAGTTTCTTACGGTTGGTGATGATATACCAGCAGAACATCATCGCTGTCTGGTTACCATTGATGATCTCCCACTCACCCTTCGGATTGCGAACGACGATAGCGAGACGGTCAGCGTCCGGGTCAGAGGCAATCACGAGGTCGGCATTCAGACGAGTACCGAGTTTCATACCCAGTGTCATCGCCTCGGCATTCTCCGGGTTCGGAGAGACAACCGTTGGGAAGTTGCCGTCAACGACCATCTGCTCTGGTACGACATGGATATTCTGGAAGCCCCATGAGCGGAGTGCCATAGGAACGATATGACGACCTGTGCCGTGCATAGCGGAGTAAACGATGTTCAGGTCTTTCTGGCGGTTGATGACCTCCTGGTCGATCAATGCCTCATGGACAGCCTGGATATAGTCCCAGTCCATCTCACCACCGATGATCTCGATGAGTTCCTTGTTACCCTCAAACTTCACGTCGTTGATGGTCACCTTGTTCACCTCGTCGATGATACCAGTATCGTGTGGAGAAAGCACCTGTGCGCCGTCATCCCAGTATGCCTTGTAACCATTGTACTCACGGGGGTTGTGGGAAGCGGTCACGTTCACACCAGCCTGTGCGCCTAACTCACGGATGGCGAAAGAGATCTCTGGGGTAGGACGAAGGCTCTCGAAGAGATAAACCTTGATGCCGTTGGCAGAGAAGATATCGGCAACGGTCTCTGCGAACATACGTCCGTTATTGCGGCAGTCGTGACCAACCACTACAGAGCACTGCTTGCCAGGGAACGCCTTCAGAATATAGTTGGCGAAGCCCTGTGTTGCCATACCTACGATATACTTGTTCATGCGGTTAGTACCGGCACCCATGATACCACGGAGTCCACCCGTACCAAACTCCAGGTTCTGGTAGAAAGCGTCTACCAAAGCGGTCTTGTCGGGGTTGTCCAACATTGCCTGTACTTCCTTACGTGTCTCCTCGTCAAAGGCTGGAGAGAGCCATTCTTTCGCCCGTGCCTCACACTGAGCAATGAGTTCGTTATTTTCCATAATACTACAAATATTTAGTTTGTTTTAGATTCCATTATTCGATTAGTCTACAAAGATAAGAAAAAAATCGAAAACTAATACGTCATGTGCATTAATTTTCGATTTTTTAGCATTATAGCCTCTTCATCACCTTGTCTATCTCCTCGAATTGCTTCCCCATATTCAGGTTGAGATAGATGCGGTAGAGCGCCGGCGCCCACTTCCTTTCCTCGTCGGGAGCCAGTTTCCGATAGGTCTCCATATAAGGTCGCGCGTCCATATACAGTTTACGGATATCCTTACGATACCTGCGTGACATATCCTCCCTGTCCATCACCAACGCCTGATTGAGTTTTGCCGTGGCGATATTGAAATAGGGCTCGGCAAGAGAGTCGTTAAGAGCCATGAGCCTCTCGCTCACCGTGATACACTCGTCGTAACGCTCAAGGTTCAGAAGCGCCACCGATTTGGCAAGCAAGAACAGTTCCGCATCGGGATTGGTCCGCAATGCCTCCTCCGCATAATAGAGGGCTGAGTCTGGTTGCTCCTTCCCGTTGTAGTAGTCTATCAATCGGGGGAAGAAATAAGGGAAGTCGGGATAAGCCTCAAAACCCCTTTTAAGGGCAGCGAGGTAGGCGGCATCGTCCTTTTGCCAGCGATAGGCCTCACAGGCATACTGCATGGCATAGCGTGCCTTTGCCGTGTCAGCCACGGCGAGGTCGAAGTAGCGTAATGTGCGTTCCGCATCCTGCATCCTATAGCCTGCGCTCTCAGCCCAGTAGGCAGCCTCCGCCATCCGCTTATCGGTCTTGCTGTAGTCATAGCCCGTGAAAAGCGGTTGGCTACCGGCTCTCAAGTAGGTCTCAAAGAAGTCGAACGCTGTCATGTTATCCTCCTTCCGCAGGAAATAGGTGCCTCCGAAGTAGAGGTTCGGGCGCAACTGGTCGAGCAGTGCGGCATGGTCCTTTCGGAAGGCGGGTCTCACCCTACCCTTCTCATCGGGTCGGCAGTCGAGCGAGTCCATAGACTCGGCGATGCTATAGAGTCGTCGTGTCAGATTGAAGAAGGCTGCGGTATCGTACTTCTGTTTCAGATACAGTTGCTCATTGGCTGCCTCGTATTGTTTCGTGACAGCCTGAAACCACAGGTCATAAATCTTGATGTTCTGCTTGTTTGCCGCATCTTTCTCCAGCAAGTCGGTCATGAGTTTCTCCGCCTTGTCGTAGTCCTTGCCGCTCTTGATATAAGACCGTGCCTGACTGAACTCTTTTTTCTGAGCCCACAGGCACGGTGTTATCATGAGCAGCAGGAGAAGCAGCGATATCGTCTTTTGCCTCTTCATCTGCAAGTATTAAATTCGTTTATTTAGCGTCCAACTCGGCATCCTTCGTCTCAGGAGCATCTGCGCCATAGAGGTTGTAGTATGCCTGATAGCGGTTGTAGCCCCAGTTAGCCTGCTGCTTGTTGGGGTCGAGTTCCTTAGCCTTGTCGAGAGCCTGTACAGCCTCCTGATAGAGAGCCTTGCGCTTTGCGGCATCATCAATCTGACCAGCCTGTACACTCAGACAGGTTCCCAGATAGGTCTGGATCACAGGATTCTCAGGACTTGCTGCGGCAGCCTTACGCAACCACTTGGCACCCTCCTCCGCATTATTATCGGCGATAGCCATCATACCCTTGTTGGCAAGAGCGGCGAAACTGTTAGGATAATTAGCGAGGTGGTTGTCGAGCAGTGCTGTCTGGGCAGCCTTGTCCTTCATACCGTCATAGACTGAGAACAGTTTGTCGAGGATCACGTCGTTATCGGGCTCCTGGGCATAGATAGCCTTCAGTTTCTCCACGTACTGCAGAGAGTCAGCCCTATCCTTCAGGTTGCTGCCAGCAGCATAGAGTTTGAAGGTCAGCGCCTCTTTCTTCTGCTCGGGATCCTGCATTGCCACGTCGAAATATCTGTCGGCACGCTCCAGTTCCTTAGCCTCGAAAGCATAGCGTCCTGCGAAATAGGCGACCTGTCCGATATAGTCTTTCTCCACGTCATGGTTCTGACCAGCGAACAGAGGCTCTACAGAAGAGTCAACGAAGCAACCCCAGTATTTCAGCACGTTGGCATTGTTGCCCTTACGAGCCTCCTCCTGACCGATGTTCACCAGATGACTGCGGATAGGCCAGAGACGCTCTGCGTTCTTCTTGTCGAACTTAGGAGCCACCTTGCCCTTGGCGTTAGGCAGTTGGTCGTACTTGTTACACTCCACAGCGGCGGCGAGAGCGTCGCAGATAGCATCGGCAAGACCGAGGGTGTCATAAGCCTCCTCCTTACCGGTGCCCAACTGTACGGCAGCCTGGTTCTGGGCGATAGTACCCGTCTCCTTGCTGACCTTCGACAGGGCGAGGTCCACCAACTTATTGTATGCCGCAGCCTTCTCCTCGTCGTTGGCGAATGCGGAAGTCTTCACCAACTGAGCAGCCTCAGCATAAGTCTTCGCTTTCTTGACAGCCTTCAAGGCGTCACTGTCACCGGCAAAGGCGGTAGCACTTGCTACGAGTGCCAATGCCATCATCATTACTTTTTTCATAAGTCTTTAATATTGGTTAAACATTTATTCTTGGTTCTCGGAGTTCTCTGCAGTCTCAGAGTCCTCGGAGTATTCTTCATCCTCGTCCTGACTGGACATCACCTTGCAGACGCTGGCGATGGTGTCGTTCTTCTTCGTGAGGTTGATCAGGCGCACACCCTGGGTGGCACGTCCCATGACACGCACATCAGCGACCTTCAGACGAATCAGAATACCGCTCTTGTTGATGATCATGAGGTCGTTCTCGTCGGTCACCACCTTGATGGCAACCAGACGACCCGTCTTCTCTGTGATGGCGAGTGTCTTCACACCCTTCGTGCCGCGAGCGGTCTTACGGTAAACATCGACCTCACCTTCCGCAACACGAGTACGCTTGCCGTAGCCGTTCTCACTGACGACCATGATGGTCTCCTGCTGCGGGTCGTTGACACATACCATGCCGATGACCTCATCGTCACCACCGTCGAGGCGCATACCGATAACACCAGTAGAGACACGTCCCATCGTACGTACCTGATCCTCGTTGAAGCGGACGGCACGACCTTTACGACTTGCAAGGATTATCTCGTTCTTGCCGTTGGTCAGACGGACACCTACCACCCTGTCGCCCTCATTGATATTGATGGCGATGACACCATTGGTGCGTGGACGGCTGTATGCCTCCAGACAGGTCTTCTTGATGATACCGTTCTTCGTGGCGAAGACGACATAGTGGCTGTTCAGGAACTCCGTATCGTTGAAGTTCTTGATGCGCAGTACGGCATTGATGGCGTCATCGGGATCGATGTTCAGCATATTCTGGATAGCACGACCCTTCGAATTCTTGTCGCCCTCAGGAATCTCATAGCACTTCTGCCAGTAGCAGCGTCCCTTCTGGGTGAAGAAGAGCAGCGTATTATGCATCGTGGCAGGATAGATATACTCGGTGAAGTCGTTGTCACGATGACGTGCCGCCTTGGCACCGACACCACCACGACCCTGCTCATGGAACTCATCGAGTTTGGTGCGCTTGATATAGCCCATGTGCGAGATGGTGATAACCACAGGATCATCGGGATAGAAGTCCTCGGCGTTGAACTCATGGTCGAAGGGAATGATCTCCGTACGACGCTCGTCACCATATTTCTCCTTCACCTCCTGCAACTCGTCCTTCATCACCTGCTTGCAACGCTCGGGGTTGTCGAGAATCTCCTGCAAGTCGGCAATCAGTTTCTGCAAGTCGTCAAACTCCTGGTGGAGTTGGTCGACACGCAGACCCGTCAACTGGGCGAGGCGCATATCCACGATAGCCTTCGACTGGAGTTCGTCCAACTCGAAGCGTACCTCCAAGTTATGCTGGGCATCACTGGGGGTCTTACTATTTCTAATAATGTGTACGACCTCGTCGATATTATTCACGGCAATGATCAATCCCTCCAGGATATGGGCACGCTCCTGTGCCTTGCGCAGGTCGTACTTGGTGCGGCGGATGGTCACGTCGTGACGGTGCTCCACGAAATACTTCACACACTCCTTGAGGTTCAGCAAGCGGGGACGACCCTTCACCAGAGCGATGTTATTCACTGAGAATGAACTCTGTAGAGCCGTCATCTTAAATAGTTTATTAAGCAGCACATTGGCATTGCAGTCACGCTTGCAGTCGACCACGATACGCATGCCCTGACGACCTGACTCATCGTTGACATTGGCAACGCCCTCAATCTTATGCTCGTTGGCAAGGTCGGCGATATACTTCACCAAGTCTGCCTTGTTCACACCGTAGGGAATCTCCGTCACCACGATCTTGTCGTGCGTCTCTCCGCTCTCAATCTCCGCCTTGGCACGCATCACGATACGTCCACGACCCGTCTCGTAGGCATCCTTCACACCCTGCAAGCCATAGATATAGGCTCCTGTGGGGAAGTCAGGTCCCGGGATATACCGCATCAGACCATCCGTGTCGATGTCAGGATTATCAATATAGGCACAGCAGCCGTCAATCACCTCACCGAGGTTGTGGGTCGGCATGTTCGTAGCCATACCCACGGCGATACCGTTACCACCATTCACCAACAGGTTAGGAATCTTCGTCGGCATCACGGTAGGCTCTACCAACGAGTCGTCGAAGTTGTTCATCATGTCGACCGTCTCCTTGTCGAGGTCGTCCATGATATGCTCACCCATCTTCGAGAGGCGGCACTCCGTATAACGCATGGCGGCAGGAGAGTCGCCGTCCACACTACCGAAGTTACCCTGTCCGTCCACCAGCGTATAGCGCAGGTTCCAGTCCTGTGCCATGCGCACCAGCGCTCCGTAAACAGAGGAGTCGCCATGGGGGTGATACTTACCAAGCACCTCACCGACGACGCGGGCACATTTCTTATAGGGCTGTGTCGATACGTTGTTGATGTTCATCATACCGTACAGGATACGGCGGTGTACTGGCTTGAAACCGTCACGCACATCAGGCAGCGCACGAGCCACGATAACCGACATAGAGTAGTCGATATACGAGGACTTCATCTCCTCCTCGATGTTGATTTTGATAATTCTGTCGTTGTCAAAAGTCTGATCCATTGAATTTTATTCTTTTACTTTTTTACCTTTTTACTCTTTTATTTTTCAATATTTCGCGTTTAAGGCACTTTTAAAGCCCGCTGACGCGTTTTGCCTATTTTCTAATTAGCGTACAAAGGTACGAATAAGTGAGCAAAGAACAAAATAAATTAAGATTTATTTCATCTTCCTCTCATAAACAGGCATTTTTCTTTTGGCACGATGTTTGCAAGTAGACAGGTGTATGACAAGTCAATTTTCACCAAAGGTATCAGAGATTCTCGCCTACTCACGCGAGGAAGCCGCACGACTCGCCAGCAGGAGCGTGGGACCAGAGCACCTGCTGCTCGGAATCATGCGCATGAAGGACGGTCCCGTCTACGACGTGTTCCGCCGCCTTGCCATCAACCTGTCGAACGTGAAGACTGCGTTGGAGTCACGCGTGCGTGAGGATGAGATCGGCATGCCTATCAATACCAACGAGTTGGTACTCAACGAGAAAGCCAGCAATATCCTGAAACTGGCGGTGCTGGAGGCACGTATCCAGCGCACCACCCGTGTCGACGAACAGCACCTGCTGCTCGCCATCCTGCACGACCAAGTGGACAACGGAGCGAAAGTAGTATTAGAAATGAACAATATGAATTACGAGGATACACTGACGCTGCTGAGCGTCAAGAACGGCATCGGACTGCCCGACGAGGACTACGAGGAGGAAGAGGACACCTCTGGCGGCAACCAGCGCACGGCGTCAAACAGCCAGACGACCACACAGACCAAACAGGCGAAGTCGAAGACACCCGTCCTCGACAACTTCTCGACAGACCTCACCCAACAGGCACTGGACGGTAAACTCGACCCCGTTGTGGGACGCGAGCGTGAGATTCAGCGTGTGGTGGAGATCCTGGGCAGAAGGAAGAAGAACAATCCGATACTCATCGGTGAGCCCGGCGTGGGCAAGAGCGCCATCGTGGAGGGACTCGCCCAGTTGATAGCCCGCCGACAGTGCTCCCCCATGCTCTTCGGCAAGCGACTGGTGACCCTCGACCTGACAGGTGTCGTCGCTGGCACGAAATACCGTGGACAGTTCGAGGAGCGCATCAAGCAACTCATCAAGGAACTGGAGCAGAACCCCGACGTGATTATCTTCATCGACGAGATACACACCATGATCGGCGCAGGCTCCACCCCCGGGTCGATGGATGCGGCAAACATCCTGAAACCCGCCTTGGCACGAGGCACCATACAGTGTATCGGTGCCACGACACTCGACGAGTACCGCAACTCCATAGAGAAGGACGGTGCCTTGGAGCGTCGCTTCCAGAAAGTGCAGGTGGAGCCCACCACCTCGGAGGAGACCCTGCAGATCCTGCATAACATCAAGGACCACTACGAGCGCCACCACCATGTGATCTATACGGATGATGCCCTGGCGGCATGTGTCAAATTGACAGACCGGTATATCAGTGACCGCCAACAGCCCGACAAGGCGATTGACGCCCTCGACGAGGTCGGCTCACGCGTACATCTTAATAATGTACAGGTGCCGCCCGAGATCGCGGCGATGGAACAGGAACTGAAGGAGATCACGGAGAAGAAGCAACTCGCCGTGAAGAACCAGAACTTCGAACTTGCCGCAGGCTTCCGCGACCGCCAGACGGTGATGGAGAGCCAACTCGCCGAGATGAACCGCAAATGGCAGGAGGGCGACATCGACGACCGACAGACCGTGACGGAGAAGGAGGTGCAGGACGTGGTGTCGATGATGACAGGCGTCCCCGTACAGCGCATGGCGCAGGAGGAGGGCATCCGACTGAAAGGCATGGCTGACGAGTTGAAGCAGCATGTCATCGCACAGGACAAGGCGATCGAGAAGATGGTACGTGCCATCCAGCGCAACCGTGTGGGACTGAAAGACCCCAACCACCCCATCGGCGCCTTTATGTTCCTTGGTCCCACGGGCGTGGGCAAGACCTATCTCGCCAAGAAACTCGCCGAGTTCATGTTTGGCAGCAGCGAGGCGCTCATCCGTGTCGACATGAGCGAGTATACGGAGTCGTTCAACGTGTCGAGACTGATCGGCGCGCCTCCGGGCTACGTGGGCTATGAGGAAGGCGGACAACTGACAGAGCGTGTGCGCCGTCACCCCTACTCCATCGTCTTGCTCGACGAGATAGAGAAGGCGCATGGCAACGTGTTCAACCTGCTGCTGCAAGTGCTTGACGAGGGACGACTGACCGACGGCAATGGACGCTTCGTGGACTTCCGCAACACGGTCATCATCATGACCTCGAACGCTGGTACCCGCCAGTTGAAGGACTTCGGGCGTGGCGTGGGATTCACCAGTGCAGGCTCTGGCTCCCTGATGCTCAACGAGCAGGACAAGGAGCATGCCCGCAGCATCGTGCAAAAGGCACTGTCGAAGCAGTTCTCACCTGAGTTCCTTAACCGCCTGGACGAGATCATCACCTTCGACCAACTCGACCTCGATGCCATCAAGCAGATCATCGACGTGGAACTGCAAGGACTCTATAAGCGCATCGGCGACCTTGGCTACACCATCGACTTGAGCGATGAGGCGAAACAGTTTGTCGCTGAGAAGGGCTATGACGTGCAGTTCGGCGCGCGCCCCCTGAAACGAGCCATCCAGTCGTATATCGAGGACGGTATCTCGGAACTCATCGTCAACGGAGACCTTCAGAATGGTGACACCATATATATTAATAAGGTAGAGGGGAAAGAGGAACTGTCGTTCACCCATTAGACTACCCCCTTCCTTATCCAACACCTGTCAAAGTCTGCCCGCCAAAGGGCAGACTTTGTTGTTTCCGCACACACGACAACCCCGTGTTATTGTCATTTTTCGCTTGATTTGAGTCAATTTGTGACAAAAAGAAACTTTTTTCGTTATTTTTTTAATAAAATGTTTGGTATTTCAAATTTTTGATGTAATTTTGCATCCGAAATAAAACAAAGCAAGTAATTTCAATAGTATAATAACCAAAAAAGGAAAAAGATTATGAACGCAGCACAAGTTGTAGAGAATCTGAAGCAACGCTTCCCCAACGAGCCGGAGTACATCCAGGCAGTAAGTCAAGTTCTTCCCACGATCGAAGAAGAGTACAACAAGCACCCCGAGTTTGAGAAGGCAAACCTCATCGAGCGCCTTTGCATCCCCGATCGTGTTTGCGAGTTCCGTATCACATGGGTAGACGACCAGGGTAAGGTACAGACCAACATGGGTTACCGTATCCAGCACAACAACGCCATTGGTCCGTACAAAGGCGGTCTCCGTTATCACAAGAGCGTAAACCTCGGTATCCTGAAGTTCCTCGCCTTCGAGCAGACCTTCAAGAACTCACTGACTACCCTTCCTATGGGTGGTGCCAAGGGTGGATCAGACTTCTCTCCACGTGGCAAGAGCGACGCAGAGGTAATGCGTTTCTGCCAGGCATTCATGAATGAGTTATATCGTGTCATCGGTCCTGACGAGGACGTTCCCGCTGGTGACATCGGTGTCGGCGGTCGTGAGGTTGGTTACCTCTTCGGACAATACAAGAAACTCACCCACCAGTTCCAGGGTGTGCTCACAGGTAAGGGAATCCCCTTCGGTGGCTCGCTGATCCGTCCTGAGGCTACTGGTTACGGTACGGTATACTTCCTGACCTCTATGTTGAAGACCCGCAATATCGACATCAAGGGTAAGAAGGTGCTGATCTCCGGTTCTGGTAACGTTGCCCAGTATGCCGCTGAGAAGTGCATCCAGTTGGGTGCTATCCCCTTGACCCTGTCTGACTCTGACGGCTATATCTACGACCCAGACGGCATCACCGCCGAGAAACTGGAGTACGTCAAGGAGTTGAAGAACGTGGAGCGCGGACGTATCAAGGAGTATGCCGAGGAGTATCCTAACGCAGTATACCACGCTGGTGAGCGTCCTTGGCATGAGAAGGCAGATATCGCCCTGCCTTGCGCTACCCAGAACGAGATCAACGGCGAGCAGGCTCAGGCGCTCGTAGACAACGGTGTCATCGCTGTCGCAGAGGGTGCCAACATGCCTTCACTGCCTGAGGCTATCAAGATCTTCCAGGACAACAAACTGCTGTATGCTCCTGGTAAGGCATCTAACGCCGGTGGTGTGTCAGTATCCGGTCTGGAGATGTCACAGAACTCTGAGCGTCTGTCATGGACTGCTGAGGAGGTTGACAACTACCTGAAGCGCATCATGAACGACATTCACGAGAACTGCGTGAAGTACGGCACACAGCCCGACGGCTACATCAACTACGTGAAGGGTGCCAACGTGGCAGGCTTCATGAAGGTTGCCTCCGCTATGATGAGCCAGGGTATTGTATAAGTCAACACAAACAATCTTTTACCTCATAACAAAGAAGGGCGGTCATTAGTTTGGCCGCCCTTCTTCTTTTTTTGTTACCACACCTATTACTCCTCCTCTGGGGCAATGAGTTTATAGCCCTTGCCATGGATGTTGATGATCTCGATCTGCGGATCGTCCTTCAGGTGCTTGCGCAACTTGGTGATATACACGTCCATCGAACGGGCATTGAAGTAGTTGTCGTCAATCCAGATGGTCTTCAGCGCGAAGTCACGCTGCAGGATCTCATTGGCATGGGAGCACAACAGGGCAAGCAACTCGTTCTCCTTGGTCGTCAACTTGGTCGCCTTGTCGCCGATAGACAGCAACTGCTTCTGGGTATCGAAGGTGAAGCCGCCGATATGGTAGACGGAACTCTCCTTGTTTTTCTTGCCACGTACACGGCGCAGGATAGCCTCGATACGGAGCACCAACTCCTCCATGGAGAAGGGTTTCGTGATATAGTCGTCAGCACCAATCTTAAAGCCCTCAAGGATATCCTCCTTCAGCGTCTTTGCCGTCAGGAAGATGATAGGTATCTCCGCATTGGCAGTGCGAATCTCCTGTGCCAGCGTGTAGCCGTCTTTCTTAGGCATCATCACGTCGAGCACACAGATGTCAAACTTCGTCTTCAGGAATGCCTTATAGCCTGCCTCGCCGTCGGGGCAGAGTTCTGCCTGGTAGCCCTTTGCCGCAAGGTACTCACGCAACAACATTCCGAGGTTCTCATCGTCTTCGCAAAGAAGAATTTTCAGTTTTTCGTCCATAACTTATCAGTTTTAATGTGTTAATATTGTTTCTTACGCTTTGTCCTCTTTCAGGATGGGCAGGGAGATCGTGAACTTCGTCCCCTTGCCGAGGTCGCTCTCGCACTTGATCTCGCCCTGGTGCAGGTCGACGATCTTCTTCACATAGGCGAGACCGAGACCGAAGCCCTTCACATCGTGCTTGTTACCCGTATGCACCCGATAGAACTTATCAAAGATTTTCTTCACGTTCTCCTTCTTGATGCCCTGACCGGTATCACGGATGCTCAGCAGCAGGCGGTCATGGTCGTTCCACGTGCGGATATAGATGTCAAGGGGCTCCTCGGGCTTACGGTATTTCACCGCATTATCCATCAGGTTGGTGATGGTGTTCTGGAAATGCACCTCGTCGACATAGATCGCCGAGTCGACAGCCTCTATCTGGGTATATATCTTACCGCCCGTATTCTCCACACGCAGCGTGAACGTGGAGGCGATATTCTCCACCATCTCGTTGAGATCGAGTTGCTTCTTCTTGAACACCACGCTCTTCTTGTCGAACATCGACATCTGGAGCACTTTCTCCACAAGGAAGCGCAGGCGTTTCGACTCGTCGGCAATGACACCACCGAGGTGCTTGGTCATCTGCTCGCTCTTCGTCACGCTCGGATCGTTCATCATCTGCGCCGCCAAGGAGATGGAGGCGATAGGTGTCTTCAACTCATGCGTCATGTTGTTGATGAAGTCGTTCTTGATCTCCGTATAGCGCTTCTGGCGGAAGATCAGGACGATGGTGAAGATAAAGGTGATGAGCAGCACCAGCGTGAACACCAAGGAGGGGATCATGAAACGCACGGACGAGAAGATATAACTACTCATATCGGGGAAGTGGATCTTCACCACGCCCATCTTCGACTGCGGGTCGTTACGGAACAGCACCTGCGTGTAACTGTACTTCTCGCCCTCCTCGCTATAGTCAGGGCAACGATACACCTCACGACCGTCGGAGGTGGACACCGTGAGATGGTAAGGGATGTTGACACCGTTGTTCTGCAACTCATTACGGATATCGTTGTCGAGCATGCGGAAGTTCACGCGCTCCTTCAACGGCTTGTCGCTCGCCGTGTACAGGATGTTATAAACGACCTCGTCGAGCAACGCCTTCTGATAGACATAACGCTGGCGCACGATCTCCTGCATCGACTTCGCCGCCTCAGAGAGCGAACTCTTGTCCTTGCGCAGAATCATCGCCTTGGGCACGGAGGCAGGCTTCATCTCGAAGGTCTTCAACTGGAACGAGGAATATACCGTGCCATCATCGGCGGAGACCGCGAACTGGTGCGACTGCTTGATGGTGCCGTCCAGTCCGTCGACCATCACAGAGTCCTGACTGAACGCACGACGCTCCGTCGACTGGACATCCTTCTCCAAGTAACGGGAGGTCTCATCCAACTCCAGGTTATGCGATGCCTGATACAAACTGCGGCTCACACTCTCGTCAAACTGCTCTTTCTTCATCTTCACCATCTCCTCGACATAGGAGAACTGAAGGAAGAGCAGACCCAGGAATGCGAGTCCCATCACGATGGCTATGGTCCAAATAGTAGACTTCTTCATATCGGGAGCAAAGATACTGCTTTTACCGATATGAAGAAGTCTTTTAGTTAATTAATTCCGTTAATTTTAACGTTATTAACAATTTAAGTCTAATTTAGTTTTGTATTTATTACTTAAAAGTGGAAGTTGATATCTACTCCTAATTGGAAAGGATTGCCACGCTGCGCAAAATACTTGTTGGTACCAGTTGCCGCTGAAGAGAAAGCAAACGTGTTATAGCGTGTGTCTGTAAAATTACGTGCCCAGAGATTAATCTGGCAGACATTAAGATCTGCGCAGACATGAGCACCTGGCACAACATAGAAATTCTGCTTGTAACTGTTAATCTCGTCCCAATAGATATTCCCCTGTGCATTCATATTCAGTCCCAGTGTAATATTCTTAATGAACGAGTCGGACAGGTCGAAGCGATAATCCGCCATTGCCGACAGCGTATGAGACGGCACAAACGGAACCTGATTGCCGTTGCAGTCTACCTCTGGAGTCTGGGCGTTTTTCTTGAAGATAAAGTCCTTGAAAGCAGCATGCGTATAGCCATAACTTGCACTCCACGTCAGATGGTTGTCGACCGCACTGCCTCGCAATGTCAACTCGACACCGCAACTATAACTATTGTTGGCATTAATCATCTTACGACCAAAACCATTATCCGTTGTAAACACAGACAATTGCTGGTTTCGTATCTTCATATAGTATGCTGCGAGATCTGCGTGGATGAGATTGTCGAAAAGATTCAGGTGAGCGCCAACTTCAAAGTTCCAACTTTCCTCTGGCTTGTACTTGATACTATTGAGGAGTTCGGTGTAAGTGTCTTCTCCATAGGTAACGTCCAAGTTTACAATAGCATCCCCTCCATGACCTGCAGCCTGCAGTTGTGTCATCATCTCACCCGCATTGTTACGAAGGTCTGTCATCAGCGAACTATTGAGGAAATCGCTGAAAAGTTGTACGTTGAAGCCACCAGCACGATATCCCTTAGCCACTGTAGCATAGACGTTGCTACCATTATCAAACTTATAGGTAAGTCCTATTTTGGGCAGGAGTTGGCTGAAACTTGCTTTCTCTGAACGGTCTAACAGACTGTTCATGTTGATAGCGACAGGCAGTCCCATCACCTCTAAGTTAACATTTAGAAGTGCTTGGACATTATAGTCTATCTTCGCCTGCGTGAAATCATATCGCAAGCCAAGAGTTGCAGTCAGACGATCCGTGATATCGAAATTAGACTCGTGGAAAACGCCAAGATTAAACTGAGGAGTATGGAAAAGCGAGGGGACAAAGAATGTTGTACCAGTATGATTAACTCCATGCGCCTCCATGGTGCGCTCGGCGGCTGCCTGGGCTGCCTCCTGTGACATACCGCGACCCAAGAAGGACTGCACCATCGATTGTAACATACCGTTGTAGATCTGGTTACGAATCTGTCCCCCTACCATATTACCAAAGGCTGTTCCAAACTCGTTAGGAGCATCTGTCTTCAACCATTGATAAGAGCCGAACACACCTGCCGTCCAGTGCCAGAAACTCTCGTTATTGCTCTTGAAAGAGAACTCCTGCGTTAATGCATTGCTCAACTGTTTCTGGTTAACAACAATGAAATCCACATCCGAATAGTCATTGTCCATCAAGAGGTCGTCCCTCAACAACTGATAACTGGTATTGGAATGGAAGTCAAAACCTGCCCCCTTATATTTGATGGCAAGACCAGTATTGAAGAGGTTACGCTTGTATTTGCTCTGATGGTCCTGATTGGGTTCCGATACAACTTTTCCGCTTTCCGGGTCAAGAATACCATAAGGATAAGCCTTCATGTTGACATACTGATAATCGGCTATCCAATCGAACGACAGGCGTCGGGTAGGCTGATAGACCAGTCGAAGGCGCCCGCCCGCCTCGTTCATGTCATCGGCACGCTCGCCAGTCAACTGGTTTTTCCAGAATCCGTTAGTACCATTATAGAAAGCGGCTATGGAGAGTGCCAGTTTATCACTAAACTTATGATAATGGGCAGCCTCGATATTACGATAGAAATGGGTGCCAATGCCCATGCGGACATCAGTGCCCTGATAATTCATGGGGCTCTTAGTATACTGACGTATGAGTCCCCCTTCCGTATTGATACCGTAGAGGGTGCCCTGAGGACCACGAAGCACGTCAACACGGTCCAACTGGTAGACATGACTGTTAAATGCCGACTTATTCATCAGAGGAATATCATCGATATAGATACCCATCGAAGGACTGTTGATTCGTGAGCCAATACCACGCACGTATATAGAAGAGGTGAATCGGGCACCATAGTTTGGCATTATAAACGAGGGAATAAAGTCTGAGATCTCTCGCAGGTCACGAATACCCAATCCTTGCAGTTCTGACCCAGTCAGGACACTAGAACTAAGGGGTTGCTGGCGCATCTTCAGGTATTCTTTTGATTGGGATATCACTACTACCTCATCCAGGTCATAGACACGGGAAGAGTCCGATACAACACTTTCATGCACTGTATCCGCCAATACGGGCGACATCAATAAGACAGCCATCGCTGTCAGAAAACTTCTTTTCATCATTATTATCTATTATGTGTTTTAATTATCTCATTTGCTATATTCGTTGCCTGGGTAATACGGTGTGCCATACCGATACCGTCACGCAGGTTGCCACCAAGAATGAGTCCTTGATACTGGCTCTCCAGACTTGCTACAGCCTCCAAGCGGCGACCACTGTCAATGCCATATTGTGGTATCGCCTTCTGATGACGGGATATATGGATAAAATCAGGCTTTGCCTCCAAAGGGAATTTCAGCATCTCATGCAGACAGTCTGTCACGAGTCGCTCTATCTCCTCATCTGGGAGGTCGAGCATCTCAGAACGTCTCATGCCACCAATAAAGAAAGAGAACAGTACCCCACCCTTTGGAGCACGTTGTGTGAAGCATGCAGACGGGAACAAAATACCAAGGATGCGCCTCTGCTCCACCGTGGGAACCAGTCCCCCAAAGGCGATATAGTCACCTCCAAACGTGTCGGGCATCCCCACATTGACTTCCATCACTGGGGCATATCTCAAACTGGAGATCGCTTCCATGCGCTGTTCGTCGATGAAAGGCAATAATGCCGGCAGGTTGTAAGCACCACAGGTTGTCACCACAAAACGACTACGAATGACTCCCTGCTGTCCATCAGCAGAGAGGAAGGATGTCTGCCATCCGCTATCGACGGGCTCAACTCTCACCTTGGAGACTCCTAGCGAGAAATTCTCCTCTCCGATATGATCTGCCTCCGCCTGTGGAATATGACTCAGACCCCCTTGCGCCGAGAACACCTTCTTAGTGGCAAGGCGATCCCGCTCAGTCTTGGGCTCTTTCATCTTAGCGATGGAGCCACGGATAAAACTGCCATAGTTCTGTTCTAGATTATAGAGTTTGGGAAGGGCGTAACGGGTGATTAGCGTATCTGGATTACCCGCATATACTCCGGATACAAACGGATCCACGGCATAGTCGACAAAAGACTTTCCCAGACGGCGGCGAGCCAGAGAACCGACACTCTCATCTGGGTCTGTTCCCTTTCTACGCCATGGTTCTCCCAAGATGCGTAGTTTGTCAGTCCAACGAAACAAGGGGGTGGTCAATCCACCCAAGGGACCAGATGGCAAATCATGGAAACGGTCACCTTTCCATATCAAACGCCGCTTAGAAGAGTCGGGCGCAGTCTCCAACACACACTTGCCACCTGAGGTGATAGCCAAGTCATTCATCAACTCGGCCACCTCAGGTGTCGAGACAGAACCGGTCGTAGGACCTGTCTCGAAGATATAGTCATTTTTGTGGTTGGTCTGTATCTGTCCTCCAATACGTGTGTCAGTCTCCACAATATGTACACCAACACCTTTTCTCGATAGCCAATAGGCGGTAGTAAGACCTGTCAGTCCCGCACCTATCACCACCACTGGAGTTTCTATTTCTTTGTCTGTTTGCACCTTCTCAATCTTTACGGATGCAAAGGTACGGAGGATTGCGGGATCACACAATCCACATTTATATGGATTTTTCAGGTATTCACCGTGCCGCAGTGCGGGCAACGCCCCTTGGAGGCAAGCGGCGCACCGCAATGACCGCATACGTAGGGACGACGGGCATCATGGAGATAACGATATACCGCAAAGACGACATAGGCTACAAGCAACGGATAGCCTATATAATATAAGGTGGAGACACTGAACGCCACATAGTCAACGGCACACACGCCAGCCAGTCCACCCAGGTAGAGCAATGCGTCTGCTCCCGACAGGTGGCGCAGCACATCATCAATGGCAGCCACCGTCACGATGATGATCAGCCATACTGATGCCACAAAGAGTCCCAGATGCCATGGAAGGGCAAAGGGATTGAGCGACGGATGGTAATAGAAATGACGCCATGTCTCCGCACCAAACATCTGTATCGAGGCATAGAGTGTCGCCGACGCCGCCACCAGCAGACAGAGCAGTGTGGGATAGAAAGAGTCGATATCATTGAAATGCACGATATAGGCATCATGGCGATTCAGTCGGTAGAGTCCGTAGGCGACAACCACCACGACGAGGAAGGCAAGGAAGATCAGCAGATGGGTGTCGGAGAAGAAGTCGATAAACTGTGAGATAGGGTCGTCGGGTGACACGCCTTCGAGCATCTCGCTCTCACGAATCCACCCCTGTGTCATCTGGTCACGCGCCACCTTCACCCATACCGAGTCGATGGAGTCGGCGGAGATGGTCTGGATATCCGCGACCACCAAGTGCTCTCCCTCCACCACATAGAGGGTGTCAAAAGCCATCTCACCGGGTTGGTCGGACAGCGGCAGGCTCTTCCTCTTCACCACGAAGTTATAGTTTTGCGTATAGTGATGGGTAGTGAAAAACGAGATGGAGTCCAGTTGCTTCTCCGTCAAGTCCCATGCGTCAGGCGTCTGCGGACCGTGGTTATAACAGGCGGTCATCAGCAACGCACAAAGGGTGAGTATATATAACCTAATCTGCCGCATACACATTCATCTGACAATTCTTACAATCAAACTCTAAACGGAAACGCCTGCCATCACCCAGACGGAGGGAAAGGGGCTCATGCCACTGTGGCCTACTCCCGCCATGCTTGACACAACAGCCAAGGGAATAGCGCAGGCAATGGCGACATTGCATCAGCAATATCTCCTTTCTCGGACGACTGATCTCAAAGGCGGGCTCTATGTCTGACAGTCCTTGCTCCTCGTAGAAATCACGTGCCAGACGATTGGAAATATTATACAGATAAGGAAGGCCGTACCTTCGTCCCTCGAAGGCCGTACCTTCGACCCTCGAAGGCCGTACCTTCGACCCTCGGAGGCCGTACCTTCGACCCTCGGAGGCCGTACCTTCGACAAGTTTACGTCGTAACTCCGCCAAAAGACTGCTTGGAATGAAGTAGTTGAAGCCTTCCGGCAACTCTACCCTACTACACTCATAGGGGGTACCGCCCAGTCGTGACAACTGGCGGACGATATTCTCACGCTGTGGTTTCTCTGCCTGCTGGTGCTCGCAGGAGATACTTACCTCTATACCATCGGCAGACAGTGCGAAGCCGTCGACAGTTGCCTTCAACCGCATCACCAATGGAATCTTACGCTCACTGCTCTTATGCGACAGGATGCGCTCAAACTCCTGATCGTTGTTCCGATAAAGTGCCATCCCTGCCCGCAGACTCCTCGGCATCTGCTGAGGATACAACCTATTGCCTTCCGCACGGTTGACACGAAATCCCTCCAACTCACGCTCCTGGTTGATATAACAGAGTCCGTCACCATTGGCAAAGGACGCCGTTCCTGCCACATTGAAAGAGTCACGGCGCACCTCCTTGACATAGCCCACATACTCGCCCATCGCCTTGGGGGTGTCGGGCGAGAAGATGTCTGGTATTCTGCCATGCAGGAAATAATTGGTGAAACCACGGTTGAACGTCTTGTTGAGATTCGGGGAGAAAGTATAGGTGCAATGCCCCTTCGAGGCACGACAGTAATCGTATGGATGTTTCTGGATAAAGGCATCAAGTCGCTGACTATATGCCGCCACCACATTCTTCACATACGACACGTCCTTCAGTCGCCCCTCTATCTTGAAAGAGGTCGCTCCTGCCTTGATGAGTTCCTCCAGGTGATCGCTCTGGTTCAGGTCCTTTAGCGACAACAGATGGCGCTGGTGCTCCAACTCTTGCCCGTCGGCATCCAACAGGTCGAACCTCATGCGACAGAACTGGGCGCATGCGCCACGGTTGGCGGAACGTCCGAAACAATACTGTGAGGCGTAGCACAGTCCGCTATAACTGACGCATAACGCCCCATGGACGAATACCTCCAATGGCATGTCTGGAACCGCATGATGTATCTCCGCTATCTCGCTGGCAGAGAGTTCACGGGCGAGGACCACACGCTGGAAACCGAGTTCCTTGAGCCAGCGTACCTTCTCCACCGTACGGTTGTCTGTCTGTGTAGAGGCATGTAACGCTATCGGAGGCAAGTCCATCCGCAAGATACCCATGTCCTGCACGAGGATAGCATCCACTCCCACCTCGTCAAGTTGGCGGATCAGTTGCTCTGTCGCCTCCAACTCATCATCATAAAGGATGGTGTTTACCGTGACATACACCTTCACCCCATAGGGATGGGCATAGTCACAGAGTTGACGGATATCCTCCACGCTATTGCCTGCAGCAGCACGGGCTCCAAACCGCTGAGCACCGATATACACAGCATCAGCGCCATGGTCGACCGCCGCCATTCCGCAGGCAAGGTCTTTGGCTGGTGCGAGCAGTTCGAGAGGTATCATCGTATCTGGCTGATATCGTAAGGTGTCTCTTGATATACGTAATAGTTGATCCAGTTGCTATAGAACAGATTGGCATGGGCACGCCACGTCACCAATGGTCCTTTAGCGGGGTCATTATCACGATAGTAATTCTTGGGAAGGTCCACATCATCACGGATATCCTTGTCACGCTTATACTCGTTGTCGAGGGTGTCTGGCGCATACTCCAGATGACCCGTGACAAAGAACTCACGACCGCCACGCGCCATCACGATGCTCACGCCGCTGTCAGGCGACTCGGCAAGCAGTGTCAACTCCCGATTGGCAAGGACATCCTCCCTGTGTATCTCGGTATGGCGACTATGCGGCATGTGGAACATATCGTCGAAGCCACGGAAGATGGGTTGTTGAGGTTGCAGGATATCCTGTGGGAAGATACCAAACATCTTCTTCTCCAACGGATACTTGGGAATGCCATAGTGATAATAGAGTCCCGCTTGCGCCGACCAACATATATATAAGGTACTCGTCACGTGCGTACGCGACCAAGTAAAGATCTCCATCATCTCGTCCCAGTATTTCACGTCCTCGAAGTCGAGGGTCTCGACAGGAGCACCTGTGATAATCATACCGTCAAACTTCTCATAGCGCATCTGCGCAAAGTCACGGTAAAACATCATCATGTGCTCTATTGGGGTGTTCTTCGGCGTATGACTACGCAATTTCATGAAACTGATCTCCAACTGCAAGGGGGTGTTCGACAACAAGCGGATGAGGTCAGTCTCCGTCGTAATCTTCAACGGCATGAGATTGAGAATGACAATCTTCAGCGGGCGGATATCCTGCATGTGGGCACGGGAGTCATCCATCACAAAGATGTTCTCCTGCTTCAACAGGTCTATGGCGGGTAATCTATCTGGTAATCTTAATGGCATACGCGCAACTTACATTACAGAAAACACACATACAGAGACATTATCATAACCGCCAGCCTCAATGGCGACCTCACAAAGTCGGTTGGCTGAGGCACCTCCTGCAAGCAACTCCTCTATCTCCTCGTCATTCACCATATCCGTCAAACCGTCGGAACAGAGCATATAGACATCACCAGTGAGGAAATCATCCGTAAACTCATAGAGGTCGATGAAGGAGTTCTTGCATCCTGCGCCAATACAATTGGTAATCACATTAGAATGGCGTTTCTCACCCTTGAGGGTATTCAGCGAATGGTCTGTCGACAACTGCTTCATCTTCCCGTCACGCAGACGGTACAGACGACTGTCACCACAGTTCATCCAATAGTATTTTCCCTCATAATAGGCTACCGCCACGAGCGTGGTGCCCATCTCTGACAGACTGGGATCCACATAGCCTTTCGACGCGATCATCTTATTGACAGAGTCGAGCCATACCACAATCATCTCATTGAACTCACTGATAGAGAGTCCCTTGGGCAAGTCATTCAGGAAGAACTGCAGATTGGCAAGCGCGTCGGCACTAGCCACCTCACCAGCCTTATGACCGCCCATTCCGTCAGCCAAGGCAATGACAAAACGGTCGGAGTTCTCTGTCATAAACTCTGTATGATATGCCTCGCCACGCACAAACTTGTCGTAGGCAAGCACCATGTCCTCATTATTACTTCTCACACATCCCACACGGCTTGCTGCCGTTAAGACTATTCTACTCATATTATTATCAATACTATCTTAATTATACTCAGGAACCTTAGTTGACGGTCACCTGCAAGTTGATATTTGCCAGTGAGACAATGTCTCCACTATTGATGGACATCGGGATATCTGGCAGTAAGTCACGCTCGTTGAGTTTCGTTCCATTAGACGAATGCTTATCAATGATACACCAGCCTGAGTCCGGCTTGTAGATCAACTGGGCGTGGACACTCGACACATACATATTACCTTCGAACAATTGCTGGTAAGGACCCTGCTTGCGCCCGATAATAGCGCCATTGATTCCTACGATGCGGATATTCAACGAGGGGTTATATAGTGTCAGCGTAGGAACACCCTGTATCTGGACATCGGGAGGTGCTATCGCCTGATTTCGCTCACGCTCCGTAGCAAATGTACGACTGATTTCCTCTGCCGATGCATGTGATGCCGTCAGACTGGGCTGTTGCTCCTCTCCGGGGGCAGCCATCAGACCGCCACAGTGCGTACAGCGTCGCCCAGTACCCACACGACCACAATTGGAGCAATACTGCAACTGTTGACCACACTGGTCACAATAAGGGGATTGCTCCTCTATCTCTTCTTTACAACTTGGACATATTATCATAACTCATCCTTTATATCTTCTGGCAGTATCATCTGATAGGTCTCCTGCGTCACCTCATTTTGAGGCAGGGCACTGACACGGACAGACAACTGCTGGATTGTTTCATCAAGCATGTTACGCATCTCACGGGCATTACCGAACGAGTCGCTCTTGCTGACCACCTTACGACAGATAAGATCCATGAGTTTGAACTCTGCCGCAGGCGATAACGTGTAGTTGTCCTTTGCGGCCATCTTCTTGTAGATCGCCAACAACTCATCCTCGTTATAGTCCTCGATATGCATCTTATGCGTAAAACGACTGGCAAGACCTGGGTTGACATTCATGAAGTCCTCCATCTCCTTCTGGTAGCCTGCGGCAATGACCACGAACTTACCACGGTCATCCTCCATGCGCTTCATCAGCGTATCGATTGCCTCCTTGCCATACTGGTCGTTCTCCGACGACAGGGTATATGCCTCGTCGATGAAGAGGATACCACCCATCGCCTTGTCGCACATGTTATTGACAATCTTCGGTGTCTCACCCATATACTTACCGACCAGTGTCGCACGACTAGCCTCGATGACACGGCTGGTAGGCAGGATCTCCATACTCTGTAACACCTCACCCATCTTTCGGGCTATCGAGGTCTTACCGGTTCCCGGATTACCCGTCAGGATGAAGTTCATCGCCATCTGCTGCACCTTACCAGCACCCATCGCGGCACGCTGTTTCATGAACATGCTCTGTACGGCGAGGCGGCGGATCATATTCTTAACAGAGCGCATACCGATAAACTCGTCGAGTTCGTTGAGGACCTCGTCCAACGGACGAACCTTCTCGCTCTGCTGTACGGCAAGGTCTGCCTCCGTGATGCGATACATATCCTCGTCCTTGAAGTCGGGATTGTTCACCTCCGCCATCAGACGCTGACTCTGTTTCTCAACGGCTGCGTCGAAGATACGACGTGCCTCACGGGCATTACCAAAGTTCTTGTCACGACGCAGGTACAACTGCTCGAACTGGCGATGTACCGCATCACGGGTGGTATCATCCACTGTGAAGTTCTTGCCCTTAGCGAGGTTGACGAAGATCTGAGTCAACTCATCTGGCGTATAGTCATCGAAGTGAATGGTCTGCGTGAAACGACTCTTCAGTCCTGGGTTCGTGTCGATAAAGTCGTGCATCTGATCGGTATAACCTGCCACGATACAGATGAACTTACCACGGTCGTCCTCCAGTCGCTTCAGCAACGTGTCGATAGCCTCACTACCGAAGGAGTCCTGATCACTGGACTTCAGGGTATATGCCTCGTCAATAAACAGCACGCCACCCATCGCCGAGTCGATCAACTGGTTCGTCTTGATAGCAGTCTGTCCTGAGTAGCCAGAGACGAGTTTGCTACGGTCTGCCTCCACCAACTGCCCTCTGGAGAGGATGCCAAGAGTGCGGAACACATCAGCCATGATGCGGGCGACCGTCGTCTTACCCGTACCAGGATTACCCGTAAAGACATAATGCTTGCCTTGGAACGTGTTGGTCTCGCCACGGCGTATCTGCAGGTTGAGGAAGGCGGCGAGGTTGGAGATCTCCTGCTTGACAGCGGCCAAGCCCACCATGCCGTTGAGTTTCTCCAGACATTCCGTATAGTCGACAGCCTTCGGAGCCTCGTAGGGGATATCCTCCTGTATGATGGTCATCAACTCCTCGTTGGTCTTCGTCGACATATCCTCCTTCTGCAGACGCTCCGCCTGCTTTGCCGTGATCTTGTCGAACAACTGGCGCATGGTACGTCCATTGGCGAAGTCCTTGTCACGGGAGTCGTATAACTCGGTGATCATCTTCCGAGCCAACTCCTCCGCATCAGGAGCAAAGACATATTTCTTCGACTTGGCGAAGACTTGCATGATCTGATACAGTTCCTCGGGATTGTAGTCGTCGATATTCAGGAAATAACTGAAACGGCTGCGCACACCTGGGTTGATGCGGAACAGGTTCTCCATCTCCGTACGATAGCCGGCGGCGATGACCACAAACTTACCGCGGTCGTCCTCCATGCGCTTCATCAACTGCTCCAGAGCCTGTGCACCTTGATTGTCACGGTCTCCGCCCTGGCTGACAGGAGCCAAGGTATAAGCCTCATCTACAAAGAGGATTCCGCCCATCGCCTTGTCGCACAAACGGTCGACAACCTTTGGGGTCTCACCCTGATAGGGGCTCACCATCTTAGCACGGTCACACTCTACCACATGTCCGCTATCAAGGTAACCGATAGCCTCAAGTATCTCACCCAACTTACGGGCGATAGTCGTCTTACCTGTACCGGGATTACCCGTCAAGACGATATGGATGCCAGCCTTCTGCTGCTCACCGAGTCCGCGCTGGGCACGCTGTACACTATTCTGTACCGAGTAGGCGATCTCACGGACAGCCTTCTTCACCTCGTCCATTCCTATATACTGGTCGAGGTCGCTCAGGATATCATCCAAAGTGCGCTCCTCTGGCACATAGCCACGGATGTCGCTCTCCTCTATCATCGTTGCCTCAGCACCTCTGCTGATAAAAGAAGTGAAGATATCCTCCGCGGTCTTCACGGCAAGATGACAATAGCCAAAGGAATCGTCCTTGATCTTCACTTGATACTGGAAGTACCGCTCCAACTTATGCTCTGCCTCTGGCGTATAGGCGGCAATGCCGTACTTCATCCGCAACTCCTGCTTGCAGACCTCACATAGTTCGGCATAGCCGGGAGTCGGCAGACGGAAGATATACTTGAAGCGGTTCTGCGCGGCGGGGTTGTTGGTGAGGAAGTCGTCCAAGCCTTTAGGCAGACCGGAGATGATGACGATGGGGTTATCGTCCCATTTGTCCATCTCGACGAATAACTTGTCGAGGGGGTTCACCTGATTGGAATAGCGATCAGGCAACAGTTTCTGCACATTATCGAAGAAGAGGATACCATCCTTCGCCTTCTTGATATTATCGTCCCACTTATCGACAAAACGCTGGTAGTCAACGGCGTCCACCATCGTCAACTTCGGCTTGTCGATAATCTTATGCTGGTAGAAATAGTCTCGGATAATCTCCGCAAGTGCCGTCTTACCCGTACCTGTCTCACCAATGATAATAGCATTCACGCTCAGACGCACCTTCATGATGTCCTTGCGGGAATGGAGATAAGTATAGGTGTCGACTACCGTCTTGAGTTGTTTCTTGACATCATCAAGACCCACCAACTGGTCGAGTACGTTCTGTGAGATAAGCGGCTTACCACACCACTTACAGAACTTCGCTATCGAGCGGTTTTCTTTATGACAATTCTCACAAACCATATTACTCCACGTCCTTTTGTAATTGTTTAACCACTGCCGCCGGTTTCAACTTCCAACTATCCAGATTAGGGTTGCCCACATTCAACAGTTTGGGGCTGAAGATAATCAACTCCATCAACAAGAGTCCTACCAGTGCCGACCATAATATATAATGTAGGACTGACTCTCCACTCAATGAGCGCACCTGATTGGTCACATCATCGAGCAAGCCGAAGTTAGAACCCTTGAACTTGAACTTCCTTTCCTTGAAAGTATAATAGAGCGGCTCCAGCAGGGTCGACTTGACATCATCGTCCATCACCTCCGATATCAACAGGTTCTCGCTGTTAGTATCGGCACGGAAGTCTGTGAAATGACAGATAGCCATATATACCAGCGTCATCAAGATGATAGCGGGAATGAAGAAACTCGGCGAGGAACTATTGACATACCTCAGTATCATCACGGGGATATAAGAGGAGAGAACTCCCAGCAGTCCCCACAGACAGGACAGGACGAAGCCATAGCCCTTGAAAAAGGCCCTAGTACCTATAATAATAGCCGTCATACCACCAAGAGGAAGCACGATAGAAATACCCGCATGATCCAAGAGGTAGTCACGTCCGCTGACTCCGAAGAGAAGCAGGAATAACGCCCAGACACCACAAAGAGAGTAGAACACCATTCGCCATGTCTTCTCCTTGCTCTTCGCCCGATAGAAACGCTGGCGCACATCCCTGTATTTCGAGGCTGTCTCCTCCTTGGCATTTCCGAAACGCTTGAAATAGGGCTGGTTGGAATCTATCTCGCCAAGGGTCAGTATCCATCGCTCCAGACTGCGCTCATAGGAATAGGTCTCGCTGAAATCCGTCTCGGGATTCTCGTGGAAGAAAATAGAGAGCCACTGGCTCAAGGAACCGCGTTTCAATTCCTTGACCATCTCAGGACGATGTCCGAGTTGCTCTATAGTAAGTCCGTCTGTCAGTTCCAGACCGTCGTCCAGCAGATAGGAAGGACGCGCTCCCAAGATACGACAGAAGCGATAGGCTGCCGTCCGCATGTCGTAGACCCCCAAACGCTCCGTGTTCTCCGCACTCTTCATGTCGAAGCAAGCACGTGCCTGGTTCAGTTGCTCGAACCATCCGTGCAACTGGGCAAAGTAAGCGAAACGACCGTTCGCGTCGGAGAAGTCCTTGATCTGCTCGTTGAACTCCTTCTCCGGGAGATGCTGCCACTCCTGCATCAGTTGCCCGAGCAGCACACCCACACGATAGGGAGTGTCAGCCTCCTGTAAGTCGAAGGCTGCGTCACGGTCGATATTGTACAGCACCTTATAGCCTAAGGAGCGTGAGGGCTTCTGACCGTTAGTCAGGATGCGCAACGCCTCACATGCCATACGGTCCTCATGACAGTACATCCATGACAGGAGTCGCCCGTCACTGAGTGACATCCATGCGTCCTCGGGGCAGTCCTCATAGCCGAAGGAGCGTACAATCTCCTGAAGCGTTGAGGAAGGATACTGGTTCAAGAACGGTATCTCTTTATCTATCTCATAGACGAGTCGTAATACAGCGACACGCCCGTCGAACTCCTTCTCTGAGAAATAACTACGGAGGCGGTTGGCATCTGCCTTTGAATGCGACTCTATATAAAGGAATAGCGTGTCATTTGGGTTACGTAAGGCAATGGCATACTCCTCTTGATAACTCAATACGGAGATGCTGACACTATGAATGTCATCACAATGATTACCATGCAGGTCGACATACGGATAGGTGGGCTCCATGGCATAGATGGCAGCCATCAGTCCCGCATGCTGGTCAGCAGGATAACGGTTGACGACGATATCCTTGACGGCAGAACTTAGTTTTACATTACCACACTGCTCCAACCAACCGGCTATCCTGCCGTTATAGAGGTAACTGATGGCAAGACGCTCGTTATCCAACAACAAGGGTACCAATTCGTGAACATTGTCGGCAACGAGGTTCTTCTCCGGGTCAACGATGAAACTACGGTACTTCAGAATCGGTGACGAGATATCCACCTCGACATCCTCGCCAAGGAACCAACGCTCCACCTGCTCGTATTTCCAGCGGTTCTGAGGATTAACGGCGGTGAGACCTTGGATGAGCATCTTCACACGGTCAGGGAGATCGTTGATACGAGGCAGACGACCCTCGTTCTTCTTACGCATCATCACACGCTCGTTCTGACTCAACGGGTTCTCACCCAGCCAGAGCGTCATCAAGGTAATACCCAGAGAATAGAAGTCGACCGAGGGAGTGATCTCCACCTCACCGTCAATCACATCGTTATACATCTCTGGCGCGGCATATACCGGGGTACGAGCCTGGGTGGTCCTATGCACTCGCTCATCACCCTCCAGCACACTGGATATACCGAAATCGCCCAGCACCACTTCCTGATGGCTCTCATCACGGAAGAAGAAGTTACCAGGCTTGATATCCTTATGGATGATATTACTGTTATGGCAATAGGCAAGAGCGGCGGCAGCCTGTAAGGCGATACGGCGGAACTGGTTGAAGTCACCGTCCAGGTCGTACTCACTCAACGTACCACCCCGCAGATACTCCATCAACTCATAGTCACGGTTCTTGCCGTCCACATAAGTCTTGCCATAGTCGTATATCTTCACGATGGTCTCCATGCCGAAACTCTGGACGATACGCAACAACGTCTTCTTGATAGAGAAATTCGGATAGTAGATTTTCAGGACCATCTCTTTCTGGTCACACTCTACCAAAAACACTTGTGCCTCACCCGAATTGTCGCTCAGGCATTTGAGGTTATGATATACTTTTCCTTTGATGATAAAATCGCCAGCAGCATTCGTCTGGGCAGACTCTCTGACACTACCTGGGACGAAGGTCTTCTCCCCGACACCCGCCTGGGGTGCCACTCTCATGGTCTTGCTTTCTTGCCCTTGAACGTTTCTTATGGTCTGATCCATTATTTATCGTCTTTAATTTCCGCAGTACTATTCTTCCCTAACACTACCCATTTTCCGCCGAGGTGAGGTTTGGCGCAGCCACAGGGACTGCTGTGCAGCGCATGCTTGAAGTTACACACCCAGGCAAGACGGACACCCATCGGCTTGCTTGCCATCGCATAGTTGCGGGCTTGCACCGGAGAGGATGTGGGGGGAACCGCCAACTTATCGAGGATGGCAGAGAGCGTCTTGATCTTCTCCGACTTCTGCTCCTCCAACTCCTCTTTCGTCATACGCTTGGTATTCACCTTCGGAATCACGGGGTTCTCCACCCCTGCGTCTTTCGCCAACAGGGTCAACAGACGCTCACGCAACTTCATGTTCATCTGCTCCCTGACGATATCACGCTCAGAATTATAGGGAAGGGAACTCTCCAGGCGGGAATACTCCTGCACGACATCCATCAACTCCTTATAGTCGGGATTCTTCTGCAACTCTTTCACCAGTTCCTTTGCCTCGGCAGTCAGCGCAGTACCACACTGCTTACAGAAGGCAAAGTCATTCATGGTATGACAGGTGGGACACACCAGTCCGCCACGGGGACTACCACACTCAGGGCAATACGCCTCATTACCCGTCAGATGGGCACCGCAATAGGAACAGATATCCTTGCGGATGTAATGATGGCACGTCTCACAGAAATCGGCATCAGGGTCTACCTCAGCACCGCAGAAGGGACAGGATGACTTGCTGATAGGCTGTCCGCACTGGGCACAGAACATCGCCTCCGGGTCGTTGATTGCTCCGCAGAAGGGACATTTCTTTCCTCCAGCCTGCTGTTGTTGCTGCTGTTGCTGCATCGCTGGCTGAAGGGGTTCATCCTCCCGAATGCGCTCCTTCTCACGAACAATTTCCTGGGGGCGTATGGTCCTCTCGGTTTTCTCAGTATTAAGGGAATTATCGCTTGTCATTTTTTTAGGATAGCATTAAGTTAGGTGCAAATATAGCAATAAATTTTTAAAACAAACAAAAAACCGCCGTAAATTTATATTTACGACGGCATTTTTATGTGTTTTGGGCTCTTTTTTACCAGAGAGAGAGGCGTTTTTCCTTAGGAATAAACATCTTGTCGCCCTCCTTGACACCGAACGCCTCATACCACATATCAATGTGTGGCAGGGCACCGTTGACACGCCAGCGACCCAGTGAGTGCGGATCACTCTTGGTTCGGTTGCGGATCTCCGCCTCAGTGATATTGCCAGCCCATACTCCTGCATAGGCAAGGAAGAAGCGCTGGTCAGCGGTCAGCCCGTCAATCACAGGTAGCGGACCACGCTTTGTCGCATTCTTATAGGCATACCATGCTACCTGCAGACCACCGTGGTCAGCAAGGTTCTCACCCAATGTCAAGCGTCCGTTGGCATTCAAATCAGGCAGCACCTTGATACCAGAGAAGAAATCAGCATACTTGTCTGTGCGCTCTGTAAAGTTTTTTCCATCCTCTTCCGTCCACCAGTCGTGCATGTTTCCATCTTTGTCAAAGCGACGACCCTGATCATCGAAACCATGAGTCATCTCATGACCGATCACTACACCGATAGCACCATAGTTAAAGGCATCGTCGGCTGTCGGATCGAAGAAAGGCACTTGGAGAATACCAGCAGGGAAACAAATCTCGTTGGTCGTTGGGTTATAATAGGCGTTCACCGTCTGTGGAGTCATATACCAGTCATCACGGTCGACAGGTTTGCCTGCCGTGTGGTTGATGCGCCATTGATTCCAGAAGCGACTGCACTCCTGCATATTATCATAGTAAGATTTTTTCGCATCAATCTTCAAGTCGCTCATATCCGTCCAACGGTCAGGATAACCAATCTTCACGTAGAAGGTATTCAACTTCAACAGGGCGTTTACCTTCGTAGAGTCGTCCATCCAGTCCTGTGCCGCGATACGCTCACCAAGAGCAATACGGAGGTTCTCCACCAAAGTCTTCATACGCTCTTTTGACGAGGCGGGGAAATATTTCTCCACATAGATCTTACCCAGTGCCTCGCCCATCACACCTTGCACCTGATTGGTGGCACGGCGCCAGAGGGGATGGTCCTCTTTCCTGCCAGACATCACCTTGCCGAAGAAGTCAAAGTTAGCGGCGCGCACCTCGTCATTCAGATAGCCGGCGGCAGAGCGGATAACACCCCACTCCATATAATCACGGTACTCTGCGGGGGTGATCTTACCGAAAAGTTGGTCGGCACCCGCCATAAAGTCTGGCTGTCCGACAATCATCTCCTGGATATACTGGCTTGCGATGCCCTTGGCGTTCATCTGCCTCTCCAACTGGAAGTGGGGGTATTTGCTGTCAAACTCGCTCAACGTCATCTTGTTATAGTTGGCAATGGGGTCACGCAACTCCGTACGTGACTTCGACACCTTTGCCAACGCGAGTTCCAAGGCGAAGATGTTCTTCATCTTCTTCTCAGCGGCAGCCTTCTTGAAGCCAAAGAGTTGGAACATACGGACGATGTGCTTCTTGTAACTCTCGCGGATCTTCGTAGTAGCCTCATCGTTCTCCAGATAGTAGTCTTTCTGCCCCAGGGCAAGTCCTCCCTGATTGACACTCAGGATATTCTGGGTGGCATTCTTGTCGTCGGCGCCGATATAGGCATGGAAGAACTCCGAGTCGCCATAGGGCATCATCTCCAACTGGATGTCAAAAAGTTGGGCAACGGTCTTTGCCGCCTCCATCTTCTTGATGAGCCCCATCACGGGAGCCAGTCCGTCTTGCTCACGGCGAGCCGAGTCCATAGCGAGTTTATACAGGTCGCTCAGTTTCTGCTCCACACTACCCTGTGGGTAGGTTTTCTCCTGCAACTCCTTCAGAATACCGTTGATACGCTTGTTGTTGTCCTCGGCAAGACGGTCGAAACTGCCATAGCGTGAGTAGGCGGCAGGCAACGGGTTCTTTGCCATCCAACCGCCACAGGCGTAACCATAGAAGTCCTCACCAGGCTGTACCTGTGGGTTGAGGTCCGTCAGATCGATTCCCGACCTCAGTGTCGACTGCGCCATCGTGGCTATCGACATCGATGATAATAACATCATCATAAATACTCCTTTAATTTTCATCGTTCTTTTTTATGTTAGTTGTTCTAGTTCCTCTGATAACTGCTCCCAACGCTCCACCTCCTCGTCGAGCGACCTCTTGATGGTGGTGTACTCGGTGACCAGTTCCATATCCGACGCTTTCGCCGGGTCCATCAGCAACTGGTCGAGTTCTTTCAACCTGCGCTCCATGTCGCTGATCTTACGCTCCGACTCCTCCACGGCACGCTCTGCCTTACGGAGTCTCTTCTGCTGCTCCTTCCTCTCGGCATACGCCACAGACTTAGGTGCCGCCTCCTTGGACATTCCCACGGTGGGAATGTTCCTTTCCCACGCTGGGAACGTTTCATTCCCACGGTGGGAATTTTTACTCTCTTTGCCTAACTCATTCAATTCGCTTATCTGTCTCGCCTGCAAGAAGTCATAGATACCGCCCAGATGCTCCCTGACCTTACCACCTCCGAACTCATAGACCTTCGTCACCAGACCGTCCAAGAACTCACGGTCATGGCTGACGATGATTGCCGTGCCATCGAAAGCCTTGATGGCTTCCTTGAGCACATCCTTCGAGGGCATATCCAAATGGTTGGTGGGCTCGTCGAGGATGAGGAGATTGACGGGCTCCAGCAACAGGCGAATCATCGCCAAGCGACTTCTCTCACCGCCACTCAGCACCTTCACTCTCTTATCGGAAGCCTCACCGCCGAACATAAAGGCACCTAATATATCGTTGATTCTCAGTCGGATATCTCCTTTCGCTACATAATCTATTGTCTGGAAGACCGTCAACGACTCATCCAGCAACTGCGCCTGGTTCTGGGCGAAATAGCCAATCTGGATGTTATGCCCAATCTTCAGGTTGCCATCGAAAGGAATCTCCCCCATGATACATTTCACCAGCGTGGACTTTCCCTCGCCGTTCTTGCCGACGAACGCCACTTTCTCCCCACGCTTGATGGTCATGTTCACGTTTGCGAACACCATGTGTTCGCCATAGTTCTTCCGCACCTCCTCACAGATCACGGGGTAGTCGCCACTGCGCAGACAGGGCGGGAACTTCAAGTGCATGGCGGCATTATCCACCTCGTCGACCTCTATAGGCACGATTTTCTCCAGTTGCTTGATCTTCTGCTGCACCTGTACCGCCTTGGTCGCCTGATAGCGGAAACGCTCGATAAACTGGCGCATGTCGGCTATCTCCTTCTGCTGGTTCTCGTAGGCTCGCTGCTGTTGCTCACGGCGCTCCTTGCGAAGCACTACATACTCGTCGTACTTCACCTTATAGTCGATGATATGTCCACAGGATATCTCCAACGTACGGTTCGACACATTATTAATAAAAGCACGGTCGTGACTGACCAGTACGACGGCTTTCGCACTCTGTGCCAGAAACTGCTCCAGCCATTGTATCGACTCGATGTCAAGATGGTTGGTAGGCTCGTCAAGCAACAGCACATCGGGCTTCTGCAACAGAATCTTCGCCAGTTCGATACGCATGCGCCATCCTCCCGAGAACTCACTGGTAGGACGCTCGAAGTCGGTACGCAGGAAACCCAGTCCCGTCAGCGTCCGCTCTATCTCCGCCTCATAGTTCTCCGCACCCATCATCTGGTAACGCTCATGCTCTTGGGTGAATCTCTCCACCAGCGCGAGGTAGTCGTCACTCTCATAATCAGTACGCTCGGCAAGTTGCTGGTTCATCTGGTCGATACGGGCTTTCATCTCCTTGATATGGGAAAAAGCCTTCTGCGCCTCCTCCCTCACCGTCGTATCGTCCTGCAGGTTCATCACCTGCGGCAGGTAGCCGATGGTGGCATCGTTGGGAACACTCACCACGCCACGGGTAGCCTGCTGCTGTCCGCAGAGTATCTTCAGGAGCGTGGACTTCCCAGCCCCGTTCTTACCCACCAAGGCAATACGGTCACGGTCGTTCACCACGAAACTGGCGTCGGTGAACAACGGCTTGGCACTGAATTCCACACAAAGTCCTTCTACTGATATCATGATGTCACTTTTGAACATGCAAAGGTAATGAAAAACGGATAGAGTGCAAAATAAATTAATAAATATTAGATGGAGAAGCAAGTCTTTCTCGTAATTTTTCCGTACTTTTGTAGCGTTATGGAACAGATTAGGATTTTCACACAACTGATATCCAGCGAACTCCACCTGCCAGAGCATGGCGTGGAGAACACGCTGAAGTTACTGGACGAGGGATGCACCATCCCCTTTATCTCCCGTTATCGCAAGGAAAGGACGGGAGGACTGGACGAGGTACAGATCACGGCAATCAGCAACCGCCTGATAGGACTGCAGGAGATCGCCAAGCGGAAGGATACTGTCGTCAAGACAATCACCGAGCAGGGGAAGATGACCGCAGAACTCCAGAAGCGCATCGACGACTGTTGGGAGGCGACGACACTGGAGGATATCTACCTGCCCTACAAACCGAAGCGGCGCACTCGTGCCCAAGTGGCAAGGGAGCAGGGCTTGGAGCCGCTTGCCCAACTGCTGCTCCTCCAGCGTGAGCCGCATCCCGAGCAAGCCGCCAAACGTTATGTAGGCGGCGACATTATCGACACAAAAACTGCTCTCCAAGGTGCCAAGGACATCATTGCCGAACAGGTCAGCGAGGAGGAACGCTCCCGCAACCAGGTACGTGCCGCCTTCCGCCGTGAGGCTTTCATCATTTCCAAGGTCGTGAAAGCGAAGAAGGACACCGACGAGGCAGCGAAATATTCCGACTATTTCGATTGGGAAGAGCCGTTGAGACGCTGTTCCTCCCACCGTCTCCTTGCCATGCGCCGTGGCGAGAGCGAGGGGATTCTGAGGGTGAGCATCACCATCGACGACGACGAGGCTGTCAACAGACTGCAACGAAACTACGTCAGGGGCAATGGTGCCTGCCAGCGACTGGTCGCCGAGGCGGTGGAGGACGGCTACAAGCGTCTGCTCTGTCCCTCCATCGAGACGGAGTTCTCCAACCTCAGTAAGGAGCGAGCCGACGAGGAGGCTATCAAGGTGTTTGTGGAAAACCTGCGCCAACTACTGCTCGGCGCGCCATTAGGACAGAAGCGGGTGATGGGTGTCGACCCTGGTTTCCGCACGGGGTGTAAGGTGGTATGCCTGGACGCACAGGGCAACCTGCTCCACCACGAGGCGATCTTCCCCCACCCGCCTATCAACCACCGCATGCAGGCGACCGTCCATCTGCAGCAGATGTTGGACGAATACCATATCGAGGCGATAGCCATCGGCAACGGCACGGCAAGTCGTGAGACGAAAGAGTTCGTGGAGGAAGCCATTAGCAATTGGCAATTAGCCGCTAGCCAAAAACCAAATGCTAACAGCCAAAAGCCAAAAGTCTTCGTCGTCAGCGAGGACGGTGCCTCTGTCTATTCCGCCTCCAAGACGGCCCGTGAGGAGTTCCCCGATGAGGATGTCACCGTTCGTGGTGCCGTCAGCATCGGGCGACGACTGATGGACCCGCTTGCCGAACTGGTGAAGATCGACCCCAAGAGCATTGGTGTGGGACAGTATCAGCATGACGTGGACCAGGCGAAACTCAAGCACTCGCTCGACCAGACGGTGGAGAGTTGCGTGAATCTCGTAGGTGTCAACCTGAATACCGCCTCGCAACACCTGCTGATGTACGTCAGCGGACTGGGTCCCACCCTGGCAAAGAACATCGTGGATTACCGCAGGGAGAACGGGGCGTTCACCAGTCGTGCGCAACTGAAGAAGGTGCCACGCCTCGGACCTGCCGCCTACCAGCAGTGTGCGGGCTTCCTCCGCATTCCCGAGGCAAAGAACCCGCTCGACAACAGCGCCGTCCATCCTGAGAGTTACAGCGTGGTGGAGCAGATGGCAAAGGACAACCACTGCACCGTCGCCGACCTTATCAGCGACAAGGAGAAACGGACACAGATTGACATCAAACGTTATGTAACGGACACCATCGGACTACCTACCCTGACGGACATCATGAAGGAGTTGGAAAAGCCCGGTCGTGACCCTCGCGAACAAATCGAGGAGTTTGAGTTTGACGCCAGCGTACAGACTATTGAAGACTTACACGAAGGCATGCAACTGCCTGGTATCGTGACGAATATCACCAACTTTGGAGCCTTTGTGGATATCGGTGTACATCAGGATGGACTGGTACATATCTCGCAGTTAGCAGACAAATACGTGACTGATCCGACCCAGGTGGTACGCCTCCATCAGCATGTCATGGTACGTGTCTTGGAGGTCGACCTGCGCCGCCATCGCATCTCACTTAGTATGAAGGGGATGGGTGGAAAGTAAGTGTCACGCCCTCACCACTCACCTCAAGAGTCGCCTTGCTGCCTACCAGCATGGGGAAGTTACGTAGGTGGGCATGACCGACAGGGAAGTTATAGCAGACGGGGATGCCATATTTCCGCAGATACTCATGGAACATATAGTTCATGTCGGGAAAGGTATTCGGCACCTTCTTATAATTGGAAAACCGTCCGATAATAACCCCCTTGACATGCGACATCAGACCACGCACCTCTATGTTATGCAGCATACGGTCGACCTTCGTCATCCCCTCCCCCGTGTCCTCCACGAAGAGAATGATATTAGGGAGTCGCAAGGGGTCATACTCAGAGCCTGCCAAGCCATGCAGCACCGACATATTGCCACCCACGAGGATGCCCTCCGCCTTGCCGGAATGGTTCAGGGGATGCGGAGCGACATGGTATTCAGGCAAGTCACCCGTCATCATGCGACGTAACGCCTGACTGACCGTGTCATTGCCCTCATAGGTGTTGATGGCATGACACATCGAGCCATGAATACCGATGTTTCCCGCACAAGCCTCCGCACTCAGCAGGGCGGTGATGTCGCTGAAGCCAATGAGGAGTTTAGGGTATTTCCTGAACACGCCCAGAGGCAACTCACACAGCAGATGGACAGCGCCATCGCCACCTCGTGAGCACATGATCGCCTTGACCTGCGGATTCCGCAAAGCCCACAGCAGGTCTGCCTTGCGCTCCTCTATCGTACCAGCGAAGCCGCGATAGTCCCTCAACGCATTGCGCCCCACCACGGTATGGAAACCCCAACGCTCCAACGTGCGGATACCCCCATTGATGGTAGCGGTATCTGTCGCACTCGACGGGGAGATGATGGCGATGGTGTCACCCTCATGCAGGAACTGTGCCATCATGGGCGACAGCATCAGCGACAACATCCATGTCAATACTATTCTTTTCATGTGCCCAAAGGTAATAAAAAAAGTCGCAACTCCAAAGAGTCACGACCTTTTTTCTTCATTCCATGCGGAGATTTACTTCACTTTCTCTACGATAGCCTTGAAAGCCTCCGGGTTGTTCATGGCAAGGTCGGCGAGCACCTTACGGTTGATCTCGATACCAGCCTTGGCAAGTTTACCCATCAGAACAGAGTAACTCATTCCCTCCAAGCGGGCTGCAGCGTTGATACGCTGAATCCACAGGGCACGGAAGTTACGCTTCTTGTTCTTACGATCGCGATAAGCGTAGGTAAGACCCTTCTCCCAAGTGTTCTTGGCTACTGTCCAAACATTCTTGCGGGCACCAAAGTAACCGCGAGTGAGTTTCAGAATTCTTTTACGTTTTGCTCTTGATGCAACGTGATTTACTGATCTTGGCATAGTTTCTTCTTACTTTAAATGTTTGACAATAGGTGAATTAACGGAGACACAACAGGTCACGAACCTGCTTCATGTTCGATACATCAACGATGGTTGAACCTACCAAGTTGCGCTTCTGCTTCTTGGTCTTCTTCGTCAGAATGTGACTGTGGTAAGCGTGGTGTCTCTTGACCTTACCTGTACCAGTGAAAGAGAATCTCTTCTTCGCACCGGAATTTGTCTTTACTTTTGGCATTGTTTTAAAAATTTAAATTGTTATTATAATCGGCGACTACGCATATACCGGGCGCGCCACCTTTTTTCTTTGCTTATTCGTCCTCACTCTCCGTCAACTTCTTCAGCGCATCGGCACTGATCTTCGCATTGGCGAACAGACCACCGTTAGCAGGTGCCTGTGTCTCCTGCTCTTGCTTGGCAGCCTCCTTAGCCTCAGCCTCCAAAGCCTCTCGGTCACGAGCCTGCTGACTCTTCTTTGCCACACCAGCCTTCTTGGGAGCGAGATAGAGGAACATCTTCTTTCCTTCCAGCGAGGGCATGCCCTCCACCTTTCCTACTTCCTCCAAGTCGTTGGCGAAACGGAGCAACAGCACCTCGCCCTGCTCTTTGAAGAGGATGGAGCGACCACGGAAGAACACGTACGCGCGTACCTTATTACCTTCTTCCAGGAACTCCTTGGCATGCTTCAGTTTAAACTGGTAGTCATGCTCGTCGGTCTGGGGTCCGAAGCGAATCTCCTTCACCTCCACCTTCACCTGCTTCGCCTTCATCTCTTTCTGGCGCTTCTTCTGCTGGTAGAGGAACTTCGAGTAGTCGATCAGACGACAAACAGGAGGATTAGCGTTTGGCGAGATCTCCACAAGGTCAACTCCCTGTTCACGCGCCATATCCAATGCTTGACGAGTAGGAACGACAGTGCTGCCACCCTCGCCTACAATTCGTACCTCACGCACACGAATCTGCTCGTTGACGCGGTACTGATTCTTCATGTTGTCATTCTTCATCGACTATCTTTCTCGACTCTAATTTCTCAAATTGGGTGCAAAGTTACAAATAAGTGAGCAAAATACAAAATAAAAAGAAGTTTTTTTTATTTTTATTGTCGAACGTGAGTAACTTCGACGAAAGTCAAAGATAGTGCAAAATTTTGAATAAGCAAAGAGAAAGCGAATAAATTTGCTTTCTTGAGCGTGAAAAATTTATTCAAATCGAACAAAAAACCAAATATTATTTTGAGCCTCAAATCATTCCCATGCTTGGAAAGAGCATTCCGGATGCCTCGGAAGACTCTTCCGGAAGCCTCGGATACATAGTTTCGAGGCATTGGGAACAATGTTCCCAGATATGCGGAACAGTGATTCCAAGTATCGGAATAATCAATTGCCGACAGGATGCCCTTCTGTCGGTAACTGACTACCCTTCAATTACCGATAGATTTTTTAAAGAATTCGAAAAAACTACTCCCCTACTCCCATCATGTGTCTCAATCCTCGATAAATAAAGGGCGCAAGGCACGGGAGTAGTTGCTACAACTACTCCCGTACTACTCCCTTTTTACCATTCATTCGAAAACGGGAGTAGGACGGGAGTAGTAGATTCTTCTACTCCCGTCTTGAAACGCTCTGTACATCGGCATTTTAGAAGGAAAAGGGAGTATGGGAGTAGATTTTTCAAAATCCTTTTTATGCGTCAATTTACGATGGTACGGCCTCCTTGCCACGAAGCCCGTACCTTCGAGGGCAGGAAGTGCCGCCTTCGAGGGTCGAAGGTACGGGCTCCGAAGGGAGGATGTAGAGGCTTCTTCCGTGAGGAGCCTCCTCACGAAAATTACTTGTCATGCAGATGCTACCTATATAAAATACGACTGGTGAGTCATTCAAAACACCAGTCGTATTGTCAACAATCTTTTCTGTATAAAAGATACTTTACCTATTCGTCAAGTTCGTAGTCATCGTTAGAGCGTGAACCGAGTTCACTACCATACAACAATGCAAAACGATTTTGCATCCGAATAACCTCCTGACGAGGTGTCTTATATTCTTTTTTCATAGTCTACGCTGTTTATTTTATAATTACCTTCTGACCATTCTTAATGATAATACCCTTATAGTTCTTTCCGACACGCTGACCTTTAAGGTTATAGCGAGGTGCGTCGTCATCACTATTCATCAACTCCAGCGTTGCAATACTGGTAGTATATCCATCACTATCGACGAGGATGACCTCCATACTCTCTGGCAACTCCACACCACGAGCAGCACCATCAGGACCCTCAAGTTCATCACCAGTACTACCTCCAGTATAGGCAAGATATGCACGCATGCCCTTGATATAAGCACCAGTAGTACACTTCACGAAGTCACCTACGTTTGCGCCATCTGCAGCCTTTGCTGCGAAGCCATAAATACCTTTTGTTATTTCATCGGAAGTAAAGGTCTTGTCAGTATAGTTAGCAGTGAAAGTAAAGTCACCATCGGCGGTATTCGCATCTGCGATATTTACCGTAACACTCGAAGTCTGCTCAATATTATCCGTACTACCAGCATCTGGCACATAGATATAGGGGACGTTGGCATCCAGACCGTCTGTGTCTTCCGTCATGGTTACCTTACCAGCAGAGACACCACTATACTTGTATATCTTACCCTTGACGTTGGCTGCGTCTACATTATAAGGCAGACATACGGTACAGGTCTGACCATAGGTAAACGTACGGGTTAAGGTTGCTTTCTCTGCTGTGAAGGACTTAGGAACACTGTACGACTTCGTATCTGTCATCACGAAGTCGGCACATTTCAGATTATCAGACCCGTCCTTGATGATGACGTTCTTCTCACCAACCGCAGCGGTATTGCCTGCAGGCATATAGATCAGGGTCTCCTCTGGGAAGTCAGCGAACACACCCTCACTACGATCCACCTCTACACCTGTGATATGTGTCGCAGAGAGATCGATAGACTGAATCTCGTCTTTGTTCTCCACATCGTCAAAAGCATTCTCTGCAATAGAGGTGACATTAGAACCACTGACTGATTCTGGAATCGTTACAGAAGTAGCACCCTCTTCTGTTGAGACGGAGGTTACTGCAGCATTACCCTCGATGACAGTATAACTCTCTGTTGTGTTTGTATCTCCTTTATCTTGCAGGTCTGTAACGGCGCCAACCTTCCAAACATCATCTACCTTTACAGCTCCATAGTTTTCGGCAACATGATTGCTGGGGTCAGAACTATAAGTACCTGCTGTGATGAAACCTGTTACTATTGCATGACCTTCAGTAGCGTAACTGGCAATAGCATCAGCATTGGTACTGGTGAATGTACCACTAGAGATGCTGACTGTTGGATCGCCACCAGGATAGCCACAACTCTCAATAACCAATGCATCGCCTGTTGAATTGGCACCATTACCATTATGGACAAAATCAGCCTTAGCACCATTACCAACGATGGAACCACCAGTGATATTCAGTGTTCCAGACTTCTGATAGACACCTGTCGTTCCGATGATGGTACCACCCGAGATAGTCGTCGTAGTCACACCTGGAAGATAGACGGCTACAGTATTTGATGTTATCTGAGCACCATCATTGATGTTGATAGTTCCGCTTGTCGTTGACGAGCCGTTTGTTGCAATAGCAAAGTCACCTGTCACTTCAATGGCTGCCTCCATGTCCAATTCGTTACCACTCTTGTCCACAAAAATGCAGTTGTTGGAAACTATCTTACCAGTCTTTCCAACAGACTCGTCCTTAATCGTTAGTTTCTGGTTTTCTCTTATCAATCCAAAGCAATAATTTGACGATGAACTTGGTGCAGTATTAGTAAAGGTAAAACCATTTAGGTCAAAAGTAACATTTGAGGCTGTAGCACTTAATGGATAGGTTGTTGAAGAAACAGTTATATCTTTCAACAATGTGTAAGTACCATTGCTTAGTGCGGAAGGCATAGCACTAAGATAACTAACCACTCCTCCTCCATTAGTGTATTCTATTGAGGCAGTCTCAACACTATAAGTATCTACCCAAAAGCCATCAACTTTCTCACTGGACTTTGCTACAACATAATTCACTGGCGCATTAACCGTGATATTATAACTATGTTCATTGCCTTCAACAGTACATCCCACTCTTTTCACTTTCAGTGTTTGCCCTGTAGACATGGTGTAGGTAATACCACTCTTTAATAGCGTAATTGTCTCTCCATTAGTGGCAGCATCGACAGCAGCGGCAAAGGTTTCATATTCCGTTTCACCAACTTTTGCCTCTTTGCTATATACCGACTGGTAGCGATAAGGATAGGTTGTGGTGCCAGCAAGATTATTCAATTGACACCCTGTATTTTCTGTATATACAGCAAACAGCCCACTTACTTCTTTGTCAGTACCACCAGTGACATCACGTCTAAGATAAATCTTATTTTCACCAGCCGTGAGGGTGTAGTCACCCTGTTTGATATAAAGTGCGGAAGCGGTAGCGATTCCTGGTGCTACAACATCGGAGGAAAGAGAGGCATCACTCAACAATGTAATCGTTGTCTGGCTTGATGAGGTGGCATAATAGGTGATGGCATCTTCCAGTGTTTCAAAGAAATAGGTTGTCTTTGCCACGGCTGTTGCCACATGATAGGAATAACCTGATTCTAGGCGCTTGTAACAAACGTTCTTGTTTTCTACTGAAGTTGTGAACACTGTAGCACTCTTACTGGTGGTCACTGTCACCCCATCACCCAATGCGATTGAGTAATTACCCTTGGTGATGCTATAGGAGCCCAAGTCTAATGTAAAACTGTGACTACAGTTAATGTTTTCTACTAAAGTAATCTTTGCCCCAAGAGTAATTGTTTGGTCATCTGTCGTCAGCCCCTCAATGGCTGTCTTTAAGCCGGCAGCAGTGGTAATCCCATCTGCCCATGCACCTACTGACATCATTCCAAACAATGCCAGTAACCATAGTTTACGTAATTGTCTTTTCATAATTAGTTTTACTATTAAGTGAGTAATTGTGTACTTTGTAAAGTGCAAAGATATTTAATTACCAACTAAACAAAAAGACAATAACGTAGCCTACCTGGCTACATGTAGCCAAATCCGCTACACTACATTGCCTGCAAGATTAGCGGAGTATAGTTGAAAGAAGTCGTAACCCATGATACGGCTGATGCGCAGAAGGACACCCGTGTCGATAGTTCGTCTGTCATATATCTTATAGAGGTTGGTGCGATGGCAGCCCAATTGCTCTGCAAGCCAGACAGTTGTTCTGCCCTGCCGATTCAGTTCTTCTTTGATTACGGAACCAATGTGAATGGACTTTTTCTCTTTCTCGTTTGCCATCAATTAGAATACAATAGTGAGGACTCCCTGACTCACGAAAGATTTAATAACAACAGATGAAACAAAAAAGGCATGGGAGTTTCTACCTTCGCCCATCCCTGCTGTCAGGCCTTCGCATTGCCCCTTCCCAAGGATAAGCAACGCAGCCAGCCCACGCCAAGAGATTATATGTGCACCTAGAACTATACATTATAACATATAGCAATAGTTGGGATATAATCTACCCACGCAGACGTTCCGTTGCATTACCTCTGTGGGAAGTTCAAAGTTGCGAAGTTTGACAGCACAGAATGATAACGTTCAGTAAACGCCTTTCCGAGACCAGCCCTACAAACGGCTTGGTAGTCTCTGTCCATCGATGTCTTGACCCGCCCTGTCCTCAAAAAGACTGGCTTAGTCATTTGCAAAGATAGCGATTATTTCTGAAACAAAGAAGAAAAAGGGGAAAATATTTGGAGGTGTCATATAACTTCGTACTTTTGAGAAATGAAGGAAAGCCCCTTCTGCCCTCCCTGATGAGGGGGAGGAATAGGATTTATCTTAAATGATGTAAAAGTCTTTGCAGAATAGAAATTTTGTTGTACCTTCGCAGACGAGAATAGGAACATCAACTATTCGACTATCATTATGGCACAAGAAGAGAGACAAACTGGTGAAATCGTATTGTACCAACCTGATGAAACCATCAGGTTGGAAGTGAGAGTTGAAAATGAGACTGTTTGGCTTAACAGGCAGCAAATTGCATCTCTGTTTGGAAGAGATGTTAAGACAATCGGTAAGCATATTAATAATGCTTTAAAGGAAGAGTTAATCAATATCCCAACTGTCGCAAAATTTGCGATAGTTCAAAATGAAGGAAACAGAATTGTAAATCGTTTTGTTGACTTTTATAATCTTGATATGATATTATCCATTGGATATCGAGTGAAGTCAGAACAAGGCATCAGATTCCGTCAATGGGCAAATAGCATACTGAAACAGTATCTTTTAAGTGGATATGCCGTCAACCAGCAGATATCTGAGATTAGACGGACAATGGCGAAGCAAGGGAGGGAAATCGCTGAGATACGAAACAAAGTGGACTTTTTCGTACAGACCTCACTACCTCCTCAACAGGGAATCTTCTTTGACGGACAGGTATTTGACGCATACCGTTTCGCTTCAGACTTAATCAGAAAGGCTAATAGGCGTATTGTCCTGATAGACAATTATGTGGATGACACGGTGTTGTCGTTGTTGGACAAACGGAAAGAGGAAGTATCAGCAACGATATACACCAAATCTATTACTGACCAGTTCCAATTGGATGTCAAACGGCATAATGAGCAATATGCTTCCATAGAGGTGAGGTGTTTCAACAAGGCTCACGACCGCTTCCTGCTGATTGATGAAGAAGTGTATCATATTGGTGCCTCCATCAAGGACTTGGGAAAGAAGTGGTTTGCCTTTGCCTTGATGCGTGACATCATAGCGGATGACTTCATGAAGATGATTAAGTAGGGGGAAAAAGGCGAGGAATTTGTATGAATTCCCCGTCTCATTGTACGAAATGAATCAGAACGGATAGCCGATGGCGAAATGGAGGGATTGGTTCCGCTTGAAGCCATCGGTATTGAAATAGCCGCTCTTGCCTGTCTCGTAAGGCATATGGAGCCCGACACCCCAGTCGAGGCGGAGCACGAGG
>JAFTGH010000025.1 GCA_017458005.1 Prevotella sp. | reverse complement strand
GTGGGCGACGGTGGAGCGGAGCCAGATGGCGAGGAAGCCGTGCTGCTCGGTCGAGATACCGGGAATCCTGCTGAACAACTGTGCCACATGGTTCCTCCCGTCCCACTCGGGCAGGTGCTCCAGGAAGTCCTGCACGGGGTTAAACGCTGGAACCTCCTCGGAGCGGATCAGTTCCATGATGTCCCCTTTCGGGTTTCCTTTCTCACAGACATCCTCCCGTTTGGCACGGATGATGATGCTGTTCAGCGCCTCCTGCGTCAGTGTCCGGTACTGGGGAGCCTCAGCAGGAAGGGTTGCGAACTCTACCTTTCCGTTGAGCACATTGCGGCGGAAGAGGTAATTGTCTTGGAGGAACAACTCTACAGCCAGAGTCGTCTCCTGCGAAGTCGCGAGGACTTCGCCATGAATGGTTAAATTTTCCATATTCAGAATGGTTTTAAAAAGTTAATAATATAGCGTCAAGGACTTTCCCTGAGCATTTCGTTTGCAAAGGTAATAAATCTTAATCCTTTTGTCAATACCCAAGGTAGCGGAGACCTCCTCCGCATATTGCGGAATTAAGATACCAGTATTGCGGAGGAGGTGTACGGATATCTAGGAGAGGTATTCCGAAGCATCCGGAATAGGATTCCCAGATATTCGGAAGATTCTTGGGAATTTTGTTAACGAGTCATAAAAATGCTAAAAACGGTTGGTTGTGAATGCATAAATGGTACCTGTGGGTTAGGTGTTCCGCAACACCTACCCCACTTCAATCCCTTTATTTATCGGCATTTGAGCCCTATTGGGGTAGGAGGTTAGGTGTTTTTTCACGAAACATTTGGGTAAGTAGTGATTTTTCATTACTTTTGCAGCATCAATCAGACACACAAGATGAAAAAGATATTACTTGACGTACACACACATACCATTGCCTCAGGACATGCCTACAGCACATTACAGGAGATGGTGCAGGCTGCGGCAGACAAGGGGCTGGAGGTTTTTGGTATCACAGAGCATGGACCTCGCATCCCCGGCTCTTGTCCACTGGTTTATTTCCGTAATATGTTTGTGGTGCCCCGCCAGATGTGTGGCATCCGACTGCTGATGGGTTGCGAGGTGGACATCCTCGACACCCAAGGTACTCTTGACCTGGATGATGAGTATCTGGATCGTCTGGACATCGCCATTGCTGGCATCCATAGGCATTGTTGGGAAGGAGGCACCAAAGAAGAGAACACGGAAGGTGTGATAAAGGCTATTCAAAATCCGAAGATTCACATCATCAGCCATCCTGGTGATGGTACTGCGGAATTGGACTTCGAGTCGCTGGTGCTGGCAGCGAAGGAGGCGCATACCCTCTTGGAGATCAACAACCACTCACTGGCTCCCCAGCGTAAGAAAACCGTTGCCCGTGATAACAACTTGGAGATTCTCCGTCTCTGTAAGAAACACGATGTACCCGTGATCTTGGGTAGTGACGCACATATCACTTTTCAGATTGCCAACTATGACCGTCTTCTGCCCTTATTGGCTGAGACGGAGTTCCCTGACGAGTTGATTATGAACTACTCGCCCGACAAATTCTTTGATTACGTGGGGATAAAATGAGGAAATAATTTGCCACTTTTTTCATAAAAAAAGAAAAATAAAGGGATGATTATTCGTTTCTTATTATAATAATGTGTAACTTTGCGCCCGCAAATGACATTGCGGTCGCGAAAACAGGCTGCGTCTCAGCATAAAACAAGTTTTCTGCCTTCGACTTGCATTGTCTTTGCGCTTTTATTATATTTTTAGATGTTTTTTTTACAAGATGAACGTAATTACGAAAACGATTCAATTGCCTGATGGAAGAACCATCACAATTGAGACCGGGAAAGTGGCAAAGCAAGCCGACGGAAGCGTTGTTCTCCGTATGAACAACACGGTGCTGCTGGCTACTGTTTGTGCCGCAAAAGATGCAGTTCCCGGAACAGATTTCATGCCTCTGCAGGTAGACTACAGAGAGCAGTATGCCGCCGCAGGGCGTTTCCCCGGTGGTTTCACCAAGCGTGAGGGTAAGGCTTCGGACAATGAGATTCTGACCAGTCGTCTGGTAGACCGTGTGCTCCGTCCTTTGTTCCCTTCTAATTATCACGCAGAAGTATTTGTCAATGTCATGTTGCTGAGTGCTGATGGTGTTGACCAGCCCGATGCCCTTGCAGGTTTCGCAGCATCGGCAGCACTTGCATGTTCAGATATCCCCTTCGAGTGCCCGATCTCTGAGGTTCGTGTGGCTCGTGTCAACGGGGAGTATGTGATTGACCCGACTTTCGAGCAGATGAAGGAAGCCGACATGGATATCATGGTCGGTGCCTCTGCTGAGAACATCATGATGGTGGAGGGTGAGATGAAGGAGGTCAGCGAGCAGGATATGATCGGTGCCCTGAAAGCAGCCATGGCTGCCATCAAGCCTATGTGTGAGTTACAGACCGAACTGAGCAAGGAACTCGGTAAGGATGTGAAGCGTGAGTACGACCATGAGGTGAACGACGAGGAGTTGCGTGAGCAGATGAACAAGGAGTTGTATCAGCCCGCCTACGATGTCACCAAGCAGGCTCTGGAGAAGCATGCCCGTGCTGAGGCATTTGAGAAGATTCTCGCAGACTTCAAGGAGCAGTATGCCGCCGCCCATAGTGACCTCACGGAGGATGAGTTGGAGGAGAAATACGCCATGATGGACCGTTACTACCATGATGTGGAGCGTGACGCCATGCGCCGTTGCATCCTCGATGAGGGTATCCGTCTCGACGGTCGTAAGACTGACGAGATCCGTCCTATCTGGTGTGAGGTCAGCCCACTGCCCATGCCTCATGGAAGCAGCATCTTCACCCGTGGTGAGACACAGTCGCTGACTACTGTCACACTGGGTACCAAACTCGATGAGAAACTGGTGGACGACGTGCTCGACAAGAGTTATCAGCGTTTCCTCCTGCACTATAACTTCCCCCCGTTCTGTACGGGTGAGGCGAAGGCACAGCGTGGCGTAGGTCGTCGTGAGATTGGTCACGGACACCTTGCCTGGCGTGGTCTGAAGGATATGATACCTTCTGACTTCCCCTATACCGTTCGTGTCGTATCACAAATCCTGGAGTCTAACGGTTCTTCCTCTATGGCTACCGTATGTGCTGGTACACTTGCCCTGATGGACGCTGGTGTTCCTATGAAGAAGCCCGTCTCCGGTATCGCTATGGGTCTGATCAAGAATCCTGGTGAGGACAAGTATGCCGTGCTGAGTGATATCCTTGGTGACGAGGACCACTTGGGTGATATGGACTTCAAGACTACTGGTACCAAGGACGGTCTGACCGCTACCCAGATGGATATCAAGTGCGACGGTCTGTCGTTCGACATTCTGGAGAAGGCACTGATGCAGGCGAAGGCTGGTCGTGAGCACATCTTGAAGTGCATCACAGACACTATCGCCGAGCCACGTCCAGAGTTGAAGCCACAGGTTCCACGTATCGAGGCATTCGAGATTCCGAAGGAGTTCATCGGTGCTGTGATCGGTCCTGGTGGTAAGATCATCCAGCAGATGCAGGAAGACACGGGTGCTACCATCACCATTGACGAGGAGGACGGAGTTGGTAAGATTCAGGTCAGTGGTCCTAACAAGGAGACGATTGACGCTGCTATCGCCAAGATCAAGGCTATCGTCGCTGTCCCAGAGATCGGTGAGGTGTACGAGGGTACTGTCCGCAGCATCATGCCTTATGGCTGCTTCGTAGAGTTCATGCCAGGCAAGGACGGTCTGCTCCATATCTCGGAGATTGACTGGAAGCGTCTGGAGACTGTTGAGGAGGCTGGTATCAAGGAGGGTGACAAGATCACTGTGAAGTTGTTGGAGATTGACCCGAAGACGGGTAAGTTCAAACTCTCTCACCGTGTGCTCGTCGACAAGCCCGCCGACTATGTAGAGCCCCAGCAGCGTCGCCGTGAGCGCCCTGAGCGTGGTCCACGTCCAGAGCGTGGGGAGCGCCGTGAGCGTCCAGAGCGTAATAACGAGCGTCGTCCTCGTCAGGAAAGGCACGAACGCCCTCAGCGTAACGAGGAGTATCACGAGCCCACAGAGGAGCCGAAGGACTTCACTGACACGCTCGACAAGATGGACTTTTAAGTTGACGTGATATAAAGAGAGGTCTCAGCCACAGGGTTGAGACCTCTTTTTTTATGTTGACAGATTAGAAATCAAAGGATAGTTGTCCGTCCCCCAGCATATTAAATGTCTTGCGATGGTAGGGTGTGATGCCATACTGGCGGATAGCCTCCCGATGCTTCTTCGTGGGATAGCCCTTGTTGGAGAGCCAGTCGTACTGCGGATACTCCTCGGCAAGGCGATCCATATAGTCGTCACGGTATGTCTTGGCAAGGATGGAGGCGGCGGCGATGGAGAGATACTTGCCGTCACCCTTGACGATGGTGGTGTGGGGAAGGTACGGGGGTGAGGGGGTGTGAGGGTACGGGGGTGCGGGGGTGTGAGGGTGCGAGGGTGCGGGGGTACGGGGGTACGAGTAGGGTTTGAAGCGGTTGCCATCCACGATGATAGCCTCAGGGCGAACTTGCAGTTGGTCTAAGGCACGATGCATAGCGAGGATGGAGGCGTTGAGGATATTCATTTTGTCAATCTCCTCAGGTGTCACAATACCCACAGCCCATGCGACAGCATCCCGTTGGATAATCTCCCGCAACTGCTTGCGGCGCTTATCAGTCAGTTGCTTCGAGTCGTTGAGTTCTTCGTTCTGGTAGTCCTCTGGAAAGATGACGGCAGCGGCATAGACACTACCCGCAAGACAGCCTCGTCCTGCCTCGTCGCATCCTGCCTCTATCTTTCCCGTGTAATAATGACTCGCTAACATCTGTAGAGATATTAGAACATCTGGGAGACACGGCGAATACCTGCGACGAGTGCGTCAATCTCCTTCTTCGTATTATACAAGGCAAAGGAGGCACGGACGGTGCCACTGACTCCTAGGCGGTCCATCAGAGGCTGAGCGCAGTGGTGACCAGTGCGGACGGCAATGCCCAGACGGTCGAGTAAGGTACCCATATCCAGATGATGGATATCGCCCACGTTAAAGGAGATGACGGCATCTCTGGAAGACCGTTGAGGACCGTAGATTCTCAGTCCCTCTATCTGTGAGAGTTGCTCCAAGCCATAGTGGGTGAGTTCCTGCTCATGAGCCTCGATAGCCTCGAAGCCGATACCTTGCAGGTAGTCGATTGCAGTGGCAAGACCATGGGTAGCAACATAGTCGGGGGTGCCTGCCTCAAACTTAAAAGGCAGACGCTCGAAGGTCGTTCGCTCCCATGTCACCTTGTCGATCATCTCACCACCCCCTTGATAGGGAGGCAGTTTCTCCAGCCATTTCTCTTTGCCGTAGAGGACTCCGATACCTGTCGGTCCATACATCTTATGCCCACTGAAAGCAAAGAAGTCGCAGTCTATCTCCTGTACGTCAATTGTCATGTGGGGAGCACTCTGTGCGCCATCCACCAGGACTGGAACGCCATGGGCATGTGCTATCCTGACAATCTCCTTGACAGGGTTGACAGTACCCAGTACGTTGCTCACATGGGCGATGCTCAACAATTTCGTGCGAGGCGTGATGTATGTTGCGATGTCATCGCAACATGCAAGGGTGCCGTCATCGGTGATGGGGAGGTGCTTGACGATGATGCCCCGCTTCTGCGCCTGCAACTGCCAAGGCACGATATTGCTATGATGCTCCATCTCCGTCACCAAGACCTCATCGCCCTCCTGCATCTGTGACTCACAGAAAGAGGATGCCACGAGGTTGATAGCCTCTGTGGTGCCACGGGTGAAGACGATCTCCTCCGTCTTTGCCGCATGGATAAACTGGCGCACCTTCTCACGTGCCGCCTCATGGAGGTCTGTCGCCTGTTGTGACAGGTAATGTACCCCACGGTGGACATTGGCATTCACGTTGAGGTATTCCTCACGCATGGCATCCAAGACACAGAGCGGTTTCTGTGTCGTAGCGGCGTTGTCGAGATAGACCAACGGCTTGCCATACACCTCCCTGGAAAGGATCGGGAAGTCGGCACGTATCTTATCAATGGGATATTCGCTCATGATTTCTTCTTGTCAAATTTCAACTCCATCATCGTGAGGTCGTCGTTAGGCTGTGCGCCATTACGATGTTTCTCTACAGCCTCCTTCATATACTCAACGAGTTGGCGGGCGTTGTCGAAACGCATCGTATGCAGGATATTCAGCAGATGGTCGTCGCCGAACTGCTCCTGCTCTTTGTTCTCCGCCTCGTTGAGTCCGTCGCTATAGACAAAGAGCGACTTACCTTCTATATTATCCACATGCTCGCCTACAAACTGAAGTCCAGGCCATAAGCCGATAGGTGCGTTGGTCTCCATCTCCAGGAACTGGTCGCCCAGCACAGGCGGGTTATGTCCTGCGTTACAGAAGTCCATAGACCCTGTCTCGAGATTGATGAGGGCAAGGAACATGGTGACGAACATGCCGTTCTCATTACCCTCGCAGAGTTCGTCATTCAGGCGGGTGGCGATATCGGCAGGCATCATCTGCTGCTTTGCCATCGCACGAAACAGGCGTGCAGCCTGTGCCATGAAGAGAGAGGCAGGAACGCCCTTGCCGGACACGTCGCCCAGACAGATATAGATATGCTTGTCGTCCAACAGATAGTCGTACAGGTCGCCGCCCACCTCCTTGGCAGGCATCATATAGGCATACATGTCCAAGCCTTGATAAGAGGGGAACACGTTAGGTACGATAGACTGTTGGATGTTACGGGCGATGCGCAACTCACTCTCAATACGCTCCTTTGCCGCAGTCGTCTCCTCCAACTGGTCGTAGGCAGCCTGCAACTGCTGGTGCGCCTCGTTCAGTTTGTTATGCGCCAAGGCAAGACGGCGGGTAGCACGACGACGGTGCAGGGTATAGACGATGAAGAAGATGATGACCAGTACCAATGCCACTCCCGTGCTGACCAGGCGTTGCTGTATGAGGTCCGCCTGTTGGCGTGCAATCTCCGCTTCCTTGCCCTGTGTATCATAGATGGTGGCTAACTCTGCCGTCGCACTGTTCTTCTGGTTGACGATAGCCGTATCGAGCAACTCGAAGATACGCTCTGCGATGACACGGGCAGAGTCCTGACGACCAGCCTTGTCGTTGGCAAAGAACTTAGGCAGCATGTACAGTTGGATATTGTCGAGAGAGGGTTCCATCCCCCAGTCGTGCAGTGTCTTGTCGAGCACCTGATAGTTGCTTGCCGCCTCCGCATAACGCTCCGCAGCCACCAGATAGTCGTTGGCATTGATACGTCCCGGCCCCGTCTTCGAGTAGTTTGTCTTCAGGAAAGCCTGATATGCCTTACGTGCCTCTGCCTTCTTGTCCAAGCCTTGTAAGGCGACGGCACGCATGACTTCGATGCGTCCCTGGTACTCGTCAAAGTATTCAGAGCGAGCATCAGGACGCTGGCGATACTTATCCAGCAGCATCTCCGTGCGGTCAATCCAGTAGATAGCCTCCGCATAGCGACGCATGTTGATATATGCCATACTGGTATAGACGGTGCCTACGACAGCCTCTTGCAAGCCACGGCTGGTGGAGTCGGTCTGCCAACGGTTGGCATAATGTCCTCGTGCCGTGATGAAACTCTTGTTTGCCTCCTCATCACGTCCCAAGTTCAGTTGGCAGCAACCGATGTTATTCAACAGGATGGCGAAGTCGATATCAGTACCCACATTCTTCTCGTTCATCTTCGCGATAGCAGGTACTGCGATGCGCAAAGCACCCTCATAGTCGCCTTTGACGAGCAGCAACTCAGACAGACGTCGAGCCACCTTGATATAACTCACCAGGTCTTGATCAGACTCGATGCTACTCTCAAGGGCTTTCCTGTAAAAGATCTCAGCCAGGCGATACTGCCCCTGATGATAGTAGGACACGCCACGCCAACGGTTAGCATCGAGCGAGGAGATGTCTTTTGAGAACTCAAAACTGTCAGACAGTGCCCGCATGTGCTCATAGTCTTTCTGTACGCCAAGGTCGAAGAGAACACTGTCGGCATGTGCCATTCGTGGCTCTCGCCGTGGTCTCTCCGTTCTGGTACATGACGCGATCCCTAATGATAGCATCAGTGTCCACACGACAACACGTAAAAATGTCTTGCTGCTCATATCGTTACTTACATAGTTTACAACCATCACATTTATTCAACTCACCACGGAAACGCTTCTCCACCAGATAATGGAGACGGTCACGTAGCGGCTCCAACTCCATCAGGTCAATCACTTCGTTGATAAAGGCAAACTGCAACAGCAGTTGAGCCTCTTTCCGGGAGATACCACGCTGCTGCATATAGAACAGTGCCGCGTCGTTCAGTTGCCCTACCGTAGAGCCGTGGGCACATTTCACATCATCGGCATAGATCTCCAGCATGGGCTGGGTATACATCCTTGCTTGCTTCGTCGCACACAGGTTCTGGTTGGTCATCTGCGAGGATGTCTTCTGTGCGCCTTTTGCCACATAGACCTTACCAGCGAAGGCACCAGTGGACTCATCGTTCAGCACATATTTGTAGAGTTCCCTGCTGGTGCAATGGGGCACCTGATGAACAATCAGCGTGTTATTATCCACATGCTGCTGTTTGTCGGCTATCACACATCCATTGCACGAGCATTCGGCACCTTCCCCGTTCAACTCCAGATACAGTTTGTTACGGGTGATGCCATTATGCAGTGTGATGACATGATGATTGACACGACTGTTTGCCTGTTGGTCAATATATACATTGCTGACACGCACGTTCTTGGCGTGGGTCTCCTCCATACAGTAGAGGTCGAGTTTGGCGTTCTCACCCACAAAAGCCTCTATCACCTGTGTGGCAAGGAAACGACGGTCGTCAGCAGCATGGTCGCAGAAAAGGAACTTCGCCTCAGCACCCTCCTCCAAGATGATCAGTACCCTGCGGTTCACCATCAGGTCGACATCGGAGCGAAGGATATTGATCACCTGGATGGCACGGTCGGCCACCACTCCCTTGGGGACATAGACATATAGCCCGTCCTGCGCAAGCATCGTATTCAGGTTGGTCACCGCGTCATGGTCCTTGGAGGCAAGGCGATGATAGTGTTCGGTAGTGGCAAAGTCTTTCAAGGAGCCGATGACAACACCTTCAGGCAAGTGGCTTTTGGGCGTCGCCTTCGAATAAAAGGAATCATTCACCACGAAATAGAGAGAAGTGCTCAGATTAGGCACATCACATCGGAATGCGTCATAGGGGTTGACGGGTATCTCCAGTCGGTTGAGGTTCAGTCCATAGTCAGGCTCAAAGAGCGCCTGCATATCCGTATATTTATACTGTTCTACTTTGCGAGACGGGAAGCCCTGTGCCTTGAAGTTCTCGAAGGCAGCATCACGCACCGCATTCATCACGTCAGACGAATGACTCATGATCATCTGACGTGCTTGCTCGTAGAGGTCTATGTATTGCTGCTCACTCTTCATTCCACCTCAGCCTTTATCCAGTCGTAACCACGCTCCTGTATCTCCTTCGCCAGTTCCGGACCAGCCGTCTTCACGATCTGTCCCTGATAGAGCACATGCACCACGTCAGGGCGAATCATCTCCAGCAGGCGGTCGTAATGGGTGATGACGATACAAGAGGTCTCTGGGGTGCGTAACTTGTTGACACCCTCAGCCACGATACGCATGGCATCGACATCCAGTCCAGAGTCTGTCTCGTCGAGAATAGACAATTTCGGCTCCAGCATTGCCATCTGGAAAATCTCGTTACGCTTCTTCTCTCCACCACTGAATCCCTCGTTCACAGAGCGGTTGGCGAGTTTGTTGTCCAACTCCACGATCTTCTGTTTCTCGCGCATCAGTTTGATAAAGTCGGAAGCCTTCAGTTCGGGGAGACCTTGGTATTTGCGCTTCTCGTTGATTGCCGCCTTCATGAAGTTGGTCATAGATACACCAGGTATCTCAACAGGATACTGGAAAGAGAGGAAGAGTCCCTCATGGGCACGATCCTCTGGTTTCATCTCCAACAGGTTCTTGCCGTTGAAGAAAGCCTCGCCTGCTGTCACCTCATAGAGCGGATTACCCACCAGTACAGCGGAGAGGGTTGACTTACCAGAACCATTAGGTCCCATAATGGCATGTGTCTCACCGTCCTTGATGGTCAGGCTGATGCCACGTAATATCTCTTTGTCGCCAATCTTGGCGTGTAAGTTTCGTACTTCTAACATATCTTATCCTACTGTTCCTTCTAATGATACTGATAATAGTTTACGTGCCTCGACAGCAAACTCCATAGGCAGTTTGTTCAGCACCTCCTTGGCATAGCCGTTGACAATCAGACCGACCGCCTGCTCGGTGGGGATGCCGCGCTGGTTGCAATAGAAGAGTTGGTCCTCGCTGATCTTCGAGGTCGTCGCCTCATGCTCCACGATAGCGGTATCGTTATGGATATCCATATAAGGGAAGGTATGGGCACCACAATCAGAGCCTAAGAGCAGAGAGTCGCATGAACTGTAGTTACGGGCATTGTCGGCATTCGACGTAGCACGTACCAGTCCACGGTATGAGTTCTGGGAATGTCCAGCCGAGATTCCTTTCGAGATAATCGTCGACTTGGTATTCTTCCCCATGTGAATCATCTTCGTTCCCGTATCCGCCTCCTGATAGTTATTCGTCACAGCGACACTATAGAACTCCGCCTGGGAGTTGTCGCCACGCAAGACGCAGGAGGGATATTTCCACGTGATGGCACTACCCGTCTCCACCTGTGTCCAAGAGAGTTTGGAGTCTACTCCACGCAGGTCGCCACGCTTCGTCACCAAGTTCAGCACACCGCCCTTGCCGTTCTCATCACCAGGATACCAGTTCTGGACGGTAGAGTACTTTACTTCCGCACGGTCGTTGACGATAATCTCAACGATAGCGGCATGCAGTTGGTTCTCGTCACGCATCGGTGCCGTGCAACCCTCCAGATAGGAGACATAGGCATCGTCGTCAGCAATGATAAGGGTGCGCTCAAACTGTCCTGTGTTACGGGCATTGATGCGGAAATAACTGCTCAGTTCCATGGGGCAGCGCACCCCTTTCGGGATATAGACAAACGAGCCATCGCTGAACACGGCACTATTCAAAGCGGCGAAGAAGTTATCACGATAGGGTACCACCGTCCCTAAGTACTCGCGTACCAAGTCAGGATGGTCTTTGATGGCATCACCTATCGAGCAGAAGATGACACCCAGTTCGGCAAGTTTCTCCTTAAAGGTCGTCTTCACAGATACTGAGTCCATGATGGCGTCCACTGCGACATTCCCGCTCAAGGCAAGGCGCTCCTCCAGAGGGATGCCCAACTTATCGAAAGTCTTCTCCAGTTCCGGGTCAATCTCTTGGCTGTTTGCTCTTGGCTGTTTGCTCTTGGCTGTAGGGTCGGCATAATAAGAGATTGCCTGATAATCAATAGGAGGCACGTGGACATGTCCCCATGTGGGCTCAGACTGCTCCTGCCAATAGCGAAACGCTTTCAGGCGGAAGTCGAGCATCCAGTCGGGCTCGCCCTTCTTAGCCGAGATGAGCCGAACGATATCCTCGTTCAGCCCTTTCTCTATGATTTCAGTATGCACATCCGTCGTGAAGCCGAACTCGTATTTCTGTTCGGCTATCTGGCGGACAAACTCATTATTATTCTTAGACATTTTACAGTTTTTGTTCTACCTCAACCTCCGTAAAGGTCTCGATAATATCACCCACCTGGATGTCGTTGAAGTTCACCAGTGAGATACCGCACTCCAAGCCTGTTGCCACTTCCTTGGCATCATCCTTGTAACGCTTCAAGGCATCGATAGGCGCGGTATGGATGACGATACCGTCACGAACCACACGTGCCTTGTCTTTCGAGTGTACCTTACCATCGGTAACAAGACCACCGGCAACGGTTCCCACCTTGGAGATCTTGAAGACTTGCTTGACCTCGATCTCACCAGTGACAACCTCTTTCTTCACCTTGTCGAGCATACCCTCCATCGTCGACTTCACCTCGTCGATGGCATCGTAGATGATAGAGTAGGTGTTGATCTCGACACCCTCACGCTCTGCGGCACGACGGGCATCGGCGGAAGGACGCACCTGGAAGCCGACGATGATAGCGTCAGAAGCGGAGGCAAGCATGACATCGTTCTCTGAGATCTGACCTACCGCCTTGGCAATGACATTCACCTGTACTTTCTCTGTCGAGAGTTTGATGAAAGAGTCACTCAATGCCTCGATACTACCGTCGGTATCACCCTTCACGATGATGTTCAACTCATGGAACTCACCAAGGGCAATACGATGAGAGATCTCATCCAGACCAACGGTCTTGGTGGTGCGCAGACTCTGCTCACGCTGCAACTGGGTACGCTTGTTGGCTATCTCACGAGCCTCCTGCTCCGTCTCCATGACATGGAAAGAGTCACCTGCGGTAGGAGCCCCATTCAAGCCAAGGATGATGGCGGGCTCGGCAGGACCAGCCTTCTCGATGCGCTGGTTACGCTCGTTGAACATCGCCTTTACCTTACCCCATGCCGTACCGGCTATCACGACATCACCTACTTCTAATGTACCGTTTGACACCAAGACAGTGCTGACATAGCCACGTCCCTTGTCAAGGGAAGACTCGATGATGCTACCTGTTGCCTTACGATTAGGATTCGCCTTCAGGTCGAGCATCTCCGCCTCAAGGAGGACTTTCTCCAGCAGTTCGTCGACACCCATACCTTTCTTGGCACTGATCTCCTGACACTGGTACTTACCACCCCATTCCTCTACGAGGAGGTTCATATTGGCAAGGTCCTCACGTATCTTATCAGGATTGGCTCCTGGTTTATCAATCTTATTGATGGCAAAGACCATCGGCACGTTAGCAGCCTGGGCATGGGCAATAGCCTCTTTAGTGGTAGGCATCACGGAGTCGTCGGCTGCGATGATGATGATAGCGATATCCGTCACCTGGGCACCACGGGCACGCATTGCGGTAAACGCCTCGTGACCAGGAGTGTCGAGGAAGGTGATCTGACGACCATCTTTCAGTTTCACATTATAGGCACCGATATGCTGGGTAATACCACCAGCCTCACCAGCGATCACGTTGGTGTTGCGGATATGGTCGAGCAGGGAGGTCTTACCATGGTCGACATGACCCATCACCGTAACGATAGGCGCACGGCTGATGAGATCGCTCTCATCGTCTGCCTCCTCGGTAATGGCGTTCTGCACCTCTGCGCTCACATACTCTGTGGTAAAGCCAAACTCCTCGGCAACGATATTGATGGTCTCAGCGTCCAGACGCTGGTTGATACTTACCATGATACCTATTGACATGCAAGTGCCAATCACCTGGTTGACACCAACATTCATCATCGTGGCAAGTTCGCTGACAGTCACGAACTCGGTCAACTTCAGTACCTTGCTCTCTGCTGCCTCTGCTGCCATCTCCTCGCTCAAGCGCTCCTGTACGGCATCACGCTTCTCACGACGGTATTTGGCACCTTTCTTGTTCTGGTTCTTGGAGGTCAGGCGGGCAAGGGTCTCCTTGACCTGACGTGCTACTGCCTCGTCGTCCACTTCCAAGGGTTTCACAGGACGGTTCTTCTTGTTCTTCTTGCCACCACCTTGCTGTTGGTTGTCGTTGAAGTTCTGATTGCCACCCTTGTTCTTGTTTTTCTTACCTTGCTGCTGAGTCTGATTGGCGGCAGCCTCAATATCCACCTTACCGCTACGGATTCGCTCACGCTTTTTGCGCTCACCATTAGCCTGCTGCTGGGCAGCGGCTTTCTCCTCACGCTCCTTACGACGCTCCTCCTTGGATTTCTTCTTCGGACGAGTGCTCTGGTTGATGGCAGACAGGTCGATCTTGCCAATGACCTTGACACCAGAAGCGGCATTCTCTGTGTCATTGCCAGTCACCTCTGCCTCGGGCTCAGGTTGGGAAATCTGGGGAGTTTCTACGACAGGCTCCTCCGTCTCCTTCTCCTGAGTTTCTGCCTCGGGTTCCTCCACCAGACTCTCTGCGGCAGTCGCTGGTGTCTCTTCTTTCTTCTCAGCAGGTTTCTTGCCGATACTCTCCAGGTCGATCTTACCTACTTGCTTAAACTGCGGACGCTGCTGCTCAAGTTGTTCCTCAGTCTTGGTGATCTTCTTTTCGATTTTCTCGAACTTCTCGGCTTTCTTCTCCTTGACTTTCTTGGTGAATATCATGTCGGCTTGCGTCTTCACCGCCTTGTCGCCCTTGAACTCACCAACCAGGGCTTGGTATTGCTCATCCGAGATTTTCGTGTTAGGCGTCATCTCGTCTTTCACCTCACCAAGTTCCTTCCTGTTCTTTAGGAAATCAACTGCCGTTTGAAGTCCTATGTTCAGTTCGGATAATACTTTATTTAATCTTACACCCATTAAATCTAAACTCTTAACTTTAAACTCTAAACATTACTCAAACTCCGCACGGAGTACCTCCAACAGATGATCGACGGTCTCCTCCTCTAAGTCTGCCTTCTCAATCAGCAACTCACGAGGTGCATTCAAGACAGCCTTTGCCGTATCCAGACCAATCTCCTTGATAGAGTCGATAATCCACTGGTCGATCTCATCGGCAAACTCATCGAGGTAGATATCCTCATCCTCGTCAGCCTCATTGACATCACGGAACACATCGATGGTAAACTCTGTCAGCATGGAGGCAAGTTTGATGTTCAAACCTCCCTTACCGATGGCAAGGCTGACCTCCTCAGGATTCAGGTAGACCTCTGCTTTATGCTCCTCAGGATTCAGCAGGATTCTGTTCACCTTAGCAGGGCTCAAAGCACGCTGGATGAAGAGTTGGGTGTTGTTGGAGAAGTTGATGACATCAATATTCTCGTTGCCAAGTTCACGGACAATACCATGCACACGGCTACCCTTTACACCAACGCATGCTCCTACTGGGTCGATACGGTCATCGTAACTCTCCACGGCAACCTTGGCACGCTCTCCTGGCATGCGGGCGACACGGCGAATCGTGATCAGACCGTCGTTGATCTCAGGAACCTCAGCCTCCAACAGGCGCTCCAGGAACTGCGGACTGGTACGGGAGAGGATGATACGGGGATTGTTGTTCTCGTTCTGCACCTCTTTCACGATGGCGCGGATGGTTTCGCCCTTGTGATAGTTGTCGTTGGGAATCTGCTCCATCTTCGGCAGGTGTAACTCATTACCCTCGTCGTCAATCAGCAAGACCTCACGCTTCCACATCTGGTAAACCTCACCACTGACAACCTGTCCAACCTTGTCCTTATATTTATTATATAATGAGTCGTGTTCCAACTCCAGGATCTTAGAGGCAAGGGTCTGGCGCAGATTCAAGATGGCACGACGACCAAACTTCTGGAAGTTGACTTCCTCAGAAACCTCCTCGCCAACCTCATAGTCTGGCTCGATCTTCTGGGCGTCTGTGAGGGAAATCTCCTTGTTCTCATCCTGTACCTCACCATCAGCCACCACGATACGGTTGCGATGGATCTCAAAGTCTCCCTTGTCAGGGTTTACAATCACGTCAAAGTTCTCGTCGGAGCCAAAAATCTTGGCAATCACATTACGGAAACTCTCCTCAAGTACACTTACCAGCGTGGTGCGGTCGATGTTCTTGGTCTCCTTAAATTCCTGAAAGGTCTCAATCATTGAGGGACCTTTCGCGTCTTTCTTTGTAGCCATTTCTTTTTATATTTTACTTTTTATTTTTTTCTTTACTTGAACGCCAACAGGTATTTGGTATATTTGACGCTATCCATCGTGAAAGTCTTGTCGACATCCACTACGACAGGGCGTTTCTTGCCTTCCTGCTTTTGTCTCTCTTTGACGGTGACGACAAACGACAGCCCGTCGTCAGCAACCTCTTTTAGGATGCCTTGCAATTTCTTGCCGTCAAGGGGGAGGACTTCGACCTCCTTACCGATATGGTTGCGGTATTGCTGTAATACCTTAAATGGCTGACCGATGCCTGCTGAACCTACTTCCAACTCATAGTCACCCAGTTCCTCACCCAGTTTCTCTTGCAAGAAACGGCTCAGTTCCGCACAATCCTCAATCCATACGCCATCGGCATGGTCGATCTCAATCACAATGCGGCCGTCGGGCGTCATCTCAACGTCAACCAGGAAATACTCATTCTGTGAGAGCCATTCCTCAACCGCTGCTTTTACAATTTCTTTATTGATCATACACCTTATTTGGTAATTAAAACAAGAATGAGAGGCTTTTTCAAGCCCCTCATTCCTCTGAACGGTTGCAAAGGTACGCATTTTTCCGTAATCTTGCAAATATTTCCACTATTTTTTCATTCTCCAGTCCTATTTCTCATTTCCGAGAACCTTCTCGTACTCCTCTGGGGTGCTCAATATCCGCTCTGCCTCTTTCAGGGTTTTGTCATACTGCAAGGCGGCCTCTATCTGTCCTTCTTGGAAATAGTAGGCAGAGATGATATCCTGTTCTATCATGTGCTGTATCTCCTCCCGGTGCAGGTCCAGGTCATGAGCCACATCATGGTGGTCGAGTTTTGCCTTCAATGCCTCAAACTCCACACGAGCGTCATCGTAATAGCCCTCGAACTTCGCCACTTTCACCAACTCTTCATATTGCTTTTTGCTCACTTGGTCATAGGTGAATCCCGCATTCACGACTCGTTGCTTGAAGTCGTTATAGTCGGCATCTGTCAAGTGGAAGTCCTTTGGAGCGGCGATAGAGGAGTGTTTCGAGATATAGTCCACGACATAGTCGAGCACGGTCTCTGTGGAGTCAAGGCGATCCAGGTAGAGCGTGATATTCGCCATGGTGTCAGGTTTCACCTCGATATCTGGTTTGATACCACCACCGTCTCTTACCTCGCGTCCGTTCTTGGTGTAGAACACATGCGTCAGCGAGTCGGGTACATGCTCCTTATAGCCTCCGCCAGCATGTTTGTAGTTGATGGCCTGGATGCAACGCCCACTGGGGATATAGTATTTGGAGGTGGTCAGTTTCAAATTGCCATTATGAGGCACCTCAATATTCGGGATCTGCACCAGTCCTTTTCCATACGTGCGCGTACCTATAATAATACCACGGTCTAAGTCCTGCACCGATCCACTGACAATCTCACTTGCCGACGCGGTCTCGTCATTGACCAGGACGACAAGGGGCATCAGTGTGTCAATCGGCTCCAGACGGGTCTTGTACTCTGAGTTGGCACGACGGATCTTTCCTTTGGTCTCCACCAGTGTCACCCCTTTGGGTATCCACATGTTGGCAATATCGACGCATTCCGCCAGAGAACCTCCTCCATTACCACGCAGGTCGAGGATCAGTTTGGTGGCTCCCTGTTTCTTCAAGTCGAGGAAAGCGCGCCGCATGGGCTTAGAGGGCTCGCCCGTGAAAGTGTTCAGGTTAATATAGCCAACCCCATTGGGGCGCATGCCATAATAACTGACCTCTGGCATCTTGATGCTTCTGCGGGTGATCTTAAACGTCATCTTCTTACCCGTTGACGGACGCTGTATCTTCAGAACGAAGGTGGTGCCGGCATCTCCACGCAGATGCTCACTGACATACGATACCGTCTTATCCGTCATGATGGTATCATCAATCTGGAGGATGATGTCCCCCTTCTTCAGTCCCACCTCTGCGGCAGGCATACCAGCATAGGGCTCTTCTATGACCACACGCTTCAGTTTCTGATGATAGCGCACCAGCGCACCAATACCAGCGTATTTGCCAGTCATCAGCATCTTCAGGTCTTTCTGCTTCTCTTCAGGGTAGAACTCCGTATAAGGGTCGAGCGAGCGAAGCATGGCGTTGATGCCTGTCCCGATGACCTCGCTGGCATTCAGCGTGTCGACATACATCAAATCAAGATTCTTGTAGATGGCGTTGAATATCTCAAGATTCTTTGCCACCTCCATATTATGGTTCTTCACATCCTGTGCTGACACATGCAATGTCAGGCATGAAAACAGGATTATTGATGCTATTCTGAGTTTCATAGACTTTAAAATATACTATTTTGCGTACAAAGGTACAAAAAATTAGTGTTCTACTAAATTTTTTCTTGAAAAAGTTTGCGCAATTCAGAAAAACGTCGTATCTTTGCACCCGCTTAACAGCAAAACCTGCTTCAGTAGCTCAGTTGGTTAGAGCACCTGACTGTTAATCAGGGGGTCGTTGGTTCAAGCCCATCCTGAAGCGCTTACAATAAAGTCCTGCAAATCAACAACTTGCAGGACTTT
>JAFTGH010000024.1 GCA_017458005.1 Prevotella sp. | reverse complement strand
CGAAGGTTGACCGCCAGTTTATGCAGCCGCACGTTACGCTCGCCATCCACAGGCACACCGCCCGTCCTGCGCCAATACTCCTCGATGATGTCTGTGACGGGGATACCCTTGTACGATGTCACAGGCTCGATGTCAGCAGTCTGACTCTCGACGTCAGTCGTCTTACATCCTACATCAGCCATCTTGCAACCCGTACGGTACTGCTCCCCGTACCGCTCGTCATACTCCTTGTTGTCATACTCGAAGACGGCATCGTTGAGATAGAGGATCTCGTCTCTCTGTGGGGCGAATGAGCCACGGCTGGCATCCTTGCAAGCCTCATCAGGCTCCACGCCCATCAACGTTGCAAGATGGTGCTGGTTGGCACTGAGGTCACCGATCTCCGCATCAGCCTTGAAGACTACACGCAGTCCCTTGCCCGACGGGGTGATATGCACCAGCATGACCTGGTTCTTGGCACCCTCCTCAAACCACTCGTGGGGCATCCGCATAAACACCTTGGCGGGATTGTCGATGTGGTCGATGTCGAGCATCACCAGTCCGTTCAGGCGGGCGGCATGCTGCTGTCGCCAACGGGCTTTCGAGCCTTTCTTCGATTCCGTCTCGTCAAAGGTCGCCTGATAGATAAACAACGGCAGTCCCCTCTTCTCCGCATCCGCTTTCTCGTCATTACCCTCCGTTCTCAACTTGCGGAACTCTGTAATCTTGTTCTTCACTCTCTCGGAGTCGACAACCTTGTAAAAGTCCTCCTTCGTACATACCTTGGTAGGCAATTGTAAATTGAATTGTACACTAAACATAATTTGAGTTGTTTTGTGAGGAAGAAGTGTAGAAATTGGTACCTTTTCACTCATGAGACTTCCGTCACTCATTTCACTCGGGGTTAATAAATAATGTTATTTGTTGGTTATTTAAAATTTATTCTTTATCTTTGCACTATAATTCTGTTCAACTATGAGTGAAGAAAAGAAATATCCTCAATTAGAGGAAGAGGAAGGCGGAATGTCCGCCTGCGAACCTGTTGGAGTTATGACGACTCCAACCAATCAGAGAATGGTAGATGATTTTGACTATTCATTTGGCGATAAGGAACTTGGTTTTCCACGTACAGAGGAGGAAGTACAAGCAGTTATCGACGAAGCCGAGTCAGAATGGGACAACCCTGCCCGTTGGTGTTCCTCCGAGGAACTTTGGACAGCAGTTAAACAGCAATTCCCATGGGCAAATATCTGATTATCTGGACTGCAAAAGCCAGACATCAATACATCCAGCATCTTATCTATGCCCAGCAAGAATTTGGCAACAAAGCCTTCTATGGGTGGGTGCATTGTGTCAAAGAGATGGAAAATAGACTTCGGGAGTATCCAAAGTCTTATGGTATTCTTCGCCAATTCAAAGGAAAGCATCAGTATCGAGGGCATATTGTCATGAAGAATTTCAAGATTATATATGCCATTGATGAGCGTCGACAAACCGTAAGGATTGTTGCTATATGGGATATGCGAATGAACCCTCAGAAACTTTTTAATTTCTTAACCTAACTATAATGTAACAAAGCCTCAAAGAACACCGTCAACTCTTTTCGTTTGATTGACGGTGCAAAATTAGGGAGAAAAAAAAAGCCGCACTAGTCACGTTACTGTAACGCGTACTAGTCACGGCTTACACTAAATCACTAAAAATCAGCCAAGTACTTCTTTAAGTCTATCTTGAAAATCCAATGACTTCCGTTGCTCAAGGGCCCTATTGTAATATGCTCTTAGAGATTCGGAAGGAATATTCCATAGTTTGCCGAACACCTGCCACACGTCTTTTATCTTCAGACGCTCTGATACTGCTCTGGCAAGCAGTGCCTGCTCCGCAAGACTGATGCCTGTCGGCTGATATTCTCCGTCCAGCATCTTTGCCTCTGTCAGTTTGGCTAACGCCTCTCGTGCCTCAGGTGATTGCAGGGCTTCAGGAGGCATGGTATCCACCATCTCCTCTCCCTCCACGAAGTGACGATATTGATAAAAATGGTCTACATGTGCGATATACTGTCCTACCGACGCACTGACATTGATAATCATTGGCTTGTTAGTATTTGCCAGGCTCTCACGGATGAGAGCCATGAGCATTGTTTCGTCGAAATATCTCATCATTTCTGTTGATATTAAAATTAGATTGTTGGGGAAATTGATAAATCTGAAAACATAAACAATGAATTCAGAAAGATTGTTGATAAGTGATGTCAACCTACGAGGTGTTGAAATAGGACTTTACCATTGCACCTTTAGTTTTTGGTGATTACTTTGTTTTCTTTGAGAAAGAGGCGCAAGGCACCTTAGATAAACAGCCCGTCCATGGTTCGCAACAACCTTGCAAAAGCTGAATACCACCAATGCCCGCGCCGTTTGGGTGCGAGCAGGTAGCCTTTGTTCTGCGTATTCTTTTATTGCGATTTTGGACAGCAAAAACTATGGCTCTATCTCAAATTGTCTTCAAAGGTACAAATAAACTTACAACACACAAAGACTTTTACATCTTTTAATGGTTTATCATCATTCACCTATATTCTTTGGGGGACACTCCAAACTCCTTCGTAAAACTTTTGGTAAAGTAAGACGCAGAGTTATAACCCACTTGGAACATCACTTCTGATATCGTAAATCTATCTTGTTTCAGGAGAACGGCGGCACGGCTCATTCTCTGCTTCCGAATAAAACTAACTGGAGTCTCTCCTGTTAACTGCTTCAGTTTCCGATATAATTGTTTCTGATCCATACAGAGTAAATCACAGAGTTTAGCCACATTAAACTCTTCTGAATGCATATTGGAGTTTATAAGACTGACAACACGTTCCATCAATTCTTCGTCATATGTCAAGACACCAGTCTCCTCTGGAACTGTACGTAAACCGTCAATTCTAGAACTTTGTGCTATTGCTTTTCGTTTATTCAGTAATTGTACGATATGGAGTTGAAGTTTTCGCAGGTCAAAAGGTTTTGGCATAAACACATCGGCACCGCTCCGAATACTTTTCAATTCCGTATTGGCATCATCCTTTGCTGTAAGCATAATAATCGGTACTAATTTGGTAGCGTGATGATGTCGTAAGCGATAGCAAAGTTCTGTCCCATCAATTCCTGGCATCATCTGGTCGGTAATCACGATATCGGGGATAGTAGTCTCAATGGTTTTCATAGCAACCTCCCCATTCAATGCAGTTATACATTGATAAGAGGGTTCTAAAGTTGTTGTAAGGAATTCAAGCATCTCGTGATTATCGTCAACTATCAAGACGATAGGTTTTTCTGTTGAGTCATGTCGTTTTTCCTCATGGAGGTTTGTTGCTGTCACATTCACAGGGAGCGTAAACTTAATAGTCAAGCCATGATTGTTTACCGCACAGACCTCACCTCCATGTAATTCTATGTATTTCTTAACAACAGACAGACCTATTCCAGAGCCTTCCCGAGAGTTCTGTCCCATATAATAACGATTGAACAACTTGGGTATGTCATTCGTTGAAACTCCTGGACCATTGTCACTGATTGAGACAACAACCAAAAGTGATGCTATTTCTACACAAATTGTGATCTCCCCAGTCTCGTTTGCTACATATTTCAGAGCATTAGACAAGATGTTGCGCATCACTACCTGTATCTTAACGACATCGACATCCATCAAAACAGGAGTCTCAGGGGTCTTGAGTGATATTTTGACTTTACGCTCTTTCGCTGATTCTGCAAATTCATCTACGCACTCGGTAATTAAGTTGCACAAGTCGATACGAGAGGTAAGTATCTGATTCTCTCCTTCTACCTCAAGTTGCTTAAAATCCAAGATGCGATGGATCAAATCATTTAACCGCATAGCATTGTTCTGGATTGTTTTCAGGCTACCCCTCAATTTGGCATTGGAGGTTTCTGACAATAACTTACTTAACGGGGCAATAATCAGACTCAAAGGAGTTTTCAACTCATGAGACATATCAACAAAAAAGTCCATCTTTTGTTGGGTCATCGCCATTACCCGTTCTCGCTCACGTTGCTCAAACAGCCTTCTCTCACGTTGCTTGTAATAGTAAAGGATTGAGAATATGAGAGAGGTGGCACCAATGACGTACAAAGCCCAAGCCCACCATTGTAAACACCATGGATAAGGGATCTTAATCGTGTACTTTGATACAGCACCTTTTCCGTGATTGGCATCTGTGGAAAGATAAAGGGTATAGTTTCCTCCTGAAAGATGGGGAATTATAATACAATTTGAGCCACTTGGCAATGAATGCCATTCCCCCTTCTCCCCGATTTTATACCAGAACGTCTCAGAGTCTTTCCTATCATAAGAAAAGGTAGCAAGATATAGTGCAATATCATCCCTGCCATCCAACTCAATAGTATCTTCAAAACGTGGATTACAACCTTCAACAGGCACCCCATCAACCATCACAGACGACAGGAAAACCTTTGGGAAAGTTTTGTCTGTCTGATGTTCTTGGAGAAGTTGTCTGCATATAACATCCTCTCCGCCCCAAAGTATCATGTTGTCAGATGGCACATAAACACCAGCAGTGAGATAGTCATCCAGTTTTCTATATGGATTGATGGTATTATCAATCGTGTTAATGTAAAATAAGCCATCAGAGGTAGACATCCATATTCGATTATTCTCATGGACAAAAGTATGAATCATACCGTCTTTTATCGAGAAATCGGTTTTCTCTTTAACACCTTCTCGGGTATCATATCTAAATAACTGCCCTTGCACATCAATCCAAATGATACCATTTACCAGTATCATATTGTCCAGATACATCTCTTGTTTTAGAATAACATCAAGAGTGTGGGTATTGATAGTTGCCAAACCTTTACTGGTATTTGCCCATAAAACCCCATTCTCGTCAGGGAGAAACTTATATATAGTATTTACTATCTCATCCTGACTCGCGAAAGAATTGCGTTCTATTGTATATTTGCCATTAGAAGATAATAATGCGTTCTTGTCAACGACATACAGACCTCCCATATATGTTGCTATCCATAGCCGTCCTTGATGATCCTCATATAGATCATATGCCCAATTAGCGTTTCTCCCTTGATGATCGTTTAAGACGAAATAATCAAATTCGTCTCGTTGTGGGTTATATCTTGCGATACTCGCATCCGTGGCAATCCATATTCTCTGGTCACGATCCTCATAAATGCGCCTAATGATACTCTTTTTCAGCCCACTACCAACCTTAAACCACTTAGTATGATACTGTGTCCTATGTAGTAGTCCATTATCACCGCCCATCCATTGGTCACCATTTGAGGCGACCAAAATTTGACTAAAGACATTGCCATCATGGGAATTGGAGATTACTGGCAGACGAGTATTCTCAAAAGCACTCTCTAAATGGGAATACGCAACCCCTCTGTCTGTTGCTATCCATATATTATTCCCCTCACAATATATCTGGTGGATGGTATTACTAGGCAAGCCGTTTTGAGGTAAGAAAGCATCATGTGATATTGTCTGGACACGATTACTCTTAGGATGAAGCACTTTTAATCCGTACTCTGATGCTACCAAGAGTTCTCCAGTAGGAGACGGGACAATTTGATTGAATGTACTTCCTGATTCCACAACCTCAGTCTCTCCGTTCGCTAAATGTCGACATAACAAATGATGCTCTGTTCCTATCCAGAGTTTCTCATTCCCTTGATCGTACCATACAGCATAGACATTATCATCAATCCCCATATCCCGTACATGACCAGTGGCATCAATATATGCAAGACCTGCGTAATGAGCGATATACATTCGGTTATTAGCAGGCGCAAAAGAGAAAATAATGCCATTATTACTATTAGGGATGACATAGTTCCTCCAGACTTTTTTCTTCAAATCAAGACAGAAAGCCCCATGTGACTTTGTTCCTACATATAAAGTACCATGGTCACATATCAGTGATCGTACTTCTCCCGTCTCTGGGATATTCTCATAGGGAGTGACAAACTGCTCTGTTCTAAGATTCAGCCATCTTAAGCCGGAGTCTCCTCCAAGGCAAAGAACATTCTCGTCAATTCTCACAATAGCATGAAAGTTGCCCTCATAAAGCCGTCGTATGTTATAGCCGTCATAAGCGAACACACCACGTCTTGTGGCAAACCATATCATACCTTGGCTATCCTTGCAAATTCCCTCCACCACATTCGCATCATAGGGTAATGTGATTTGATAGAACTGCATCTGTTTTATGCCTGATGCGCTCAATGATATTGATGACACTACTGTCAGCAATATAAATAGGCACTTGTATAGATGGAGATATGGGCTGTTCATGTTGCAAAAATACAAAAATATATCAGAATGTCCACGCTTCCTGCCATACGATTTTTGGGGTATCGCCCTCAAATCGTAGTGGTAACCAGATATAACGAGAATTTGGCAAGTCTGTTTTTTCCCATCTGTCAAACATCGCAATCCACAAATCAGGATGACCTGCTACTGGCTGGACGTAGGAACTCTGCCCATAGAAAGTCTTATCCGCATTCACTCCGACACAAGGATTCCCTAACGAAGTCCATTCCCCTAACATGGAGTCTGCTACAGCCATGTCTGCCACATTAGGATCCCATCCTGAGCAACCCGAAGTAAGCAAATAATATTTACCCTTATATTTAAACACTGCAGGTGCCTCTCGGTATTTTTGGACGAAATTGCGTGTATGCGTCGATGTCGGCTTGAGATAGTCTTCCGCTAATAGATGGATATACATAGTAGCATTGTCTTCTGAGGAGCAAATATGATATGCTTTGCCATCATCATCCACAAAGAGTGTCTGGTCACGGCTCATTTCCCCATTTGGTCTAAAACTGCCCAGATAGGTGTATGGACCTGTTGGGGAGTCTGATACGGCAACACCTGCACACGCCTTTGTATAGTCTGCACTATCGATGTGCATCCACATGACAAACTTTCTCGTCTTGGCATTGTAGATAACCTTGGGGCGCTCTACAACTTTCGAGGTATGAAGGTCATGGAGAGAGTCCACTTTCTCTGCTCCCAATACGATACCCTCAAAATGCCAGTTATACATGTCTTTAGATGAATAACAACTAACTCCTGTGACATCCGTACGATAACATTCCCATGTTGCCCATTCAGGTAAGACTGTTTCTCCTTGCTTGTATTCCCCGTACCAATAGTAAGTTCCGTCATGATAGAGCAATCCGCCACCATGGGCGTTAATAATGTTCCCTTCGTCATCCAGCCACACTTTTCCTGGATGAAACTGACTACTCTCCTGAGCCTTGCTTGTTACAGAAAGTATTGTCAGTAAGATCATAATTATTGTCTTTGTTCTCATAAGCGCAAAGTTTTTTAAAGAGGGGAGGCGTCGAAAGCCTCCCCCTCAGAATAAGCGACCTCTGTAATGATGAAGCAGGTGAACTTACTCTATGAACGCATCCAAGGCTACCGTTGGCGTCCCGTTCTCAAAACATCCTTTGTTGTAGCCTTCGTTATAGCCCGCAGGAGCCTCTGGCTCCCAGTAGAAAATGCCCTCCAGACGACCTGTTGCCTGCCCTTTACTCATCAACGTTGAGATACATTGCTTGCAGACGTCGGCAAGGTCATAGTCCATGCCTATCTCACAAATCATGACAGGAACATTGTACTTCTGGTAGAGTGAGTTGATGTTACTTACGCAGGCATCCACCAATGCTGACCAGTTGTCCTCGCTTGGGTAAAGTGACATGCCTATCATGTCGTATTTGCCACCTTTCGCTTTCAAATTATCGAAGACATTCGTGTAATACCATAAGTTGTCACCACTGTCCAGATGTACGATGACTTTGGCATCAGAGAAGATTGCCTTCACAGCATCATACCCGGCATTTGTCAGTTCTGCATAATTAGAACCATTGTCGAGATTGCCCAAAGGCCACATCATCCCCCATCGGGTCTCGTTGCCAATCTGCACCCACTCAGGTTCTATATTGTACTGCTTCAGTAACGACAGCATCTCTGTGACATGAGCAGCGACAGCAGCCTCAGCCTCACTAAGTGAATAATCGGTCCATGTCGCAGGAATAGACTGGCTGCCTGGGTCTGCCCATGTGTCGCTGAAATGGAAGTCTATCATCAGTCGCAGTCCAAGAGCATTGGCACGACGTGCCTTTACCAGCACGTCACTGATATTGTTCCACCCTTCCGACGGATTAACCCATACACGCAGTCGGATAGCATTCACACCACAGTCCTCTTTCAGCAATTTCATACATTCGGTTACCACACCGCTTTTGTTGGTGAAGGTGAGTCCTTCGCTCTCCATCTGGGTGAGCCAACTGACATCTGCGCCTTTGGCAAATGTCCCACGTTCAATCTCCACGGTGGTCTCTGCCTGACGTGGATTGGTGATGGGGCTCTCTTGTGTGCAGGCTTCCTGCACACAAGAGAGCGTTACCATCGATACTATTATCCCAAAATATTTTCGAATCATCATCATCTCTGTTTTTTTATTCTGTTAATGAGTAAGTACACTTGCATATATCTACCGTTAGGGTGTAGGTCTTGCCTATCTCCCAGCCTACAGGATTTCCGTCGTTCTTCTTGGTCCAACGGAGAGAGCCATCACTGCAAGTACCGAACCAGTAATCCCATGAGCCGTTAAGAAGAATCTGTACACCCCAAGGTGTATCTCCCGTGGCAGTCACCTGAGCGGTATAAACACCAGGCTGACCTTCAACAGCAGTCATGTCTGTTACGCTCCAGTCATCGTTGAAGCCTGTATAAGAGACCTGTGTGATAGGCTCATCCATACCATACCAATATGACATCCAGCCAAGCGAGGCAATCGTGACATACAAGCCTTTACCAGGTGCTTGGATGTTATTATCATCTGTGCCGCCAATTATCAGTTTCCATTCTGAAGTAGCGGGGTCTTGGTTAACATGAGTCCAATCATCTTTCGCCTGAGAGAAGTAGTATCCCCATGAACAGTTGAAGTTAACGGCGGCAGCATAGCAGAGGTTATCCTCGTCGTAAAGGGTCAGGTACTGGTCGAAGTTCCATGTATCATCGTTGCCAAGGATATAGAGAATCTGCGGAATTTCCACAGGCTCGTCACCGCCCTCGCCAATCTCACAAGTCCATGCTTTCGGGTCATCAAGGTCAAGGGTCAGTGCCACATTCCCTATCGCTGTCACGTTCACGGTGATGTCTGTCGCAGTTGTGCCGAAGGTCAGTACACCGTTCTCCATACCAAAGGCAACAGGTGTGTCGACTGCAGCAGCATCGTCTGTGCCTGTTGATGAGTTGTACTGCTTACCTGTTCCTGAGATACGGATGGTCTTCGTTCCTGTCTCTGTAACGCTACATGCGAGTGTCCATTTATTCGTTTTACGGTCATAGGTCATCTCACCAGTGACGTCACCGCTGACGGTCAAAGACGGGATATACAATGCCGACCATTCCTGCTTGACGGTATTCACTACAGTGTAGTAGCAACCACTCTGTCCTGGGTACCAGAAGTTCCAGTGTTGATCGTTGGAACTAATGACAAAGGGCTTGCCGCCACCGTCATCACCGATATTGCCCCACAGAACGCCATTGCCTTCCTGCAGCCACCAGTTGTACCAGCCACCTACGCCAAGGAAACCGCTATAAATACCATCTGAGTTAGGCGATGCCAATGTATTCCCTGTATCCGCTTTTCCCGCATCAAGCACGAATCCGATGGTCATGTCTATACTATATGGAGTAACCTTTAACTGATAGATGTTACTGTATTGTGACGATACGTTATTGGCAAGATCTGAGCGCATCCGTATATACAAAGTAGAAGCATTGTCGGCTTCCAATCCGACACGACCTACGAGAGAGTTAAGTTCTTCTGCTGTGAACTGCATAGAGGTAGTTCCTGACTCCGTGAGAATCTCAATCGGAGCCTCAAATGTCTCCGCCTTAGAGAACTGAAGTGTATTTACTATCGTTCCTATAGGTGTTTGTACTTTTTCATCATTGGTGGTCATGTAACTATTGTCTGTCCAATAGAGGGTAAGGGCAAGACCACTCGTACGGTCTTTGTCTAACACCACATCCCCAGAGCCACTAAGTTCTATTGTCTGGGCACCACTTGTGGTGATGGTGTCACCATCTTTGTCGCAAGCCGTCAAGGTCATGGCAGCCAAAAGCGACGCAAGGAAATATTTCATCTTTTTCATACGCTTATCAATAGTTTTCGTTCTTCAGATTAGGATTGGCTGAGAGTTCTGCCGTCGGGATAGGATAAACATTGTATTTGCTTTCTGTGGCACGTCCATCAACGACTCCCCCTTTCCACTGCCACTTATAGGCTCCACCCGTAAATTGCCCATAGCGGATCAGGTCTGTACGACGACAACTCTCCCAATAGAGTTCACGGGCACGCTCATCAAGAATGAATTGTAGCGTCAGTTGTGCCTCGTTGATGTTACCATCGGTATTTCCAAAAGCACGCTCCCGCACCTTGTTCACCACTTGCAAGGCTTCCTCACGACTGGAGCCGCTACCACCGCGCAGCACGCTCTCGGCAAGCATCAAATAGACATCGGCAAGGCGGAATAACGGATAGTCGATATCTGCGCCAACAGCACCCGTATTGGATGCGGCTTCACCAGTATCAGTCAAGTTAGAGAACTTCTCACCGAAATAACCCTGGCTCTGGTCATCAATGGCTTTTGTCAGCCACTGCTCCTGCCCGTCTGTATAGAACATGTAACGGCTGTCGCCATCCTCATTGCCTGAGAACTGTTCTGGCAATTCGCCACGGACACGGAACATACCCCAACCTCCTGTCAGTCCGTATTTTGCAGGATCCTGTGAACTGGAGTTGCCACACTCACCACAAACAATATAGGTGGTAGCCCCCCAGGTAATGGTATTCACAGCATCCACGACAAACGGGAAGATGATTTCATTGGTTCGCTTGTCATTGTCAGCATTAAACAGTTTGCTATAATCAGACTCCAAAGAATAGCCTGCACCCATAATCTGCTTGCAGTAAGTAATACAGTCTGTATAATGATTTCCCGCATCATAGACTTCTGCATTTAGATACATTTTTGCCAACAATGCCCATGCAGCCGCCTGAGAGGCGCGACCGTATTCTACGGTGTTAGGTGCCAATAGCCCATTGGCTGCCACATCTTTCAGTTCGTTTTCGATGTAGGTAAAGAGTTGGCTGTTACTATAACACTCTGGTGTATATGCGCCAACACCCATCGTCTCATCGACAAAAGGACCTTTGCCAAACAGATCAAGCACAAAGTAATAGGCTAACGCACGGAGAAAACGTGCCTCGGCACGGAAAGCCGTTAGGTTCGCATTGCCAGATACCGCACTCTCTGTAGCATGACTAAGGAACTCATTACATAGTGCAATTGTATAGTAAGCACGATAATAGGTATCAGCAATCCAAGGGTCATTGGCATCCCATGTCATATAGGTCAGCCCCTCTATCTTGTCACCAGAAAGCCATGTTCCCGCTACCTCGTCAGTGGGACACTCTTGCAGGTTGAAATAACCACGCAGAAAGTCATAACCGTTATTGCTGGAAATATCAGGGTTGCCACCACCCTGCTCCTGACCTACGATGACATACGAGGCATAGAGTTTCGCCAGTGCCATCTTATAGCCTTCCTCTGAGCCATAGACCACATCAGCGGTAGTCTGGCTGTCTGTCTGAGGCTGTTGGTCAAGATCACCAGTACAAGCCGTTAGCCCACAGACTGATAATATCAATAAATATATCTTTTTCATATTGCTCATTTATTTAGAAATCAAGTCCAATAGTTAAAGAATAGATTCTTGGACGGGGATAAACCGTCATATCGATACCACTCATATTCTCTGGATCTACTCCTGTGTAATTGGTAATAGTAAATACGTTTTGTACCATCAAGGAGGCATTTAATGAGAACCATTTGCACACCTGCCCGAAATTGTATGACAACTGTATATTATCCATCTTCAGGAATGAGGCATTTTCCACATAGTGGTCGCTTTCATGCTGACGTTTCTGGAAACGAGTAGTCATATAACTGCTATTAAGACGGTTCAACTGGTAGTCGTTATACGACATCGTCTCCCATGCGCCTGTATTCATCGCCATACCATTGTACAGATAGTTGCCGACATTGGCACGGAGCGAGGTGCTGAGAGTCAGTTTCTTCCAGCGTACAGAGGTGGAGAATCCAAAAATCCAATCGGGAGCCGGTGAGTGATAATGATAGAGGTCATTGGAGTCGACCACGCCATCACCATTGAGGTCTGCATACAAACCTTCGATAGGCATCCCCTTCTCATCATAAATCTGCTTGTAAACGTAGTAACTGTAAGGAGCATAGCCCTCTGACAATACCTGTACATAGTGCGACTCAATAGCACCTGCTGGGGTGTTGGGCGACTCAGCCTGATCATTCAGACGCAAGTTTGTGATTTCTGTACTCTGATAAGTGGCATTAGCACTGATATCCCACTGCCAGTCCTGAGTCTTGACGGGCGTGGCGGATATTGACAACTCAACACCTTTGCTCTTAATATTACCTACATTACTCAACATTTGTTTGTTGAAATTGGTTCCAGCGGCTACGGGAACTGTGGCAAGCAGATCCTCGGTCTTACGATTATAGAAGTCAAATGATCCTGTTATCCTATCATCTAAGATACCGAAATCAAAACCAAAATTCCATGCCTTGGTCGTTTCCCACTTTAAGTTACTATTATAGGCTGACGGGCGATAGGTATGGATAGGAGTGCCACCAAACATGTAATAAGCACCGCTCTGGCTCTCAGTGTATAGGGGCAGGTAGTCATAATTGGCGATAGCATCCTGCTGACCTGTCACACCATAACTGACACGTAGTTTTAAGGTACTGAAAGCGGGTTTCAATGACTGGAAGAATCTCTCCTCAGAGGCACGCCATCCTAAAGCAATAGACGGAAATGCACCCCATCGGTTGTCCTCGCTGAAGCGAGAGGAACCGTCACGACGCAGACTTGCTGATAGCAGATATTTTCCATCATAACTATAATTTAAACGAGCATAATATGATATCAAGGCATGACGCTGATCGTCTGCTGCGGATGCTGCCTGTTGCTCGGCAGGTTCCATGTCATTGAGTTCCAGGTATGCGGCATTCGTATATTTCCAGAACTGATAGTCATAACCAGCCGTCACCTCTACATTACTCTTGATACTCTCAATGTATTTATTATAGTTAAGGTAGAAAGTCAGTAGACGGTTGTTGTTCTTCTGCGGACCATACGTATAGTTACGACCACCTGTGTTATAATATTGATATGCCTCTCTGGGTACATAGATTTTGCCCTCCCCTTTTGAATAATCATAACCCAAGGTGAGATGGGCATGCAAGTCTGGTAGGAAGTGCATATTGTAGTCTGCATCAAAACTGCCCACAACACGATACACGTCACTCGTCGAACTATAGTTGTTCAGTAGCCCTACAGGATTGCCTGTCGCACCTGTAATGGGAATGCCATTTGCATCTGCAGCCTCATAGTAGCCAAGGAATGCATCTGTTCCTGAATAAATAGGGGAACATGGATTGTGCGTGGCACCACCCCAGATAGCATTGGGATTAGCAAAGCGGGTGTCACTGTAAGTGCCCTTTAAGTTGATATTCAGTTTCAGATGGTTGTCCAACAAAGTGGGAGTCAACGTAAGGCTACCCGTATAGCGGGTCATGTTGTCTGTTTTGAGGATACCGTCCTGATTGCTATACCCGAAAGAGAGGCGATAAGGCAAAAGTCCTAACTTACCTGAGACACCAAGGTTATTATCCGTGCCGAATGCCGTCTTGAAAATCTCATCGTTCCAGTCTGTATTGACGTCATCATTCAAAAGCGACCTCTGACGGTCTGTACCGTAGGTGTTCACCAGACTGTACATCTCATCACGGCTAATCATGTCCGCAGTCTTTGTACGGGTCTGCAATGAGTTGGTCGTCGAGAAACTAATCTTTGGTTTCTTAGAGTCTGTCCCTTTCTTCGTGGTGATGATGATGACACCATTTGAGGCACGTGAACCGTAAATGGCAGTAGAGGAAGCATCCTTTAAAATAGTCATGCTCTCAATGTCATTCGGGTTAATCAGACTCAGGAAGTTACCACTGCCGCTAACACTTCCACCCACCTCCATGGGCACACCGTCAAGCACAATCAGAGGGTCGTTGGAAGCGTTCAACGAAGCACCGCCACGGATGCGGATAGTACTTCCTGCTGATGGAGAGCCACCACCATTGACTATCTGCACACCACTGACTTTACCATTAATCAGTTGCTCTGGCGAGTTAATAACGCCCTGGTTGAAGTCTTTGCTGCTGACACTGGAGACAGAACCCGTCAAATCGCTCTTACGCTGAACACCATATCCAATAACTACGGTCTCTTGCAGCATACTGGCATCTGGCACCATTTGGACATTCAGTGTTCCCGACTGTGGAATGGCAACGGTCATAGTCTGATATCCTACATAAGAGATCTGTAACTGAGTCGTCGTTGGGGCAACTTCTATTACGAAATTTCCATCAAAGTCGGTAACTGTTCCTTTCTTTGTCCCAACTTCAATAACACTTGCACCTATCAATGGTTGATTATCTTCATCCAATACCGTTCCTGTAACTTTTTTTGCGTTTTGTGCAAAAGAGACAACAGGGAAGAGCATTAACATGAGCATCAAACACCATGAGGGCATGATCCTTTTGTTTGTTTTGAACTTCATAATTGTTTTAGGTTAAAAATCATTTGGCTACAAAATTAAGCAAATAATAGTACCTTAACAAGTACAAATCGGACAAAAACTTGCTCATTTTGGACACCCGCCTTATCTCTCTTCCTGTATAAACCCGATGCGCCTCCGTGGCTTCGGCTCCCTTGGCTGCAACTCCGCCAGCGCCTCACTGATGGCATCCAGTTGCGCACGGGTCGACTCGTTGATGTCGTTCTGGTCGGCAAGTGACTCCTCCATTTCCTGCTTGATATGTTGTATCTCGCTTTCTATCTTGCTAAGACGATCAGAAGTGACGGGTAGAGTGGAAGCAGTATAGAAAGAAACAAAAGCGCGCATGATTTCCCGATTTACCCTTATTGCAGTCTTTGACCTAAGAATACTACTTAACATTGCTACGCCTATTTGAGTAAAAGCAAACGGAAGGTATTTGATGTTCTGCCCACGTTTTACGTCCAAGGTGCCAATTTGGCATCTTGAAAGTTCATCACGAGTCAATTCAAACATAAAGTCATCGCCTTCAAAACGTTCCATATTACGACGAACTTGTCGTTTTAACTGCGCTGTTTCTACACCATACGCTGCCGCCAAATCGAAGTCCAGCATCACCCGTTGACCACGAATCTCATAGATCTTGTTTCGTATTGGCTCCAATTGTTTCTCCATACTTTTTCCGTTTTTCCCGCAAAAGTAGGCAAAACGGAGCAATCGGTCGTTTTGATTTGTCTCAAAAACATATTGTGATGTCTACAACCTTAATTTTTTATGCTTTTTAACGCCATTTTCACCCGATTTCTTGCTCTGGCAAGCGATTTCATCGATTTCTTGCTTTGGCAAGCGATTTCATCGGTTACTTGCAAAAACAAAGAATTATTCTACACCAACTCAGAAACAAAAAAACGCCCCCTTTCTGGGAGCGTTTTGCTACAATATCAAAAAAGTTGAATCATTTTACTTGTATCTTTTCTGTGAGCACTTCCTTTCCGATGGTTACACGGACGGCATATAATCCCTGTTTCCAACCAGACGTGTTAAGCGAGACAGAGTTGCCAGTTGCATTTTTAGTAATTGCTTTCTCTCCTGTCACAACATTAGCAATCTCAAGCAACCAATTCTGGTCTTCTGATGCAGACTCGTCCAACGTGATTGTCAGCGACTCACCGTTAAAGTTGACATTCATTCCATAAGGAAGGGTTGACCTGATGATGGGAATTGTATAGGACTCCCCGTTCTGGCAGGATACATTGACAACCAGGGTGCCACCCGTAGATGGAATTCCCACCTCTAACTTATTTCCAGTATGCATCCAGTAAGTAGGTGTGATATCGCCCGAACGAGTTAGTGTAGCACCAATCAGTTTGGTTGAGTATATCGTTACTAATGAATTAGATGCGGTAAAGATAGGATTAGGTGCTGTATATTGCCCCGAGCCGAAAGAACTGGTATAGGTTCCTACGAATCCTGAATAAGCGTTAATTCCTGTCTTTGTCAAGGTCTGCACAGTGGTGCCATTGTACTTCACTGTTGCCGTAAGCGTAGCGTTCAACATGTTATAAGAACTACTCCGTGTGATGGTGCACTGGTTCTGAGCGGGATAGTTCTGTTGCAGACAGTTCTGGTTATAGTAATTGTTAGACAGACTCCATTCCACAGTCACACCGCTTGGTAAGTTACTAATATAATAGGTACCACTCGTGGAAATAGTCTCTGGTCCCACAATCATATCACCTGAAAGAGCGGAACATACAGCGGCATAAGCATTTACTAAACCATATCCATATGTTGTATCAAATCCTGTCGTTCCTAAATCTGTTGCAGTATTACGCAATATCGAGCGCACTTGATTAACGGTTAGATTTGGATTGGCAGACAACATAAGAGCGGCAACACCTGCTACCTGTGGGCATGCTGCTGATGTTCCACCAAATCTCTGCGTATAATTCAAATCTGCCAGATCTGTTACTGATGTAATGTTAGGATTGTATCCAAGGCTTCCTGCCCTATCTGTTGTCACCACGTCACCTTGGAAATTACAAAGCCCGCTAGGGGCTACCAGATCTAATTCACTACCTCTTTGGCTGTAAGTCTGAATACTCCCATACCTGTCTATAGCACCAACAGCAATAACTCCGTCCATCCGAGCAGGATATTTTATAGTTGTTACATTTGGATAATCATTTCCTGAAGAGGCAACGACGATGCATCCTTTCCCGTTTCTTCCGTTATTCATAGCATTATTAATAGCAGTTTTTACAGCACAAAACTCTGAGTCACTTCCCCATGAACAACTAAGTATATCCGCACGCTCCGCTGCCCATAGAATGGCATCTGCGATATCCGAATTGTTTGCAAATCCTTCATCTACAATCTTTATTCCATTCACATATTCCTCAGTAGCGAAATCTGGAACAATGTTCACGGGTAAAATGTTTACCCCATAAGCAACCCCTAAGATTCCTTTATCATTGTTTTTCGCACCAACGATACCTGCACATGCCATCCCATGACTTTTATAATTAAGATTATTCACATTTTGGGGTTTCCCATATCCTGTTGCATTTCCTATCGTATATCCTTGAAGTACATTTCCAGTCAGGTCTTCATGATCAGGGTCAACACCTTCGTCAATTACTGCAACAGTTATATTACTGCTTCCAGCCGTAATAGTCCATGCAGGTACAACATTGATGTCATATTGTCCGCTATTATTATTCTGTAAGTAGTATTGCATAGAAAAAAGAGGGTTGTTATTGTGAACCTCCCACTTGCATTTCATATCAGGCTCACACCACACCACTTGATCATTACTATCCAACTCCGCCACAACTTTTAACACTTCTTGGGCATCAGATAGATTACAAGTCAGGGTTATCATTCCCTTAAGTCTTTGGTCAGAATCAAGGACAAGATAATCGGTGTGCCTTTTTATCACATCGCCAATCTGCGCATTGTCTTTTAACTCAAGAATTATGCGAGGTAGAATATAATACGGATTACCTTTAGCGTCAAAAAACAATTCTGAAATATAGTCATTCTCCATCAGATTGGATTTGGAAGAGACAAAAAACTCATTTTCAGAAATCATCGTCACTTCATCTTTGCGGCTATTCTGACTATTCCCATTTTTTGCGACACTCTCTAAATATTCTCTTGACTCAGGATTTCTTGTTTGCACATAGTGTCGCTCTATCGTGCTGGGTGTCAATTGAATAAACTTCCCTTCATAACGGTATCCAAGTTGTGCAAACGTCTCAATACTGACGAATAGCCCTATTATTAAAAATGCAACTTTTCTCATAAGATAAATTATTTACAAAGTTTTATAGAACAAAGATATCGAGCAGGATCAGCATAATCACCATAGTCATAAAGGGCTACATGCACATGCCAATAAGGTAACGATTCTTTTACTTCTACAATCTCAAAATCAACAATATCTCCAGTATGGTAGTTTTGAACTGGAAACTCATCCTTAAGGACAGCAACTACTTCGATATAACTATATTTGCTGTCTTTAGGCATTTTTAAATTATCAAAGTAAACATATGGTCTACTGGGATCTTGTATAAATATCGTCCCAGAGATACAAGAGGAGGGAGATTCTTCCTCATCATTGCTGCATGCGCAGAATGTTCCCAGCGATAGCAGCAGGCTTAAAACTAAAAAGAATTTTTTCATCTATTTATAATTTAGGTTACTCACTATAATTGTGCTTTTAAGGGATATTCCCTCTATATACTAATTCCATAAGTGCAGAAAACTTGCATGAGCGTGTCAATATTTAACACATTTTAATCTGCACAGGAATATCTTTTTGCAAAGATACGATTTAGTGAGTAAAATGCCAAATTTGAGAGCAGCGAAAAAAAGACACAGATAACAGATAACAGTTAGGTAATTTTGGATTTTAAATTCAATAGAAATTTTATTATATATATATTATAT
>JAFTGH010000023.1 GCA_017458005.1 Prevotella sp. | reverse complement strand
TTTTGCAGCCTTCTGGCTGAGAAAGGTAGGCTCTTCGTGACCGGGAGGTGCCTCCTCCCGACCGTGAAGAGCCTACTATCGTCCCTCGAAGGTACGGCCTTCCTCGTTTTTAGCCCCAAAATGTCCCGTTTTTTGCCTCCTTAATTTCTAGAAGCACCAAAAATCCATACACGTTTTTCGACCAATTTTCTTGACAGCGGCACTTTTCGTCTGAAATAAAAGAACTTAAACAGAGTACTCCTACTCGTTATAATGAATCACTGAGACGAGCGGGTGCAGTTCCGGTGTCCCGATGTAGCGGGCGTAGTCGTTGACGGTATGTACCTTCAGAATCTTATCCATAACGAGGGCAAAGGTACAACATTTTTATAACTTTCCATTCAAAACCGCTTACTTTTCGCAAATTATTCGTAACTTTGCCTCGTTAATTAACGCAGATATGAAGCAAACAATTGATACTTATAGGCTGACGAGCATGGAGGAGCCTACTGACGAAGTGCTTTCGCAGTTGATGAAGGAAGCGGCAGAAGAAGCCAAGCGTACAAACGACGAGGCCACCGCCCGCTATTTCGAGCAACTGAAAGTAGATACTCAGAAAGTCTGTGTAGCATGGCTGTAAACGAGCATAAGCCTGTCCTCATTGTGATCTTTGTTTCAACCAATCACCCTTCCATCAATCCCTCGCGCATAGCACAGCGTGTAATGAAGGGCGGTCACGATGTACCTATTACCAAAATCATATCCCGTTACTTCAAGTAAATTGGAATTTACTTCTTTCGCAATTCATTGATTCGGGGATTGGGCTCTCCTTGGTAAAAACGGTTCTTGTCGAAGGCAAAAGATTGGGAGGAAACGAAGTCTTGGCCACAGATGAAAGAGGGAATGTCAACTCCGTACATCAAGGAATCACGACAATAGACATGCGAATCGTCATGTGAATAGGTGGAAGATTTGTTAATACTTGACACCTCAACCTCTGATATATAGTGTGAAGGAAATACTTTGAATGTCTTTGGATTGGCTTCTGGCAACAGATGGTTTCCATAGTAGACATGCGCTTTATCTGCATACCAGTCACGGTAGGGCTCAACCCTGTGGATAGTAGCGAAGTCCGTACCCGAGGGCATGGGCATCAACTCAGGATTATACACCGTTTTGCCATCAGTATGGAAGGCCCCCCAAAGGCTATTCTCCATGTTTTTATGACTCAATGCAGCGAAGTCTCGTATGGGTGAACCGTAGGCTTTGCAATAGACGCGGTTCTTGTCTTTCGCATAGTGATATTGCCCCTCCAATATAGTGAAAGACTTTGGGTCGGCACCCTCCACCAGATTGTTTTCGTAATAGACGTGCTTGTCATCGGCCGCAAAGAAATTATTCAATGCCCGGAATGTGTGGTAATCGCCAAGGGGGACTGCCTTATCTTCTGCCGGCATGTTAAGATAATACACATTCAGACTGTCTATAGCCCAACTGTCGTCAATTTGCTTGAAAGTACCTATGTCCACCACATGGAGCGGCTGAGTTTTCATGTAGTAATCGTGGACATCGTGACTTAGAGTAACATTGTCGCTTGGCGCAACAAAGGTTGAAGGGTCAGCACCTACGACGCAGCATCCATTATACCATACACATTGCGAATCAACAGCATAGTTCTCATCAAGTGCGTGAAAAGAAGCAGGATTGGCTCCTTCCAGAACTTCGTTCAAATAATACACGTGGTTGGCATCTACTGCATACGCATCATTTATGCGTTTGAATGTCTGTGGGTCATATCCCTCTGGTTTACGCTCGGCATATTCGCTTGAGCCGATTGCCATAAACAATGAAAAAACGGCCACAGGTATCAGCGGACAGCAGTAAAACAGCCATGTTGCCCCCATGCGTTTGGACAGTCTGAACCATAGTGCCATCAGCGGAAAAAGGTAGAGCGGATAGAGCCAGATGGTCAGCACCATGCCCATGCGACAGATATTGTCAACAGCAGAGCGGATGGGAGCGTCGAAGAAGAATATTGACACAAAGAAAAATATCGGCCATAGCAATAGCGTTGACACCATAAACCAGGCGAATGCTTTCTGTGGAATCGTGGGCTGCTCTCCAAATATAAACTTAAATATCCTCATTCAAAAAATTGGAATTTACATATTTTATGATTCTACGGCAGAGTTACAAATAATCTCTTTCCCATCTATTGTTATCGAAGAATTGCGCAACAATGCGACATCAATTATATGTTCTGTGGTTTGCAACATATAATGGATAATGTTCAAAGAGGAATCATACAATTGCTTTACCCCTGCGTCTTCCAGCCATTTAATATAATTAGAATTTTCCACTTTGATGAGGGTTGCAGACGTTTGGGGAGTATTGACAAATTCTGCCCATCGAAAATGTTCTAATGTCATTCTATACGAAAACACATCAGAAAAAATGATTTCAATAGTTCGTCCCAAATGAAATGAATCTAATTCAACCAGCAAATTAGTGGCATCATATTCAATTCTTGACACGGAACATTCCCCCACAATATATTGTAAGGGTATCCATTTTTCAATTATAGAAGAATCTGTCGCCATGCTATTTCTCATTCTGTAATCTGAAGAACTCCTTTTGCTGTTCTATCTCTCGCCGCAATTCCTCTTGTGTCGGCATATAGGTGAGGTATTTGGCTGCGAAGAGTTGGTCGTTATTGTTTAGGACAGAATAATGTGCGACATCTTCGTCTGTTTCTGCACAGAGCAACAAACCGATAGTAGGATTATGACCTTCGGGACGCATTAAGTCATCGTACATCTTGACGTACATATCCATCTGACCTACGTCTTGGTATCGCAGTTTGGTGGTTTTCAGGTCAATGAGTACAAAACAACGCAGATGATAATTGTAGAATACCAAGTCTATATAGTAGTCTTCCTTTTCGGTATGTATATGCTTCTGACGGTCAACGAAAGCAAACCCCTTACCCAACTCCATAAGGAAAGGTATCAAGTGGTCGATGATGCTTTGCTCCAGATTACTTTCTGTATAATCGGTATTGTTCTTAAAGCCAAGAAACTCTGCTACAACGGGATTTTTCAAGTATTCCAGTTTATCTTGCAATGGTGCTGTGAGGGTTTGCATTTCACTATGCACAACTTTTTGATTTTGCGACTGCAATAGTCTGTGGAAGTATTGCGATGACACATTACGCTGCAACGTGCGTGTGCTCCACATCTCGCGCACCGCTTCTTGTTCATACCATGCACGTCCTCTATCCGTAGTCTCCTGCAAGATAATGCGATAGTGAGTCCACGACAGACGTATTGGAGATTTTGAGTGCAGCGAGTTCAGAATGTCGTAGTCCGCAGATTTTCCACGCAGCGCGTGGAAAATGTCGTCGTAAAGACTGTCCGATGATTTTCCACTCACTGCGTGGAAAAAGCCTGGCCAAGCAACATAGAATCCGACATAGTTATATAGATTAGTTTTTGTAAACCCTGTTTTGTATCTTATCGTCAGTTCTTTTGACAATTGCTTGATAATCTTCTCGCCATATTCTGCACGCTTTCCTTTCAACACTTCATGTTGAATCCGAAGCCCGAGTAGCCAGTTTCGTTTTACAAGAACTTCATTTACGGAACGATAGGCCAAATCCTGTGCCTGATCAATGATGGTACAAGCATCAATATACAAATCATTCATAGAAGTAAGGCCCGATGCTTGTCCTTGCTGAATGACAACATCGTTATTTGTCATATTTTTATTCTCTTCCATAAATTCCGATTTATTTGTTTCGTTAATTGACAACAAAGTTACACATGTTTAAGAACTTTGAAATAGAATATGGGCTAATATGTGAGCCCAAACTGCCAAAGAGGGATGATGTTGCCATAGCCAGTCTCAATGTCGTCCTTCACGACATAGCCTTGCTCGGCACTTTGTTAATGCTGTATTTTTGGAGCAAAGATACAAAAAATATTTCAATCCGCACTATGGTTAGTGCAAAATAACCATAAAACTGCACCAAAACGAGTGCAAAACTCATAAATAGTCGCACTTAATAGGATGCAAATCTCTAATATGGTATCATTTAACTGCCAACGTTTCATGAATTTGGGGAATCCTTCATCTGTGCCTCCCGCTTGTGCTTCAAGTACTTGAGACGCTCCATGGCATGGGCACGAGCCTGATAGATCTGGAAGCGATAGACGCAGACGGTCAGTATGAAATAGCAGAAAGCCTGTATCCAGAGGATACGCAACTCAGGCATGACATCACTCACATCGGCACCCATGGAGTTCAGACGGATATAGGCACGGGCTCCAAAGGTGGAGGGGAACAGCCATGACACGCCCTGCCAATAGCCTGGGATGTTCGACTGGGGCCAAGAGACTCCCGTCAGGAACAGCAACGGCACAGAGACGAAGACTACCAGCAGCATCACGTTCTCACGATATTTCACGGTACACGACACCATCATGCCAAAGAAGATACAGGCAAGGATATAGGGTATCATCAGGTAGAGCAGCGACAGTCCCGTGGCAAGTTGCGGGAAATGGAACAGGCGGGGGACACCAGCCGTCAGCCATGCGCCCATCACCATATAGATCATGAGATAGCACATGAACTTACCCGTCACGATAGGGAGGGTGTTGCCATAGCGGGAGTCGCCCACAGGTATCAGGTTATGATACGGATTCGTCTCACGCTCCGTACCTGCGGAGAGTCCGATACCCAGGACAAGGGTTTGCTGGAGTATCAGCATCAGCACGGCAGGAAGGACAAACGAGCCATAGCCTCCGCCAGGACTGAAGATAGGCACATCGGCATAGTCTAACGGTCGTGCCGCTATCATCTCCTCACGAGTCGTGTAATGTCCTCCTAACTGTTTCTGCAACTCAGAGCCCATCTGCATCGACACCAACTGTGCCGACTGGAAGACAGCCTTATAGGTCAGCATCAGACTCATGTCGCAATAGACGCTGACCACGCCCTGCCGCATGCCATAGACATCCGCGTCAAAGGAACTGGGGATGAGATAGATGCCCTTGACCAGTTGACGGCTGACCAACGACTTCGCCTCATCCAAGTCTTGCGCATAATATTTCACATGGACATCGGCTGTGGCATCGCACATGCGGATAAACTGTCGGGACAGTTGACTATGCGACTGGTCGACGACACAGACAGGAACCTCATGGACGGTCTCGTTATTGTATATCCAAGAATAAAGCAACGGATACACCAACGGCACGATGATGAAGAAGATCAGCACTCCCTCATCCTTCACCACCTGCGTCATCTCCTTGCGCCAGATATAGCAAGCATCCTGTACACCTTTATATATATTATGGAATATAGACATAGGTAAGCATGGCGTTTTTAATCTTTCTGACCACTAACCAAGGCAGCAGCATAAAGGCGGCGAGAGCGGCAAAGTGGAACCACGCCTCAATGAGCGGGAAGCCATTGAAGACGCATATCTGGTAAATCATCCAGTAATGGCGCAACGGGAAGAGCCACGACAGCGACTGCAGCGGAGCATCCATACCCATCACCGGGAAGGCGGAACCAGCCATCGAGAAACTCAGTACCGCCCACAGGGAGCAGATACTCATCGACATTCGCAGGGAGGGCATCAGTCCGAAGGCGAAGATGCCGAAGCCCTGAGCCGCCAGCACCTGCATCAGTCCAAGGAGCACCAGCATCCACGGACTCCCCAGATGTGGGAACTGCAAGTGATAGAACACATAATACTCATAGCCGAAGACGATGGCGAGCCAGACAAGGGTCTGGGGCAGGAATTTCCCCAACAGCGCCACCGTGATGTTATTGTCGGCTAACGAGAGCCATCTCTTGGCGGTGACGAACTTCAGTTCCGTGCCTAAGGAATAGGCAGAGACCAGGAAGATAAAGAGCATGATAGCACCCGGTACCATCATGGTTGTCAGATAGGTATTGTAACTCGTCCATGGATTGGCAATCTGGTGGAGGTCAATCTTAATGGGTTGCAGGAACGCCTGTATCTGCTGGTCGGTATATCCTTTCGCCCTCATAGTAGCCTGTCCTACCGCAGCGGAGCCGAGGGTGGAGATGGTCTTCATGTCCTTCATCAACAAGGCACCTGCCGCCAAGGTGGTGTACGAGTAATAATAGGACACCTTCGGCTGACGACTGGCAAGCAGTTTCTCTGTCGTCCCCTTGGGGATATAGAGGAACCCGTATATCTCATTGCGCTGGATGGCACGGCGCGCCTCCGCCACACTGGGATAGTGCGCCACGACTTTCGACATCTGGAAACCGTCTAACCGCCGTGTCAGCGAACGAGAGGTGGTGGTGTTATCCAAGTCGACAATACCCACAGGCATATCGGTAGGCAGTCCGTCATCCATGATGGAGGTGAAGAAGAAGATCATGAGGACAGGAAATACCACCATGCAGAAAGCATAGATGTGATTATGGCGCAGGATTGACAACTCCCGCAGCATGATCTCGTATATCTGCCTGAGATACCTCACCTCTTATCTATTATCTTATTATCAGCGACATTCCAGGACGCAAGCCCTCCATCTGCTCCACAGGGCGAGCCTTCACCTCGAATGTCTTCAGGTCATACTGTCCGTTTGCCTTGGTAGCCTTCCAGACGGCATAAGAGCCTTGGTCTTTCATATAATAGACCTTCATCTGGATGGTCTTGTTGAAGGCAGGGACAAAGGCATCGAAAGTCTTGCCAACGGCAAGTCCATTGAGTTGATCCTCACGCACATTGAAGGTACCCCACATATCCTTCATCACAGAGATATTCATAATCGGGGACCCCGTACCAACCAACTCCCCTACCTTCGGGAATATCTCACTGACCTCGCCCTCCATCTGGGCTATCTGTACCGTCTCGTTGATATAGGAGTTCACCTCCTGAACGGCACCTTTGGCACGACCGACCATAGCGGCGGCAGCCATCTTCTCCTCACGGCGGGCACCATTCTTAGCCATCTGATACTGACTCTCGGCAGCCTTCGCCTGCGCCTCCATCGCCTTGTAGTTGGCATAAGCCTCATCACGCTTCTGGGCACTCATCACCCCCTCGTCGAACAGACGCTGCACACGCTGGTATGACTTCTCGGCAATCTCCAGACCAGCCTTTGCCTGTTGCATCAACTGGTAGGCACCCTGTATCTGTTCCTGACGGGCGCCATTGCGCGCCATCTCCTCTTGGGCGGCGGCAGCACTCTCCGCACTCTGTGCCTGTTCCATCTTGGCACGTACCTCTGGGGCGTCAAGGATGGCAAGGGTATCCCCCACTTTCACGAAGTCACCCTCTTTCACTCGGATTTCCAGAATACGACCAGGAACCTTACTGGACACACGATACTCACTTACCTCCACTTGTCCCTGAATCAGTTCGGGGTCACGCCCTAAGGCGAAGAAACCTATCAAGGCTACAATGACTACTGCTGCCGCAAATCCTAAGATGGCAAGCAGGATGTTGTTATGTTGTGTTTTTGCTGACATAATCTTTATTGTAATGTGCCAAGTGCTTTCTGCAAGTTCACCTGACTGAGTTTGACATCTATTTCCGCATCTATCTTCTGTGACTGTGCCTGCAGCCAAGCCGTCTGCGCCTCCATGACGGTCGTCGCGGAGATCACGCCCTCACGGAATCCGAGGTTTGCCGTGCGCAGGTTCTCATCAGCCTTCTCCGTATTCGACTTCGCCATCTCCAGTTTCCGATATGCCTCATTGACATGGAAAGCACTCTGGTTGACTTGCAGTTCTATCTTCTCACGAGCCTCATCGAGTTCGAGGTTGGCGATGGTGGTAGCCCCCTTAGAGGCACGTACCTTATAGGCGACATCTCCCCAGTTCCAGATGGGGACACGCACCAAGACACCTACATTCCACACACCAGCGAACTTACGCTCGAAACCATTGAAGACATTAGGATTCGAGACAGCATAGCCACCTGTCAAGGCGACCTGTGGCAGATTACCCGCCTTGAGGATATTGGTGAGTTGGCGACTCATATCCACCATGTTCTGTAGTTGGCGCAGTTCTGGACGGTTCTCAGTGGCGATAGTCTTATCGACAGCGGGAGTCACCTGCGAGGTGCTGAGGTCCTCAGCATCCTCATCGGCAAGGGTCACCTGCTCATTCATCGGCATACCACAGAGTTGACAGAGCAACATCTTGGAGAGTGTCAGTCCATCGTCGACTTTAAGCAATGTCATCTCTGCCTCGTTGACCTTCACATTGACGCTTAAGCCCTCGGAACGGGTAGCGACACCCTCTTGAATCATTTTCTGCACATCATCGTCCAGTTTCTTCACCACATCGAGATAAGACTGGGCGAGTTTCTGCTTATGCTTCAACGACACCACTTGCCAATACGCCTGGTCAACCTGATAGAGTGTTGCCTGACGATTCGCCTCTGTAGCGTTGGCAGCCATCTCCTCTCCGATATCCGCCATCCTGTTCATGGCAATGATGGCACCGCCCATGAAAACGGGCTGCACCAACATGATAGCACCCGCAAAGACATTTCGGGTATCGGTGCGGAATGCGTCAACGACCTGCTGACCTCCTCCATTCAGGAGATTGCTAACAGGTGTTATCCCCGCAGCAAACTTCTGCTGGATAAGATCGGGCGTGATACCTATCTGTCCGAGTGACTGCCAGATATTCGCTGGAATATCAGCCATTGCCTCCCCGAACTTCTCTCCGACAAACGATGTGGTGGTCGTCCCTATGTTCGACAAAGCACCTTTCTGCTCGTCGTTAAGCAAGGAAATCTCCTTGCTAGTCCATTCGTAACCTCCCAGCGCACTGACATGCGGCAGGTATTTCGTCCTTGCCGACTTGCGGAGGTTGGCGGCTACATCCTGTTTGACTTTCGAGATGCCCAACTGCTTGTTGTTACGCAACGCCATGGCACGACAACTATCCAGTGTCAGCATCTGCTGCGCTCCAACAGGTAGGGTCACCCATACCAACAGGGAAAAAACTAACTTCTTACTCATTGATTACTTCTCTAGTTCTATAGAACGGGAACCGATCTCATGACCGTCGGCTATCACCTGCACACGGTAGGTTCCTGGTATCAAAGTCTGCTTCTTGGCGACATACAACTCCATAGGAGTCTCCTCACCCGTATACTCAACGGTCTTCATCACCGTATAGGCAACCTCCTTGTCCTCGAAAGGACACTGTCCAGAGGCGTTGAGCACATCACCTGTCGGAGTGAGGATGCGGACATATATCTTACGCTGTCCGTTCGTTGCCGTGACGTTGCGGGATATCACGAAGCGCACCTTCATCTCATTGGTGGAGCCACCGATCTTATGCGGATGCTTCACACGGTCTTTCGTCTTCGACGACAAGGCAGCCTTGACGACCATCATGATATCGATGTTTACCGCATTCAACTGGGCGGCGATAGCAACTTTCTCAGAGAGTGTCGCATTATCGGTGGTCAGGGCGAGATTCTGCTGGTTGCTCTCCTCCAACTCCGAGCGCACCCTGCTGTTCTCGTCCTGCAAAGCCTGGTTCAGGCGATTCAGCGAGTCAATCTCCAGGACATAACTGCGCAACACGGCACGAACAGAGGCGAGTTCCTTCTTCAGACGAGTGATCTCCGCCGCATCTGTCGCCTTCGTGTTCTTCAGTTCCTGTAGCAGTTGCTCGGTACGCTCCTGCTCACGAGTCAACTGGGCGATGATGGAGTCGTTGTTGATACGGGTCTTCATCTCACTGTACTGATCGGCGAACTGGCGGTACTCCCCTTCCATCTCCTGCTTGTCGTAGACGGCGAGTTCCTCCATCTCCTTGTTAGCCTGTGCCTGCTGGTTCAGATTATAGGCGAGATAAGCCACGCCAATGACCAGCAAAACGATAACAGCCGTAAGAATTGATATGATTTTCTTATCCATAATACTTTCTAAAACGGTGCAAAGATAGGACTTTTCAGTAACATGACAAAGTTTTTTTGTTCATAACTATTGGAAGTTTAAGATTTATTTCATATATTTGCACAATAATAATCACCAAGGAACGACATTGCCTATGGATAAACAAGGTTTCTGGTACAGGGCTTTTGATCTCTACTATGATGGTTTTCGGAACATGCGACTGGGAAAAACGCTGTGGACGATCATCCTCATCAAACTGTTTATCATGTTTGCCATCCTGAAAGTATTCTTCTTTCCTAATTTCCTGAAGACCCATGCGGAAAAGGGCGGAGAGTCAGACTTTGTGGCGACGGAGATGATAGAACGTGCCCCCTAACAAACCTACCCCACCTAACATACCTAAAAAAACCTAATAAATTATGAATGACTTACTTTTAAACATCGATGCGGGAGCCGTTAACTGGGCAAGAGCACAGTTTGCGCTGACAGCCATCTACCATTGGCTGTTTGTCCCCCTGACACTGGGACTCGCAGTCATCATGGGTATCTGCGAGACGTGTTACTACCGTACCCAGAAAACTTTCTGGAAAGACACAGCAAAGTTCTGGCAGAAACTCTTTGGTGTCAATTTCGCCATGGGAGTGGCAACAGGTATTATCCTCGAGTTTGAGTTTGGCACCAACTGGTCGAACTACTCTTGGTTTGTGGGCGACATCTTCGGAGCGCCACTTGCCATCGAGGGCATCGTCGCCTTCTTCATGGAGTCTACCTTTGTCGCTGTGATGTATTTCGGATGGAACAAGGTGTCGAAGGGATTCCATCTTGCCTCTACCTGGCTCACAGGTTTAGGAGCCACCATCTCGGCTTGGTGGATACTGGTGGCAAACGCATGGATGCAGTATCCTGTCGGATGTGAGTTCAACCCCGACACGATGCGTAATGAGATGGTCGACTTCTTCGCTGTCGCCTTCTCACCCTTTGCCGTCGGCAAGTTCTGCCATACCGTTATCTCCGCGTGGATCATCGGTGCCGTCTTCGTCGTCGCCGTCTCCAGTTGGTATCTGTGGAAGAAACGCGAGACGCAACTCGCCAAGGAGAGCATCAAGATAGCCACTATCGTAGGGCTTGTCGCCTCTCTAGGCGCCGCCTTCACAGGACATATCAGCGGGCAGCAGGTGGCTCAAGTGCAACCTATGAAACTTGCGGCAATGGAGGCGCTCTACAATGGTGGAACCGACCAAGGATTAACGGCAATCGCCTGGGTGAATCCTTTGGCACAGCCAGACTATCAGAACGAGGAGGCTGCGCCCTTGAAGATTGACATGCCATACGCCTTGAGCATCATGGCGACCAACGACCCGCATGGCTTTGTACCTGGCATCAACGATATCCTGAACGGCTATACCAAGCCTGATGGCACGAAAGAACCGTCTGTCGACGAGAAGATCAAGAGAGGACAGATGGCTATCACCGCCCTTGCCACCTATCGGAAGGCGAAGAAAGAGGGGGCTAGTGAGGCGGAACTCAACGCCCAACTCGCAACCATCAAATCCAATATGCAGTATATGGGCTATGGCTATGTGAAAGACAAGCACGACATCGTACCCTACGTACCTGTCAATTTCTGGGCATTCCGCACGATGGTAGGACTGGGATGTGTCTTCATCCTGTTCTTCGCTGTTATCGCACTACTTGCCTTTAAGATTCCATTCTTCTCCATCACGACCAGAAGACTACTTGCCGCCATTGGTCTGCTTCCTGAGACGGAGGCCGACTCATACGATATTACAAGGTTGCCCGCATGGCATTACATCATTGCCATTGTCCTGGTGCCTCTTGCCTACATCGCCTCAGAGAGCGGATGGCTCGTCGCCGAGTTTGGTCGCCAGCCCTGGACGATTCAGGACATGCTGCCCACATGGGTTGCCGTCAGTGATATCAACGGCAGTTCCGTGGCACTAACCTTCTTCATCTTCTTGTTCCTTTTCACCCTGATGCTTGCCGTAGAGATCAGCATCTTGCTGAAGCAAATCAAGAAAGGACCAGAATATTCGGAAAAGTAAAAAGGTAAAAAAGTAAAAAGGTAAAAGTTACTATGACATACGAATTCTTACAGCATTACTGGTGCTTTGTAGTAGCGCTATTAGGCGCATTACTGGTGTTCCTGCTCTTCGTGCAGGGAGCCAACTCACTGGCAGGAAGCCTTGGATATACAGAGGAAGGTCGTCGACTTGTCTATAACTCCACAGGACGTAAATGGGAGTTCACCTTCACCACCCTCGTCACTTTCGGTGGAGCGTTCTTCGCCTCCTTCCCCCTCTTCTACTCCACTTCGTTCGGAGGAGCCTACTGGCTGTGGATGATTATCCTGTTTACCTTCGTATTACAGGCTGTCAGTTATGAGTTTCAGAACAAGATAGGCAACTTCCTCGGTCCCAAGACATTCCAGTTCTTCCTGACCCTGAACGGTATTGTCGGTCCGTTGCTCTTAGGCGGAGCCGTTGCCACCTTCTTCGAGGGCTCGAACTTCATCATCGCCAAAGACAACCTGATCGACGCAGGGTCGTTCACACCGATTATCAGTCGTTGGGCAAACGCCTCCCACGGACTGGATGCCCTGCTGAATCCCTGGGTACTGGTCTTCGGCTTTGCCGTGGTATTCCTTGCCCGTGTACTGGGAATCCTCTATGTGATGAACAACGTCGATGACGAGGACATCCGCTGTCGCGGCAGTGTACGCCTCATCGGTGCCGCCGTACCTTTCCTCATCCTCTTTGTCGCCTATCTCATCCACCTGCTGTTGAAAGACGGCTATGCCTGGAACCCAGAGACGGGTGTCATCTTCATGGAGCCGTATAAGTACCTGCACAACCTCACCGACATGTGGTACCTCCTTATTATATTATTAATAGGTGTGGTGCTGGTGCTCTATGGTATTGGAAAGACGATTGTGTCAAAGACCTATATCAGCGGCATCTGGCCCGCAGGTATCGGTACGGTGCTCACTGTCCTTGCATTATTGCTCTGCTCCGCATGGAACCATACGGCATACTATCCCTCCACTGCCGATTTGCAGTCGTCGCTGACACTCGCCAACTCGTGCAGCAGTGAGTTCACGCTGCGCACCATGTTCTACGTATCCCTGCTCGTTCCCTTCGTGCTTGCCTATATCGTCTACGCTTGGCGAGCCATCGACAAGAAGAAACTCGACAAGCAGGAGATCGCCAGCGACCACGCTTATTAAAAATATTAAATAATCCCTGTTCATGGCTGCGAAATTCAATAGAATTGATTAATTTTGCAGCCATGATTGTTTGCATCGCAGAGAAACCCAGTGTGGCGAAGGACATCGCACGGATTATCGGTGCTACCGCCTCGCACGATGGTTATATGGAAGGAAACGGCTACCAGGTGACTTGGACATTCGGCCATCTGTGTACACTGAAGGAGCCTCACGACTACACTCCCATGTGGAAGTCATGGAGCCTGTCGTCCTTACCGATGATACCTGAGCGTTTTGGTATCAAACTCATCGACCAGCCGAGTATCAAAAAGCAGTTCGCCATCATCGAGAGTCTCATGCAGAAGGCTGACCGCATCGTCAACTGCGGTGACGCTGGTCAGGAGGGAGAACTCATCCAACGGTGGGTGATGCAGAAAGCAGGTGCCAAATGTCCTGTCAGTCGTCTGTGGATATCCTCGATGACGGACGAGGCAATCAGTGATGGTTTCTCGCAACTGAAAGATCAGGCTGACTATCAGCCGCTGTATATGGCAGGACTATCCCGTGCCATTGGTGACTGGCTGTTGGGCATGAACTGTACCCGTCTCTATACCTTAAGGTACGGACAGAACCGACAGGTGCTCTCAATAGGACGTGTACAAACCCCTACCCTCGCCCTGATTGTCAACCGCCAGAAAGAGATCGAGAACTTCAAGCCTGAGCCCTATTGGGTTCTTGCCACAGTCTATCGGGACACCACCTTCACGGCAGTCATAAAAGAGGAAGAAGAGGAAGAAGAAAAAGAGAATGAGACTGAAGAAGGAAAAGAGAAAAAAGGACAATCCAAGAGAGGTTTTACCGACAAAGACGAAGCAGAAAAAACTTTGGCAAGTATTGCAGGAAAGCCCTTTACGATAACCAGTATTCAGAAAAAGAACGGAAAAGAGGCACCTCCTTCTTTATATGACCTGACATCATTACAAGTTGACTGTAATAAGAAATATGGTTATTCTGCTGAAATGACCCTAAATCTCATTCAAAGTCTATACGAGAAAAAGTATACAACATACCCTCGCGTAGATACAACATTTCTTTCCGATGACATTTATCCTAAATGCCCACAAACAATGAATGGGTTATTTCAAGTTAAGTTCGGTGGAATCACTCCATATGCAGAGTTAATTAAGCCTTTAGGAGATAAGCCTTTAACAAAATCAAAGAAAGTCTTCGACTCTTCGAAGGTGACCGACCACCATGCCATCATTCCTACGGGCATCGTTCCTCAGAATCTCAGTGATGCGGAACAAAAAGTCTTCGATCTCATTGCACGTCGTTTTATTGCGGTATTCTATCCTGACTGCAAATTTGCTCAGACTATTGTCCTTGGAATGGTTGATGACATTGAATTCAAAGTCACAGGAAAAACCATTTTGGAGCCAGGATGGCATCTTGTATATCCTAAAGAGCCCAAAAGCACAGAAGACGAAAGCAAGAAAAAAGAAGAAGATAAAATACTACCGACATTTACAAAAGGAGAGAGTGGAGAGCATACGCCGACCTTAACAGAAAAATGGACTGTTGCTCCAAAGCCCTATACTGAGGCAACCCTTCTTAGAGCAATGGAAACAGCCGGAAGATTCGTCGATAATGAGGAATTGCGCTATGCAATGAAAGAAAACGGAATCGGGCGTCCTTCAACGCGAGCAGCCATTATCGAGACACTATTTAAACGACATTATATCAGACGTATTCGTACAAGTATTGCCCCAACACCAACAGGAACAGAACTTATAGATCTTATTCATGAAGACCTTTTGAAAAGTGCGGAACTTACGGGTATCTGGGAAAAGAAACTCCGCGACATCGAGCACCAGCAATACGATGCCCAACAGTTTATCGAGGAACTGAAACAACAGGTAACGGATATCGTCCGTGAGGTGATGCAAGACAGCAGTAACCGTCGCGTCACCGTCCTTACCGATGCCGATCTCAAGAAAGTCAAGGCGCCCAAGACAGAACAGGCGCCCAAAGCCAAGACACCACGAAAGCCCAAGGCACTGAAACCCGACGACAGCATCATCGGTAAACCTTGTCCGCTCTGTGGCAAGGGGCATATCATCAAGGGGCATTCCGCATACGGATGCTCTGACTATCACAACTGCTCTTGGCGCCTTCCTTTCAAGGAATAACTCTCGGAGGCAATAAATCCGAGGGTTTTCCGTTTTAATGATTGTATGCGCAAGACCATCTATGTGATATTCACCTGTCTCTGTGCCCTACTCCTCGTAGGATGCGGTGCCGACCAGGCAATGAAGAAAGGCGATAAGTATTATGCCCTCGGCGAGTATTTCGACGCGGCGGCACAATACAAGAAGGCGTATGCGCAGACTCCTGTCAAGGAAAGGAAACTCAGAGGGCAACGCGCCTTGAAGATGGCGGACTGCTACCGCCGTATCAACTATACCCAACGTGCCATTGCCGCCTACCGTAATGCCTTACGCTATGGGCAACAAGACTCGCTGACGCAATTGTATTTAGGTCAGCAGTTATTGAAGGCTGGCAGTTACAAGGAGGCGATAAAGGTGTATGGCGACATACTTGTTGATTCTGTTGCCGCCCAAAGTCCTGCCTTTGCCAAGATTCTCGCACAGAATGGACTACGTTCCGCACAGCAGGCTCCAATATGGAAACAAGAGGGTTCTCGCTACACAGTAAAGCGAGAGAACATCTTCAATTCCCGCCGCTCGGAATACTCCCCCGCCTTGGGTGGTGATGCCAACGACCGCCTGTATTTCACCTCCACCCGTAATGAGGCGACAGGTGATGAGTTGAGTGGTATCACGGGAACGAAGAATGGCGATATCTTCATGTCACAAAAAGACGAGCAGGGCAAGTGGCAACGCCCACAGGTCATCGACTCCGAGTTGAATAGCGCCGATGATGAGGGAGCCTGTTGTCTGACACCCGACGGGCATACGATGTACCTGACCATCTGTAAGACAGACAATGACTATCCCCGCTATGCGAAGATAGGTTCCTCCCGACGCTCTGATGCCGCCTGGAGCAAACCGCAGGAGGTGACCATCTCCCGTGACACGCTCTCCCTCTTCGCCCATCCCGCCGTCAGTCCTGATGGCAAATGGCTCTATTTCGTCAGCGACATGCCTGGTGGCATGGGCGGCAAGGACATTTGGCGTGTACGTCTCTCCGAGAGTGACATGGGGGGCGTGGAGAACCTTGGCGCACCAATCAACACCCCTGGTGACGAACTATTCCCCACCTTCCGTCCTAATGGTGACCTCTATTTCTCCAGCAATGGACATGAGGGAATGGGCGGACTGGATATCTTCATCGCCAAGCCCAATGCCTTTGGATGGCAGTTGGAGCATCCCGGTTTCCCGTTGAACTCACAGGGTGATGACTTCGGCATGACCTTTGAGGGGATGCTCAACAAGGGATTCTTCTCCTCCAACCGTGGCGATGCCCACGGCTGGGACCATATCTACTCCTTTGAGAACCCGGAGATTATCCAGACCGTCAAGGGCTGGGTCTATGAGCAGGAGGGCTATGAGTTGCCACAGGCTATCGTCTACCTCGTGGGCAACGACGGCACAAACCTGAAACTCAACGTGAAGGGGGATGGCTCGTTTACCCAACAGATCAAACCTAACGTCGACTACGTGCTGCTAGGCACCTGCGTTGGCTACCTGAACCATAAGGAGGAACTGCGGGTGGAGCCTGTCGAGGACTCCGAGGAATACGTCTTGCAGTTTCCTTTGGCGAGTATCACCGCACCCGTCCTCATCGACAATATCTTCTATGACTTCGACCGTGCCACCCTGCGCCCTGAGTCGACGGAGGCTTTGGACAAACTGGTGGTGCTGCTGAACGAGAACCCGCATGTCGCTATCCAACTCGCCGCCCATTGCGACTACAAAGGTAGTGAGGAGTATAACGTACGCCTCTCACAACGACGTGCGGAGTCTGTGGTCAACTACCTGATCAGCAAGGGCATCGCCAAAGACCGCCTTGCTCCCAAAGGCTATGGCAAGGGCAGTCCCAAGCAGATACGCAAGAAGTTGACGGAGAAATATCCCTTCCTGAAAGAAAACGACGTTCTGACAGAAGAGTATGTCAGAACGTTCACACCGGAAGAGCAGGAGATATGCAACCAACTCAACCGTCGCACGGAGTTCAAGGTGACGAGTACCACCTATGGCATGTTCGACAAGGAAGGTCGCCTTATCGAATCAGGCGTTCGTAACTAAGCAACTCGTAGACACCTATCATCAAAAGGCAGAAGAGGGTGAAGACCACCGTGAGCGGGTTCACCTGTGGCGGTTCCGCGATAGTGGTGCGCAGGAACACCTCCATCTGCACCAGCAACAGTTCCCAACCATGAAAGACGGTGAAAAGGAGGGCAGCGATGACGATACAGCATGCCGACCAGATACGTGTGAAACGCTTGACACGCATTGGCAACTGGCTCATCACCCGCTCCGTAAACCCGTTATCGTCTATCGTCTGCTGTGCAGCCTCGCTAAAGAACTGTTGCAGCAACTTCTCATTCTGTTCATCCATAGCCATTCTGTTTTAAATAGTTTGCTAGTTTCTCTTTCCCTCGGGAGAGGTGCGACTTCACCGTTCCCTCCTTCATCTGGGTAATCTCTGCGATCTTTTTGATATCGTAACCGTCCACCAGTTGCAGCGTCACGCAGGTTCGTTCGTCAGGCTTCAACAAGGCGAGGGCATGATATAGGTCCATCTTTAGTTCGGGGGTATGGGGATACGAAGGTACGGAGGTGCGAGATATGTCTAAGCCCGTCTTTTGCACATCTGAACTATTCTCGTGCCCCCGAGCCCCCGAACCTTCGTACCCCCGAATTTCATACCGCACCTTCCCCGACCGTGTATAGTCGTAGAACACATTATAGGCGATGCGCATCAGCCATGTCTGGAAGGAGGCGAGCCCTTTGAACTTACCGATACTGGTATATGCCTTGATAAACGTGTCTTGTGCGAGGTCGTCACTCAACTGCTCATCTCCCAACGTCTGATGCAAGAAGAAACGGCGCACGGGTGACTGGTATCGGCGCACGAGTTCATCAAAAGCCCGTCGGTTGCCTAATACCGCCACCTGTACTACAAGAGAGATGTCAGTTGTCATACTATCGTTCTTTTTTCGATATATCGATATATCGAGATCTCGATATATTGACTAAATCACCTTACTTTTCTCTGGCATCACGATCCATGCCACGATATAGAATGGAATACCTGCGAATGCCGTAAAGAGCGTCAAGGCTGCATAGCCTAAGCGAACGGCAACGGGGTCGAAGTCCATATACTCTGCGAAACCTGAGCAGACACCGGCTATCACACGGTCGTCTGAACGATAAAGTCTTTTAGTCATAATCTTGTTGAGTTAAGTCGTTATTATTATTTAAATCATTTTTCTTAGCGGCTGTCTTGGCGGCGACCACCTTACCCAAGCCGATGAAGAACACCAAGGCACCGATGCCGAAACCTATCTCACCAGCGGCATAGCCTAGGAAGATGGCAAGTCCAACACCTACGAAGCACTGGCGGAGTCCCTTCTGATACTCGTCGCCAACCTCCTCTTGAGGCTTCTCCAACAACTGCTCTGGAATCGGCTGTCCCTTCTCCATCGCCATCTGTGCCAACTTCATCTTCTGCTTGCGGTTCTTATTGACGAAATAGAAGATCAGCAGGAGAATCAGAATCGGCGCCAGAAGGAAGATGACCACGATAGCGACGACAGCGATAATCAGACCTGTTGCCAGTTTGGAGTCCTCACCAATTGACTCAAACACCTTTGTGAGAGCCTCCTCTACATCCTCGTCACCATCCCAGTCGATACTGACGGAATGGCTATGGTGAGACGCGCCATTATCATATAAGGTGTCTACTGATGTCGTATCCGAGAAGGCATCCACGGCAGAACTCTGCTTGGTAGTGTCCACCAGTTCCGTCCCCCTTGGGGTATGACGGTGCTTTTGTGCCATCGTGGGAACAGTCATTCCCAGCGTGAGCAAGAGCGTTAAAACGAATATTCCTTTTTTCATGTCCATCTGTTTTTATTGTTTGTTCATTCGTTAGACGTTATATTCTTCAAATTAGTTGCAAAAATACAAAAATAATTTGTAACTTTGCCGATAAATAATGGAATTACCTGTTGCGTTTACCAGTTACACTCGCCAACTGATGGGCGATGAGCGCTTCGAGCGATATCTTCAATCGTTCGAGGAGGAACCTCCAGTGAGCATTCGCCTCAACCCCAGGAAGACTGAGGTTGGCGGTAAGAGGTTAGCGGTGATAGAGGGCGAGGAAGTACCTTGGTGCCGCAATGCCTATTACCTGAAGAGTCGCCCGAACTTCACGTTCGATCCCCTCTTCCATGCCGGCTGCTATTATGTGCAAGAGGCTGCCTCCATGTTCCTCGATGAGGTATTACGCCAACACCAACCATCTATCGCCAACAGCCAATCGCTAATAGCCCTCGATATGTGCGCCGCTCCTGGCGGAAAGTCGACATTATTGCGCTCCGCACTGCCTGAGGACTGGGTGCTCTTTAGCAATGAGCCTATCCGCAACCGTGCCAGCATACTCGCTGAGAACATCCAGAAATGGGGCTATCCCAACTGCCATGTGACGAATGCCTACCCCAAGGATTATAGTAGGTCGAAACTCCATTTCGACATCATCCTCTGCGATGTGCCTTGCTCTGGCGAGGGCATGTTCCGCAAAGACGAGGCGACCATCCGTGAATGGAGCCCGCAGAACGTGGAGAAATGCTGGCGACTGCAGCGTGACATCGTGAGTGAGGCATGGCAATGCCTGAACGAGGGCGGTCTATTCATATATAGTACCTGTACCTTTAATACGAAGGAGAACGAGGAGAATATCCGCTGGATACTGGAGGAATTCGACGCGGAGGTGCTGAAGGTGGAGGTAAAACCCGAATGGAGCATCACGGGATCACTGCTCGAAGGCTTCGACGAGCCTGTCTATCGCTTCATCCCCGGCATCACAAAGGGGGAAGGGCTCTTTCTGTGCGCTTTGAGGAAAGGCGGTTCCCAGAATATTCCCAGCATGGGAAAAAACATTCCCAACGTGGGAAAGAAACATTCCCAGCGTGGGAAAGAAACATTCCCAGCGTGGGAAAGAAACATTCCCAGCGTGGGAATAAACACGACTCCAGCAACCTACCCACAAGCAGCCTTATCATACTCTCAGGCAATGGCGTACTTAAGACATGAGGCTATCGTCTTGCCTGCCGACACGCCCCGTGGTTTGGTGGAGGTATGCTTCCAAGGTCATCCCCTCGGACTGGTGAAGAACATCGGCAATCGAGCCAACAACCTCTACCCCAAGGAGTGGAAGATCAAGACCACTCATATTCCCAACGATTACGAACCTATATTAAAAGAGATATGAGACAATATTTAGACATACTGAACCGCATCCTGACAGAGGGTACCCAGAAGGGCGACCGCACTGGCACAGGCACTATCAGCATCTTCGGAACACAGTCGCGCTATAACCTCGACGACGGTTTCCCCGTGCTGACCACCAAGAAACTACACTTGAAGTCTATCATCTACGAACTGCTCTGGTTCCTCAAAGGCGACACCAACGTACACTGGTTGCAGGAGAATGGGGTTCGCATCTGGAACGAATGGGCGGATGAGAACGGGGAGTTAGGACCTGTCTACGGACACCAATGGCGCTCGTGGCCTGACTACGATGGCGGTGTCATCGACCAGATACAGTACGTCGTCGACCAGTTGAAGACCAACCCCAACTCCCGTCGTATGATCGTATCGGCATGGAACGTGGCGGAAGTCAATAAGATGGCGTTGCCCCCGTGCCATACCATCTTCCAGTTTTATGTGGCTGGCGACCGTCTTAGCCTGCAACTCTACCAACGCTCGGCAGACACATTCCTCGGTGTACCGTTCAATATCGCCTCGTACGCCTTGCTGCTCCAGATGATGGCACAAGTGACAGGCTACAAGCCCGGTGAGTTCATCCACACCACTGGTGACACGCATCTCTACCTGAACCATATCGAACAGGCAAAGTTGCAACTCACCCGTGAGCCTCGCCCACTGCCCGTCATGAAGATCAATCCTGACGTGAAGAGCATCTTCGACTTCCAGTATGAGGACTTCGAACTGGTAGGCTACGACCCACACCCACATATCAAAGCAGAAGTATCTGTTTAGTTCATCGTTCATAGTGCATAGTTCATAGTTATGATCAGTATCATCGCCGCCGTGGCAAAGAATCGTGCCATCGGCTATCAGAACAAGTTATTGTATTGGTTGCCTAACGACCTGAAGCGTTTCAAGGCATTGACCACAGGGCATACCATCATCATGGGGCGCAACACCTTTGAGAGTCTGCCCAAAGGTGCCCTGCCCAACCGCCGTAATGTGGTGTTAAGCCGCACGACGAAGGAGTTGCCCGGTTGTGAGGTATTCCCTACATTGGAGAAGGCGCTCAAGAGTTGTGCACCCGATGAGGACATATATATAATAGGTGGGGCAAGGGTCTACGAGCAGGCTATCAAGTTCGCCGACCGTCTCTGTCTGACGGAGATCGACGACACGCCCAAGGATGCCGACGCTTTCTTCCCTGACTATAGCGACTGGAAGATTGACACGAAAGAAGCGCATCCGAAGGATGAGAAGCATGCCTTCGAATACGCTTTCGTAGATTATATCCGTTAAAGTCTACTCCTCCAACACGGGAGAGTCGATAATGGGCAACTGACGCTCGAAAGCAGAGTGGAAGGAGATCAAGGTCTCACTACTTGAGAGTCCGAGCGGTTGCAGTTTGTCGTGGATGATGGTCAACAGGTGGTGGTTGTTCATCGCATAGATCTTGATAAACATATCGAAGTTACCTGTCGTATAATAGCATTCCGTTACCTCAGGAATCTTCCTCAACTCCTGGACGACCTTGTCGAACTTCTCGGGGTTCTTCAGGTTCAGTCCGATATAGGCACATGTCTCATAGCCTATCTTCTCCGGGTCGATGATATACTGCGTTCCTTTCAGCACACCAAGATTGGTGAGTTTCTGTATACGCTGGTGGATAGCCGCTCCACTGACATTGCAGGCACGTGCCACCTCCAGAAAGGGAACACGGGCATCCTCTGATATCATACGGAGAATCTGCTTATCCAACTGATCAAGTTTCTGTACTGCCATAGTATTATAGATATTAGTCTTTTGTCTTCTCTTTATTTGTCGCGGAGTAATTGATGCGTAGCGCACCAGCCTGACGCAAAGCCTGTTTCACATCATTAATCACTCCCATATCCGTGTCCTTGTCGGCATGGACACTAACGGTCATGCGCATCTTGTCCTCATTCGACATCTGGTCACGAGCCTCAGCAATAGCACCAGGTATCTCATAGACAGACACATAGTGGTCGTTCACTTGAATACGGGTCTCATCGCTCACCACCCGTCCCTGCTCATCCACAGGATGACCGATATACAGATAGACGACGCTTCCTTTATGTCCCGTCTTCTCCAGTTCCGTTCCTTGCGGCACCACATAGCGCACTTTCAATTCCGTCTGGCGCATGTGGGTCACTATCATAAAGAAGAACAACACCGTAAAGATCAGGTCAGGCATCGAAGCGAGATTCAACCCTGGCACATCATGACTGTTACGACGACGGAAGCGACTCATTTATCTTTAACGTTTAATGTTTAATATTTAATATTTAATTTCCCTGTGTCGGCTGTGCCTCACTGATACGCAGCGGATAACGTTGGATGATGACCTCACGCTCTGCTGGTGTACACTGGGAGAAATGGTGCCCATACTGTTTTTGCGCCATCTTCTCTCGCAAGGAGTGGAACGCTGCCACGATAGTGTTCTGCATCTCGAAGTAGGCGTTGTAACTGGTGGCACGGTCGGTCTGGACACCTACCACATACTGCTCTGTCTGGCGACTGGCGACAAATGACTCCACCTGCCCTTGCAGCGCAGAGAATGCCACCGTCTTATCGTCTATCCACAAGGAGTCGTGGGCATCGAGGCGAATCTGCATCACATTGCTTCGACTGATGTCCACCTCTTTCTGCGGCTCGTTATCCACTGGAGGCAGTTGGCGAGAAAGTCCTTTGTCCGTATCCATTGATGAGGTCACCAGAAAAAACACCAGCAGCATGAACGAGATATCTGCTGTGGAGGTGGTGTTAAGTTCTGGAATCTCCCTATTTCTACGACGCAGGAACATAATCTATAACCTTTAGCCCTTAAACTTTATCTTCCTATTCATCCCAGAGATGCCATAGGCAACGAAGCAAGCGGCAATCACGATGAGAATGACGGACGAGATAATGAGACCGTCAGTGGTCTTCAGCCAGAAACGGTCAGTATAACTTATGCCATTGATGATCAAAGGTTGTGAGGAACCTGCCAGACAGGTGACCAACAACAGCACGACCGTAAAACCCGTTACGCCCCATGCTATTGATTTACGAGGCACCTTATTGCTGGCGGCAATACTATCAGTACGATGGCGGAAAGAGTGGACTGCCGAATAGATGGCAACCACCAATGCGACAAACAATGCCGCATACATCAGCCATAGCATCACCTCTGCTAACAGATAATTTCCAGCCTCTGCCATAACCTTTAATGTTTAATTTTTAATGTTTAATCTTTAATGTTTAATCTCTAGCCTTTACCTTGGCAATACTGTCCATCAATGTGATGGCACTCTCCTCCATCTGAGAGGTCAGATGCTCTATTTTCGAAAGGATAAAGTTATAGAAGAGTTGCAGAATAAGGGCTACGATGATACCAAAGATGGTGGTAATCAGCGCCACCTTCATACCAGAGGCGACGATAGTAGGACTGATATCGCCTGCCGTCTGTATCTGGTCGAAAGCCATCACCATACCAATCACCGTTCCCAAGAATCCGAGAGAGGGAGCCAGAGCGATAAACAACTTAATCCATGAGCACCCTTTCTCCATATTGGCAATCTGGACGGTACCATAGTTCGTCAACTGGCGGTCTATCTGGTCTAACGGCTCCTGGATATGCAATAAGCCCTGATAGCAGATGCTTGCCACTGGTCCACGAGTATCGCGGCAGAGGTCTTTAGCACCTTCCACATCGTTCTCCATCAGTTTGGCATCAATATCCTGCATCAGTTTCTTTGCATTGACTTCCGAGAGCGTCAGATAGATGATGCGCTCGATACAGAAGGCAAGACCAAGCACCAAGGCGAGTGCCACTAACGACATAAAACCTGCTGAGCCTTCGATGAACTTCGACTTCAGCATCTTATGCAGTCCCCCACTCTCTGCGGCATCCATGCCCTCCAAGTCGGCATCAATCAAGGCCATGGCGGAATCGGCAGCCAATGTGTCGTTCTGCACCAGTTCGGTGGAGTCCGTTGGTTGTTTCGGTTGTGCACTCACGGGCTGTATACATGCGAAACAACCCATCATGGCAATCAGCACAAGTAAATTCTTCATACTTTATTATCTTACAATTTGCTGCAAATTTGCCACAAAGGTAAGCATTATTTTTCGAATATGTTAGGTCAATCCAAATATTTTAGTTAAATTTGCAGCATTAACAGTTAAACCTAAAACATTAATAACATGAGGAGAATTTTACTTTTGACGCTCACTGTATGCTGTTCCATCGTTATGATGGCAGGAGACATCACTCCTGAACAGGCATTGCAGCAGGCTGCCAGTTTCATGAACGGCAGAGTAGCGAACGGTTCACGAAGAGCCCCTGTCACAGAGCAACAACTGACCATGACACAACAGGTCAGCGGACTGTATGTATTCAACGTAACCAACAATGGTGGTTTCGTCATTGTCAGCAACAACGATGTCGCCACCCCCATCCTCGGCTACAGCGATAGCGGCAGTTTCGATCCCAATAACATCCCCAGCAACATGCGTGCTTGGCTCCAAGGCTATGCCGATGAGATTGCTTGGGCGAAGCAGCACATTTTCACAAAAAACACAGGAGCCTCTATTCATCGTGCCTCTGCTGTCAAGACCCCTATTGCACCAATTGTACAGACTCATTGGAATCAAGACACACCATACAATGACTTATGTCCTGTATATAGTGGTACGACAAGAGCCGCAACAGGTTGCGTAGCAACTGCAATGGCACAGTGTATGTATGCGGCAGAAATGAGAGCAGGGTCTACAACAACTACAACCACAGCCGCAATTCCAAGTTATACCACAGAAACCAAAGGGTTTAGCATAGGTAGCATCAATGCTGGAACTGCCATTAACTGGAGCAATATGCAACTATCCTATCCTGCTACAGGAACAGATGAAGAAAAGACGGCAGCGAATACTGCTATCGCTCAGTTGATGTATTATTGTGGTGCTTCTGTCGAAATGGATTATGCCGTCGATGAGACCGGTCAATCTGGTTCTAATACCAGTAGTGTGGCAAACGCGCTTAAGAATTATTTTGATTATAACAATACGACCACCTATGTTGAACGTAACGACTATTCGTATTCCAACTGGGTATCAATCATGTACCATGAACTGAGTCTAGGTAGACCTGTATGCTTTGGAGGCTCTAAATCTGCAGGCGGTGGTCATGAATTCGTCTTAGACGGTTATCAAGGTGAGGACTTCTTCCACATTAACTGGGGATGGGGTGGAATGAGCGACAACTACTTTAAACTTTCAGCCCTTGATCCTGATGCAGAGGGTATCGGTGGTGTCAATTCTGCCGGAGGCTATAATCGCGGGCAAGATGCAGTCATTGGTATTCAAAAAAATTCCGAGGATCTTGGTGATATCCTCAGCCCCCCAAAACAGAATTACGATTTAGCACTCAACAGCATCGTACTTAGCAAAAATAGTATAACTCTTGGCGAAACAGTTGACATCACGATGAATATTACTAATAACGCCAGTGAAGATTATGATGCAGATATCATTATTGCAGACCTTAATAGTATGAGTAGTGTTGGCGGTAAGACTTATTATATTCCTGCAGGTGAGACGAAGAACTGTATTTACACATTCACTCCTACCGAAACGAGAACATACTCAATAACAGCATTAAATGGAAAATGGAACATAATCACCGATGGAAAAGAGACAACGCTTACTGTTACTGGCGGTGGAGGTAGTAATCCAACAACTGATAATATTACATTGGGACGCTCATTAGTCGTTCAAAACTCAGAAGTAGTCAGTGACAAGAATTATAAAGTATACGGAACGTCATTCAAGGGAGAGTTAACAATTACGAACCCTGACGCAACCTACGATTACAAAGGGACATATCAATATGACTTGTATGAGAACAGCAATTATTCAGATCCGGTAGTACGTAAAGCACAAGTAATCACTGTACCTGCCAATGGCAGTATCACTATCCCCATTGAATATAATTGTATGACAAATGGAAGTATTTATGAATTAGATGTCGTATATATAAAGAACTCTAGTTGGACTGATTGGGACGAAGTTGGTTATTACACTGCAACCCCTGCAATCGTCACCTATGCAGCCGATGGCACGCAGACGGTTACCAAGCCAACCGCATCTATCACTGTTCCTGCTTCTGCAACCTCTGTTGACTTGACTGGTTGTGGTGTCACCTCCGTCACTAAGAACAGCAATCCGAACTGTCTGTATATCTTAGGCAGTAGCGATGCTGTGCCTACGGGTCTTACTAATGTCATCACAAACACCAGTGGCACCTATACCGCTGACAACATCACGCTGACGGATGGTAAAGACTTTTATTCACCAGTAGACTTCACGGCTTCGAATATTGAGTTTAACTATACCTTCACAACAGGTGCTGACGGCTCTAACGGTTGGAATACGCTCATCCTACCTTTTGATGTCAACAAGGTAACCGCAGGTGGCACAGAGATTAAATGGTTCACAAACAGTAGCGACACTGGTAAGGATTTCTGGGTGAAGAAGTTTATTAGCGACGAATCTAATATCGTCAACTTCGACTACACAGACAAAATAGAGGCTAACACACCATATATTGTAGCACTGCCTGGCGATCACTGGGGTGCAGAATACGACCTGAGCGGTAAAGCCATCAAATTTATTGGTACAGACGCAGAGATCAATGCCTCTGGCACACCCGTTTCTGTTACTGGTAGTAACTACCGTTTCATTGGTAGTACCACAGATGTTGACACAGAGAACATCTACTGCATCAACGATACAGGTAACAAGTTCGAGTTGAAAGCCACTGGCGGTAGTAAGGCATTCCGTGCCTTCTTCAAGCCAGGCACATTCGACCGTTCTGTCACTATGCTGAGCATCGGAGGTGGCGATGGCACTACGGGACTCATTGACGTAAGAAGTAAGATGGATGAGGTCGGAGGTAACGTATACTATGACCTGCAAGGTCGTCGTGTACTCTATCCAAAGAAGGGACTCTATATCTTAAACGGTAAAAAGGTAATCATTAAATAATGGAGGACGCTACAATGAGAAAGACATATATCAAACCAACCAGCGAACTCTTCGTGATAAATCCTGTCCAACTGCTGGCAGGGAGTCTTAACGCCAGTGATCAGTCAGACCCAAGTCTGGGAAGAGAACTCGACCTCGATTTCGGACTTGGCTTCGAAGAAGAGTCGGAACTCGAACAACTTCTAAAGTTATAATAAAGAATAAAGGGCTGCGATTGCAGCCCTTTATTCTTCCTGCGGAGAGAACAGGATTCTTTCAGTCGCTACGCTTTGTGAAAGCGACTTCGTCGATTACGAACCTGGTTCTCATCCGTTCTCTCAATAACGCAAAGACAGACTTGGTTCTCCAAGTCTGTCTTTTGCGGAGAGAACAACAAAGCCCCGAGGTTTTTCCTCAGGGCTTTGAACCTGCTCATCCTGCGGAGAGAACAGGATTCGAACCTGCGAACCGGTTTTGCCGGTTACACGCTTTCCAGGCGTGCCTCTTCAACCACTCGAGCACCTCTCCTAGTTGTAAGCGGATGCAAAGTTACGAATAAGTGAGCAAACCGCCAAATTTTATAACGAGAAAATTCGAACGACATTTTCGTTCGTCCTCTCGCAAACTTCTTCCTCACTGACTCCATACGCCTCTGCTAGACGGGTGATGACATGACAGATGAAAGCGGGCTCGTTACGCTGACCACGCATGGGGACAGGAGCCATATAGGGGGCATCCGTCTCCAAGACAATACGGTCCAAGGGAACACTGGCTGGCAGCACCTCCGGCAGATGGCTCTTCTTAAACGTCAGCACACCACCTATTCCCAACACGAAACGGTCGAACTCCAACAGTTGACGTGCCTCCTGCTCATTACCCGTGAAGCAATGGAACACCCCTCCAGGTAACTCTCGCGCGTACCTTTTTAATATAGTAACCATCTCGTTCTGTGCTTTCCTGCAGTGTATCATCAACGGCAGACGAGTCTCTACCGACCAACGCACCTGTTCCTCAAAGGCAAGCATCTGCTCCTGCTCAAACTCACGACTCCAATAGAAGTCGAGTCCTACTTCACCAATAGCGATTGTTTCCGAAGGTACGAGAGTACGAGGGTACGAGGGGGCGAGATTACTATTGCCCGCAGAACATTTCTCGTACCCACGTACTCCCGTACCCCCGTACTCCCGTACTCCCATACCCACGTACTCCCGAATTTGATGGAGGACATTGCGCCAGTCACCTCTCACCTCCTCAGGATGCAGACCAAGCATGGGATAGGCATAGCCGGGATAACGACGGGCGACCTCCATCACTGTCTGACACGACGGAAGGTCGATGGCAGGGATGAAGACTTTCGCACAACCAGTATCCTGGGCTCGTTGTACGACAGCATCCAAGTCGTCACGAAACTCTTCGCCATCCAGATGGCAATGGGTGTCTATGAATTTGGCTGTTGGCATTTGCTTATTTGTTGCGATGAAGCAGTTCTTCCATGTATTGGCGCAATGCCTGCTTACGGTCGTCTGGCACACTGACCTTTGCCAAGTATTGGGCTGCCTGATCGAAATAGTAGTTGATCTTCTCCTCGCAGAGTTGGCGAATACCAATCTCGTCGTAGAGGCGAGTGACCGCCGCTACCTTCACATCACGATTGAAGGTCTTTGCCTCTACCCATCGGGTCAGTTCGGCACGCTGTCTCTCATCGGCACGGTTGTATGCATTGATGAGCATATAGGTCTTCTTGTTGGAGGTGATATCACCTCCAACCGCCTTTCCGAACACTTTCGGGTCACCATAGACATCCAAGAGGTCGTCCTGCAACTGGAAGGCGAGTCCCAACTGCTCTCCGAACTTATACAGATGATTGACATCCTCTGAAGGAGCATCGGCAAGGATACTGCCAATCTTCGTGGCACAGGCGAGCAGGACGGAGGTCTTCAGACGAATCATCTCCACATACTCCTCCTCACGGACATCATTACGTGTCTCGAAAGCCATGTCGTACTCCTGTCCCTCACCTATCTCCAGTGCCGTCTCCGTAAAACAGTCCAGCACGTCGGCAAGTTTCTCGGCAGGTACCTGTGCGATGCGCTGATAGGCAAGTACAAGCATCGAGTCGCCTGAGAGGATAGCGGTATTCGCATTCCAACGCTTGTGCACTGTCTCATGACCACGACGCAGGTCGGCATTGTCCATCAAGTCATCATGCAACAGCGTGTAGTTATGGTAGGTCTCCAGTCCACACGCAGGCATCAGTATCTCCTCGGGGTGCTCCTTGAAGAGATTGTATGCCATCAGCATCAATACAGGACGGATGCGCTTACCCCCTATCGACAACACATAACGGATGGGGTCGTACAACGACTGAGGCTTCCGCTCGTAAGGCAGTTGCTCTAGGAAATGGTTTACTAAGTTCAGGATTTCATTAGATGTCTGTATCATAATCTTTTAATGTTTAATCTTTAATGTTCCATCTCATAGTTTAAATACAATAGGAATACTTACTTTCGTCCGACAGGGTTTACCATTCTGTACACCGGGTTGCCAGTTGGGCATCATCCCCAAGACACGGAGCGCCTCATTGTCACACTCCTTGGAAAGCGACTGCACGATTTTCAGACCTGTGATCCTACCGTCTTTCTCCACATAGAAATGGGCGATGACGGTTCCTTGTTTCTTCAAGACCTGTGCCTTTTTAGGGTATTGCAGGTTTTTCGTCAGCCATTTCATGAACTCCACGGCACCGCCAGGATATTGGGGAAGGTCCTCTACGAGTCGGAACTTCAAGGGATTGTCCTCTGGGTCGATACCCATCGGAGCCAACGCCTTAGGTTCCTCCTCGCCTTGCAACTCTTTCAGCAACGCCTCATCGTCCTCGCCGCCCTCGTCCTCGGCGACCTGCTCGTCCTGAGGCAGTATCTCCACATTATCGTCCACGATATGCAGTTGCTCCGCCTCCTTAGGTTGCGCCTTGTCTGGCTCCAACTGGGCAAACTGCTCCTCTATCGACATGGGAATCATCTCGTCCTCATGCATCAGGTCTGCCAAGTCGATGGTCTCTCCATCATCTACCGACTCCACGCTGTTCCACTCCAGAGCGACAAAGAGCAGAGCAAGCACTAAAATCGTTCCCAAGAGAAATCCTGTAGTGCGTTGCTGGTCAAGATCAGCCTGTGGTGTCTTCTTTTGTTCCATGTCGACGGCAAAGGTACAAAGAAAAGTAAAAAAGTAAAAAAGTAAAAAGGTAAAAAAGGTAAAAAGCGATGGAAATAATAATAAATTCGTTGCTTTGTCGTTTATTTAACATAAAAAGTAAAATGAAGAAGCCAAACCAAAGCATCAAACTGGTTGTAAGGGGAGCGATCCTCTTACCTTTTTACCTTTTTACCTTCTTACCCTTACACGCCCAGGAGAGTCAGGAGGTCTATAGTTTTCTGCGTCTGCCTGTCAGTTCCCATGTGGCAGCCCTGGGAGGTGACAATATCACCATCTGTGAAGACGACCCCACCTTGATCTTCCACAATCCGGCACTGATCTGCAATGCGGCAGACAAGAGCCTCAACCTCAATTTCATGACCTACATGGAGGGTTCGAAGACTGCCTCCGCTTCCTTTGTCAAGGCATGGAAGGAGCGTGCCACGTGGGGGATCAGCGCACAGTATATGGACTATGGCAGCATGAAGGAGACAACGGCAGACAATATCGAGATGGGCACGTTCTCGGCAAAGGACATCGCCATTGCGGGAAGTTTCGCCTACCTGCTCAGCAACCATTGGAGCGGTGGTATCACACTGCGCTTCATCTCCTCCTCGATAGCAGGCTATAACTCCATCGGCATCGCCTCCGACCTCGGTCTAAACTACTATGACGAGGAGCATGGATGGTCGGTCTCTGCCGTGGCAAAGAACCTCGGTGGACAGGTGAAGGCCTATCAGGACGAATACGAGAAGATACCTTTCGACTTACAGATGGGAGTCTCCAAGCAACTTGCCGCCGCGCCATTGCGTTTCTCTGCCACCCTGTCACGCCTCAACCGCTGGGACACGAGTTTCATCCAGCACCTTGCCATCGGTGTCGACTTCTTTATCGGAGAGACCATCTATCTTGCAGCAGGTTATAACTTCCGTCGTCGTGATGAGATGAAGGTGAGCGAAGGCGACAGCAGTAGCAGCCATGGGGCCGGTCTGTCGGCTGGTGCAGGACTGACGCTGAAGCGTTTCAAACTCGGTGTCGCCTATGCGAAATACCATGTGTCGGCATCGTCACTATTGATCAATGCAACTTATAGTTTATGAAAAAGATTACAATAGCAATAGACGGTCATTCCTCGTGCGGTAAGAGCACGATGGCAAAAGACCTTGCCCGTGAGGTTGGTTATGTTTATGTAGATACAGGTGCCATGTACCGTAGCGTCACTCTTTTTGCGCTCCGCAACGGATTATTTACCGAGGAGGGCATCAATGAGGACGAGTTACGCCGTCGGATGCCTGAGATCCATATCTCGTTTAAGTTCAATGCCCAGACGGGTCGTCCTGACACCTATCTGAACGGAGAACTGGTAGAGAGCGAGATTCGTTCGATGGAGGTATCCAATCGTGTCAGCCCGATCGCTACCCTTGGCTTTGTCCGTGAGGCAATGGTGGCACAGCAACAGCAGATGGGCAAGGACAAAGGTGTCGTGATGGATGGTCGCGACATTGGTACTACCGTGTTTCCCAATGCCGAACTGAAAATCTTCGTCACCGCCTCGCCTGAGGTTCGTGCTCAACGTCGTTACGAAGAGTTGAAGGCGAAAGGTATGGAGGCAGACTATGCCGATATCCTCAAGAACGTACAGGAGCGCGACTATATCGACAGCCATCGTGAGGTATCACCCTTGCGTAAAGCAGATGATGCTATCGAACTCGACAACTCCCACATGACGATTCCCGAACAGAAGCAATGGCTTCTGGATCGTTTCAATGAGACGGTGAAAGGATAAATGAAGCCTTCAAACGGGTCGTTATTACACCATTAACGCATCACGGCATTGTTCCATGAGCCATTTCGGGGTGCTGGTGGCACCACAGATGCCTACCGTCTGAACACCTTCGAGCCATGAGGGGTCAATCTCGTCTGGTCCCTCTATCAGACGACTGTTGGGATTGACACGCAGGCACTCGTTGAAAAGCACCTTTCCGTTACTGCTCTTACGACCACACACGAAGAGAATAAGGTCGTGCTTACTGGCAAAGGCAGAGATATTGGGCATGCGGTTTGCCACATTACGGCAGATGGTGTCGAAACTACGGAAGGTTGCCGATGGTGAGATATGCTGCTGGATGTATTCGATAATCTGGTGAAACTCATCCAGGCTCTTCGTCGTTTGCGAATAGAGATAGACATCACGGGAGAAGTCAAGTTTCTTCACTTCCTCGAAACTCTCGATGACGATAGCCGTCGACTGTGTCTGTCCGACAAGTCCTAACACCTCCGCATGACCTTTCTTTCCAAAGATAACGATTTGTCCGTTACCTGCCTCAAACTGCTTTTTGATTTTCTTCTGCAACTGAAGAACCACAGGACAGGTGGCGTCGATAATCTCGATATGGTTGCGTCGAGCCAGTTCGTAGGTAGCAGGGGGCTCCCCATGAGCACGCAGCAACACCTTGACATCATGGAGTTCACGCATCTCGTCATGGTTGATGGTGATCAGTCCCATCTGTCGCAGTCGCTCACACTCCATGCCATTATGCACGATGTCGCCCAGGCAATAGAGTTTATTACCCTTTGCCAGTTCCTCCTCCGCTTTCTGTATCGCTGTGGTCACTCCGAAGCAGAAGCCACTGCCATTGTCTATTTCGATTAACATGAAAGATTAAACATTATAGATTAAATTCGCTTCGCTCAGAGATGCTGTTTCAGGGAATCGAAGTAGCGGTCAAGGAGGTCTTGCGCTGCTGTGAAAGAAGTCTTCTGCCCTGCTAATACAATCCGCTCCGCCTCCTGCAACTGCTGTTGTATCACGGGGTTGTTATAGAAACTCATACGCAGATGCTCATTGATACTCTCATACATCCAGTATTTAGCCTGCTCACTGCGACGATAGTCGAAATAGCCGTTCGCCTTCACGAAGTCAACATACTGATAGATCATATCCCATATCTCCTTGATGCCCAACTCATAGAAGCCGCTATAGCACAGCACCTTCGGCAGCCAGCCGCTCTCAGGCATGGGGAAGAAATGGAGGGCATTACGGAAATTGGTTGCCGCCATCTGGCATTTGTCGACATTCTCGCCATCGCATTTGTTGATGACAATACCATCGCATATCTCCATAATACCGCGTTTGATGCCCTGCAGTTCATCACCTGTGCCAGCCAGTTGGATGAGCAGGAAGAAGTCGACCATCGAGTGACATGCCGTCTCACTCTGCCCGACACCCACCGTCTCCACGAAGATCTTGTCGAAGCCTGCCGCCTCACAGAGGATGATGGTCTCACGAGTCTTGCGTGCCACACCACCTAAGGAGCCTGCCGTAGGACTAGGACGGATGAAGGAGTCGGGATGGACGGAGAGTTTCTCCATGCGTGTCTTATCACCCAAGATACTACCCTTGGAACGCTCCGAACTGGGGTCGATGGCGAGGACAGCGAGTTTACCCCCTTTCTCTTTCAGCACATGCATGCCGAAAGCATCGATAGAGGTCGACTTACCCGCCCCTGGCACGCCACTGATACCGATACGGACAGAGTTGCCACTATAGGGCAGACATTTGTTGATGACCTCCTGCGCTTTCTCCTGATGGTCAGGGTTGACACTCTCCACCAAGGTCACTGCCTGGGAGAGTACGGTGACATCCCCTTTGACGATACCTTCCACCATCTCTGCGGCAGTCATCTCACGTCGCTTGAAACGGTTACGCTTCAGATAGGGGTTGATGATTGAGGGCTGTTGCACCCCACTGTTTACTTGTAGTCCTGCGTATTCCGCACTATTCTCGGGATGTTCCATATCTTTGAGAAGTTATAGGAGTTAAGGAGTTAAAGACATTTCCTTATTTGGCATTAATCGTTATGACGACTTTCGATTTGTCGGGGTCGTTGGTTATCATCAGGATACGGGGTTTGGTACGTACCTTCCGCAACTCGTCACGCTGTGCAGTGATCTTTAGTTTTGTCGACTCACCCGTCTGGAGCGTACTCTTCCCCAGTGATATCTGCAGTCCTGCCGTAAACATCTGGAGGGAGGAGATGGTCAATGGCGTGCGCCCTGTATTGGAGATCTGTATCTCCGCTTTTCGTTTCGATTTCCCGTCAAAGACGATATCCACCTGCTCCTTCGACAGATACATCTTCGGAGCATACTGTTTCTGCTGTGCCGACATCTTCGCGAAGGCAGGTAGCAAAACGGTGGAGACACCGATCAGATTCTCTTTGGTCGCCTTGTCACCAGGATTGGCGGCAAGATAGACGGATGCCTGTGTCAAACCATAGTCGTTGATAAGGGCTGAGTTCAAGGTCACCGTCATCGTCCCTGAGCGTCCCGGGGCTATCGCCTCTGGCACCATCGTCGCCGAGAGGTAGGCTGGCAGGTGCATGAGGTTAGGACGAGCCACACCCGTACCATTATTATAGATGTGTATCTGCTGGACGGGTGTCTCACCCTTGTTCACATCATCGAACTCCAACTCGTTAAGGTCGACACGCAGGTTACCCACCTCCAAGGGGAAAGAGCCTGTGAAGTCCTGCACCTCCTCCATCACCACACCCTTCATACGGATATAGATGGGGCTCTTGGTGCCATTGGAGATGATTGCCGCCTGTTTGTCGAAATGTCCGAGCATCTTGGCATCATAGGTCATCTTTACCTGAAATTTCTCACCTTTGCCGATGACCGTCTTGGGATATTCCACCGTCGTACAATTACAATCTGGCTCCACCGCCTCTATCATCAGACGGTGGACTCCCTTATTCTGAAACTCAAAAACTGCGGTGACGGGCTGTTGGAATCCCGTCTTACCCACATCTACGATCGTTTTCTCTGCAAGTAATTTCTGTGCTGACGCATGAAAAGGGAAAAAGGGAAAAAGGTAAAAAGGTAAAGTTCCTATTACCATCCTTCGTACCATGTCTTTTATATTCATCTTCATTATTAACATTTTTACTCCTTTACTTTTTTACCTTTTTACTCTTTTACCTCTAAAGTCTCCGACTTTGCCGTGGCACGGTACTCTGGCGAGTAGGCGCACTGTACGGTGCAGGTGCCAGTCTCGTAGGTGCCTGCACGGTCGATATAATATTCGGTCTCTAACACATGCTTACCCTTTGCCAACCCACAATAATAGTAGTTTGTGGAGAAATCCTTAGGTGAGCAATAAGCGCCATTGCGATAACCAGACAACTGGCGGACTGGCTCCATACAAGCGGCACGGCGGTCGAGCACCTGAACGAAGTCGAGGTCACGGCTCACCTCAATGGTGATACGCACCTTGATGCGGTCACCAACTTTCAGTGGAGCGTTAAGAGTCGAGAGTGGAGAGTTACCTACCAATATCTCACGCTTCACCTTGATTCCGCTCTCAGCATTCTCCACCTCTGAAGTCTTCTGCATAAACTGGGCATAGACAGCACCCCACGACGTACCAGTAGAGGTCTTGGTGGCGGTGAACTCCCTACCCTTCGGTTCCTGGATTGCCGTCTTCACATAGCCGATACCAGCCGTCGCCTCAGGCAGTTCGAGAGGTTGCTGGTCGATGGCAAAGACGGTAGGCTCCTGTGTCGCCAAGAGATTCGCATGGTCGAAGAGGAAGGCATAGATGGCATTCACACTGCTGATGGGGGTATCCCACATCTGGGTCTTCTTCTCCTGCAACAGCCAGCGACGCATCTCGTCAATGGTCTGCTCGTCCTCTGGGGTGACATACTTGATAGCCTCAATAGCAGCCACCTCGGTAGGTATCTTATAACTGTACCAAGAGTAACCTGCACGACGGGTATCATAGTAACGTCCCATCTCCTCTGTGAACACGGTATACTCCTTGAGACTCTGTACATACTCACGTGCCGTCTTCGTATCGCCATACTGCTGGAGGATGACGGTTGTCATTGCCTTCTCATAGATGCTCTGTGCCTTGATGTCCTTCTTCAGCAACGGCATCAGATAAGTTTTCGCATCCGCAGCCTTCTCGCCTAACTCACGCTGTGTGATGGCATTGACATACAACCAACGGAGAGCCACGAAAGAGGGGAATGACGGTTTGACACCCTTCTTCTCCCATTTCCTCATCTCCTTCACCAGTTCGATGATCTCGCCATCCATATAGCGCATTGCCTTGTTCTGTATCGAGGTGGCGGTGCCATAAGTATTCGTCATCACATTCAGACGTGCCAACATCTCAGCGATACCCATCGTGATATAGGTACTTGCAGGCATCTCAGGATACCAGGAGAAGCCGCCATTTCCCTGTTGTAACTTCTCCAGTTTCGCCAAGGCTGTTGCCAAGCGGTCGTTGATCAGATTCTCGTCGAAGAAGTCGGCAAGACGATGTTTCTGCTCTGTCTCCCTGTCGGCATCATTCACCCAAGGAGTCTCTTGGAGGATGATATCCTTCAGTTCCTGGTTCTTCTCTAAGTTACTATGCAAAGAGGTCTCATTACCTGTCTCTCTCTTCCACTGCTCAAAGATGGTTTTCGCTTTGGGAGTCTGTTGGAGAATCGTCTTGGCAAGCATGTTCGAGTAGTAGGATGCCGCCTGGTCGATAGCACTCGTCTCACAGGGCTGTCCCAAGATGGCAAGCGACTGCACCATTAACCATGCCGGGTTGTTGGTATATTCTATGGTCAGTTTCTGTTGCGCCGTTCCTGCGGGAATCAGTTTCGTGAGGTCTATCGTCTTCACACCAGGCTCATGCTGGGTGAACGGAACAGACTTCGTGACACGCTCCTTATCAGGCAGAATAGGCAGATAGTGCTGTTCACCATCGGAGAAACTGTCGCCCTTGACAGACATTCTGCATATCAACAGGGGATACTGGTCGGTAGGCTGGTAGTCGAAGGTGACATGCCCTGTCTTTCCCGCCTCAACGGCAACGGGCTGTTGACTGGAGTAGACGACTTTCTCCGTCTCTGGGTCGATCAGTTCTATCTGAGCGGTACCCTTTTGCGATTGCTCACTGATATTAAAGATACGTGCTGACAACTGAGCTTTGTCGCCCATACGGATAAAGCGTGGCATATTAGGTTGCAGCATGACATCCTTCTGCGCTACCGTCTCCCCGAAGAGGGTACCCACCTGCAGGTCGGTGGTATGGGCAACACTCATAAAGCGCCAGGTGGTAAGACTCTCTGGCAGGGTGAACTTCAGGACGACATCACCCTTCTTGTCTGCCTCCAAGGCAGGATAGAAGAAAGCGGTCTCCTGCATGTTCTCACGCAACTGTACCGACTCCTCCAGTTTCTCTTCAGCGGCATTGGCTGTTGCCTTCTGATCCTCCACCACTTCCTTAGCCTTCAGTATTTCGCCTGCATCCTCATCATTGCCTACCACGTCCATCGCAGCATTCGCCATCATGGGCTCTGCCATCACCATTGCCTCCTCTTCTACGAAGCCTGCACCTTTTGCCCTCATCGATACACTGCCTAACATCATCCTTCTTCCATAGCCGATGACGTAGACACCTGGATAGACACTATGGTCGAACTGACTATAGGAGAAATCAGGAACCTTCTCACTATTGACGCGCTGAGAGCCATGTGTCGATGTGCTGCCGAAACGCATGGTCGTCCACGAGGTGGAGGCGTGAGGTATCGACATGTGCGGATACAGTCCCCAGTAATGGTGAACCAACTGGTCGAGGCTCTTGTCATAGAGCACCGCCATCAACTGCGCATCGGCTGGTTTGCCGTCCTTATCCTTGATACTCAACCGCCACTCCTCCTGTTGCCCTGGCTTCAGGCGGTCACGGAAAGTCTCCCATTTCAAGGTCAGACTCTTATCCGGCAACGGGCGACGGATAGTCTGGGCATGCTGGTAACTGACACCATCCTTCACCCATGCGAAACAGAGCAGCAGTCCGTTAGTGTACTCCTCTTTATACGTAAACTTCTTGTTCCACAAGGACTTGCTCTCACGGATAAAGCCCTCTTCCAGTACTTTCGTACCGGAGATCACCTCATAGGCGATGTACAAGTCAGGATCAGAGGAGCCCACCTGTACCGTAACAGGTTTCCCGTCAGCAGGGAAAGCATCGTCACTGACATAGAACCAGTCCTTGGTCTCTATAGCAGGTTTCTTGTCGTCCAGACTAAACAAGATGAACTTCATATCGATGGAGTCGCCCTCACAGACTGCCTCCAAGCGATGCTCACCACTTGGGAGTTTGGCATGAAGGATCGACTGCTTGGCATTTGCCGCACACTCTTTCCACGCACCACCATCCAAGCGATAGCGGACGGTACCTGCTATCTCGCTACCTGCCGCATTACGGCGATAGAAAGTAATCGGCTGAATCTCATCTATACGAATACGCTGAGAGACATCACAAGAGAGGGCTGTCGGCTTGGTGCCTAAAGGCAGACTCTTAGAGCCGCTATGCGTCTCACCTGCCTGGTCGGTCACATCTGCTACGACCTCGAAGGTATAGAACATCGGACTCTCGCTGTCGTAGTCTGGAAGAATCATCGGCATCTTCACGTCGAAGGTGCCATCCTCATTGGTTGTCGTCTCACCTTTATATATCTCATCAGCATCGTTCTGTCGTCCGAACCAGCCTGCGCCCCAATACCAGGAGTAACTCAACCACCAGTAAGCGATACGGCGGCGGACCGTATACTGTACCTTCGCCTCCTGTACGGGTACACCAGCATAACTTAACGCCTTGCCTTGAATCGTCACGGTATCTCCTTCCTGATACGATTCCTTATATTCTGAGAACGACAGTTCGAAGGTTGGACGTTTGTATTCCTCTACCCTGAAACTCTCCGAACCATCGTTGATCCTGACGGTGAAGTATCCGTTCTTCAGTCCTGTGGGCAATGTGAAGGAGGTGGCGCACTTACCAAAGCGGTCGGTGGTCAACTCCTGTTCAGCAATCACCTTGTAATTGGCATCACGCAACTGCGCCGTCACGGTCTTATCAGCAACGACACCCGTCTCGATATAGTTCTCCCTCGAATGGATGATGGCTGCCACATGCACCGTCTGACCTGGGCGGTAGATGGCACGGTCGGTATAGATCCTTGTATACTCCTTACGACCCTTGTCGTCACTGAAATAGAAGTTATCGCCCCCATTGATGGAAGGACAAGCCTGGTCTTTGTCGGTATAGACGAAGACTTTATGCCATGAGCCGTCCGTAAAGCGATGGTTGGTCTCACCCGCTTTATTCGTCGTCAGCACAATCGGTTCCTTCTTGTTGTCATATCGTGAAGTCGATATCATCACCTTCGCACCAGCGACAGGCTGACCCGTAGTAGCGTCCACCACGATATAGCGGACATCTGATTTCTGTCTACTAACGGAGAGGACACGGAGGTTGGTGACATAATAGAATACCCGGCACACCTCGGTACTGGGTTTCGTCGAGAACTCCAACAGGTAGACACCTTCTGGCAGACCAGCCAGCGTGAGGGAGTCAGAAAACAGGTCGTAGTCCTCATGGACTGGGAAGGTACACTGACGGAAAGCATCCTTCACCTCTACGGCACTCTTCATCACCTCCTCTAGGTCTTTCTTGTAATTGACACTCTTGTCATGATCACCCTTCAAGGTCGTGCGGTAGACCTTCATTGTGAGAGACGACAGATGGCAAAGACTCGTCAACTTAATAGTCTGTTCCCTCTGGGGCATCTGCACATAGAGAGGTATCTCCGCAGAGAAGCATGAGGCTATCAACTGGTTTCTGCTATTCCTCAACTGTGAGATTCTCTTCCACTTACCCCAACGGTCTATCGCCATGTCCAGATAAGCCTTCTTCTCGGCTGCCGTAGCATTAGTAGACCTACTCATGTAACTGTAACGCTCCATAGCCACCTCACCAGCCTCTGGCAGGTCGGCATATTGCGTTATCAGGGAGTCCAGACTTTGGATATACTTGCTCTCTGCGAGTCTCTCAAAGTCATCCCCTTTACCTTTTCGCAATACCGCCAAGGCTGTCATACAGGCAGCACGGCGGTTACCTGCCTTCTCGTAATAGTCGTGCATCCACTCCCAGGCTCCTAACTCCCGTCCGATGACATGCAGCAGGTCGTTATCGTAGATATCACTGTCAGAGCCATACTTCACAAAAGGCTCATAAATATTGTTCTTGACCTTTGCCAACACCTCCGGGTTTGCCAAGGCGGTGGCACGGTAGTCCTCACAGCGTTTCTGCCAGTCTTCCGCAATAGCGTGGTTATCGCTATAGATACTATACAGCACCGTAGCATAGACTGCCTTCAACGCCTTGTCCTTTGCCTGACTTTCCAGTTGGCATAAGCGCTCCACGGCAGGTGCCAACGAGTCGGGTGACACCTCCGCCTGCATCGACGCACGGTAGAGGGCTGCTTTCAGCAACTGTCCATACACCTTCTCCTTCTGAGCCTTCTGCTCAATGGTTGTCAGATGGGTAATCGCTGTCTGGGGGAGGTCTTTCTCGGCAGCGTCATGCACTTTCTTCCAAAGTGCGTTATAGTCTTGTCCAAATATCCACATAGGCATGAATAAAAAAACTGCAATGATGGTTAGCGCTTTCTGTCTCATATCGCATCAAGGTTCTGTTTATTATTTGCAAAGATAACAGATTTCCCTAGAACCTCCAAGTCCTTTAACGAGATTTAGGGTTTTTGTTGATAGAGGATGGTCTGGATGATGCCACGAGTGGCGAGATAGAGCACCATCGACAGCCATAGCCCATGATTACCCATCAAACCCATTAACCCCATAACACCTACAAAAAACACAATAGCCGCTATCAATGAGGAAACCAGCATCCCACGGGTGGCGGTAATCCCAATGAAGATACCATCCCACACGAAAGCGGCGACACCAGCGACAGGGATGAGATAAGCCCACCATACATACTCCCGTGATGCCTCCACCACATGAGGCTCATCAGTCAACAACCGTAGGAAGGGCATACCGCCTATCACATAGACTGCCGTGAAGAGGATTACCATTGCCGCTCCCCATCCGAACAGTCGTTGGACGACCTCCTGATATGCCGCCTTATTACCTGCGCCCCAATATCTGCCGCCAAGTGCCTCGCCCGCATAGGCAAAGCCATCCATGAAATAGGAGAAGAAGAGGTAGAGTTGCATCAACAGGGTATTGACGGCAAGGATGACGGCACCCTGACGGGCTCCCGCTGAAGTGAAATAGAGATTGACGGCAACCAAGAACACGGTGCGCAGGAAGATGTCACTATTGACACGGAAGAAGGCGAGCCAGTCACTCAACTGATCTTTCAGCAGCGACACCCTCCACCGTAGCAACCGACGATAATACCGCAGCCATAGCACGATGGCGACAGACAGTCCCGCATACTGGGCGATGACTGTCCCTAAAGCGACACCCTCCACCTTCATCCCCAAGCCATAGACTAGGAAGAGGGAGGCGAGGATATTCACCACATTCTGCATAATGGATATCCACATCGGAGTCCGTGAGTTCTGCATGCCGATATACCAGCCACTCAGCGAGTAGAGTCCCAACACGGCAGGGGCTCCCCATACCACTATATTAAAATAGGTGGTGGCGAGGGAGCGCACATCGGCGGTCGGTCCTATAAACCACAGCATCACCTCCCGCAACGGGTACTGCAGGACGATGACGGAAAGGGAGATGACCAGCGATACCGTGAGGGAACGCGCCAACAGACGCATCACGTCGTGCATGTCCCTCCTGCCACGAGCCTGTGCCGTCATCCCACTGGTGCCCATCCTGAGAAAGGCAAACACCCAATAGACCAGGCTGAAGATCATAGAGCCCACGGCGATGGCACCTATATAGGCGGCATCACCCATGTGTCCCACGATTGCCGTATCGACCAGTCCCAAGAGGGGTACCGTGATGTTTGTCACGATGGCCGGCAGGGCTATTCCTAATATTTGTTGGTCTCTCTGATTCATTTTTCTTTGCAAAGATAGTAGTTTTTACAGAAAAAAACACTATCTTTGCGACAAAATACATATTAGCAACGTTATGGAACTAAAAAACAAGAAGTCTACTTGGGCGGCACTCGCCACCGTAGGCGTCACCGCCATAGCAGCAGGAACTACGGCATTTGTGAAGATCCGTCAGAAGAGACGGGAGCGTAGAATCGAGGAGGAGAAAAGAAGGGAGAAGGAAAAGGAGGCGACATCCCTTAAACTCACCCCTGAGCAGATGATGGTCTACAACGAGGCTATCAGGAAGTTCATCACACTCAACAACCGCATCTACGACCTGCGTCACTACCAGAAAGAGTTACAACCACTCATCCAGATGCTTGCCACTGGCAAGCCTGTTGACGAGGACACGCTGACAGGTATCGAGGAGGTTGACCTGCTCTGCCATGACATCCGTCAGTTTGTCATGAGGCAGTTGCCGTTTATCGACACCTGTGTGGGTATTATCAGTGAGGGTGAGACCTATCAGGACTTCGTGCATGGTCCCATCAACGGCAAGTTCGACAAGGAACTGGATCGTGAGGAAGACGGGTATGAGGTTGCCGACGGAACCCCCATCAAGCATGTGTTGAAGTTAGGCTATCTCTTCCCTGAGTCTACCATTGCGTCTTATCCCGTGAAATCCATCGTTACCGTATGATTAATCGTGAACTGTTAGCCCCCCAGTCTATTGCCATCATCGGGGGCTCCAACAATATCCACAAACCTGGTGGTGCTGTGGTACGCAATATCCTGCAAGGTGGGTACGAGGGTGTCTTACGCATCGTCAACCCCAAGGAAGACGAGGTGCAGGGTATCAAGGTGTTCCATGATGCCCGTGAGTTGCCTCCCACCGAACTTGCCGTTCTCGTGATTCCCGCCAAGTTCTGTCCTGACACGGTAGAACTGCTGGCGAAGGAGAAAAATACGCGCGCGTTCATTATTATATCAGCAGGCTTTGGCGAGGAGACCAAGGCTGGCGCAGAGATGGAGCAGCGCATCCTCGACACCTGTGAGCAGTATGGGGCGGCACTGATTGGTCCGAACTGTATCGGACTATTGAACCGTAACCACCATAGTGTGTTCACACAACCTATTCCCAAGTTGCATCCGCAGGGTGTCGACTTCGTCAGTGGCTCTGGCGCCACAGCGGTATTCATCTTGGAGAGTGCCGTCATCAAGGGATTGCAGTTTAATAGTGTCTGGTCGATAGGCAACGGCAAACAGATCGGTATTGAGGACGTGCTGCAATATATGGACGAGCACTTCAATCCCGCCACCGACTCCAAGGTCAAACTACTCTATATCGAGAATATCTCCAATCCTGACAAACTGCTGTACCATGCTGGCAGCCTCATCCGCAAGGGATGCCGCATCGCCGCCATCAAGGCGGGAAGCAGTGAGAGTGGCAGTCGGGCGGCATCGAGCCATACAGGAGCCATCGCCTCCAGCGACTCTGCCGTAGAGGCTTTGTTCCGCAAGGCAGGCATCGTACGTTGCCATAGCAGGGAGGAACTCACGACGGTGGGATGTATCTTTACCTTGCCACCGCTTACTGGCAAGCGTTTCGCCATCGTCACCCATGCGGGTGGTCCTGGTGTGATGCTGACTGACGCACTATCGAAGGGAGGTCTCGTCGTACCCAAACTCGAAGGCGAGGCTGCCGAGGAGTTGAAGTCGAGACTGTTTCCCGGCTCCAGTGTGGCAAACCCCATTGACATTCTTGCCACAGGAACCGCCGAGCAACTGGGTATGACCATCGACTACTGCGAGAAGCGTTTCGATGACATCGACGCTATCGCCGTCATCTACGGCACACCTGGTCTGACGACATTATACGAGGCTTACGAGGTGCTGCACCAGAAGATACAGGAGTGCAAGAAACCCATCTTCCCCGTTCTGCCCAGTCTGCACACCGCAGGACCAGAGGTGGCGGAGTTCTTGGGCAAAGGACATGTCAATTTCTCTGACGAGGTGACCCTTGCCACGGCATTGTCGCAGATCATGCAGACACCGCCGCCTGCCCCACCTGAGGTACAACTCTTTGGGGTGGATGTGCCTAAGATCAGGGAGATTATCGGAGGTATTAAGGACAATGGTTACATCGCTCCCCATTTGGTACACCAGTTATTGGAATGCGCTGGTATTCCGATGGTCCCAGAGATGGTGTCCGCCTCGAAAGACGAACTCATCGCCTTCTCCAATAAGATTGGCTACCCCGTGGTGGCGAAGGTGGTAGGACCTGTGCATAAGAGTGATGTGGGAGGGGTTACCCTCAACATCCGCACCCCAGAGCACCTTGCCTTGGAGTACGACCGCATGATGAAGATACAAGATGCGACAGGGGTGATGGTACAGAAGATGCTGAAAGGTACGGAACTCTTCATCGGCGCCAAGTACGAGGAGCGTTTCGGACATGTCGTCCTCTGTGGCTTGGGCGGTATCTTCGTCGAGGTGCTGAAAGACGTGCAGTCGGGTCTTGCCCCACTGTCGTACGACGAGGCATACTCGATGATCCATTCCCTGCGTGGCTATAAAATCATAAAAGGTACGCGAGGACAGAAGGGCATCAACGAACAGAAATACGCGGAGATCATCGTACGCCTCTCGACCCTCCTCCGCTTCGCCACGGAGATCAAGGAGATGGACATCAACCCGCTCCTTGCCGACGAGCAGGATGTCGTTGCCGTCGATGCCCGTATATTGATAGAGAAGTAAAAACATTAAACAATTAATAGCAATATTACTATGGACAACAAACGCTATGGTCATTTTGACGACCAACATCGTGAGTATGTGATTACTGACCCGAAGACACCGTGGCCGTGGATCAACTACTTAGGCAACGAGGACTTTTTCTCCCTCATCTCCAACACCGCTGGTGGCTACTCCTTCTATAAGGACGCCAAGTTCCGCCGCATCACCCGCTATCGCTACAACAACGTGCCGATGGACAATGGTGGACGGTATTTTTACATCAACGACCAAGGCACAGTCTGGAACCCAGGCTGGAAGCCCTGTAAGACTCCCCTCGACTTCTACGAGTGCCGTCATGGCATGAGTTACACCCGCATCACGGGTAGGAAGAACGGTGTGGAGGCGAGCGTGCTCTTCTTCGTTCCACTGAAGACTTTTGCCGAGGTGCAGAAACTGACTCTCACCAACCAAAGCAATGAGGTGAAGAGACTGAAACTCTTCTCCTTCGAGGAGTGGTGCCTGTGGAATGCCGCCACGGATATGGAGAACTTCCAGCGTAACTTCTCCACTGGTGAGGTGGAGATTGAGGGAAGTACCATCTATCATAAGACGGAGTATCGTGAGCGCCGCAACCACTATGCGTTCTATCATGTGAACACAGAGATACAGGGCTACGACACGGATCGTGAGACCTTCGTGGGCCTCTATAACGAGTTTGCCAACCCCGACGCTGTCATGGAGGGCAAGCCCCGCAACAGCCATGCGCATGGTTGGAGCCCTATCGCCTCGCACTATATCGAGGTGGAACTGCAACCTGGTGAGTCTAAGGACTTTATCTTCCTCCTTGGCTATGTGGAGAACGAGCAGGACAAGAAGTTCTCGGCTCCACAGATCATCAACAAGGAGAAGGCGCATGCCATCATCGAGAAACTCAACACGACAGAGAAGGTCGACAAGGCTTTCGCCGAGTTGAACGCCTATTGGGAGGCGCTGTTGAATATCTATAAGGTGAGCACGGGTAACGACAAACTCGACCGCATGGTAAACATCTGGAACCAGTACCAGTGTATGGTCACCTTCAACTTCTCACGCTCCGCCTCGTTCTTCGAGAGCGGTATCGGTCGTGGCATGGGCTTCCGCGACTCCAATCAGGACCTTGTGGGCTTCGTCCATCAGATTCCAAGTCGTGCCCGCCAGCGTATCATCGACATCGCATCGACGCAGTTCCCTGACGGTGGCTGCTATCATCAGTACCAACCCCTCACCAAGCGAGGCAACAACGATATTGGCGGAGGCTTCAACGACGACCCCTGCTGGCTCATCTTCGGCACTGTCGCCTATATCAAGGAGACAGGCGACTTCTCGATTCTCGACGAGATGGTGCCTTTCGACAACCAGCCAGGCTCTGAGGTCACCCTCTTCGAGCACTTGAAGGTGTCGATGGACCACGTCATCAAGAACCTCGGTCCGCACAAGTTGCCACTCATCGGACGTGCCGACTGGAACGACTGTCTGAACCTCAACTGCTTCTCTTGGGACCCCAACGAGAGTTTCCAGACCACAGAGAACAAGAGCGAGGGCTCGAAGGCTGAGTCGCTGATGATCGCAGGACTCTTCGTCGTCACAGCGAAGCAATATGTGGAACTGTGCCAAAAACTATCTCGCACCACCGCACCACCGCACCCACGCACCCACGATTACTACTCCGACGAGGCAAAACGCATGCAACATGCCATCGATGAGATGGTTGCGGCAGTGAAGAAAGACGGATGGGATGGCGAGTGGTATCTCCGTGCCTACGATTTCTTCGGCAATAAGATTGGCTCGCATGAGTGCGACGAGGCAAAGATATTCATCGAGAGCCAAGGCTGGTGTACGATGGCGCAGATTGGCGCAGAGGACGGTATGGTGGCTAAGTCACTCGACTCCTGCAAGAAATACCTGGAGTGCGAGCACGGCATGGTGCTCAACAACCCCGCTTTCACCAAGTATGTCTACGAGTATGGTGAGATCTCCTCTTATCCAGAGGGCTACAAGGAGAACGCTGGTATCTTCTGCCATAACAACCCATGGGTTATCATTGGTGAGACCCTTGCAGGACGAGGCAACGACGCATGGTCGCACTATGCCAAGATACTGCCCTCGTACGTCGAGGAGAAATACCAGACACTGCATAAGGTGGAGCCTTACGTCAACTGCCAGATGGTGGCTGGTAAGGATGCCTTCAAACCAGGTGAGGGCAAGAACTCATGGCTCACAGGTACGGCAGCATGGATGTGGCTCACCGTCAGCCAGTATATCCTTGGTGTGAAACCCCAGTACGACGGCTTGCAGGTAGACCCCTGTCTGCCCGCCACCGCTAAGGAGTACACCATCCAGCGTAAGTTCCGCGACGCCGAGTACACCATCACCGTCAAGAATCCTGACGGCAAGGAGCATGGCGTGAAGCAGGTCATCGTCGATGGCAAGCCTATTGAGGGCAACACCATCCCCTACTCCGCAGGGAAGCATACGGTGGAGGTGACGATGTAAAAACGACACCAGAGCGGTATACAAAACACCAAAAGAGGTTTTCAGCCATAGGTGAACAATTGTGTAGCTATAAGTGAAATTATTTGCAGCCGTAGGTGAAAACATTTGCACCTATGGCTGCAAATTCATTTGTACGCACCTAAATCCCCGTTAGGTGCCTTCTTCGTCCCTTGAAGTCGGCACCTCCATCCTCTCTCCAAGCATCCTTTTCAACCTTTCAACTAAACTTTTTCTACAAAATAGGTATATTTTTATAAAAAATATATTACCTTTGCAAAATCTACACCCTTGTATGAACAAAAAATAAACGCAATATGAAAAAGATTACCTTAGTATTATTCACACTGCTAACCCTGTTGCCCCTTAGTGCATGGGGTACTATACAGACTCATGTTATAGATGGTGTCACTTACAATTACGACGATGCCGATGCGAACCACTCTGCTATTGTTGCGAGTGTATCTACTACTGCTTCTACAGCAACTATACACTCCAAATTCACAATTGCCGCAACCAACTATACTGTTACCAGCATTAACGATAACGCTTTCAGTGGATGTTCCGTTCTAACAACACTTGTGCTAACAGGTACCGATATCAATATTATATCAAACATTGACCTGACAACACTCCCCAAAACACTCATTATCAAATTTGGAGGAGTCGGCTATTACCACCAAGGTACATGGGCATCTGGATATTATACTGTAGGTGATGGCAATTCACAAAGCGGATATAGCGCATTACCTACAGGATATACGACACCTACCGACATCACTATCCTAAATGCGATCAATGGTGTTGCAGTCACAAAAATCCTATCAAATGCTTTCAATGGCGCACATAATATACAATATCTCACTATTCCAAATAGTATTACAGAAATAGCAAATAATGCTTTCGCCAGCAACCGTATCATCAATTTTTACGGAATTAACAACGCTAATTACCATGCCTATGATGGAGTTCTATTCAATAGCAACCAAACTTCATTGTTGGCATATCCCGCAGGCAATGAAGCAACTTCCTATACTATTCCCTCTTCTGTAAATGCCATCGGCGCATTTGCTTTTGGAAAGTCCAGTAATCTAACAACTGTCACCTTACCGACTGGGCTTACTTCTATAGGAAACGATGCTTTCTCTAATCTAGTCAACCTGACTGAAATCATTATTCCTTCAACTGTGACCACAATTGGTAGCAGTGCTTTTGCCAATGCAGGAACAAGTGCAGAGACTTTTGAAGTTACTTTTAGTTCAGGAAGCCAATTAACAACCATTGAAAGTGCAGCCTTCCAACAGAGTGGTTTGACAAGTATTCAACTACCCGAAGGGATGACCACAATCGCTAGTCAAGCATTTAACCAATGTACCAAACTTTCATCAATCACCATACCAGCATCACTGACGACCTTAGGAGGAAGAGCATTTGGAGGCTGTTCTATATTGAATAACGTAACCTTTTTAACTCCTACAAATCTGACAACCATCTCAGCAAATGCTTTTAATGGCTGTAGTGTCCTGTCATCTGTAATCATTCCTGAAGGTATCACGACTTTGGCAAGTGGAGCATTTAAGCCATCTGGTTTGGAAAGTATTTATCTTCCAACAACTACAACTACCATTGCAAATGATGCTTTACCAGGAGAAATCATTATTTACCGTACCCTTAATCTTGACTTTGCTGTCAATGATTTATGGTCGACTTACTATTCTTCAGAAAACCTGACGATCCCCAGTGGATTAACGGCACATACCATTACCGATGTTAGCGGAACCACCATAACGACGAAGCCACTCAATTTCATCCCAGCAGGTAAGGCTGTTCTGCTACAACGTGCAAGCACTGATACAAATGCTCCTTTCTATGGCAGCAACCAAACTGGAAGTCTAACTCAGCCAGAAGGTACCACTTTCTATGAGGGTTTCATCGGCTCTACAACTGCGACCAATCTTAATACGATTGGTGGCGACAAGTATGTTTTAAGTGGCGACAATTTTGTGAAAGTTCACCAAGGTAGTCTTCCTGCTTTCCGCTGCTATCTGTCTGTACCTAATGGTACAACCACTGCATCCAATCTCTATATCAATGATGCAAGCAATAATACCTTCATCATCCAAGAGGAAGGAACACTGGTGAACAAAAACAGTGTCTCCGCCATCGGTTATGCCAGCCTAGTAAAAGATGGCGAATTGATGAAACTAACTGTCACTCCTGGTACCAGTGAAAACTACTACGCTTACAAGAGCGACATTACAGTTAGGAAGAATGTCACAGCAGTAAGTGGACGTGCACCCTCTTTGGACGACACCACTTACGATCTGAAGATTGTTGGCGAGGATGATGACCCTGATATAGACCCAGATCCAAGTGGTACGATTGAATACACCTTCGGTCCTGCTGACGCAACAGCCTTTGAAGTAACGATCAACTTCCATAAGCGTAATTTCTTCAATGACAACAGCAAATATAAGAAGGTAACATTAGCATACACGAGCACGACTTACGATGGTACTGCCCAAAAGCCTGATGTTACAGAAGTTAAGTTCGGTACAGATGAAGAACATGCAGTCGTTGTTGACCCCAAGAATTACAGTGTAAGTTATGAGGACAACACCGCTGCAGGAACTGGTCACGTGATTATTACAGGTCAACGTGAATTCAGGTACACAAATACGGTGCCCTTCTCTATTGCTAAACGTGACATCAATAACATCACTGTTAACGAGAAATTGCTGGAAAGTTGCGCTGAAGACCAGCGACTGACCAAGACCTTCACAGGCTCTGCCATCGAACTGACCGCAGAAGAACTGGGTATCTCTGACTTGAAGCCAGGAAGCGAAACAGAGCAAGCCATTACGGAAAACGACTATCAAGTGACTTACGAGAACAACACTAATGTAAGTACTACAACACAAAAGGCTCGCATCAACATCGTGAGCAAAACTGAGGATGGCGTAAACTATCAAAGCACCAAAGTGCTTTACTTCACCATCGCTCCTAAGATGATGACAGATGAGAATGTCGCAGACATTCCTGATCAAACATGGACTGGTGAGGCTATTGAGCCTGCTCTCACTATCACCTATCTTGATAACACCTTCACAAAGGGAACAGACTATGACGTAGTTTACACTGACAAAGTCAATTCTGGAATAGCCACTGCTACCATTACCTTTAAAGGAAACTATAGTGGCGAAGTTATTAAGTATTATAATATCTTGAACCACGAGCAGTCTATCTCTGTCACTTTCGACAACCCTGACAACCAGTGGACGACCTATTATAATAAGGAGGAGAACCTTGCACTGCCAGAATCAGGTTTGGAAGCATACGTTGTAACTGGTCTTAATGGCTTGGAAGTGCAAACTACTCCAGTAAACTTCATCCCCAAGGAGACTGCTGTACTGCTACATAGCACAGGAGGAGAGCATGGATTTAACCTGATGACCCAATATGATGCTACACTCGATAGCGATATCGAGAATCGCATTGACAAGAACCTCTTCAGAGGAACTACAGCAGACTTGGACATCTCTTCCGTTGAAGGTACGAAGTTCGTACTCCTTAATGGTAAGTTCATTCAGGCTGCTGAGGGTACTGTTGCCCCCAACCGCTGCTACCTCGTAGTAACAGACCCGATTGATGTTGCCCAACTGACTATCAAGAATGGTACTGTCAGCAATTTCATCTATCAGCAGGATGGAACAGAGAACAATGGTATTGGTACTGCTGAGGCATCCACTCCAAAGGATGGCAAGGTAACACTTACAGTGAAGCCTAATCTGGGTTATTACATCAATGGCAAAGCAGACATCACTGTAGTCAAGAATGCCAATGCTGGTTCTGCACGCGCACAACAGATTGACGGTGGCAATGTTGACGTAACAGAAGGTAAGATTACTGACAACGCTGACTATACCTCAACCTATGAGTTCACGTATCCGTACGAGACAAACTGCCAGTATCAGATTACTGTGAACTTCCATCAGGCAACAAATATCCAATCCACGAAACCTACTATCACCTTTACGAACCCCATCTACAATGGACTGGAGCAGAAAGTAAAACCAACCGTTGCTTATGGCGAGATTATACTAAAAGAGGGTGAAGACTATGTGCTCGTTTATCCTGGTGATGATTATACCAAGGCTGGAACAGATAAGAAAGTCACTGTTTGGGGTATACGCAAGTATAGTAAAGACCTGTCAAATAATTCATATTCTATTGAGAAACGTCCTATCAGCGGCATTAAGCCTGTTGCTAAGGATGGCCAAGAATGGAAAGATGGTAATGGACTTGACACTGATAATCCTCAGGTTTACTTCTCTGGCTCAGCCATGGAACTGAACTTTACGGATATTGTGAAGTATAAGGATGAGCAGAATCAAGACAAGGAACTTGACCTTCTTGCTAATGATAACTTAAGCAATGAGATTACTGTCACTTATAGTAATAATACCTTTGTTGGCAATGCCACTGCTACTATTAAGACTAAGAATGTCAACTACGGTGGTACTGACAGACAGATTAACTTCGAAATCCTGCAAAAAGAATTAAAGATTCAGGATGTCGTAATAGAAGATATCGAAGCACAGAAGTATACTGGTAGCGAGATCAAGCCCGCCCTAACTATTAAGTATGGTGAGATCTCATTGATAGAGGGTGAGGATAAGGACTATACAGTCGCCTACTCTAACAACATCAACGCAGGAGAGGCTACTGCCACTATTACTTTCCATGGCAACTACACAGGTTCCATAGAGAAGAAGTTCACGATTGAGGATGTTGAGGAGACTATTACCATCAACTTCGACAGCGACAATGAGTGGACAACCTATTATGGCAGCAAGAACCTGTCGCTGACAGAAACTGAGGACGGACAACTATTAGAGGCTTTCGTTGTTACAGGCATTGAAGAAGCCGAACTGAACACAACCTCAGTGACATTTATCCCTCAGAATACACCTGTGCTGCTGCACCGCATTAGTGGTACGAAGAGAGATTTTGATGTCAAGACCTGCTCAACGGAGAGTTTAGACGCATCGATTGTTCCTAGTGACATTTTCAAAGGCTCACTGGATCCCACAGATATCGCTACTGTTGACACTGACAAGATAAAGTTCATCCTACTTAACGGTCAGTTCGTACAGACGACATCCGAAACATTGGGGGCAGGTCGCTGCTACATTGCCTTAGACACACCTCCCGCTGGTGTTAACACATTGACTATCGGTAAGTCAACAGACGGCATCATCATTCTTGAAGAAGAAGCCGAGCCACAATCACCTAGTGTCATTGGAACTGTCAACAAGGCTACCAATGGCAATATCACCACTTTGACCGTCAAGGCAAATAGAGGCTGGTATGTGGAGACCAACGACATCACTGTTGTACGAAGCACTAATGCAAGTAATGGACGTGCACCACTCGTTGACGGCAATAATGTGGAGATAACTGCAGGAGACATTACAACAGAGAATGAGAAATACAGTACAACGTACCTCTTTACCTATCCTTATTCCTCTGACTATTCCTATCAGGTAAAGGTCAACTTCCACAAGAGCACTGAACTCCTAAAGGCGACTACGACCATCACACTGGATCCTGATAGTTATGAATACGACAAGACTGTCAAGCAGCCACAAGTCACTTCTGTAACAGTAGGTGATGTGACGCTGACCAAGGATGTGGACTATGTAGTCACCTATCCTACCGAGGGTAACATCAATGCAGGTAAGGGCAAGGTGCTCATCAATGGTATCCGCAAATACAATAAAGAACTTTCTCCAGAGTTTGATATCACCAAACGAAGCATTGCCAACCACGTAACCCTCAAGGCTAAGGAAGGACAAACTTGGGTGGAAGGTCATGAGTTGGGTACAGATGACGCACAGGTGATCTTTACTGGTAAGGATATTGAGGTGGATGTGGTTGATATCGTCAAAGATGCAGAAAACAATGAGACGAACATCATTACCGCTGACGACTACAACATCACTTACAACAACAACCACAAGGATGCAAGTACAACAAAGGTCTCTATCACTGTCTCAAATAAGGGTAGTAACTACCAAGGCAGCAAGCCCTTCTCCTTCACTATCCTGCCAAAGGAGATGACTGGCGAGGATGTCAAGTTCAAAGACGACATTGAGGAATTTGAATTTACTGGCGCAGCCATTGAGCCAGAATTCACTATCAGTTATAATGGAATTTCGCTGGTGAACGGCACTGACTATGACGTTACCTTTAAAAACAATGTCTATGCAGGAGAAGCCACTGCCACCATTACCTTCAAAGGGAACTATAGTGGTGTGGTTACCAAGTCATTTGGCATCAAAGACCACCTACAGCCTATCACTGTTGAGTTCGACAATCCAGACAACCAGTGGAACACCTATTATTATAAGGAGAACCTGACACTGCCAACGGACGGAAGTTTGAAGGCATACGTTGTTACTGGGCGCGAAGGTTTGGAGGTAAATACGAAAGAAGTGACCTTCATTCCAAGAAATACTGCCGTGCTCCTGTTTAGCGAGAGTGAAGCGAAGAAATTCGAACTCACGACTAGTTATAACTCGAAATTAGATGAAGCGACTGAGAGCAGTATCGACAATGAACTCTTCATTGGAACAGAGACAGGTACAGACATCTCCACCGTTACAGGTACGAAGTTCGTGCTCCTCAACGACAAGTTCATTCAGACTGCTGAGGGTACTGTTGCCCCCAACCGTTGCTATCTCGTAGTAACAGAGCCTATTGAGGGCGTTACCGAACTGACCATTAACAAGGCTGGCAATGCGATTATCTACCAAGAGGATGGCAAAGCAACGACTGCGAACCTTGGTACGGCAAGCACCTCTGAGCCTAAGGATGGCAAGGTGACGCTGACGGTACAGCCTAAGTATGGTTACTACGTAGAACAGAAGGACATCACCGTCGTTAAGAATACGAATGCAGGTTCTGCACGTGCTCCTCGTATCGATGAGGGCAAAGTGACTGTCGACTCAGTGACGACTACCTTTAACGAGAACTATGCTGCCACCTATGAGTTTACTTATCCATACGAGGAGGGTTGCCAGTATCAGATCACTGTTGACTTCCACAAGGCTGCTAACCTCTCAGAAACTGGTAGGTATGCTACCAACTTCGCACCAGCCATATATAACGGCTTTGAACAGAAGGTGGAGCCAACCGTCACCTATGACGGAGCAACGCTGAAGAAGGATGTGGACTATGTGCTCACCTATTCTGGCGATGACTATATCAATGCAGGAACAAAGACTGCCGAGATTATTGGTATCCGCAAGTTCCAGAATAGTCTTACTCGTGAGTTCAAGATAGAACCAAAGAATGTCAACGACATCACCGTCGAGGCTATGGAGGGACAGACTTGGATAAAGGATCATGAACTGGGCAAGACTGACGCACAGGTAGTCTACACTGGTTCTGAGATTAAACTGAACATCACGGATAAGATCAAGGACGCTGAGGGTCATGATGTAGAACTGCTCGCTGCTGAGCAGGTTGACATTACCTATAGTAAGGATATCACAAACGTAGGTAAAGCCTCTGTCATCATCAAGGGTAACAATAAGCCCAATTACACTGGTCAGAGAACTGTCGACTACACCATCGTAGCAAAGGAGATGACCAGTGAGGACATCGCTGCTATCGATGACCAGGAATACACTGGTAATGAGATCAAGCCCGCCCTCACTATTAAGTATGGTGACATCACATTGGTAGAGGGTGAAGACAAAGACTATATTGTCGCCTACTCTAACAACGTCGTTGCTGGTGAGGCTACCGCTACTGTAACCTTCAAGGGCAACTATAGTGGTACTGCTACGAAGACCTTCAAGATTGTGGAGAGCAATGAGACAATAACCATCAACTTCGACAGCGATAATGAGTGGACAACCTACTACGCCACGAAGAACCTGAAACGTGCTGATGACATCAAGGTCTATGTAGTGACTAAGATTGAGGGACTGGAAGTAATGGCAGCAGAGGTAAGTTTCATTCCGAAGGAGACTCCTGTACTGCTGCATCGTGAGAGTGGTGAGAAGACTTCATTCGAGGTTCAGACCTGCTCTAACGAGACTCTGACAGGTATTACACTGTCTGACACATTCAAGGGTACCTTGACAGATTTGAATATTGCATCCGTCAGTGGTACGAAGTTCGTGCTCCGCAACGGACAGTTCGTACAGACTGGTGAGGGTACGCTTGCCGCTAACCGCTGCTACCTCGTCATGAACGATGTACCAGAGGGTGTCACTAAGTTGGACATCACGAAGGCTGGCAATGCGTTCATCTATCAGGAGGATGGCAAGACAACGACTGCAAACCTTGGTACGGCAAGTACCTCTGAGCCAAAGGATGGCAAGGTGACACTAACCGTGAAACCAATCTATGGCTATTATGTGGAGCCTGCTGACATCAGCGTTGTACCTAACACAGACGCTGGTACTGCACGTGCTCCTGAGATCAGTGATGGTAAGGTTGAGGCTGGCGAGATAAAGGTCAATGCTGACTTTACCACTACCTACGAGTATACATACGCATACACGGAGGGCTTCCAGTATCAGATTACCGTTAACTTCCACAAGGCTGCCAATATCCAGGAACAGGGTAAGACGACTTATGAATTTGCCAAGGTCACCTATAATGGCTATGAGCAGAAGGTGGAGCCTACCGTTACCTATGACGGAACCTTGTTGACTAAGGATGTGGACTACGTGCTCACCTATCCTGATGCCAACTATACCAACGCAGGTACAAAGAATGTCAAGATCAACGGTATCCGCAAGTACCAGAAAGAACTTTCTCCTACGTTTACTATCGCCAAGAAGAACGTCAACGACATCTCTGTCGAGACTTTGGAGGGACAGACTTGGAAGGCTGGTCTTACAGAATCTAAGCCTCAGGTAGTCTACACTGGTTCTGAGATCAAACTGAATATCACGGATAAGATCAAGGATGCTGATGGTCATGATGTAGAACTGCTCTCCGCAGAGCAGGTTGACATTACCTACAAGAACAATGTCAACGTAGGTGATGCCTCCGTTACTATCAAGGGTAAGGAAGTGAACTACACAGGTGAGAGACCTATCAACTACGCCATCGTGGCAAAGGAGATGACCAGTGAGGACATCGCCGCTATCCCCGACCAGGGCTACACAGGTAATGAGATTAAGCCAGTCCTGACTATCAAGTATGGTAACATCACATTGGTAGAGGGTGAAGACAAAGACTACACTGTCGCCTACTCTAACAATATCAATGCTGGTGAGGCTACCGCTACCGTTAACTTCAGAGGCAACTACAGTGGTGAGGATGTCAAGAAGACCTTCAAGATTGTGGATGTGGATGCGACCTTCACCGTTGCCTTCGACAGCGATAACGAGTGGACGACCTACTACTCCGACAAGAACCTGACACTTGCCGATAACCTGAAGGCTTACGCCATAACAGGACATGACGGCAAGGAGGTAACAACTGCCGAGTTGACCTTCATTCCAAAGGAGACTGCCGTGCTGCTGTACAGCAAGAGTGGAGAGAAGACCTTCAATGTAGAGACCTGCTCTAACGAGACACTGCCAAGTGATATCGTTCCTGACAGAAATCTCTTCAAGGGAACCTTGACAAATCTGAACATCGCAAGCATCGCTGGAACGAAGTTCGTACTCGTTGACGGACAGTTTGTACAGACTGCCGAGGGTACACTTGCCGCTAACCGCTGCTACCTTGTAGGCAGTATCGAAGGTGTTACCACGCTGACTATCGGAAAGGGTATCAGTGAGGTCATCACCTATGAGGAGGGAACGGAGACTGGCGCAGCAGGTTCTGCAAGAGTCATCACAACTCCTGATGAGAACAATAACCTGACACTGGTCGTAACACCAAAGAACGGGTTCTATGCCGACCAAGAGCACCTCAAAGTGGTATACAGCGTCAATGCTGGTTCTGCTCGTGCTCCAGAGGTAGCAGGAAGTGAAGTAGCACTGACTCCTGTCGAAGGATACGATGACACGAGCAGCGAGTTCAGATACACCTTCCCATACACAGAGGGGTACTTCTATCAGGTAACTGTCAACTTCCAGAAGTGTATCAACCTGCAGGCACAGGGTGCACAGCCTACCATCACACTGGAGGAAGGCACATACGTTTACGACGGTACGGAGAAGAAGCCAAAGATTGCCTCTGTGACCATACCTGTGAACGGTAATACTGTGACGCTGACGGAAAACAAGGACTTCAAAGTTCAGGAATACCAGAACAACGTCAATGCTGGTGGTACGGCAAAGGTGATCATCACAGGTATGAACCACTACTATAATGACTATAGCAAGAACTTCAATATCGGTCAGCGTGACATCAACCTCGTTAAGGTGGAGGCTATCCCAGACCAGACCTATACTGGTCAAGAACTCACACCTGCTTTGTACGTAACAGATATCGTTACCATTAATGACCAGGAGGTAGACTTGCTCAATCAGATAAAAGACGAAAATGGTATCACCATAGATGACTACACCCCAGAGGCTACTGACAACATCAACGTTGGTGTTGCTAAGGTATCACTCAAGGCTACCGCGAAGAACTACACGGGTATCAAGAGCGGCATCACCTTCAACATCCTGCCAAAGGATCTCAATGCGGAAGGAAACAATCCAACTATTGATCCTGTAGAGAATCAGTATTACACAGGTGAGCCACTGGAGCCGAAACTCACGATTCATGATGGTGAACTCCTGATTCCAGAAGATGACTACGAGGTGGTCTACAGCAATAATATCAAGGAGACGACTGATGCGACACCCGCTATTGCTGACATCACCTTCAAGGGCAACTATAAGGGTACTGCCCAGACTACGTTCCAGATTGAATTCAAGTCTGAGACCAAGGCTCTGAACGTTGACTTTGGTGCCAACGACGAGTGGACCACCTACTACTCTCCTATCGACCTGAAGGACGTGGAAGGTCTGAATATCTTCGTGGTCACTGGTCTTAACAAGGGACAGGGTATCGATCTGAAGACTGAACAAGTAACATTCATTCCTAAAAATATCGGTGTCCTCTTGCAACGCACGAACAAGGAAAAGACGGCATTCACTGGTCAGACGATGTCAAGCAGTACCACGCTGGAGGGTGTGACACCTGACACTGACCTGTTCAGAGGAACCTCTACGGGTATCGAGGATATGAGTACCATCGATGGTGTCAAGTATATCCTCGTAGACGACCGCTTCATCCAAGTCGTTGAGGGTGCACTGCCAGCCAACCGCTGCTATGTATTCATCAGCAATGAGGAGGCTGAGGACATCATCCATGTAGACGGCGACGACGCCAACGGCATTATCATCCAGGAGGAGGGTGAGAGCAGTACAACGGCAGGACAGGTATGGGTTGAGTTAAGAGGTGACGGATACAAGCACATCACCGTAAGTCCTTCGTCTGTAACCTATGCTACTAAGGATGAGATCAAAGTGGTTCGTAGCATCAAGAACTCAAGTCAGGCATCTTCTCGTAACAGAGCACCTGGTATCGAGAATACTGTGGTGGAGGTGATTCCTGAATATCCTAACGAGGATCCTAGCAGTACGACACATTACAAGTTCGAGTATGACAGCGACTACAATTACCAAGTCACGGTGAACTTCCAGAAGCGTATCAACCTGTCTGACCCGAACGTCAGCCATCCAGTTGTCACGCTGAAGGCTGAGGATATCCAAGACTTGGTATACGACGGTAAGCCCAAGACACCCGCTGTGGAGAAGGTGACCTGCAATGGTATTACTGTTGATCCGTCCAACTACGATGTCTCTTATGAGAACAACACGAATGCAGGTAGGCCACGTGTGACCATCACTGGTAAACGCTTCCTCATGGGCTCTACCTCTACTGAGTTCTATATCGGTAAGCGTAACTTCAGTAATGTCACCGTCAAGGAGCCAATACCTGACCAGGAGTATAATGATGGTGCTCCTATCGTGTTCAAGGGACTTGTCTTGGAAGATATTGTAGACGGTGAGAATATCGTACAGACTACCGACTACACTATCGTCTGCAACGACACAGAAATTGGTTCTGCAAAGGTATCGTTCCTGCCTGCCAACAACTACGAAGGCAGCGGTAAGGGTCCATTCTCCTTCAACATCATACCTGCTACAGGTATCAACCAGATTGTCATTGACGAGATGGAAGGTCAGTGGTTCGACTTGAACGGTCAGCGCATAGAGGGTCGCCCGACACAGAAGGGTGTCTATATCCTGCGCGACAAGAAGCAGAGGAGCATCAAGGTACGCATCAAGTAAAGATCATACACGAAGCGTAACACTTCCCAAAACCGACAGAATGACATTTAAACACGTCATTTTGTCGGTTTTCTTGATTAGGGCATAGAGTTTGTGCTTCAGTCTCCAGAAAGAATAAAATAAGGAGGACAAAACTATGACATTCGACAAATTCACTATCAAAGCGCAGGAGGCAGTACAAGAGGCTGTCAATACCGCGCAACGTAATGGTCAACAGACCATAGAGCCAACACACCTGCTGGCTGGTGTGATGGCGAAGGCGAAAGACGTCGTGAACTTTCTGTTTCAGAAACTGGGCGTCAACGGTCAGCAAATAGAAATGCTTGTTCAGCAAGAGTTGCAACACCTGCCACGTGTCCAGGGAGGAGAGCCGTATCTTTCCAGTGATACTAATAAGGTATTGCTTAAGGCACAGGACTATGCCCAGAAGATGGGCGACGAGTTCGTCACGTGTGAGCCCATCATATTGGCACTTCTGACAGATGGTGCCACGGCAGGACGTATCCTGAAGGATGCTGGTATCACGGAGAAAGACCTTCGTGCCGCTATCAACGAATTGCGACAGGGACAGAAGGTACGGTCACAATCGGCTGATGACAACTACCAAAGTCTGGAGAAGTATGCGAAGAACCTTGTGGACCTTGCCCGCCAAGGGAAACTCGACCCTGTCATCGGACGTGATGACGAGATCCGTCGTGTACTGCAGATCCTGAGTCGACGCACCAAGAACAATCCTATATTAATAGGTGAGCCTGGTACGGGTAAGACCGCCATCGTCGAGGGACTCGCCCAGCGTATCGTACGGGGTGACGTGCCAGAGAACCTAAAGGACAAGCAACTCTACTCACTGGATATGGGTGCACTCGTCGCTGGTGCGAAATATAAAGGAGAGTTCGAGGAGCGACTGAAGAGTGTCATCAACGAGGTGACCAAGAGCGAAGGACGTATCATCCTCTTCATCGACGAAATCCACACACTGGTAGGTGCTGGTGGCGGCGAGGGAGCCATGGATGCCGCCAATATCCTGAAACCTGCGCTGGCTCGTGGTGAACTGCGCTCTATTGGTGCTACAACACTGAACGAGTATCAGAAATACTTCGAGAAAGACAAGGCACTGGAGCGCCGCTTCCAGACCGTCATGGTGGATGAGCCTGACGAACTATCGGCAATCTCCATCCTCCGTGGACTGAAAGAGCGTTATGAGAACCACCATAAGGTACGTATCCAAGACGATGCTTGTATCGCCGCCGTCCAACTCTCTGAGCGTTACATCTCTGAGCGTTTCCTTCCAGACAAGGCGATTGACTTGATGGATGAGGCTGCCGCTAAACTGCGTATGGAGCGTGACAGTGTGCCTGAGGAACTGGACGAGATTACTCGCCGACTAGCCCAACTGGAGATTGAGCGTGAGAGTATCAAGCGGGAGCAACCTACCACAACTACCGACCCTACCACCCCTAACAAACTGCAGCAACTCGACAAAGACATCGCAGAACTGAAAGAACAGGAGCAACAATATCGCGCCAAATGGGAAGGCGAGCGCCAGTTGGTCAATAAGATCCAACAGGACAAGCAGGAAATAGAGCAGTTGAAGTATGAGGCAGAGCGTGCAGAACGTGAAGGCGACTACGGTAAGGTTGCCGAGATACGCTACTCCAAACTGAAGGCGCTGGAGGATGACATCAAGAATATCCAAGCCCAACTCGCCTCTGCGCAAGACGGTAATGCCATGGTACGTGAGGAGGTGACGGCAGACGATATCGCTGAGGTCGTCAGCCGTTGGACAGGCATCCCTGTCACCCGTATGATGCAGAGTGAGCGAGAGAAATTACTTCATCTGGAGGAGGAACTGCACAAGCGGGTCATCGGACAAGACGAGGCTATCATTGCTGTCAGTGATGCCGTACGTCGTAGCCGTGCAGGACTGCAAGACCCCAAGCGTCCTATCGCCTCGTTTATCTTCCTCGGTACGACTGGTGTGGGTAAGACTGAACTTGCCAAGGCACTTGCAGAATACCTGTTCAACGATGAGACGATGATGACCCGTATCGATATGAGCGAGTATCAGGAGAAGCATACCGTTAGTAGACTGATTGGTGCGCCTCCAGGCTATGTCGGCTATGACGAGGGTGGACAGTTGACGGAGGCTGTACGCCGCAAGCCCTACTCTGTCGTCCTCTTCGATGAGATAGAGAAGGCGCATCCTGACGTATTCAACATCCTGCTGCAAGTGCTGGATGACGGACGACTGACGGATAACAAAGGAAGAACGGCAAACTTCAAGAACACCATCATCATCATGACCTCTAATGCTACCCGTGAGCAACTGAGGATGACCATGCGTCCTGAGTTCTTGAACCGTATTGATGAGACCATCACCTTCCAGCAACTGACCCAAGAGCAGATTGCCGATGTGGTACGCTTGCAGATGAGGAAAGTAACGGATATGCTGGAGCCGCAAGGTATCCATCTGGAGATTACAGAGGCTGCCGTCAAGTATCTTGCGCAAGAGGGTTACGACCCCGACTTTGGCGCACGCCCTGTAAAACGTGCTATCCAGCATCTGGTACTCAACGACCTCTCACGGAAGATTCTTGCTGACGAGGTCGACCGCTCGAAACCGATTATCGTAGACGAATTTGGGGAAGGATTGATATTCAGAAACTAACAAAAGGTAAAAAGGTAAAAAAGTAAAAAGGTAAAAAAGTAAAAAAGTAAAAAGGTAAAAAGGTAAAAAAGTAAAGAATAACAAGGAAAAGTGATGAAGCGTTTCAATGCTTCATCACTTTTTTTATTTCTCCTTGCGCGTTCCTTATTATATGTATAGGACCAAAGTCAAAGAGGATCTTCGGCTGTCCAATCATCTTTCGCTCCAAGATTCCCGTTGAGCCTCCCATGAAGTCGAAAGAGGCAAGACCATCTGTCAAGGAGAGATTGGTCAATGGCTTCGACATCAACTTTGTCCCATCTGTATTAGTATGGTATAACGTCGCAGCAGGCTCCGACTCGTTTGTCAGACAATTATTGTCACCATAGGGATAAGCCCAGCCCGACTGATAAGAAGTACTGGTCTTGTTGTTGGCTGGGATGATACAATATCTCTTAGTCCCTACATTAGGAGTTCCAGACTGCCAGACGTCCTTGTCATAGTCAATATGGAAAACAACGATACCACTTCCTGGCAAGGATGCGTCCCACACCTGTGGCTGGCGATTCTCGATGATATAGTATTCATTAGCATAGCCGTCATTACGAATCAGATAGGCTTTTGACTCCTCGCCAAGCGCAGGCATTGCTGTTATGGTGGCTTCTGAAGTCAACTCCGTGGGTTCGAGCCATCCCATCAGCATACGCTCATGCGCCGAATAGCCTGCAGGACAATAGCCTTGACCATTGTTATTACCATAATCCATCAAGTCCCACTCTCTGACTGTTGATCCGCCAACATAGAAATCAGGAAATCCAAAGCAATGACTGAATTCATGGCAGATAGTTCCAAAACTACTTTTGATTCCTAAATAATTGATCTCTTCCTGTACACAGCAGTAACAATCGATGGTATAACTCTGACCACCACTCGTGACCGTACGAGTCGTTTTCCCCTCGTGCTCACTAAGCCACCATTGATGGGGCCAAATCGTATTAGCGCCTCCGCCAGCATTCATTCCCTTTCCTGCATAGACGATCAGCAGTTGGTTGATATAACCGTCATCATCCCAGTCATATTGACTCCAGTCAATATCTTTTGTCGCCAAGACATCCACGATATCATACACCAGATACCGGGAGTTCTCGTCACTCTCTGCTTCATCGCCGTATCTAGGGTCTTCACTTCGATATTTCACACATGACTCGCTAAGCGGAATATAATAGAGATCGAAAGTGAGATTGAACTGTTTATAACTCTGAGCGTAGAAGTAGTCATGGATGGAACCGACATAGGGCTCTTCCGAGAGATTCTCCGCATTAAAGATCTTCCCCCATAACCCCATTGTCTCCTCCTCAGTACCTTTAAACGACTGGTCACTAAACGAGACAAGGACTACTAACTGATGACGATTTCCGATATAGGGATTCGTGCCACCCGCTCTCCGCGCCGTATGACGAAGCGGAACGGAACTCTTCTCCGCCATCGGTCTACAACTACGCAGACGGATGCCGTTTTCTGCTGCCACAACTAAGAAGAACGACAGCAGCAACAAGGAAAACAGGACTCTCTTACCTCGCATAGGATGGGATATATTTATAGGTTGTACCATCTTTTTTCTTCACCACATAGACTCTTCCTGGCAATGGGATATATACTCGTTGCCCTTGCAGGTTATAGAGGCATGACACACCATCCTCATCTAATACCCGCAAGTCATGAATACCAGTCACACCGCCCATAAAGTCGAAAGAGACAAGTCCTTCAGAAGTCATCTGGATATTGGTGACGGGCTTTGCCAGAAGTGTACCGTCACCCATCAATGCCGCAGGAGTAGACTGGTCTGTCAACTCATCGTTCTCACCGTAGGGATAAGCAGAGGTACTTAGATGTACATTATTCATCCACTCGCTATTAGCATATTTCGACAAGCCCTTCTGGGTCTTATAATCATCCCATTCTGCATAATTCATATTATCGGCATGCACCAACTTATAACGGAAGTCGTCCTCCGAGGTAAAACTATTGACCCTGTTACTACTCCATGCGGACTCTTCGTAATTGACATGATAGATAACAAGACCTTTGCCTGGAGTACCCGCATCCCAACCAGTCCACTGACGGTTCTCCAGCAACAGATACTCTGTATCCGTATGTTTGATGAGATAGATATCACCACCTTCTGATACAGGTTTCATTTCCGTGATGGAAGCAGGCTCTGTGAGTTCTATCGGTGTCAGCCAACCCATCAGCATTTTCTCTAATGGAGAGAAGTTCGGAGGACACCAGCCATAATTCGTGAAGTTACCGCCATCCATCAAGTCCCACTCGTCAACGGCAGAATAAGGCAAATTCTTACCTACAGGGTAGATGTCGGGCAACCCCAGGCTGTGACTAAACTCATGACAGATGGTTCCCAGTCCACAATATACTGGCTGCTTAGGTTCCTGAGAAGTCATACCCCATATCTCCCCACTCGCTGTATAGCCAGAGATTTTCTTTCCATCAGGAGTGGTAATGGTTGAGAAACTGGAGGTATTGGGCCAGATGCAGCCATACGTCGAAGAACCCAGATTACCTGGTGTACCCGCATAGACATAGATGACTTGCTCTATCCTGCCATCGCCATCCCAGTCATATTGCGAATAATCGACTGTGGGATTCTCGTCCAAAATGACTTGCGTCGCCTCCTGCATAGAGGATGTTCCGTAGTTGCGAGTGGAGGAAGTCGGTTTATCATCAGGTTTGGCTTTCCCACTTACCTGAACAGGCCCATAGACGTCAAACTGCATGTTCAACAGTCCACCAGACTGTTCACGAAAATAGTCGGCAACACATCCCTTGCCATTCCGCTCGTTATACCCCTCCTCGTTAAACAGTCTCTGGTAATACTCCTTGGGATTCTCCATGGTAAAGTCCACATCAGAGAAAGAGAAGAGGATGACCATTTGCTTATAAGTCCTGCTGGCATCCCAGTCTGTCGTTGGGGGAGGGAGTGTGCGAGGCGCACGACCAATAGGATGAGAGGGTGATATATTGTCTGATAGTCCTGGCAGGCAGTCACCCTTCACTACGACAAACTCCTCACCCTGCGCATAGGAGCACAGGGGGAAGAGGAGTGTCAATAGTCCCAACAGTAATTTAGTCTTCATGTCGTATCATCTTGTTTATTTCGCATTCGGGCACCAAGGCTTCAACTGCTTGAAGAAGTCGTTACCCTTGTCGTCTACCAGGATAAAGGCAGGGAAGTCCTCCACCTCAATCTTCCAGATAGCCTCCATACCGAGTTCGGGATACTCCACGCACTCGATGCTCTTGATAGAACTCTGAGAGAGCACTGCGGCAACACCACCGATAGAGCCCAGATAGAATCCACCATGCTTCTGACAAGCGTCAGTGACCACCTGACTACGGTTACCCTTGGCAATCATCACCAGTGAGGCACCATGATCCTGGAACTCATCCACATAGGGATCCATACGGTTTGCCGTCGTGGGACCCATCGAACCGCAAGGATAACCCTCCGGTGTCTTTGCTGGACCTGCATAGAGCACGGGATAGTCCTTGAAATACTGTGGCAGGTCCTCACCTGCATCCAGACGAGCCTTCAGTTTAGCATGAGCGATATCACGAGCCACGATGATAGTACCCTTCAGGTTGACACGGGTAGAGACAGGATACTTGGACAGTTCCTTACGAACGGCATCAATACCCTCGTTCAAGTCGATAACGATGGTGTTCTGTCCCTCACCTGCCTTCGCATACTCAGCGGGGATCAACTCAGCGGGGTTACTGTCCATCTTCTCCAACCAGATACCGTCACGGTTGATCTTCGCCTTGATATTACGGTCGGCAGAACAACTGACACCCATACCGATAGGACAAGAGGCGCCATGACGAGGCAGACGGATGACACGGATGTCGTGGGCAAGAGCCTTGCCGCCGAACTGGGCACCCAGTCCAATCTTATGAGCCTCATCGAGAAGTTTGTTCTCCAAGTCGATATCACGGAAGGCACGTCCCGTCTCATCACCTGTTGTAGGCAGGTTGTCATAGTACTTGATAGAGGCGAGTTTCACTGTCAACAGGTTCTTCTCTGCAGAGGTTCCTCCTATCACAAAGGCGATATGGTATGGAGGACAGGCGGCAGTACCCAACGACTTCATCTTCTCTACTAAGAATGGCAGCAAGGTACCCTCGTTCTGGATGGTAGCCTTCGTCATCGGATAGAAATAGGTCTTGTTAGCCGAGCCGCCACCCTTAGCCACCATCACGAAACGGTACTCCGCACCCTCGGTAGCCTCGATATCAATCTGGGCAGGCAGGTTACAACGGGTGTTCACCTCGTCGTACATATTCAACGGAGCATTCTGAGAATAGCGCAAGTTATCCTGAGTGAAGGTGTTATAGACACCACGGGAGAGAGCCTCCTCGTCCTCGAAACCCGTCCATATCTGCTGTCCCTTCTCACCATGGATAATCGCCGTACCCGTGTCCTGACAGAACGGGAGGATACCCTTGGCGGCAACCTCCGCATTACGCAGGAACTGCAAGGCGACATATTTGTCATTCTCTGAAGCCTCAGGATCGTTTAGGATCGCTGCCACTTGCAGGTTATGCTCACGGCGCAGCATGAACTCCACGTCGTGGAAAGCCTGCTGGGCGAGTAAGGTAAGAGCCTCCTTGGAGACCTTCACTATTTCCTTCCCCTCAAACGTTGCGGTTGTCACGCCATCCTTTGAAAGGAGTCTGTACTCTGTGTCGTCTTTGCCCACTTGGAACATAGGGGCGTACTTGAAATCTGGTGTTGTTGCCATAGTAATTGTATTTATTTAGTTATTAATATCCAAAAACTTCCTCCGTTGTCAGGCGACGCACTGGTGCTATTTTCTCCAGACTCTCCATATCGAGACTCTTCTCATCGCCAAGGATCATATAGCGGTACGCCTTGTTTGCCATATTGTTCTTCTCAAAATTCACAATGTCCTGCAAGGTGACTTTCTCCAGGTCATTATATATCTTCTCATTGAGGTCATAGTCAAGTCCCATATCCTGCATACTTCTCCATCTGTCTATAATTCCCATCTTTGTCACACGCAGTGAGGCAAGTTGTTTGGAAAGTCCTTCCTTTGCGATCTTGAAAGCATTCTCACTGGCAGGGAACTCATTGAGGATATGATGGAACTCACGCACACAGTCCATCATCTTGTCGTTCTGGGTGATGATATGTGTGAAATAACTCTCGTAATTACCTTTCTTCTGCGGATGAGCATACCATGCCGAGGCATTATAGGCAAGACCACGTGCCTCACGGAGTTCTTGGAACACAACCCCGTTCATGCCACCTCCGAAGTACTCGTTGAAGAGTGACTGCACCGCTGTCTCATCAACATTCCACGGACGATGCTCATCGTGAAGCATACGCATGTAGATATTCTTCGCGTCATAAGGTGCTATCCATACCTCATCCTTATTGGCAAGCATTCGCTCATACTCCCTATTCTGAGGTACGTCCTTCAACTGCTTGGGAGTCTTATGTACCTTACCAATAAGCGCAGAAGCCTCCTTCACGCCCAGCGGTCCATAATATTCTACCGTGTGCCTCATACTGGTAAGTCCCTTCAACAGGTCGACAAACACCTGTGGGTCTGTGTCCCTCAACTGCTGCTCACTCAGCACATCACTATAGAAATTACGGGCACCAAAGACACCATAGTTGTAGAGTTGATTGAAATAAAAACGCTGGTTTTTCTTCATGTCGTTACGATGCTTCAAAGTCTGATCCACGAGCAGCCTGTATGCCTCCCTGTCAACTCTTGCATTCTGGAGCAGTTCTTCTGTCAACTCCAGAGCAGCCTTCATATTCTCACTCAAGCCTGACAAACGGATATTGATATAGTCGCTACCTTCACCCAGCCATAAGTCACATCCTAACTCATAGAATTTCTGCTTCAACTCAGAAGCCGTATACTTATCAGTGCCCAGATACTCCACGTAATCCGAGACAACACTATAGCGATTGTCTGCCTTACGCCCAAAGTCAAAACGATAATTCAACTGGAACAGTCCATTCTCATTATTCTTCACATAGAGCATGGGTAACTTGTTCTTGGTCTCAGCGAAAGTAAGGTCTTTCTTGAAGTCAACGAACTTAGGTTGGATAGGCTCTACTTTTGCGTCTTGGACTGCCTGCACAAAGGCACTCTTCATATCACGGTTAGCGGGAATCGGCGTGATGGCAGGCTTGTCGATTTTCTTCTGTAAGGTGTCGATGCCCTGTTTCTTATACACCACGATATAGCCGTCAGTAAAGAACTTATTGGCGAAATCTACAATCTCCTGCTTGGTAATCTTCGAGATACGGTCAATCTTGCCAACCTCCTGTTCCCATTCCACCTCATTGATAAAGGCATCGACAAACATATCCGCACGACTGCTATTATCCTCCAACTGCTGATAGTACTGGCGCTTCTTGTTGTTGATGATACTGGGCAGCAGATTATCAGGGAAGTCGCCCTTCTTCAACTTATCGATCTCACCCATCATCAGCGTCTTCACCTCATCAAGGCTCTGTCCCTGCTTAGGACTACCCATCAGCAGGAAACCGCCGTGGTCATGCATCAGTTCCGAACCTGCGCCGGCACGCTGTACCTTCATAGTCTGGTTCAGGTCGAGGTCGAAGAGACCCGCACGACCGTTACTCAGCACATCCTCCATCAAATCCAGTGTGTCAGCCTGCAAGTCGTTAGCCTGCTTGGCACGCCATGCCACCCATATCTGCTCTGCCTCCTGACCTACGATAGTCGTGTCCTTCGGAGAGGTCAGCGGGGGCAGTGGAGCAAACACAGGCTGACGCACATCGGCACTCGGCTTCCAGTCTGCGAAATACTTGTCTATGATAGCAATAGCCTGGTCTGGGTCAAAGTCACCCGCCATGCAGATAGCGACATTATTAGGCACATACCACTTATTGAAATAGTTCTTGATATTGACGATAGACGGGTTCTTCAGATGCTCCTGCGTGCCAATCGTCGTCTGGGTACCATAGGGGTGGTTGGGCCACAACATCTTACTACCAGTGGCAAAGAGTTTACGCATGTCAGAAGACAGTCCGATATTATACTCCTCATAGACAGCCTCCAACTCCGTATGGAAGCCACGTATCACCATGTGCTGGAAACGGTCTGCCTGTATCTTCGCCCAATTCTCAATCTCGTTCGATGGGATATCCTCTGTATAGCAGGTGACATCATTGGAGGTATAGGCATTCGTTCCCTGCGCACCGATTGCAGCCATCAGTTTGTCATACTCGTTAGGAATAAAATACTGGGCGGCAAGTTGACTCACGCTGTCTATCTCATGATAGGCTTGCTTGCGCTCCACTGGGTCAGTCAACTTACGGTATTTCTCATAACGGTCTGTAATCTCATCCAGCAAGGGAGCCTCTGCCTCAGGGTTGTTCGTTCCAAACAACTTCGTCCCTTTGAACATCAAATGCTCCAGATAGTGGGCAAGTCCCGTCGTCTCCGCAGGGTCGTTCTTCGAACCTGTACGCACAGCGATATAGGTCTGGATACGGGGTTTCTCCTTGTTGACGGAGAGATAGACCTTCAATCCGTTGTCTAACGTATAGATGCGAGTCTTTGTCAGGTCGCCCTCAACTGTCTCATAATTATGAGACAGTAAAGGTAAAAAAGTAAAAAGGTAAAAAAGTAAAACAACCAGATGTTTCATGATTTTCATTTCTTCCCAAATTTGTTAATGATGTTTACTAATGTCCCAATAATGATATTTATATCATTCGATAAAGAATCGTATTCTTGCTGTTTTAGCAATTCTGATTCTAACAGTAATTCGAGCCAATATCTTGACTCACTTGCTTCTTTAAGAGATATTCTCAATTTATTAATATAATCTGCATCACTCTGCGCATAAATACTCTCTGCTACGTTAGCACCAATGCTAGTCCCAGAACGATAAAGTTGTTTAGACATCACATATTCTTGCCTTTCGTCTGTAAGGCATAAATATAATTTCCGCATTCTTAATGCGAAGTTTTTGCTTAGCCTATAAATTACGTTCTGTTCCATTCAAATATATTTTACTTTTTTACCTTTTTACTTTTTTACCTTTTTACTTTTTTACCTTTAAATTAGTCCTCATAATCTATTTCGTGATCTAATTTCGAGATGAAGTCGTCGAACACATCCTGCTCGACATCACCCATGGCAAACTCCTTCTCGGCATCTTTGCGAATCTCTGCGATCCAGGCACGACGGGCGCGAACATAGTCCTCACGGATACGCTGCATGGCAGACTCCGTCAACTCGTCCAGTCCGTAGTAGTCGAGAATCATGCGATAGGTCCATGTCCACTGGTACTCCCGATAGTGCTTGTCAATCTCCTTGAAGCGGTTCAAGATGTCCTTCACACTCTCGATGTTACCGCTCTTGATGTCGTCGATCAGGCGTTGCTCCTCAGAGGCGGGCAGCAACAGACCAGAGAGGTCGTTCCAGTCACCCAGTCCGATATCAGAAGTCGGCTTTCCAAGGAAACCTCCCTTGACAGCACGCTTCAAGACGGCACCCATATAGATGCGCAGGGCGATATCATAGTATTTGATACCTTTGCGGAGCGAGGTAGCGTTGATGATATATTCGTGGTAGTTATAGGACGACACGTTATCACCACCAGCCTGGCGCAATGCCTCCAGGATTCTCTTACCCTGCACGATCTCACCCACGGTGAAAGGCGACAGCCAGTCGAAGTTGATGATACTCTTACGGGAAGATGCCGCACGCTTGTCACGCTTAGGCCATTTCTTGATGTCACGATAGAGTCCTACCGTCGTGATATTACGTCCTGGCACGATATACATCGTCTCACCGTATGCCATCAGATAGGCGAAGGGCAGACAGCGCATGTCAGGATGGTTCATCAGTTTACCGAAGCAGACGGAGAAGGCGCCGATCTTCGCAGGCATCAGCACATAGGCGCCACTTGCCGTCTTCGAGCCACGCTCCAACACACCATAGTGCATCGGTCCCATCTTATAAGCATGGTTCGAGAAGTTGGTGTTCGACCCCGCATTATAGAACGAGAACTCACCACCAATCAGCAGACTCGACTTATGATGCGAGGCGGAGAAGGGTCCGCAGAAGGCGGCACATGCCTCACCATTCGCCATGAACGAGTTGGCGAAGAACACACTCGCCTCTGCCGTGAAGCCGTTGGTGATCTGACAAGCCTCGCCCACGAAGCAGTCCTGCATCTTCACAGAGTTCGTGATAGAGCAACCGTTGGAGATGATGGAGTTCTCACAGATGACACCCGTGCCGATATAGACAGAGGCATCCTTCGACGACATGATGGTACAGTCGCTCAAGCGAGCCGCGCCATTCACCTCACAGTCGTCTTTGATGACGGTATTGGTAATCTCCTTGGTATTGATAATCTTCACGCCATTACCTATCGTACCGCGCTCTGGCAACGTGAAGCGTATCTCCTCATTAATCAGACGGGTGATATTGTCTTTCAGCACCTTATCCTTGAGGTGCTTCACCATCAAGGCGGCGAGTTGGGAGTTGAGGTCGTGGAAGAGGATGACGTTACCGTCACCCATCTCGTTCAGCACAGACACCAGATGACCCTCTCCATAGGTGGCGCCCTCTGTCGTCTCCATCGTCGAGATATTGGAGATATAGCAGTCGTCACCTATCGTATAGTTGTTGATGAAGTTGCCGATCTTCTCTATCAGACAGTCGTTACCCACTGTCACATTACGCAAGGTGGCATCATTGATACCAGCGTGTTTGGTGAAGCCTTTGGTCACCTCCACCTGCTTGTCGAAGGAACCTAAACGGATGTCGCCATAGAACACGACACGATGGAAGCCATAGGGCTTAAAGTCCTCTGCCACCATCACGCGGTTCCAGTCCTCTGCCCAGCAACTATTGCGCTCGAGCACCTCAATTTCCTCCTGTGTTAGTTGTCTGTAATCTCTCATAAGTTATTTTGTGTAAGTTTGGTTATTCGTCAACGGTGTACAGGAAATCATTATAGGGATATTTCTGCACATGGAGTTCGCGCACCTTCTGATAGAGCACCTCCCGCAGTTCGTCGATGTTCTCTTTCCTCTTGGCGGAGATGAAGAGGCAGTCGCCCTGCATCTTCGCCATCCACGTCTTCTTGAGTTCGTCGAGCGAGATATTCTCTTTCGTGGGCGCTGTCAAGTCATCCTCGTCCTGAGGGGTCCACGTATAGGCGTCTATCTTGTTGAACACCAGCATCGAGGGCTTGTCGGCACAGCCAAGGTCAGCGAGGGTCTTCTCCACCACCTTGATCTGCTCCTCGAAGTCGGGATGCGAGATATCCACCACATGCACCAGCAGGTCTGCCTCCCTCACCTCGTCGAGGGTCGACTTGAAGGAGTCCACCAGGTCGGTGGGCAACTTACGGATAAAGCCAACCGTATCGGCAAGGAGGAACGGCAGGTTGTCGATGACCATCTTACGGACGGTCGTATCGAGGGTGGCGAAGAGTTTGTTCTCAGCAAAGACATCACTCTTGGCAAGCAGGTTCATCATCGTCGACTTGCCCACATTGGTATAGCCCACGAGGGCGACACGGATCAAACGCCCGCGGTTCTTGCGCTGGGTGGTCTTCTGCCTGTCGATCTCCAAGAGTCGCTCTTTCAGCAACGTGATACGATGGAGGATGATACGACGGTCCATCTCCAACTGGGTCTCACCAGGACCACGCAGTCCCACGCTACCCTTTCCGCCACCAGAGCCAGAGCCGCCACCCTGACGCTCCAAGTGGGTCCACAGGCGTTGCAGACGGGGCAGCATATAGCGATACTGCGCCAGTTCCACCTGGGTCTTCGCCTCGGCTGTCTGGGCTCGCATGGCGAAGATGTCGAGGATGAGGGAGGTGCGATCGAGTATCTTCACCTTCAACTCCGCCTCGATATTACGGATCTGCTTTGCCGACAACTCATCGTCGAAGATGACCATGCCCACAGGCTGAGGGGGTACGGGGGTATGGGAGTGCGAAGGTGCGAGATTACTTTCATTGGCAGAGGTATTCTCGTACTCCCGCACCTCCGTCCTCCCGTACCTCCGATTCCCTTCGAGCCACTCCTCGTAGGCCTCTTCCTGCATCTTGATATATTGTCTGATCTCCTCGAGTTTTCCCTTACCCACGTAGGTCACCTGACTGGGACCCTGCACTCGCTGCGTGAAACGCTTCACCGTCACAGCACCAGCGGTATCGGCAAGGAACTCCAACTCGTCGAGATATTCCTTCGTCTTCGCCTCGTCCTGCTCTTGCGTGATGAGTCCCACCAGCACAGCGGTCTCTGCCTTGACTTCGGAAATCACAAATTCTTTCATTCGTTTTATTATATAATATGTGGCAAAGGTACTACAAAATTCTGAATTAGCGGTGCATTTTGTAAAAAAACGGTGACTTCATGCTCTTTTTTGTGTAAAAAATATTATCTTTGCCCCATAAAACAGACACAACTTAAATTTTTAAACTTATGAGAGTAATTATCGAATCTGACTATCAGAAGATGTCACAATGGGCCGCAGAGCATGTCATTGAGCGAATCAATGCCTTCCAGCCTACCAAGGAAAAACCATTTGTACTAGGATTACCTACTGGCTCTTCACCTGAGGGCATGTATGCCTGTCTGGTAAAGGCAAACAAAGAGGGTCGTGTGTCTTTCAAGAACGTGCTGACGTTCAACATGGACGAGTATGTCAACCTTCCTGAGGACCATCCTGAGAGTTACCACTCCTTCATGGCTCGCAACCTGTTCGACCATATCGACTGCCCCAAGGAGAACATCCATATCCTCAACGGCAATGCCAAGGACCTCGCCGCTGAGTGCGCCCACTACGAGGAGATGATCCGTGAGGCTGGCGGCATCGACCTCTTTATCGGAGGTATCGGTCCTGACGGACATATCGCTTTCAACGAGCCTTATTCCTCACTGACCAGTCGCACCCGTGTGAAGACGCTGACGACAGACACCATCATCGCCAACAGCCGTTTCTTCGACAACGACGTGAACAAGGTGCCTAAACTTGCCCTGACCGTTGGTGTGGGTACGGTGATGGATGCCCGCGAGGTGATGATCCTCGTCAACGGACACCATAAGGCTCGCGCCCTGAAGGCTGCCATCGAGGGTGCTGTCACCCACGAGTGGACCATCTCAGCGCTCCAGATGCACCAGCATGGCATCATCGTCGCCGATGAGCCCGCCACTGACGAGTTGAAGGTCGCCACCTACAAGTACTTCAAGGATATCGAGAAGGACAATCTGTTGTAAGTCCCTCTCCCCAATACATAAAACTTCCAACCTGTTTTGGGTTGGAAGTTTTTTATTCTTTTCCTTTGCCAATTCAAAATAAATTCGTAATTTTGCATCAGAAAGTTAGGAAAAGTGTATTAAAACTACACAAAAACGAACTTTCCAATGTAGATTATGAGGATAGAAAGAGATATCATCAACCAGTTTAAAGCATGGAAAGACACTCCTAACAGGAAGCCTATCCTGCTGAAAGGTGCTCGCCAGATTGGCAAGACGTGGGCAATGGAAACATTCGGACAAGAATGCTTCAAATATTGTGTTAAGTTTGACTTTGATAGGCAACCAGAATTAAAGTCAGTATTTCAAACGACCAAAGACCCTATACGCCTGATTAAGGAACTGACGCTTTACCAAGAGCAACCTATCATTGCTGGAGAGACCTTGATGATTTTTGACGAGATACAAGAGTGCGAGGAGGCACTTAACAGTCTTAAATATTTTTGTGAGGAAGCCCCCCAGTATCACATTATTGCCGCTGGATCTCTCTTAGGGGTAGCCGTTAAGAAGCGTAAGATGACGGTACCAGTAGGAAAGGTGAGTATCATCAACATGTTTCCTGTTACTTTCAGGGAATTTCTGCGTGCAAGTGACACACGTACTTATGAGTATATAGAGGCATTGGATGAGATACACCACCTGCCAGAGATTATCTTGAACAAGTTACGAACAGAGTATCGCCGTTATCAGGTTTCTGGAGGTATGCCAGAAGCAGTGACAGCCTTACTTGAGAACCAAGGTGTTGGTGTCGTTGAGTCTGTACTCCAAGATATCCTCGATCTTTACGAACTGGACTTCTCCAAATATGCCGAACCACGAGAGATCCCACGTATTCATGCCATCTGGCACTCTCTGCCAGCCCAACTGTCAAAAGAGAACCGTAAATTTATCTATAAGGTTATTAAGAGTGGAGCACGCTCAAAAGACTATGAGGACGCCCTGATGTGGCTTGAGGATGCGGGGATGATATATCGAGTATTTAACATCAGTAAGCCTGGCATGCCACTTTCCGCCTATGAGGAGACTGACGCTTTTAAAGTTTATTCCTGCGACTGCGGACTGCTCCGACGCCTTGCTCATCTGCCTGCGACCGTGGTAACAGACCCTATTGCCAACTATACAGAATTTAAGGGAGCAATGGCTGAAAATGCTGTCTTACAATCCATCATACCCCTGACGGATAGTCAAACACCTTGCTATTGGACATCTCCTGGAACTGCGGAAGTAGAATTCGTCATACAATGGAACGACGAGATTATTCCTATTGAAATAAAGGCAGAAGAAAACATCAGCGGCAACAGCCTCTCTGTCTACGCTAAGAAATACTCACCCCGCTATCGCATGCGCTTCTCCATGCTGAACCTTCAGTACAACAACGGACTACTTAGCAGTCCCTCGCCTTTAGCAGGATGGATTGGCAAATGGATGTCCATGATTAAACCGTTATGAAGGTCGCCACCTACAAGTACTTCAAGGATATCGAGAAGGACAATCTGTTGTAAGAAACAGAATCCCGATAAAACAACAATCGCTTCCATCTTATGAGACTGGAAGCGATTATTTTTTCTAAAACACACAAGCCCACCCAAACTTGTGGACGAGTTCCTTCAACAAGTTGATTGGTCAAGCGTACTTTGGAGAGACTGCTTCACAAAACAAAAGGAATAACTCCTTACTTCTATACCGACTTTGAGGATGAAAGAAATCTACCACCACAGTCCCTTTAAGAGTTGTGGCTCTTCGAACACCTGAACGTATCCTTTTCCATAATAATTCTTCGTTTACACTTTCTTCTACACATGTTGCCACTCCTTTCCCACAGCATATAAGAAAATCTATATGCCCCAACATATTTAACTGCTCCACAAAGAACTCTTTATTATACTTTCTAAAAATCTCTATAAGTTTAACTGTATTAGTAGTCGTTCCTCCCATCTGTTTCTTCACATTAATAACTGCGACTTTTCGCAAATTATACTTTCGCTTTTCCTTATTAATTCTATTTACTGACTCCCATTGAGGATTAACATCTTTTATATACATTTGACGCAATGCATATGTCCAACGGGCGACATTATTCCATGTCATCCAGCGTCCTCCAGAATCAAGGAAAACTCTTAAATCATCACGAAATCCATTTGTTTCTTTCAGGAGGAAGACTATACGAATGGGCATTTCATACCATTCACTAGGATTGACAACACCGTCAAAGACAAAGTCTTCTACATGGGTGTTATCAATCCATTTTTGAAATAACTTGTTTTCTTCTGCTCTTATGTCCATTTATCCTGCTTCTTTAATTGCATGATATGCCACTAAAATGCCAACAAACATAAGAAAAAGTAAAAGTGCATATAGAATCCATTTTAATAAACGAAAGAATTTTCCAAAGGTTGAAAGATTACCCCATTTCTTGGAATGGCTCTTTGTTTTTGAACGCACTACGGAAGTATTTGATGCTCTCGTTTTCTTGTTAGGGTCAATAATCTCAACAATTGCCGCACCGTCAATTTTGATATCATGGCGGATATCTATACCATAAAGTCTCAAGAACGCATCTCCAACTTCTTCTTCAAAATTCCTAACATTAAGATGCAACGCACCTGGATATTTCTTGGTTATAAATGGCACCTCTGTTCCAAAAGGTAAGGCACCATATTTCTTTATATATCTCGCAACAAGATTATAGGTCATAATTTATATTTTATTGTAATAAGAATACATTAAGTCCAAAGGTTGGTTAAGACAGAAAGAAAACGTGGACTATTTGCTTCGTCTAAGTCTCTGAGGTATTGGGGAAACCTATGTACACTTGAACGAGTAAAAGCCCACGCCCTTCGGCATGAGCATTAACTTCACTCTTGTGTACATCTTCAAATTCCCCAATTATCAGAGACAAGAACTAAAAGCTAACGCTTCTTTCCTATATGTCTTTATTATCTATCTCAGCCCATAGGCAATTTAAGTTTTAAAGGTTCAACACATTTATTTATTATCTGAGGAAAATTGTTTCTTGAAATACTCAATAGCCGCTTTCAATGGCTCAATATCATTTTGTATGATATCAAAAACGGCATCTGGGTCAACTTCGAAATAATGATGTGCAATAATGTCTCTTACACCCATAATTCCTTTCCAATCAATAGTTGGATAAGTTGGAAGGAGTTGCCTGTCTGTATACTTATCAAGCGCCTTGACACTCTCCCCGATTGCAAGTAAAACCATACAAGTTGCATCCAACTTTTCCATACCTGCCGGCGAAAAAAGAAAATCATCAACTGACTTGATTTCTTTTGTACGTTCTTGAATTCGTAAAATAGCCGTCTCAATATTCTTGAGCGTTTCGTAGACAATAACTATTTTGTCAGTAGACTCTAACTCCATACTTCAATATCTGATTTTTGAATACTGGATTCATTTGCTCTCTCATCCTCACAACATCAACATCACACCCCAACAGTTCTTGCAGATAAGCCTTCACTCCCGCCTGACGGAAAAGGTTTGGGGGCATTTCAACACATACATCAACATCACTATTCTCTCGCTGCTCATTTCTTGCCAGCGAGCCAAACAACAGCATTGAACTAACACCATAGCGCTCGTTCAAGAACAGACGTGATGACTGTAACTTAGTGATAACACCTTTCCTATTAAGCATACCTTTTTCTCTTTGATTGCAAAGATACGAATTAATTTTGAAACTACAAGTCACAATCGTGAAAAAAGTATGTGCGACACCTGATAAATAGCAGTGCAGATAGTGTTACAAGTCAAGGGAGTGATTGCAATTTAGATTAAATTGCACGACAATTTAGATTGGATTGCTGAGCAATTTAGATTAGATTGAAAAGCAATTTAAGTTAAATTGCAATAACAGAAGTAACATTTTGCCTATAGAAGGATTGGAGATATCAAGAATTATTCGTATCTTTGTCGCCTATAAACCAAACCAATAACAATTATGGCTATACATTACATGCTTCAAAGGAGTAATATCAAAGGCAGTAAAACGCAAGACAAATGGTATGCGCATGCCGTCAAACAAGGTGAGTTGACTATGGAAGAGATTGAGGAGCAGATAGAGGCTGCATGCTCTTTGAGAAGAAGCGATGTACGTGCTGTAATCACCGAACTTAAGGAAATCGTAGAACGAGGACTGAAAGACGGGCTGGTGGTCAACCTTGACGAACTGGGCAAGTTCTACTTGAGCATCAAGAGTGTCTGTGTGGATAACCCTAAGGACTTCAGGGTCGACACGCACGTCAAGGAGATTGTATGCAAGTACACCCCAGAAGGTCATCGCTCGAAGTCTGGCAGTGGTCGTATCGTACGTGCCTTCACCAACAACTGTGAGTTAGTGGAGCAGGGAACCTACGATGCCGAGAGCAACAAATACAAGCAGTCACGACGTGGTGGAACAATCAGAAAAGGTTAAGATATGAGAACAAGACTATTATTACTGACATTACTCTGTCCATTGATGATGATGGCAGAACAGAAGGAAGTGAAGTCACCTGACGGCAGACTTGCCGTGAAGGTGAGTGTGGAGAACGGTATCGCCACCTATGGCGTGACCTATGACGGAGTGGAGATGCTGAAGCCGTCGAGACTGGGACTGAGGTCGAGTTTCGGCGACTACACGAAAGGACTCTCCTACATGAGCGACAAGGAGGAGGCTGTGGAGAAGCATTACGACATCTCACGCACCAAGACCTCGCATGTCGACTTCAAGGCGAACCGCCTCGACATGACGCTGAAGAACGAGCATGGACAGCAACTGGTGGTGACTTTCCTCGTCGCCAACAACGACATCGCCTTCCAGTATACCCTGCTGCGCCAATGGCGTAATGACACCAGGAGCATCGTCATCGAGGAGGAGGAGACCTCTTTCCGACTTCCTGACGAGACAACGGCATTCCTCTCCCCGCAGAGCGACGCGATGATCGGCTTCGCACAGACGAAACCCAGTTACGAGGAAGTTTACTCTGCTGACGCCCCCATGGTGCAGAAATCGCTATACGGTCACGGCTACGTGTTCCCTGCCCTCTTCCATGTAGGCAACAAGGGCTGGGTGCTGATCAGCGAGACGGGGGTGACCTCAGCATACGTGGGCTCCCACCTCAGCGACTACGACGAGGAGAACGGCTATACCATCGCCTACCCCATGAAGGAGGAGAACAACGGAATCGGCTCCACCTCAGCAAGTATCGCCCTGCCAGCAAGTACCCCATGGCGCACCATCACCGTCGGAAAGACCCTCAAACCCATCGTCGAGACGACCATCCCATTCGACCCGTTGACACCACTATACGAGCCTTCTCAGGAGTATCAACCAGGACGCTACACGTGGAGTTGGCTCATCTGGCAGGATGAGAGTTGCAACTACGACGACCAGGTGACGTTCATCGACCTTGCCGCGAAGATGGGCTATGAGTACTGTCTGGTGGATGCCTGGTGGGACACGAATATCGGACGTGACAAGATCGCCGACCTCTCGAGATACGCCCAGTCGAAGGGGGTTAGTTTGCTGCTATGGTATAACTCCAACGGACATGCCAACAACGCCCCACAAGGTCCTTTCGACTGCATGAACACGAATATCGCACGAGAGCGTGAGATGGCTTGGATGAAGAGCATTGGCGTGAAAGGTATCAAGGTGGACTTCTTCGGAGGCGACAAGCAACAGACCCTCCAACTCTATGAGGACATCCTCAGCGACGCCAACAAATACGGCTTGCAGTGCGTCTTCCATGGCTGCACACTGCCCAGGGGATGGGAGCGCCTGTATCCCAACTACGTGGCAAGTGAGGCTGTGCTCGCCTCTGAGAATGTGTTCTTCGACCCGAATGCCGCCATTCGCGAGCCTTTCGACCTCACCCTGCATCCCTTCTGCCGCAACGCCGTTGCCTCGATGGACTGGGGAGGCACCATCATGAACCGCTTCATGAGCAAGGACAACAAGAGCCGTCATCCTCGTAAGACAACGGATATGTTTGAGATCGCCTCTGCCATCACCGTCCAGACCTCCGTCCAGTGTATGGCAATCCAGCCCAACAACCTCAAGGAACTGCCCAAGGTGGAACTGGACCTGATGAAGTCACTGCCCACCACATGGGATGAGACAAGACTCATCGACGGCTACCCAGGCAAGTATGTCGTGCTGGCTCGTCGCCATGGCAACCAATGGTATATCGCAGGACTGAACGGGGAGAAGGCTATAAAGAGACTGACACTGCAACTCCCCATGCTGGCAGGCAAGACCGTCAGTTACTATACTGACAACGTGAAGGGCTATGGAGAACTCAAGACCCTGAAGGTCGACAAGAAAGGACAAGCGAAAGTGGTGATACAACCCAATGGGGGCATCATCCTAAGATAAAGAAAGGGCGACATCAACGTCGCCCTTTCTCACATATTATTCACTATTGTTTTAACTTAAAAGAATTCTCAATACTACTCAACTCCGCGGAGAACGACTTGTCGACCTTCAGACGCTGCTCGACAGCCGTGCAACTATGGATAACGGTCGAGTGGTCACGCCCTCCTATCAACTGTCCGATACGTGACGCTGGCATCTTCGTATACTTCTGAGCAAGATACATCGACACCTGACGAACGATGACATAGTCACGCTTGCGAGACTTGCTGAACACGTTCTGCTGCGATACATTATAGTGGTCGCAGACACGCTCCAGGATGTCGTCGACAGTAAGAGGATGGTTGTCGACCTTGACAGCACGCTTGATGACACGCTCCGCAAGACGCATATCGACATTGCTGTTATAGACTATCGAGTAAGCCATCAGCGAGTTGACCACTCCCTCCAAGTCACGTACAGAGCCGTTTGCCGTCTCAGCGATGAACTGGATGACATCCTCTGGGATCTGCAAGCCGTCCCGCTTGCACTTGGCATGCAGGATATCAACACACAACTGCATGTTGGGCTTCTCCAACTCCGCAATCAGTCCACAGGCGAAGCGTGTCAGCAGACGGTCCTTCATACCCTGCAAATCGACAGGGGGACGATCGCTTGCCAGAATGATCTGCTTGCCATTGCGGAACAGATGGTTGAAGATGTGGAAGAAAGTGTCCAGCGTCTTGGGTGACGTAGCCCACTCCTGTATGTCGTCCACGATCAAGACATCAATGGTCTGATAGAAGCGGATAAAGTCATTGACGGTATTCTGACGTGTGGCATCCGTAAACTGCACTTGGAAGAGACGCGCGGAGACATACAGCACTCGCTTCGTAGAATACATCTCCTTGCATTTCACACCAATAGCATTAATAAGGTGGGTCTTACCACAACCAGAGGGTCCATAGACAAAGAAGGGGTTGAAAGTCGACTTGCCAGGATGCTCAGCGATAGAGAGTCCCACGGTACGTGGCAACTTATTGCTGTCGCCCTCGATGAAGGTCTGGAAAGTCTTGTGCACATCCAACTGCGGATTCAAGTCCTGAGGAACGGCAGCATCCAAAGTCGTAGGCGCCTTGTTGCCACGAGTGGTAGGCTGTGGCTGATCGATATTGACAGGCTCACTACCCTCCTCCTCGACAGTCAGTTTGTGCGCTTTGTCGACCACGATACGATAGCGAAGTTCGACATTTGCGCCAAAGCAACGGCGCAACACCTTACTTAATAAGGTCACATAGTATTGCTCCAAATACTCATACACATACCTGCTCGGTACTTGTATGAGAAGCATCTGGCTTTCCGTATCGTATTTCTCGAACACGATAGGCGCGAACCAGGTCTTGTATTGCTGCTCTGTAACGTTCTCCTTAATCAGATGAAGGCAGTCGTCCCAAAGCGCCTTTGGAGTTTTTCCCATGCGGCGTTATACTTATTTAATTATTAATAAACTAATCTTGTTAAAGAATATAGTTTTCGTTTTCGATTGCAAAGTTCGTACTTTTTTTTGAAATATGCAAATACGTATTTATTCACAAAAAATATACAACCCGTCGTAACTTACTAATCTATCGGTGTTTAGAGGATACACGGCAGGAATGAAGACTTTTTCCATTTGCAAAATCACAAGTTTCTGCTTTTCAAAGACTTACCAAAAACCGCACACCCGACATGGGATGTGCGGTCTTCGTTTATTTCAAAACTCCAAACGTTGCTATTATCAAGCAGTTCCGAATGATACGTTGAAACTTCTTTGACCCTCTCTTATTATTTAGACAAAATAAAAATTACGAATAATTTTATTTGTCTTTTTTACCAAAAACCGAGAAGTGAACATAGCGTTTTGGATGCTGTTTCAAATCTCTCATCAGAGAGTCAGCATCGGCGGCTGTGGCACTCAAGTGGTTATAGAGGGAAGCGTCACGCATCAGAAGTCCCAACGTGCCCTCGTTGCTGTTGAGTTTCTGGGTCATCTCCTCCACATTCGCCAACGTCTTGTTGACATTCGCCTGCATCGTGGCAACATCGATGGACGACAGGTTAGCCGTCAACTGCTGGGTATTATCCAGCACACCATCCGCTTTCCTCAGCATCGAGGGGACATCACGCCCCAGACTTGCCGACAGGGTACGCAGGTCGACACTCGTCTGCTGAAGGTTTGCCGTCATTCCCTCTACGTTATGCAACGTGTTACGAAGCGCAGGATCAGCAAGCAACAGGTTCAGACTGGTCAGGATGGAGTCGAGTTTAGGCATCATCGCCTCAATGGCAGGAACCATCTCGCCTACCTTACTCATGATGCCCTCCTCGATTTTCCCCACAATGGTGTCACCCACAGCGACAAAACTCAGCGGATTGTCCGACAATACCAAGTTGATCTTGATATTACCCAGCAAGTCACTGGCAAGTTCCGCATGAGAGCCTACAGGCACCCGCATCTGCTTGTCGAGTCCCATGATGGCGATAATCTTATTAGGACGCTCATAGTCATACTCGATACGCTCGACGACACCCACCTTATAGCCATTGGCATAGACAGGCGAGGATGCTGCCAGTCCACTGACATCATCGAATGCCACACAGTAGTTGTTGGAATTCGAGAAAATACTCAGCCCCTTCAGGAAATTCAAGCCGAAATAAAGCACTACCAACGCCACGATAGCGACCAAGGCTATCTGTATCTCTTTTGTAAAGAACTTCTTCATGTGTTATCGTTTATTCTTATTTGCTCTGAACTCACGGATAGCCGCACGGGTATCCACTTTCTTGTCACCTCTGAACGCGATGATAAAAGCCTCTGGGAAATTCGCCACCAGACTCTCACGCACCTTGGCAATCTCATCATAGTCGGTAGACGCTCCTACCGTATATTTATAGAAGCCTCCCTCCTCGTAGCACTGGGCGGCAGGCTGTCCGTTCAACTTCGACTTGCTGACCTTCTGGCGAGAGGCGCTTGCCATAATCTGCACCTTGAACACCAAAGCGGAGTCTGTCGGCTCCTTGACCTCCTCCACCTTACTCTCTGGAGCCACTGGCTCCTGCTGCGCTTTCTCTGGAGCAGCAGCGACGGGCTCTTCCTGCTTTTCCTCTTGCGGCACTATGGAAGGAATCTGATAATCCTGCTTCTGCTCTGCCTGATAAGGTACCGTGATATTGGAGTCATACTTCCGCTTGTAGTCCAGAAAAGCCTGATAGATGCCATAGCCCAGACGGTCGATACCATTGGAACTGTTCAACATCTGCTCCTCATCCGAGGTCGTGATGAAACCTAACTCTATCAGACAACTGGGCATGGAGGTCTCACGCAACACCAGGAAACCAGCCTGCTTCACTCCTTTGTCTGGACGATTGGCTGCCGCACAGGCTCTTTTCTGCACGAAACGTGCCAGTTCCACACTCTGTGCCATGTTCTTGTCCTGCATGAACTCAAACATGATATAACTCTCACTGGAGTTGGGATCAAAGCCCTCGTAACGCTGTTTGTAGTCTTTCTCTATGAGAATGACGGAGTTCTCACGCTTTGCCACATCCAGATTGGTGGCGGCACGGTGCATTCCCAGTGTGTAGGTCTCCATGCCACGAGCCACCCTGCCTCGAGGCACTGCGTTCGTATGGATGGAGATAAAGAGGTCCGCCTTGTTCTTATTGGCGATGTCGGCACGGGTATGCAAGGGAATAAAGACATCCGTCTTGCGGGTATAGATCACTTTCACGTCAGGGCAGTTGTTCTCGACATAGCGTCCGAAGGCAAGAGCCACGTTTAGGTTAATATTCTTCTCCTTGGAAAAAGCCCCCAGAGCACCTGCGTCATGTCCGCCATGACCTGCGTCGATAACCAGTGTGAACTTCTTGTTTGCAGCAGTCGCAGCCACTACAAACCCCACCGTTATCCATATCAGAACTAGTATCCTATTCTTCATATCTACGTTTTCAAGGGTGCAAAATTAGTTATTTTCCCGCAAAAACTGGCACTTATCCGTCAGTTTTATCATTTATTAAATGTAATTCCACGCCAGCCCCCTTACAGTCGGCCCCCATAGGGGGATTCTGTTTCATGAGTTGGAGGTCTACACTTGTCACCATCGGGAAACGCTCGAGAAGGGTCCTCACGATACGTCCCGCCACATGCTCCAGCAAGGCGGAAGGCTGCTCCATCTCCTGTCGCACGAGTTGGTAGACCTCCGCATAGTTGAGGGTATCCTCCACCTCGTCAGAAGCCATCGCCTTCGAGAGGTCGTAACCTATGCGGAGCGACACAAGGAAGTCGGCACCCACAGTCCTCTCCTGGGGCATCACCCCATGGAAGGCATGAAAGCGGACATCCTTCAAAAAGACATATCCTGACTCTACTCGCATCATTGCCTACTCTTGTGACTCCTCCTGCTCGTCGTTATTGCCTGGCAGGTATTTCTTCAGGGCACGCTCCACACCCACCTTCCAAGTATTGATACTCTCGTCTTTAAGAGACAAGGAGCCTACCAGACGGATGACATGCTCCAAAGGCATGCGGTAACGCAACACGCCACTGATCAACTTCGCATAGTTCCAATACTCTGGGTTGAACTTCTCCGAGAGTCCCTCCACTGTGGTCTTATAACCCCGCTTGTTCTCAAACTGGAAGTCATAACGCTTGGTGCCATCAGGATTCACCTGCTTGATGATCTTACCATGGGTGACCGTCTTGGGCAGGACGATACCCTCCTCGTCATCCTGTAAGCCCGTGAATATCTCGTAAGGATAGCCGTCGAGCAATCCGACGAAGGCGACCCATTTCTCTTTGTTGTTCTGGAAACGCACCACATCGCACTCTAAGACCTGAGGACGAATCTCCACTACTTCAGGACGTTGGTCCTGCACTGACTCTTTCTTGTTATTTCCTTCCATATCTTGACTATTTTTTGCAAAGTTACTAACTTTATCTGATATAACAAATAACTTTTTAGGAAACTTTCAATAAACTTTCAGGAAAAAAGTTCTCCTTTTTAGGAAAGATTATGTACTTTTGCAGCATGAAGAATCTGACAACACGGCGAACAATTCGCCAATACAGCAACAAGGAAGTGAGCGAGGAACTCCTCAACCGCCTCATGACGGAGGCAAGTCGCACACAGACAATGGGTAACCTCCAACTCTATAGCGTGGTGGTGACCCGCTCCGATGAGATGAAGCAGCGGCTTGCCCCTGCGCATTTCAACCAACCCATGGTGACACAGGCTCCTGTGGTACTCACCATCCTCGCCGACTTCAACCGTACCAGCACATGGGCTCGCTGCCGCAACGCGGAACCTGGCTACGACAATTTCCTGTCGTTCCTCAATGCCAGTATCGATGCCCTGCTCTATACACAGACACTCTGTAACCTGATGGATGAGGAAGGACTGGGATATTGCTATTTGGGGACGACGGTCTATCAACCCGAGCAGATCATCGACATTCTGGAACTGCCGAAACTCACGTTCCCTGTCGCCACGCTCACCGTCGGCTGGCCCGCCGAGGAGCCTCCCCTCTCCGACCGCCTGCCCTTGGAGAGTTTCATCCACCATGAGACATACACAGACTATCTTGCCAAAGACATTGACACCTATTATACGGCAAAAGAACACCTGCCCGAGAATCAGCATTTCGTGGCAATCAACCACAAAGAGACTCTCGCGCAGGTGTTTACTGATATCCGTTATACACGGAAAGACAATGAGGCAATGTCTGAGGGGCTCATCAAAGCACTGACACGGCAAGGGTTTATTGGTTGTACTTCCTCAAGAGTCCCTTGACCAGTTTTCCGTAGACCTTGATGACATCGTCTGCCCATGGCCCTGTGGCTGTGGCACGGGGAAGGAGCATCGAGCAACTCTCATTCTTGTCGCTGATAGACCAGCATACCCAACTGACACCAAGACGCTCACAGAGTTGAATCCACTGCTCTTCCGACTCGGGGTCAATCTTTCCGTCGCCTGAAGCCTCTGTGGCACCGCTCTCCGAGATAAAGACGGGAATGCCCTTCTTAACGGCATCCTCCATGCGGTCACGCAAGTAGTCACCATGGGTGGCGGCATAGAAATGAACGGTGTACATGATATTGGAGAAACCTGTCAATGGGCTCTCCGCTACCAAGTGGATGTCCTGATCCCAATGGGGGCAGCCCACAAGGACGATATTATCGGGGTCGTATTTACGAATCTCGCCAATCACCTCCGTAGCGTATTTCTTCAAGTCTGCCCAAGTGTCCTCCACCGGCTCATTGTATATCTCATAGATGACATGCGGATACTTGCCGTACTTCTGCGCCATCTCCCCAAAGAACCTCTTTGCCTCAGCGGTCTTCAGAATATGGGAGTGCCAATCGATGATGACATAGACATTATTCTTGATGGCAGCCTCAATGACAGGGGTGATACACTGCATGGCAAAGGTAGGGTTCTCCAAGTAGTTGTCCTCTATGAGGATTCCCATAGCGGCACGTACCACGCTGGCATTCCAGTCCTCCTTGAGGGTCTTGACCACCTTTTTATTATAGAAACGAGGCCAGATGTTATGCCAGCCCAGACTAACACCACGCAAGATAACAGGATTCCCGTTCTGGTCGCAGAGTTGAGCGCCCTTTACTTGCAGTTGCCCGTATTGCTTGACGGGATCGTTGGCATGCAAAGGTAAAAAGGTAAAAAGGTAAAAGGGTAAAAAGAAACAAATAAATTTTCTCATTTTTTAGTAGTTTTATTTATAATATTAATTAATGTTCCTATGATAGCATTTTACCTTTATCAAAATAAAGATATAGTGTACAAATAAACGACGGCTGCGGGAATGGCAAGAAGGGAGGAGTCGAAACGGTCGAGCATACCACCATGACCAGGCAGGATACTACCACTATCCTTGATGCCAAGCGTACGCTTGAAGAGACTCTCCACCAAGTCGCCCCATGTGCCGAAGACAACGACGACGAGTCCCAGTCCCAGCCACTGCGCCATGGTGAGCATTCCACTTGACCTGAAGCCCGCATCAGCGAGATAGGTCAGTTGCCCGCTGTCAAAAAGGTATATGAGGTAGGCGACCAACAATACGACGATACCGCCACCTATACTTCCCTCCCATGACTTCCCCGGTGAGATACGGGGGAAGAGTTTATGCCTGCCTATCAGCGATCCCACGCAATAGGCTCCCGTGTCGTTCATCCACAAGAAGATGAATACCGACAAGGGCAGGATGGGATTGAAGAGCACCAGTCCCTCAGGGGAGGCTGTGAACGCCAGAACGTTAAGCAGTGAGAACGGCAAGGCGATATACATCTGCGACAACATGGTATATGCCCAGTCGTTGATAGGGTCTGCCTGCTTCAGGTAGAGTTCCGCCACCAGCAGATAGATAACCGTCACCAGATAGGGAATGAAGACGACCGACTTGGCGGCACCTCCATAGATATCACTGCAGTAGTAGGTCATCGCGAAAAAGAAATAGACACCCGCCACTGTCGAGATAAAGCGGTTGACGGTCACTCCCGGACGCTCGTTCACCAGTCCCGTAAACTCCCAGATGGTAAGTCCTGTCACGATAGCGAACAACAACACCATTGCCTCTGGGCGAAGGAAACTTGCCACAATGGCAGCCACAAAGATGATACCCGTAATGGTTCTGACAATGAAATTTTTCATAGGCTTATTATTTTGACTCGGAGTTCTCTGAATTCTCGGAGGGCCCTGAGTTCTCGGAGTTCTCTGAGACTTCCACTTCTTTCTTCTCTGCTTCCAGTTCCTTGGCACGCTCCTCTGCCATGCGCTCTGCCTCCGCACGCTGCTGTGCCTCCAGGAGTTCCTCTGCGCGACTGGTCCATGGACGCTTGCCAAAAATCTCCTCCACGTCGTCCGCGAAGATCACCTCACGGTCCATCAGCAACTGGGCGAGACGGGCATGTCCCTCCTTATGCGCTATCAGGATCTGCTTGGCACGCTCATACTGCTCGTTGATCATTTTCAGCACCTCGTCGTCCATCACCTTCGCCGTCGTCTCTGAGTAGGGGCGTTGGAACGAGTATTCGTTATTGTTGTAATAGCAGATATTAGGCAGTTTCTCGCTCATACCCGCATAGGCAATCATACCGTATGCCTGTTTGGTAGTACGCTCCAGGTCGTTCATGGCACCCGTGGAGATATGTCCGACAAACAGTTCCTCCGCGGCACGTCCACCCAAGAGGGAGCACATCTCGTCAAGCATCGCCTCCTTGGTCTGCAGGACACGCTCCTCTGGCAGATACCAAGCAGCGCCCAGCGCCTGTCCACGGGGTACGATAGAGACTTTCACGAGCGGATTGGCAAACTCCGTAAACCAAGAGATGGTGGCGTGTCCTGCCTCGTGGATGGCTATAGAGCGTTTCTCCGCCTCCGTCATCACCTTCGTCTTCTTCTCCAGTCCACCGATGATACGGTCGACGGCATCGAGGAAGTCCTGCTTCCCGACTTTGGGACTATTATGGCGGGCGGCAATCAGCGCAGCCTCATTACATACGTTGGCGATATCAGCACCCGAGAAGCCCGGAGTCTGACGGGCAAGGAAGTCCACATCCAAGTTCTCATCGAGTTTCAAAGGCTTCAGATGAACCTGGAACACCTCCTTACGCTCGCTGAGGTCAGGCAGGTCGACATGTATCTGACGGTCGAAACGACCAGCACGCATCAAGGCAGAGTCGAGCATATCGGCACGGTTGGTGGCGGCAAGGGTGATGATACCGCTATTGGTACCAAAGCCGTCCATCTCCGTCAACAAGGCGTTCAGCGTATTCTCACGCTCATCATTGCCACCCATGGCGGGGTTCTTGGAACGAGCGCGTCCTACGGCATCAATCTCATCAATGAAGATGATACAAGGAGCCTTCGACTTCGCTTGGTTGAACAGGTCACGCACACGACTGGCACCCACACCGACGAACATCTCCACGAAGTCGGAACCGCTCATCGAGAAGAAAGGCACGCCAGCCTCGCCTGCCACCGCCTTGGCAAGAAGGGTCTTACCCGTTCCTGGAGGACCTACCAGCAAGGCACCCTTGGGAATCTTTCCACCCAAGTCTGTATATTTCTGCGGATTCTTCAGGAAATCCACGATCTCCTGCATCTCCTGCTTGGCGCCAGCCTGACCAGCCACGTCCTTGAAGGTGATACCCAGTGAGCCGCCTTTCTCGTACATCTGCGCCTTCGACTTGCCGACGCTGAAGATGCCTCCACCGCCGCCCATGCCACCGCCACCCATGCGGCGCATGATGAATATCCACACGAAGATGATACCCGCGAAGAAGAGCACATTCATGATCAAGGAGTTGAAGAACTCGCTCTCCCGCTGGTTGTTATACGACAACTCGCCACTGAACTTCTTCAATTCGCGAGCCTGGTTGACAAACTGCTCCACTTGGTCTACAGAACCGAACTCCACGGACACCGTTGGCTCTTTGCCCGTCGACTTCACGCCCTGATGGAACACGTCACGGATATGCTCAGGCTTGACATACATCTGCAACGTATTCGTGTTCTTATTGACCACGATCTTAGAGGCATAGCCCTTCATGACCCATGTCTTGAAGTTGCTATACGATGTCGTGGTCTGCACACTCGTATTCTCGCCGCCACCCGTCAGATACAGTACAGCGAGGGCGACGATGGCAAGCATATATATCCAGTTCATATTGAACTTGGGCATATTCATCTGCGGCTTGTTTTTGTTTGGCTTATTACTCATATCGTTTTAATCTAAGTCAGGAACATGGGTAAGATTAGCGTCATCCCACAAATGCTCCAAATCATAATACTCACGGACATCGGGCAAGAAGATATGAACCATCACGTCGGTATAGTCCATCGCCACCCATTGCGCGTTCTCCAGTCCTGCCACGGCAGTAGGCTTCTCCGCCATCTCCTTGCGGGCGAACTCGCCCACCGACTCAGCGATAGCCTCCACCTGCGCAGGTGAGTTTCCCTGGCATATCACGAAATAATGACAAATCGCCCCGTCGATGCCCTTCAAGTCGGCAACGACAATCTGCGATCCCTTTTTCTCTTGTATTCCCTTTTTGATAGTCTCAACCAGTTGTGTTGATGCTTCCATTTATATATAATAATGTGTTATTAAGATGCAAAGGTACACCTATTTCCTGACATTATAGGAGTAAAACAAGTTTTTTTGCGCTTTTTTAGAAAAAATAGTCGTTTTTTTTGGCGTTTTCCGAAAAAAGCACTACCTTTGCAGGCGCAAATTCAGATTTGCACCTGTAATTGGGGTATGGTGTAATGGTAACACTGCAGATTCTGGTCCTGCCTTTCCTGGTTCGAGTCCGGGTACCCCAACAAAAAAGGCTTCTGTTTCGGAAGCCTTTTGCTTTTATAGCATAGAAACAAAAATGACATACTTCGGAGAACTGATATCCATTGGCGTGGCTTTCTCATGGACTGCCACCGCACTGCTCAGCGAGTTTGGCAGCAAGAGATTAGGCAACCTGACGCTGAATGTGCTTCGCATGTCGTTGGCACTACTGCTCTCTGTGGTGCTGTTTTGGGTCGTGACAGGCTCGCCTCTTCCGCCTATCGGATCACTGGAGGCATGCGGATGGATGCTGCTTTCGGGATTGGTCGGTTACGTCATCGGCGATTTCTGTCTCTTCCAGTGCTATATCATCATCGGCTCACGTTACGGACAGTTGTTTATGACGCTGGCACCATTGGCGGCGGCATTGATGGCATGGATCACCTTGGGACAACAGATGGCACCCATGAGTATTGTCGCCATGCTTATTACCCTTATCGGCATCGGCATCTCCGTGTTAGGTCGTGGTGAGCACCACGGGGTATCATTGAAGTTACCGCTTAACGGTGTGCTCTTTGCCATTGGCGCCGCTCTCTGCCAGGGAATCGGCTTGGTATTGAGCAAGATCGGTATGGACCATTACGAAAGCGGTGCCATGCCCGACTGGCTTATTCCGTTCAGTGCCAATTTCCTGCGCTGCATTGCCGGCACCATCGGTTTCAGTATCCTGCTATATGCCCGCGAGGGATTCAAGCCCTTGCGTGATGCCATGCACGACCGTAAAGGGCTGACCGTCGCTACTGCCACTACTATCTTCGGACCATTTATCGGAGTGGGGTTCTCGCTGATGGCGGTGCAGTACACGAGCGCGGGCATTGCCTCCACATTGATGGCACTGACACCCATTATTATCATCCTGCCCTCATACTGGCTTTTCCATCAGAAGATCACATGGCGTTCAGTCCTTGGTTCCGTTATCTCCGTCCTTGGTGTCAGTTTGTTCTTTTTGGGATAATGTAATATACGGAGTGAATGTAACGTTCAAACGGGTCGTTTGTGGCTTACATTCGACCCGTTTGTAAGCCACAAACGATTATTATTCCATTCTATAACTTTTTCGAAAAAGTTACAAAAAGGAATCTGTCCTTTTCTTTGGCGCAAAGAAAAGAACTAAAAGAAACATCCACCCCCTCCCATCCTCCCCCTATATGGGGAGGCTCAATTGATTACGGGCGGCAACCGCCCTCCATCAAAGTTTTGGTATGGCTCTCAGGCTTTCGCCCCTTCGGGGTTCGCCATGTTTTTTTAACGCACTTCGTGCGGGACTCCAACACTGTTGCTTATTTCCCTTCCCCTATCGCCGACCAGCGTTTAGCGTAGGCGGCGTCAAAAAACATCGCGTCGTCCCGCGATACCAAAACATAGGAGGAGTCGCGGTTTCTGCGACGACGAGTTTTCCCCCGCCCCTGAGGGGAGGGGGATACAGGGGGAGAGGTGAAGCCCCTTCAAGGGTGAAGGGGTTGGGGGATGTTCGAAAAAAAAATAATATATAACTTTGAACATAAAATAACGAGACTTTTCAAAGGCCCTACTTCCTCCCTGCGAAGGCCGTACCTCCGACCCTCGAAGGTGGCACTTCCTGCCCTCGAAGGTACGGCCTTCGAGGCAAGGAAGCGGCACCTCCGTAGATTTGGCGAATAAAGAACAAAGCCCTGCGGTGGGCAGGGCTTTGTTCTTTTATTCTTTCTCACGATTCTCAGCATCAATCGCTTTGATCTTATCACGAACCAGTTGAACCTCGTCTTTCAGTTTCTGCACCTTGCGATTCATCTCGTCAATCAAGGAGTTACCCTTCTTCGAGGAGGCATTGAGGAACCCGAGGTTGTTCTCATAGGTCTGCACCTCTGCCTTCAACTGCTCGTACTGTCGCATCAGGCGGGCACGCTCATTGTCAAGAGCATTCTCACCACGCTCTGCCACCTGCTTGAGGTTGTCCTTAAACTTATTGAGGCGACGCTTAGCAACGGTGATGTTCAATTCCTTATAGAGTTTGTCTACGACGGCATGATACTCCTCGTAGACCTTGTCTTTCTCCTTGAAGGGCACGTGTCCGACGCTCTGGTATTCCTCCACCAGTTTCTGGACCTTCTCCTGCAAGCCCTCGCCAGCCTCCTCGGCAGCGGCTTTGAGTTGCTCGATAATGCCCCGTTTCTTCTCCAGGTTCTGATACTCCTCACCACGTGTGCCAGCACCTGCGGCATTACGAGCCTCGAAGAACTTATTACAAGCACCCAGAAACTCCTCCCACAGTTGGTCGCCCAGTTTCTTAGGCACCATACCGATGGTCTTCCACTCCTTCTGCAGGTTGATGAGTTTATCACTGGTCGACTTCCACTCTGTAGAGTCTTGCAATGCCTTTGCCTTCTCAATCAGCGCGCGCTTCTTGTCGGCATTCTCCTTGAAGTTCTCCTTGAGTCCCTTGAAATACTCCGCCTTACGACCAAAGAAGTCGTCGCAGGCTGCACGGAACCGCTCGAAGATCTTGACATTCATCTTCTGAGGAGCAAAGCCGATAGTCTTCCACTCCGCCTGGATGGCGATAATCTCCTTGGTATGACGCTCCCAGTCAGCACTTCCTTTGTTCTCCTCGGCAGCGATAGCCTCCACCTTCTCGCAGAGTGCTGTCTTACGGGCGAGGTTCTCCTCCTCCTTGGCACGGAGTTCCTCGAAATGCTGCTGATGGCGCTTATTGATCACTGTCGACGCAGCCTTGAAGCGGGTCCATATCTCCTCACGGAGTTCCTTGGCGACAGGACCGATCTCACGAAACTCCTGATGGAGTTTCTGCAACTGGTGGAACGCGCTGATAACCTCTGGCTCCTCAGCCAGTTTCTCGGCTGCCTCACAGAGTTTCGTCTTCAGTTCAAGGTTCTTCTTGAAGTCGTACTCGCGAGCCTCGCTATTGAGTTTCAACAGGTCATAGAACTGCTCCACATAGAGTTGGTAGTTACGCCAGAGTTCATTTGCTTTCTCGGCAGGCACGTTCTTGATCTCCTTCCACTCTTCTTGCAGTGCCTTGAACTCCTTGTATGACTTGTTAGCCTCCTCAGGAGAGGTCACCATCGCCTTGATCTTCTCGATGATGTCGAGTTTCTTCTGGAGATTCTCCTGCTTCTCCTGCTCCTGCTCCTTGAAGAGTTTCTGGCGCTTCTCCTTGATGATGCCCATCTCAGCCTTGAAAGCCTCCTCGTCCTCATCAGGCAGGATCTGGTATGCCTCAGGGTCGCCTCCGCCGTCAATATACTCTTTCAGACGTGCCTCTCGCTCCGCGATATGCAGTTTATAGAAGGCAGTCTTCAGATAGTCTACCTCCTCTTTCTGTGGCGCCTCCTCCCCTTGGGCTATTTCACGAGCGCGCTGCAACACCTCCTTTTTGCTTTGGTATTGCTTATGCTCTGGTTCTGCTACTGGGGTTACTGGGGCTGCTGCCTCTGTTTCCACTACGTTCTGTTCCACGTTCTGCTCCTGTTCGAGAGCGTTTTCTTGAGAGTCCATCGTCTAATTGTTTTAGTTCATGAAAATGGTTAGTACACACATATCAAGGTACAAACTTATTAAAAATTTTTGAATGTACCTAATTTTTTGCTGATTTTTTTTGAAAAGAGGGCTAAATCAGTCGTTTATGACGGAAGAAGAGCCACGAAACGATAGAAATGGCAAGCGACAAGACGATGGCGACAATGAATCCCACGGGGCTCGACTCCATCCCGTTGATGAGGTTCATTCCGAAGAAACTGGAGATGAGTGTCGGCAACATGAGGATAATCGTCACAGAGGTCAGCGTACGCATGATGGTGTTCATGTTGTTGTTGATAATACTCTGATAGGTATCCATTGTCGACTCCAGGATGTTCGAGTAGATATTGGTGGTCTCCCGTGCCTGTGTCATCTCGATGTTCACGTCCTCGATCAGGTCGGCGTCCAACTCGTCGATCTGCAACTTGAACTTCAACTTGGAGAGCAGTGTCTCGTTGCCACGGATGGAAGTGTTGAAATAGGTCAGCGAGTCCTGCAGGCGTGAGAGTCCGATCAGGCTCTCGTTGTTCACCTCCTTGTCAAGGTTACGCTTAGCCTTATCGATGAGCAGAGAAATCTGCTTCAGTCGTTTCAGATACCAGACGGCACTGGAGAGGAAGAGGCGGAAGATCATGTCGACATAGTCGGTGAATCCCTCGCCACGCTTCTGCTGGTAACTCACGAAGTCGATCATCATGTTCGTCTCATAGTAACACACGGTGATGGTGACATCACGCTTGTGGATGATACCAAGAGGCACGGTGGTATAGGGGGTACGGCTGCGCACCTCCTTGACGTATGGGATACGCAGGATGATAAGCATCCAACCGTCGTCATACTCATAACGTGCACGCTCGTCAGTATCGCTGATGTCGGAGAGGAAATAGTCGGGAATCTGATACTGCTCTTCCAGCATCTGGATATCCTCTTCGGTTGGACACGTCACCTGTATCCAACAATTAGGCTGCCATGTCTCCAATTGGCTAAGCCCACCAGAAATGTTCCAATAAGTCTTCATAATGCTAATCCTTTTTGTCAAACGGTCTTAGCGGCAAGAGGATTAGCGGCCTTGCCTGCTGTCCTCACGCCTTACGAATTGTAATGATTCGCCGGGTAATCGTCCATTTTTGTCGTTATTATTTTGGTTATCGGGTGCAAAGATAAATAAAAAATGGCGATAATCAAAGAAAATCGCCACTTTTTTGAAGGTACGGTGGTGCGTTGGTACGGTGGTACGAGAAATGATGAAGTACTCCAAGGTATTCTCGCGGCTTCGCACCTTCGTACCCCCGCAGCACCGATTACTTCTTCGGTATATCCTCGAGTGTCTTCCTCAACAGTTCCCAGAACGGGGCGACGGTCTCGATGAGGGCGCGCTCTGTCGTGGTATGGGGCGACTTCATCGTGGGACCCAGTGAGACGACATCCAGCCATGGGTACTTGCCCAGAATGACAGAGCACTCCAGTCCAGCATGGTCAACCTGGATGATTCCCTCCTTGCCAAACAACTCCTTGTACTCTTTGAGCAGCAGGTGCAGGATGGGAGAGTCGGGGTTGGGATCCCAGCCTCCATAGGAGCCTGCGGTCTCCACTTTCATGCCAGCCATGTTGAAACAACTCTCGAGCATGTCGACGATATACTGTTTCATGTCCTCACGACTGGAACGTGCCAAGATCTTGATGGCAGCCTTGCCGTCCTCGATATCGATGATGGCGAGGTTGCTGGAGGTCTCCACGACATTCGGGTAACTGGGTATCATGCGAACCACACCGTCGTGACAGGCAAGAATGGCGTTGATGAGGTTGTCGTTGATCTCCTCAGGCACCTGCATCTTAGGCAGTTCCACGTCCTCCACGTAGAACTCGATACCGCTCTCTATCTGTTTGTACTCGTCAATGAAGTCGGCTTTCCACTCCTCGACATCCTGTTTCAGTGCGGCAACATTCTCCTTGGGCAGGGTCAGCACCACCTCCGCCTTGAAGGGGATGGCGTTACGCATATTGCCACCATGCCAACTCACCAGTCGTGCATCCTCGGTCTCGACGACCTCACGCACGAAGCGAGCCATCATCTTATTGGCATTGCCACGACCCTCATGGATCTCCAGTCCTGAGTGTCCGCCACGCAGTCCCTTCAGGGTCACCTTGACGGCAGCATCCTCGGCAGGGGCTGTCTCCTCCTCTTTATACTCGATGGTCGCTGTCACGTCAATACCGCCAGCGGAGCCGATGACGAACTTCCCCCAGTGCTCGGAGTCAAGATTCATGAGGATGTCACCATGTAGTTCCTCGGTAGGCAGGTCGTTAGCACCATACATACCGGTCTCCTCGTCAGCGGTAATCAGTGCCTCGACAGGTCCGTGCCTCAGTGTCTTGTCCTCCATGATAGCCATGATGGCGGCGACACCCAGTCCGTTGTCGGCACCCAGTGTCGTGCCTTTCGCCTTCACCCACTCTCCGTCAATCCACGGTTGGATGGGGTCGGTCTCAAAGTTATGCGTATTCTCCGGTGTCTTCTGCGGCACCATATCCATATGAGCCTGCAGGATGACACCTTTGCGGTTCTCCATCCCTGCGGAGGCTGGTTTGCGGAACACGATGTTCCCTGCTGGGTCTTTGAATGCCTCCACCCCAGCCTGCTGTCCGAAGTCGAGCAGGAACTGTTGGATCTTCTCTAGATGTCCACTGGGACGTGGTACTTGTGTGAGTGCATAGAAATTCTTCCAGATGCACGTAGGATTCAGGTTTTTAATTTCAGACATAGTTTTCTTTTTTTTGAGGAAGGAGGAATCTCGGGGTACGAGGGTACGGGGGTACGAGGGTACGAGGGTACGGGGGTACGAGATTACCTTTTCCAGAAGTTATTATTGTTTGTTTAATTTTTCTTGAAGGGATCTTTTTAATCCGATAATAGTGAAGGATACCCTAGAGGCAAATTGCGAGATAGTATCAAAGTCTATATCATCTATATAATTTAAGTCATGAGAGATCTCTAACTGACACATCGTCTCAGAAAGTGAGCCGTAGGATATGTCAAGAAAATGAAGTCTTTCCTTGAGAGCCATTCTACCCATCCCCTCCGCTATGTTTGAAGGAATGGAAATAGCAGCCCTACGCATTTGGTCACACAATGCATATTTTTCATAATCCGGGTATTTTTGCAATAAACTATATACCTGAATGGTAAATTGCTTTGCCAAATTATAAGCGTCTAGTTTTCTATAATAGAAATCTTTCATATTAAAAATATTAGAAGACAACCCATCTATTCTCGCACCTTCGCGCCTTCGCGCCTCCGCACCTCCGTAAAACTAAGCGCAAGCCACGCATAGACTCCCAACAGGATCACCAGCATGGTCTGCACCGTATGTACGATCAAGACGAAGTAAAGGGCATGCTCGTCAGCCACACCATAGAGTATCAGCATCGTCTTCACAGCGAAATGCCATGGTCCCGCGCCATTGGGCGTGGGCACAATAACGGCGATGGAGCCTACGATGAAGGTCACCAGCGCACACCCCAGTCCTAAGTCTGCTGTGAAGTCGAAGCAGAAGAAGGTCAGGTAGTAATGCAGGAAATAACTCACCCAGATGCCCAGTGTGAAGCACACGAACAAGGGGACGTTGCGCACGTTCCTCAGGGAGATGACACCCTGCCAGATACTAGAGAGTGTCGCCCTTACCTTATTATATATAGAGAGTTTGCGCAACAGGAAGTGCAGCAGGATCAGAATGGCTACGACGCAAATGGCAACCACCAGATAGCCCATCCACGAGAAACCATGCAGGATGGTGTGCAGGTTCGTTCCCGTCTTACGGAAGAAGGTGCCGAAGGTGCTCATCTCCAACAACAGCACGATGGCGGTAATGCCCATCACCAGCAGGGAGTCTATGGCACGCTCCGTCACCACCGTTCCCAATGCCTTGGGGAACGACACGTTATCGTAACGCCTCAACACGCCACAACGGGTAAACTCTCCCACCCTGGGTATCACCAGCGAGGCAGCATACGACAGGAAGATAGCGTGAATGCTCACAGAGGAACGGGGATGCTCCCCTACGGGCTCCAACGACTGTCCCCATCGCCACCCGCGGAACATCTGGGCAAGGATGCCAAAGGGGAACGACAGCAGCATCCATGTCCAGTCCATCTCGTCGGTCATGACATGGCGTATCTGCTGCCAGCCCTCGCCTCGATACATCCAATAGAGGATGGCACCGCCCAGCAGGAGGGGCATCAACACTTTCAATATGATGCTGCTTATCTTCATCGTAGTGCGCAGACCTATTCTTGAGGTTCCACTTTACTCCTCCATGGAGCGAAGAACCGCTCTATAGCGGCATATGCCGCACTTGCCTCGGCTTTGATGTTATGTCCGCTCCATACGGCATTAACCGTATCGCCAGAAGCATACTCCTGATAGATACGATAGGTGGCGCCACCTTCCAGCGACTCATCATATTTATAGCCGTCGAGCAAGTACACCTTTTGCTCGGCAAGTATCTGCTGCATCCGCTCGACATCCTTCTCGGTGACATCAAACGTTTTCTTGACGGCATCCCTGTAGAAACAGTCGTTATGCAAACTGACCACTACCTGAGGGCGTTTCCCCACATCAGCAATCAACTCACAATAGTCCTTGCCTTGACCGGCATGCCCATTACGTGCATAACTGCAGTAAATCAGTTTTCCTTTCGGTGCCGTCTTGTCTTGTGCCAAACCGCTCATTGTCGTCATCAGCAAAATACTTAGTACAAATAATATCCTATTCATCTTTATGCGTTTTCCTTTTTAGGTTTTGGCAATAAGAGGTTCAGCAGCACACCGACCACAGCAGAGAGTCCGATTCCACTGATGGAGAAGGTGCCAAAGGTAAGGACAGCGCCACCAATACCCAAAGTCAGCGTGACACTGACGATGATGATATTACGGGTCTGATTCAAGTCTACCTTATGGTTTATAAGATTCTGAACGCCCACAGCGGCAATAGAGCCAAAGAGCAACAGCATAATACCACCCAGAACAGCAGAGGGGATGCTCTGCAGGATAGCACTCAGTTTGCCGATAACGGAGAAGACAATGGCAGTCCCTGCGGCGATACGGATGACCTGAGGATGGGTGACACGCGTAATCTGCATAGCACCAGTCACCTCACTATAGGTAGTCACTGGAGGACCACCAACGAGAGAGGCGAAGAGACAAGCGAGACCGTCGCCCAGCATCGTACGATGCAGTCCCGGGTCTTTCACGAAGTCCTTGTCGGCAACAGCACCTACGACATATACATCACCAATATGCTCAATCACTGGGGCTATTGCCACTGGAATCATGAACACAAAGGGCTCCCAGGCGAACTGTGGCATCTGGAAGTGGGCAATCATCGGAGGCAGGGAGAACCAAGGAGCGGTAGCCACTGCTGACATATCGACGACTCCCATAAAGAGTGCCACAACATATCCTACGATAATACCAATCACCACAGGTACGAGTTTCACGAGTCCTTTAGCGAACACCAATACGAGGATGGCACTAATCAGGGAGATAAAGGCAAGCAGCCAGTTGTCCTTCGCCATATTGACGGCGGCGGGAGAGAGCGACAAGCCTATAAGGATAATCACGGGACCGATGACTACTGGCGGGAAGAGACGGTCGAGCAGTTTCTTACCCTGCCATTTGATGAGTGCCGACATGATGAAGTACACCAAGGCGACACCAGAGATTCCCGCAATGGTACCAGGCATGCCCCACTGTTTGGAGGCTGCGATAATCGGTGCGATGAATGCGAAACTGGAACCTAAGAAGATGGGCACCTTCCCTTTCGTCACCAGATGGAAGATAAAGGTACCGACACCTGCCGTAAACAATGCGGTGGCAGGATCAAGTCCTACCAGCAACGGCACCAGTACCGTGGAGCCGAAAGCGACAAACAGGAACTGGATGCCGACAATCGTCTTACGGGTCGGGGATAATTGTTGTGCTTCCATAGATTTCTATCCTTTTAGAAGTTCCACTTAACAGCAACTGTCGGATTCCAGAAGAAAGTCTTATCGCTCTCTGGATCAGCGTTGTAGATGAAGTTATTGGAGAACTCCCACTCTGTACCTACACTGAAATGCTCGTTGAAGTTATACCAGAACTGAGGCTCTGTGAGGATGACCAGACAACCGTGGTTGTTTGCCTTCTCACCACGCCAGAAATCGATAAAGCCAGAGAAGGTGCACTTCTTGTTGGCGAATGTCAAGCCCCAGACACCTGTCAACTGGGCACTGGCATAGGAATGCGTGGTCTCATAACTCTTGAAATACTGCTTATATAACAACTGTACCGACCATGTCTTGGAGAAATCGGCAGAGTGTCCGTTATAGGCGGCACCTACCAAGGCTGCCTGTTGGAAACTACCATTACGGCTCAGTCCACCATCATACTCGATATGGGCGGCAAAAGGCGACTGCTTGCCGAAGTTAAATTCACGGGAGATCTCCGTATAGGCACTCTCCGTGAAATGACTGCTCAGGTCAACATCCACGAAATAGTACCAAGAGCCCCATTTGTCGGCCTTAAACTGCTCGAGGGTGACTGTCACTTTCTGACGACCGGCTTCCTCGCCAGTGTAGATGTTACGACCAAAGTCATAGTGAACCTGAATGTTCTGTGCTCCTACTGTCATGCATGATGCGAGGAACAAAAGAGATAAAATCTGCTTTTTCATAATGTATTGATATTAATGTGTGATTACAATAACGGGGCGATATATTTAAGCACGAAGAATACGGCAAGGATATACATCGTGGCTGTGATCTCACGATAGCGACCTGCGCATACCTTCACGATGACGTATGACAACATACCCAGAACGATACCCTCGGAGATACTTGCCGTAAACGGCATCATCAGAATGGTCATGAAACAAGGCATCGCCTCTGAGAAGTCGATGAAGTCGATATGTACAATCTGGCGCAGCATCATCACACCCACGAGGAACAGGGCACTGGTGGTAGCGGCAGAAGGAATCATCAGGAATACTGGAGAGAAGAACAAGGCGAGGAAGAAGAGGAAGGCGACCGTCAACGCAGTAAGTCCTGTGCGACCGCCCTCTGCGATACCTGTAGTACTCTCCACGTAAGTCGTCACGGTAGACGTACCACAGAGGGCACCCACCGTCGTACCGATGGCATCAGCCATCAATGCCTTGTTGAGACCAGGAATCTTACCAGTCTTCTTATCCACCATGCCAGCACCTGTAGAGGCACCAATCAAGGTACCAATGGTATCAAACAAGTCCATGAACAACAGTGTTGCCACCACAATGTAATAGTCCAGATCCAAGGCGAGGAATCGGGAGAAATCCATTTTGAAGGCGATAGGCTCCAGAGAGGAGGGCAGACTCAGTATCGTGAAATGCTCGGGAATCTGTGTTACCCCCAAAGGAATACCCACAATCGTCATAATCATAATGGTATAGAACAAGGCACCCTTGATTTTCATCGTCAATAGGATGGCACCCAGCAGAATACCACTGACAGCCACCAGAGAAGTGGCATTCCATGTTCCCAGACCCGTTACCGTCGCCTCGTTGGCAACAACAATACCACCGTTCTTCAGTCCGATGAAGGCGATAAACAATCCGATACCTACGGAGATAGAATAGCGCAGGTTCAGGGGGATAGAGGCGACTATCGCCTCACGCACCTTGAAGATGGTCAGGACGATAAAGAAGACACCCTCTATCAATACGGCGGCAAGCGCCTCCTGCCAGGTATAGCCCATCACCAATACCAAGGTGTAGGCAAAGAAAGCATTCAGTCCCATACCAGAGGCAAGGGCAAAAGGCATCTTCGCATAGATAGCCATCACCATTGTCGCCACCATGGCGGCAATGACTGTCGCAGAGAACACGGCACCTTTCTCCATGCCTGCGTCTCCAAGGATAATGGGGTTTACGGCGAGAATATAAGACATGGTCAAGAAGGTGGTCAGTCCTGCCATCATCTCAACCCTCACAGAATGTTTTGCTGGGTCAAAGCCCAAGAATGATAATAATGTTTTCATAAAAGTATTAATTATGTTTACTAAGTCTTTCTACCATCAGTTGCGCCGCCACATCGGGTGCATGGCTATCGCCCAAGCGGCGATGCACCTCCTCGTAACCTTCCAGCATCTGCTGCCGTGCCGCACCGCCAGGCAGGAGCGCCTCCAGATGCGAGCGGATATTCTCCACGCTAAAGGTGTCTGCGACTAGTTCCGGTACAATCTCACGGTCGGCTATCAAGTTTACCAAGGAGATATACCTCACCTTCAGGAAATGTTTCTTCAAGAAGGCGATCACCTTGGGAATAGGTGTCTCGTAGCACACCACCTGCGGCACACGGAACATCGCCGTCTCCAAGGTTGCCGTACCACTGGTCACCAAAGCCGCTGTCGCCTGTGCCAATAACTTGTATGTCTCGTTGTCAACGAGACGAACAGCACTTCCTTTTAGAAACTGCTCGTAATAGGACGGCTCTATGCTCGGAGCACCAGCCAGTACCACATCGTAAGTCGCAGTCAGATGCCTCGTCGCCGCTATCATCGCCGGGAGGTTGTCCTTTATCTCCTGTTTGCGAGAGCCTGCGAGCAAGGCGATGACGGGTCTTTCCGGGCAATCGGAGTCCTCTGCTTTCTCCAAGAACTCCCTCACCTCCTGTGCCGTCGGATTACCGACATAATGGATGGGATATTGGTGTTTCTTCTCGTAGAAGTCCACCTCGAAAGGCAGGATAGAGAAGAGTTCATCCACATCCCGTTTGATATTCTTGATACGGTATTCCTTCCATGCCCATATCTTGGGAGAGATATAGTAGTATACTTTTGGCTGTTGCCTGTTGGCTTTTAGCCGTTGACTGTGCAGATATTTGGCGATCTTCAAGTTAAAGCCCGGATAGTCGACCAAGATGACAACATCTGGTTGCCACTGGAGGATATCCTGTTGGCAAGCCTTCATATTCCGAAGAATGGTGGGGAGATGGAGCAAAACGGGTATAAAACCCATATAGGCGAGTTCCCGATAGTGTTTGACCATGGTTCCTCCCTCCGCCGCCATCAGGTCACCGCCATAGAAGCGGAACACCGCATCCTTGTCGTGACTCTTCAGCGCATGCATCAGATGAGAAGCATGCAAATCACCACTCGCCTCACCTACTATCAGATAATACCTCATAGATCCCAGTCCTTCATCTGTTCTATCATCTCGTAAGAAGTCACGTCAATCTTGGTGGGGGTGATAGCGACATAGCCATGCTGGAGCGCCCAGTTGTCCGTGTCCTCAGCATCCGGCTCGTCATTGGTGTATCTTCCCATCATCCACCAATAGTCGTAACCACGGGGATGACGGCATTTTACGACTTCATTGTCCCATGTCCCTGGTGCCATACGACATACCTTTACGCCCTTGAACTGCTCTACCACAGGGAAATTGACGTTCAAGCAGACACCCTTGGGAAGTCCGTCATCCAAGACTTTCCGCACGATCTTACGTATCAAGGGGCGCAAAGCACTAAAGTCCGCAAAGATATCATGCGTACACAGAGAGAACGCCACAGAGGGGATATACTTCATACAACCCTCTAGGGTGACTCCCATCGTACCACTATAATGCACATTGACAGAGGCATTGTCACCATGATTGATTCCTCCGATGATCATTTGAGGACGACGCCCTCCGCAAAGTTCCTCTAAGGCAATCTTCACGCAATCCACAGGGGTACCGTTGCACGACCACACCTCCAGTCCCTCCTCTTCTCGCTGAGGGGTGAGCGTCAGCGGGTCGACAGCCGTAAAGGCACAAGCATAGCCGCTGCGACCACTATCCGGGGCGCATACAATGATATCCGCCATATCGCGAATCATCTCCACTAGGCTGTTGATGCCTTTTGCCTCAAAGCCGTCATCGTTGGAAATCAATATTAATGCTCTCTTATTTTCCATTAATTTTTTGTTATTTGCCTGCAAATTTACTAAAAAAGGTTGATATTTGACAGATTCTCATAAGAAATTCGTAACTTTGCACCCTATTATTATAAGATATGGTATAAGATAGATTATGGGAAAGATTATCGCTTTAGCAAACCAAAAGGGCGGTGTTGGCAAGACAACGACAACCATCAACTTAGCCGCCTCTCTCGCCACACTGGAGAAGTCGGTTCTTGTGGTTGACGCTGATCCACAGGCAAATGCCTCCAGCGGATTAGGCGTGAATATTCAAGAAGTGGAGTGCTCTCTATATGAGTGTATCATCGACAAAGCGGATGTACGCGATGCCATCTACACCACAGATATTGAAGGATTGGACATCATACCAAGCCATATTGACCTGGTAGGTGCGGAAATCGAGATGCTGAATCTGAAAAACAGGGAGAACGTGATAGGACAGGTGCTGGCACCTATCCGTGATGACTATGACTATATCCTCATCGACTGTTCCCCATCGTTAGGACTGATTACCGTCAATGCGCTGACGGCGGCGAACTCTGTCATTATCCCCGTGCAATGTGAGTATTTCGCACTGGAGGGTATCAGTAAGTTACTGAACACCATCCGTATCATCAAGAGCAAACTGAATCCGAAACTGGAGATCGAGGGATTCCTGTTGACCATGTACGACTCCCGTCTGCGTCTTGCCAGACAGATCTACGACGAGGTGAAGCGCCATTTCCAGGAACTGGTGTTCAAGACCGTTATCCAGCGTAATGTCAAACTCTCAGAGAGTCCCAGTCATGGACTGCCCGTCATCCTGTATGACGCAGACTCGACTGGTTCGAAGAACCATCTTGCCTTGGCAAAGGAAATCATCAACAAAAACAACTAAGACATGGCAGTAAGAAAGAAATACGACAGAAGCGTATTAGGACGTGGACTCGATGACATCGGGGGAGGTCGTGGACTTGATGCCCTGATAGACACGGGAGAGGTGCATACCCAAGGCAGTTCCAACCTTAACGAGATAGAGATATCACAGATAGAGCCCAATCCCAACCAGCCCCGTAGGGAGTTTGACCAAGAGGCGCTGCAGGAACTTGCCAACAGCATCCGTGAGGTGGGTATCATCCAACCCATCACCCTCCGTCAGGTAGAGAGTGGGAAATATCAGATTATCGCTGGCGAACGCCGCTGGCGCGCCTCCCAAATAGCCGGTCTGACATCTATCCCCGCCTATATCCGCACGGTGGAGGATGAGGGTGTGATGGAGATGGCACTGGTAGAGAATATCCAGCGTGAGGATCTGAACGCTATCGAGGTGGCTCTTGCCTATCAGCATCTTGCCGAGACAACGGGGATGACACAAGAGAAAATCTCCAAGCGTGTGGGTAAGAGCCGTGCCGCGGTCACCAACTACATGCGCTTGCTGAAACTCCCTGCCCAGGTACAGATGGCGTTGAAGAACCATGAGATTGACATGGGACACGCCCGTGCTCTTTTGGCGATTGACAGTCCCTCCACACAGATCAAACTCTTCAAGGAGATACAGAAGCAACAGTATTCTGTACGCAAGGTCGAGGAATTGGTACAGTCATTAAAGAGCGGGGAGGACATCAAGACCTCAACGGGGAAGGTGGCGGCAAAGGCGCAACTGCCTGAGGAGTTCAGCATCCTGAAGCAACGCCTCACCCAATTCTTCCAGACAAAAGTACAGATGACCTGCTCCCCAAAAGGAAAAGGCAAGATCAGCATATCATTTGACAACGAGGAGGAACTGGAGCGCATCATGAACGCCCTTGATAGTGTCAACAACAAATAAGAGACCTGATTTTGAGAAAACGGAATGTCATATTGATTCTTCGGACTGTGGTTGTCATCCTGATGATGATCACGGGAACGCAGGTGATGGCACAGACGGAACAGCCAGAGACACCCGTTGACAGTATTGACATCATGATGGCACGTATTGACTCACTGACACGTGCCGACTCTATCCTCACGATTCAAGAAGAGCCGACGCTGTCTGTGATGGTCGATTCTGCCCGTATCGTCAAGCCCAAGCGTGACTGGAACACTTGGCAGCCCGACCCTAAACGTGCCTTGTGGCTTGCCTTGGTTTTACCTGGCGCAGGACAGATCTATAACCGCAAATACTGGAAACTCCCCATCATCTATGGAGGATTCATTGGGTGTATCTACGCGCTCACGTGGAATAACATGATGTACAAGGACTACTCACAGGCATACCTTGACATCATGGACACAGACCCAGGCACGGCTAGTTACAACAAGTTCCTGCATCTGGGAGTGGAGATCAACAGTTCCAATGAGAGCCGATACAAAGAGATATTCAAGAACCGTAAGGACAAATACCGTCGTTGGCGTGACATGAGTTTCTTCGTCATGATAGGCGTCTATGCCTTGTCTGTCATCGATGCCTATGTGGACGCGGAGTTATCTGCCTTTGACATTTCCAAGGACTTGAGTCTGAAAGTGGAGCCTGCCGTTATCCCTAACCATGGAGGAGGCACCCCGCTACAAGCCCAGTCGCTTGGAGTAAACTGTAAGTTGAACTTTTAAACAAACCAAAGAGAATGATAAGTAAAAAACTCTTAATGCTACTCGCCATCCTGTTTGGCATGTCAATCACCGTTCAGGCACAGATTGTGACGGAACAAGAAGATGAAGTGGATGAGGAAGACGAACTCATCGTCATAGACCAAAGTGGTAATGAGGAAGTCATCGACTTCCCTGAGGCAATGACCTACGACCTTGACAGTCTGCTCAATGAGTATATGGCAAAGACCTATCTCTCGGCAGAGGATTGCAACATGAGGAATGAGAATCCTTACTATCCTGAGGAGGTTTATATCGACCGTCTGTCCCGTATGCCAACCGTCATGGAGATGGCACATAACAAAGTGGTCCAGCAGTTCATTGACCGCTATGCGTCAAGACTACGCGGAACGATTTCCTATGTCCTGGGGGCAGGTAATTTCTATATGCCCATCTTTGAGGAGGCACTGGAGGCTTACCAGATTCCCTTGGAGTTGAAATATCTGCCTGTCATCGAGTCGGCGTTGAATCCCAGAGCGGTGTCCCGTGTGGGAGCCACAGGACTCTGGCAGTTCATGCTTGCCACAGGTAAGCAATACAACCTGCAGATCAACTCCCTGGTGGACGAGCGTCGTGACCCTATCAAGGCATCGTATGCGGCAGCCCATCTGCTGAGTGACCTCTATAAGGTGTTTGGCGATTGGAATCTGGTCATTGCCGCCTATAACTGTGGTCCTGGTAATGTGAGCAAGGCTATCCAGCGTTCTGGAGGCTCCAAGGACTATTGGCATATCTACCCGTATCTGCCCAGAGAGACTCGCGGTTACGTGCCTGCCTTCATTGCCGCCAACTACATGATGACCTACTACTCCCAGCATAATATCTGTCCGATGAGCAGCAGACTGCCTGCGAAGACGGATACGGTGATGGTCAACAGGAAGATACACTTGGAGCAGATATCCAAGGTGTTGAACATCGACATGGAGATGCTGCGTTCGCTTAACCCGATGTATCGCCATGACATTATCCCCGGTAACACGGAGCCTTATGCACTCCGCCTGCCACAAGCGGACATTACCCGATTCATCGAGCAAGAGGACGCTATCTGTAACTACAGAGCCAGTGAACTGCTGACCAACCGCATACAGGTAGAGGTCAACGACTACACTCCCACTTATTATCATAAGAGCAAGCGCTCCTACAAGAAAGGACGCAAGGGACGTGCTGGTCGCCATGCCAAAGCCCACCGTGGGGGTAAGAAGAGTGCCGCACGCGGCAAGGCTAGAGGAAAGTCAAAGGGCAAGTCCTCTGGTCGTAAATCATCCAAGAGAAGACGCAGGTAATATATATAAATAAGGTGTAAGGATATGGAAGACGAGAAAGACAAAATGCGCGAGGATAGTGACGAGCAGATGGTCAACAGTGCCTTTCAGCACTTGTTGGACACTTATCTTGCATCACGCCATCGTAAGAAAGTCGACATCATTACCAAGGCTTTCAATTTTGCCCGACAGGCACACAAGGGAGTGCGCCGCTTGTCTGGTGAGCCCTATATCCTGCATCCTATCTCTGTCGCACAGATTGCCTGTGAGGAGGTCGGACTGGGCTCCACCAGTATCTGTGCCGCCTTACTTCATGATGTAGTAGAGGATACAGACTATACCACCGAGGATATCGAGAACATCTTTGGCGCTAAGATTGCCCAGATTGTGGATGGTCTGACCAAGATCAGCGGTGGTATCTTTGGCGAGCAGGCATCAGCCCAGGCGGAGAACTTCAAGAAGTTGCTGTTGACGATGAGCGATGACATCCGTGTGATCCTCATCAAGATATGCGACCGCCTGCATAACATGCGCACCTTGGAGTCACAGCCCGCCAACAAGCAATATAAGATAGCCGGCGAGACCTTATATATCTACGCACCGCTTGCCAACCGTCTGGGACTCTATAAGATCAAGTCTGAACTGGAGAACCTCAGTTTCCAATACGAGCACCCTGACGAGTATAAGAGCATCAAGTCCAAACTCGCCTCCACGGAAGCCTCCCGCCATGAACTCTTCGACCAGTTTACGGCACCTATCGAGGAGGCGCTCCGACACATGGGTATCAAATACGAGATCAAGGAGCGTGTCAAGACCCCCTACTCTATCTGGAGTAAGATGCAGAACAAGCACGTGACCTTTGACGAGATCTACGATATCCTCGCTGTGCGTATCATCTTCACCCCTGACAAGCGGGAGGAGGAGGTCAACGAGTGCTTTAACATCTATGTCGCTATCTCCAAGATCTACAAGTCACATCCTGACCGCCTGCGCGACTGGTTGAACCATCCAAAGGCTAACGGCTATCAGGCACTGCATGTCACCCTGATGTCGAAACAAGGACGGTGGATAGAGGTGCAGATACGCTCCGACCGCATGGACGAGATCGCGGAGCAAGGCTTTGCCGCCCATTGGAAATACAAGGAGGGAGAAGGTTCCGAGTATACGGAGGATGAGAGCGAACTCAACGAGTGGCTGCGCACCATCAAGGAGATTCTGGATGACCCGCAGCCTGACGCGATGGACTTCCTGGATGCCATCAAACTCAACCTCTTTGCCTCGGAGATTTTCGTCTTCACCCCCAAGGGAGAGATCAAGACGATGCCGACAGGTTGTACGGCACTCGACTTTGCCTTTAGCATCCACACCTTCCTGGGCTCCCACTGTATTGGTGCCAAGGTAAACCATAAACTCGTGCCGCTGAGCCATAAACTAAAGAGTGGCGACCAGGTCGAGATCCTGACCTCCAAGGCGCAACATGTACAGGCATCATGGATTAATTTCGTCTCCACCGCAAAGGCGAAGGCGAAGATACAGGCTATCCTGCGCCGTAACGGCAGGGAGATACAGAAGCAAGGAGAGGACATCCTCGATGCTTTCCTGAAGAAGAACAACATCGAGAACACCACTGCTGTCGCCGATAAGTTGGCGGCATTCCATGAGGAGCGTCATCGAGAGGACTTCTTCCAGGCATTGGGTGAGAAGACTATCCTGCTGGGTGAGAAAGACCTTGACGAACTACAAGGCAAGAACACTGGTGATGGCAAGAAAGGTTGGCGACGCCTCGTCCCCTTCTTGGGCAGAAACAAGCAGAAGAAAGACGACACCAACCCGCAGGAACTGTTTATCGTCCCCGAGAAGTTCAACAGGAAGAAGCCTATCTTCATCAACGACGACAATATCGGACAGTATAAGTTCCGTCATTGCTGCCACCCCATCCCTGGTGACGACATCCTTGGCTTTATCGACAACAAGCACCGCATAGAGATCCACAAGCGCGCCTGTCCTGTCGCCAACAAACTCAAGACGAGTTACGGCAACCGCATCCTCGATGCGAAATGGGACATGCACAAACGCCTTTTCTTCGATGCCACCGTCCATCTGGAGGGTATCGACCGCATGGGCATGGTGATGGACATCTCCAGTGTCATCTCCTCGCAGATGAGTGTCAACATCCATAAGGTCACCATCACCAGCGAGGAAGGAGTCTTCGACGGGGATATCGAACTTCGTGTCCACGACCGTGAGGATGTGAAGGCGATCATCGACCAGTTGAAGAAGATAGAGGGTCTGCAAGAAGTCACACAAATCATGTAACGATATGAAGAAACTACTAACACTAATCATCGCCCTGCTGACCATCGTCAGTGCACAGGCCGCCAATAACTATGATAATCCCGACACCCTCGTCGTGGCACGTGACGGTACGGGACAGTTCCGTAACATCGCTGACGCTATTGAGGTATGCCGTGCCTTTATGGAGTATCATAAGGTCATCTTTGTCAAGAAAGGCACCTATAAGGAGAAACTCGTCATCCCGCAGTGGCTGACGAATATCGAGATATGCGGTGAGGATCGTGACAATACAGTCATCACATGGGACGACCATGCGAATATCTACCTGCCCGCCATTGGCAAGGGAATGGGAACCTTCCGCACCTATACCCTCAAGATCCAGGGAAGCCGCATCACCCTGAAGAACATCACTGTCGAGAATAATGCCGCCCGACTGGGACAGGCTGTCGCCCTGCATACGGAAGGCGACCGGTTGACCTTCATCAACTGCCGCTTCCTCGGACATCAGGACACCATCTATACAGGTAATGCCAAATGCCGTCACTATTTCAAGGACTGCTATATCGAGGGAACGACCGACTTTATCTTTGGTCCCTCCACCGCTTGGTTTGAGAACTGTGACATCCTCTGCAAGGCAGACTCCTATATCACCGCCGCCTCTACCCCACAGGATGTACTCTACGGCTATATCTTCAACAATTGCCGTATCACTGCCGATGCTCATGTCAACAAAGTCTATTTAGGCAGACCTTGGCGTGACTATGGCTACACCCTCTTCATGAATTGCGAGTTGCCAAAGCAGATCCGCCCAGAGGGATGGCACCACTGGCGTGAGGAGGCTAAGCGGACGGCACGCTATCTTGAGTATAACAACCGTGGAGAGGGTGCCGCCACTGACAAACGTATCGGTTGGAGCCGCCAATTGCCGAAGAAGGAGGCGCAACAGATTACGCTTAAGAAAGTGTTTGCCCTTAACGATGAGTGGATTCCTGCCGAATAGTCTCTTCTGTTAAGAAACCATAATTATTAAGGTCTTAGGGGTTACAACTTATTGAAATTTTTAGTACCTTTGCACGCCAATTTACAATGAGTTGGCTTGTAAAGTTATTATGAAATACAGAAGTGTTGCGCTTCTGATGGTTGTAATCGGTGCGATGCCGATGAAGGCCCAAGAGAAGCGAACGATAACAGTCGGTCAACTGTTTGAGTTAGTAGAAAGCAACAGCAAGACTCTTCAGACACAGAAGACAAGCGTAGAATTTGCGAGTAAGGGTATCGAAGCGGCGAAAAGTCAACGCTTGCCAGACATCAACACCAGTTTATCTGTCAGTTACAATGGCAATGTCCTCATCACCGACCGTCATTTCGGTGATGCGAATGGCTATAGTGTGCCCCATTTCGGCAATTCCTTTGCCTTAGAGGCACAGCAGGTAGTCTATGCGGGTGGAGCCATTGACGCTGGCATCCGCATGGCAATGCTACAAAAAGAGCAGGCCATAGCCAGCGAGCAACAGACAAGAGAGCAACAGCGTTTCCTGGTGTTAGCACAGTACCTGGATCTTTTCAAGATTGGCAACCGCATGCAGGTGTATGAGAAGAACATCGAGTTGACAGCCCATCTGATAGAGGATATCAAGGCGAAGCACGAGGAGGGCATGGCACTCCGTAATGATGTCACTCGCTACGAACTGCAGATGGAGGACCTGCGCTTGGGGTTGCGCAAACTGCAAGACCAGCGTGCCATCCTCAATTACCAACTGTGCAACACCTTGGGACTTGCCCAAGAGACAGAGATTGTACCCGCTGTTGAGTATGACACCACCAATACCAGTCTAAGCAACTGGCAGTCGGAGGCACTGAGCAATAGTCCCTTGCTGCAACAGACACAAATAGGCAAGCAGATGGCGACAGAGGGGCTACGCCTTGCCAAGAGTGAGATGCTGCCGAAGATTGCCTTAGTGGCTGCCGATAACCTCAGCGGTCCCTTTTCGTATGACATTCCCCCCAAGGACATCAACTACAACTACTGGTTCGTAGGCATAGGGGTGAAATACTCCCTCAGTTCTCTGTTCAAGTCCAACAAAAAGATACAACAGGCACGCATCAATACCCGCCAAACGGATGAGGCGCATGCCGTGGCACAGGAGCAGTTGAGCGACCAGGTGCAACAGGCATACACACTCTACCAACAGGCTTTTGCAGAGTTGGACACCCAACAGAAGAGTGTGCAACTGGCTCGCCAGAACTACGAGGTGGTCAACAGCCGTTATCTCGCGCAACTGGCACTTATCACCGACATGCTCGATGCCTCGAACATCAAACTCAACGCTGAGTTGCAGGAAGTAGACGCCCGCACCAATATCGTCTACAATTATTATAAAATGAAGTTTATCACAGGAACATTATAAGATTATGAGCAACAAGAAGAATATCAAGAGAATCTACAATATCGCTATTATCGCAATCATCATCATTGCCCTCGCTTTGGTATGCAGCCGCTTTATACATTGGGGAAATGTAGAGTATACGGACGACGCACAGGTATGGCGACATATCTCACCGATCAACACCCGTGTACAGGGATTCATCAAGGAAATCCGCTTTGAGGATTACCAACACGTCAAGAAGGGCGACACCCTCGTCATCATCGAGGATGCCGAATACCAGTTGCAACTCGCTCAGGCTGAGGCACAACTGAAAGGTTCACGCTCTGGCTCATCAGCAGTCAGCGCAGGCATGAACACCACAGCGAGCAACGTCCGTGTGGCTGCCGCTGGCATCGAGGAGGCACGTGTCAATATGGAGAACGCCAAGGCTGACTTCGACCGCTATGCCACCCTTTTGAAGAAAGACGCTGTCACCCGCCAGCAATACGATAATGCCAAGGCACGCTATGAGGCAGCACAGGCACGTTACCAACAGGCAAACAGCCAGAAGCAGTCCACCGCCTTGGTACAGAGCGAGCAGGCTCAGCGTCTCCATCAGACACACGCAGGCACTTCTGTGGCGGAGGCCGCTGTTAACCTCGCACGCCTGAACCTCTCCTATACGGTCATTGTCGCCACCTGCGACGGTGTGATGGGACGCAAGGATATCCAGGTCGGGCAGTTGGTACAACCTGGACAGCAACTCGCACGCATCGTGGACGACCATCAGATATGGGTAGTCGCCAACTATCGTGAGACTCAGATGAAGCACATCAAGACTGGTAGCCTGGTGGAGTTCACCGCCGATGCCATCCCTGATGTCACTTTCAAGGGCGAGGTAGAGGCTATTGCCGCAGGCACAGGCAGTGCCTTCTCCCCTATCCCTGTCGATAATGCGACAGGCAATTTCGTCAAGGTGGAGCAGCGTGTTCCTGTGCGTATCAAACTGACTGGCGACAATAAGCCAGAGGATGTGGCGCGCCTGCTTGCCGGTCTGAACGTAGAAACAGAAGTGAGGTATTAATGGCAGATTGGAATAACCAGAAGTTTGCCATGCCGATGTTCAACGACTGGGTGCCTGAGGGCATCCGTCCTTGGATCTATCTGCTCTTCGCATTCTTCTTTCAGTTGTCAGGTGGTGTCTATTTCGCCAACCTGCAGAATATGATGGGGGCGACCTCGATGATGCGTGAGGACATCCAACTGATAGCCATGTTCGGAGTCGTGGGAGTTAACATGCCCTTTCCCTTCCTCTTCCGCTTCAAGTTGCGCTTCACCAATCGCCAACTCCTCATCAATGCGGCACTGGTCATTATCGCATGTAATATCCTCTGCCTCTATGTCACATGGCTGCCTGCGCTCTGTGCCATCTCCTATGTCGCAGGATTCTTCAAACTCTGCGGCACGTTCGAGTGCTTCTCGAATATCCGACTGTGGATCTCACCCAAACAGGACTTCGGGGTCTTTCTCCCCACCATCTACATTATCATATTAGCCGCCATGCCGGCAAGCAACTGGATGGCTCAGCAACTGACCATCGCCTTCGACTCTTGGCAGATGATGCACTGGTTCATGGTGGCACTGATGCTCTTGGTGGTGCTCGTCATCTATACCTGCACACATCCTTGGCGCTTCATGAAGCCACTCCCCCTTGTCTCGCTCGACTGGCTCGGCTGCGTCCTCTGGTCAGCAGTCATGCTGGAGATTATCTGGCTGTTCACCTATGGAGAATACTATAACTGGTGGGATGCTCCTGTATGGCGTGCGGTACTGGTAGCGCTACCTGTCACCCTTGCTATCTGCATCGGACGAATGCTGCATATCCGCCATCCTTACATTGACCCGAAGGTGTGGCCTCATGCCCGTCTGATTCCCATCCTGGGGATGTTCTTCATCGCCGAGGTGATGAATGCCACACCCCATGCGCTACAGAACACCCTAACGGGTAGTATCCTCCATTGGGGATTCACGACGACCCACCAACTCTATATCTTCGAGTTCATCGGCTATGCCCTCGGTGCTGCCTTCACCATATTCTGGCATCGCCCATTGCACCAGAAGTACACCCGTCTGCTGACTGTTGGTTTCTTCTGCCTGCTGATGTATCAGGTGATGATGTATTTCTACGTCTCACCTGTCCTGAATATCGAGCGGTTATGGATGCCTACCGTATTGCGCACCTTCGGCTATGCCATTTTCTTTGCGACAATGACGCTCTATCTGAAAGACCTCATCGCCTTCCCCACTTTCTTCCATGCCCTGACAGTCAGCGGTTTCATCCGTAATGGTGTGGGCGAGTCGGTATGCTCAGGAGTCTACAACTACGGACTGCGCCATCAGATAGCAGATACCATGAGCCGAGGTATCCACCCTGATATGCAGGGAATCATCATGGTGGCTGTCAAGGAGATGTTTGGCATCATGTGCCTGATTGGGGGATTCACCCTCCTGCTCATGCTGCTCTATGACGTACAACCCGTACGCAGCACCATGCAAAAGATGATGCCACTCAATAAGATAGGCAGAATGCTAAAACACAGGATGAAATTAGGCTACTGAAGATAGTCCATCTGTTTTTTCAACGCTTGAAGTTGCTCACGAACGTCAATCAGTTTCGTGAGCACTTCCGCTCTTTTGTTGGCACCGTCACGATTCGCATTGATGATGCGCTTGGCGGCGGCAAGTTTGAAACCACGCACCTTCACCAGGTTATGGATCAGTTTTATCTGGTCGATATCCTTTTGCTGATACTGGCGAATCTTTGCCGGCCCACTCGTCTTTGGCTTCAGATAAGGGAACTCCGTCTCCCAATAGCGTAGCGTACTCTCGTTCACGCCAAACATCTCTGCCACCTCCTTGATGGAGTAGTACAGTTTCAGATTCTTATTCAGATTCAGTGCCATAGTCGTCGTCTTTTGATTACCGATGTTGCAAAGATAGTCATTATTTCTGAAACTTCCCGCAAAAGACAGGAAAATTATTTTCTCACCATATTCTTTTACCTGCAAATTCACTTACTAATCAAACCAAGAAATGTTTTGGCATTCTCTCCTGCTTTTCTTTTACAATCTCTATAAATCCACTTAATGTACAGAGACTTTCATGATACTCTTCTGGATAACTGTCGACATGTGATTGGGGAACAACTAATTTGACGTTCTCGTCTGCCATCTCCTTCAGTTGGTTTTTTGAGATTCCTTGTTGAAGTGTGAACAGATACCTTTCATCTACTCTATCAGCCTCATTTATCACCTGACGCCACCTGTCTTTACACGTTGTCTTGGCTCCAAGGATAGTAAGGTCTTCTGCAGGAAATTCGAAATTATGATAACAAATGCCATTGGGGAAAAGGAAGTCAGGCTTCTTGTTATTCTCTGTAACCACTTGCTCTTCAAAAATGAGTTTTTGAGCCGTAAAAATTGCAGATAGGTGGTGCTCTAATGATTTGCCTGCACGTGACTTCCGGCGATTCAGTATCTTGTTAGAAAATTCAATTAGCGACTGACAATCAGCAAAAGGTTTGGTATAAATAGGATTATAGATTTTTTCTTCCAAGGAGCGGAACATTGATAGTTCTGTATCATACCAATTGAGAAGTATTTTGTCAGGTGACTCGCATACTTTTTCATCAGTAATTCTGTGCAACTTGTTAAACAATTCTTGAGCCATTTTCCCCATTTCTGATGTTTGAGGGAAATCGTTCAGATTCTTAATGGCTTTGTCAATAGCCGCTTGAAGAGTATTATTCTCACATTGCTTGTTGGAAAAGTCAATAATCTGATTGGGGCGGTCTACTGAGAGGTTGAAGTGTAACATAAACGTATCAATGTCATCCTCTGTACTTAATACATACCCCTTATAATCATCGTCAGTTTGCTTTGCAATAATCAATAAATCACCGACATGTTCTTCTTTGAAAAACGGGAAGTCATTTCCAAAACGAGTGATACGCAACTCGTTTTTCGCTCTTCCATAATAAGTCATTCGACTTTCTGTTTCCAAATCATTCTGCCAAAGGATTTTAACAGTCTTATCCTTGTTCTCTCCTCTTACTTTATCTTGATTAAAAATTATTGAATAGGCGGCGATGGGCAGTAAAAAACCATATTGATGACCACCTGTGGCATGAGTGTCGTTGGCAGAGAGAAAACGACAAAATGCACCTTTTGATTGTGTTACACTTTGTATGGCTGAAGATAAAATCTCATTCATGATTATAAGCACTTTGGAGGGTTTTTATTATTTGTTCTGATACTGCAGTTATCAATGGTACTATCACAGAATTACCACATTGCCTGTATGCCTGTACGTCAGAAACACGATCTATTCTATATTGATCAGGATAGCCCATAAGGCGTGCACATTCACGAGGAGAGAGGCGACGGGGATTTTGCCCCTCACCCTGTGGGATAAGAATCTCAGAACCATCCTTATAATATCGAGCACTTAGTGTACGTGTTATGCCATTGAGGTCAACGAGACCAAATCCAAAACCATTACCCTTGGCTCGGTGCTTCTCGGCATAGTTCTGCAAATAAGCCCACAATTTATCACTTAGTGTATATTTAGGGTCGATGTTGGGATCAAGAATCTCTTTGACACTGCGAGTTGCCTCATGCTGTTCAGGAAAGTCAAATATCTCCTCGCCATGATAACGTTCTTTATCAAAACCTACAATCATAATACGCTCACGATGCTGAGGTACGTATGTCTGCCCGTCCATCACTTGATAGTGAAGTGAATAGTTCAATTCTTCCAGCGTTTCCCTTATTACACGGAAAGTGTTGCCTTTATCATGTGATGTTAAATTCTTTACATTCTCCAAATAGAAAGCCTTGGGACGGTGACGACTAATGATATCGGCAACATCAAAGAATAGTGTGCCTTGTGTTTTGTCCTTGAAACCTGTCTCACGCCCCAAACTCTTTTTCTTGGAAACACCGGCTATAGAGAATGGTTGGCATGGGAATCCTGCACAAAGAACATCAAAATGCTTTGGTATATACGATTTCGTAACTTCCTTTGTTATGTCACCAAAAGGCATGTCACCAAAATTTGAAAAGTAAGTTTTCTGTGAGTAAGCATTCCATTCAGAAGAGAAGACACATTTCCCTCCTTGGGCTTGCATAGCCAGACGAAATCCACCCATGCCTGCAAACAAGTCGATGAAGGTAAACTTGGGATTCTTGGGGGCAGGAAAGGGTACGTTGAAAAAATCGGAGAATATGTCGTTTTCCAATGGGTTTTCTGCTGCCATCATCACAACATCATCGCTAATGTCCTCCCATAGAGGATTGCTCTTATCCTGCTGATGCTTGTACTCTATGAAATCTCTGATAGTTTCTAAAATTTCATAGCGTTTTTCGCCTGATGCGATATCGTGCTTGCCATCAAAAGTGTGCAGGTAATGGCTCAGTATGGCAACCTGCGTCTCATAGGATGTTGAGCCATATATCTTAAAGCCTTCTTCTGTCACCTCTTCAGGTATCTCTGATAGTTTTATATTTTTTATCGCCATACTCGGTTTTTGTTTTCTAACTTGCAAAGATACTTTATTTCTCTCAAATGACAAAAGATTTTCCTTCTGTTTTCTACACCAACTTAATAATATCCGTCAAACGGGTGGTGGGATTGTCGGTTTCATAATTAACCAAAAAACGCTCCCTGTCATGGGGAGCGTTTTTGGTTAGATGTCCTGGTATTCTGTCAGGGCATCGAAGCAGGGACAGTCTTTCTTGACCTCGGGGAGGTCATGATGACCGAGGATCCTCGCCGTGGGATAGTCGGCACGGAGGCTATAGAGGAGCGTGAGCAGCGTACGCTTCTGTGCTGGTGTACGAGTGTCGGCTGGTTTGCCTTGCTCGTTGAGACCACCCTCATAGCAGACGCCGATACTATGCTTGTTATAGTCTTTAGCATGTGCGCCGACCAGTTCTTCCGGGCGAGTGAGGTGCAGTTGTCCGTCACGGGTGATATAGTAGTGGTAGCCTGTGTAGCCGAATCGTGCTCGATGGCATGACTCCAGTGCTTCTACAGGAAAGTTCCTGTTGCACCTCGTCGCACTACAGTGAATGACGATCATGTCAATGCTTCTCATTACCTTTAACGTTTAATGTTTAACGTTTAATCATTACCCGTTGATCATGCAACTTTGCATGAAGAAGGTGCTGAGTGCGGCAGTGAGGACCGTGACGATGAAGTTGACGATTTTGTTGATTGTTTCCTTTTTCATAAACTTTTTCCTTTTTAAAATTTTTCTTTCGAACTTCGTTCGACGTTCTTTTTCGAAAAAGAACCAAAAAGGTTTCTGTCCTTTTCTTTGGCGCAAAGAAAAGAACTAAAAGAAACATCCACCCCCTCCCATCCTCCCCCTATATGGGGAGGCTCAATTGATT
>JAFTGH010000022.1 GCA_017458005.1 Prevotella sp. | reverse complement strand
GCCATATAGAAATTTTGTTGTACCTTCGCAGACGAGAATAGGAACATCAACTATTCGACTATCATTATGGCACAGGAAGAAAGACAAACTGGTGAAATCGTATTGTACCAACCTGATGAGACCATCAGGCTGGAAGTGAGGTTGGGTGATGAGACGGTATGGCTGAATACCAGTCAAATGGCGACATTGTTCGGAAGGGAAGAGTCGAACATCAGACGACATGTTATCAATGTGTTTAAAGAGAACGAACTTGAAAGGGTGAATAACGTGCATTATTTACACGTTAATGGGGTAAAGAAACCTGTTCCTTTCTACACTCTCGATGTGATTATTTCTGTTGGATATCGAGTGAAGAGCCAACGAGGTACAGATTTTCGCAGGTGGGCAACTAAAGTTTTGAAAGATTATCTACTTCGAGGATATACTATTAATAAGAATCTGCATGAGGTACATCAACAACTATGTTCACAGGACAGACGAATCGCTAAGTTAGAAGAAAAAGTGGACTTTTTCGTACAGACCTCATTACCTCCTCAACAGGGAATCTTCTTTGACGGACAAGTATTTGACGCATACCGGTTCGCTTCAGACTTAATCAGAAAGGCTGATAGGCGCATTGTCCTGATAGACAATTATGCGGATGACACGGTGCTGTCGTTGTTGGACAAACGGAAAGAGGGAGTATCAGCAACGATATACACAAAATCTATTACTGACCAGTTCCAATTGGATATCAAACGGCATAACAAGCAATATGCTCCAATAGAGGTGAGATGTTTCAACAAGGCACACGACCGTTTCCTGCTGATAGACGATGAGGTGTATCATATCGGTGCCTCCATCAAGGACTTGGGAAAGAAGTGGTTTGCCTTTGCCCTGATGCGTGACATCATAGCGGATGATTTCATAAAGATGATTAAGTAGAGTAAAAAAAGAAAAAGGCAAGGATTTTGAATGAAATCCTTGCCTGAATGTTGTAAAAGCCTTTGCCAAACAAAAAAGGATTCGCCCAGATGAGCGAATCCTTTTATAAATATAATAAGGTGTAGATTACTCCTCAACGGCAGCCTGGGCGGCAGCAAGGCGTGCGATGGGCACACGGAATGGAGAGCAAGATGCGTAGTTCATGCCTATCTTGGCGCAGAACTTCACAGAACTTGGCTCACCGCCATGCTCACCACAGATACCGCAACGGAGGTCAGGACGTACTTCACGACCTTCCTTCACAGCATACTTGATGAGTTTACCAACACCCTTCTGGTCGAGAACCTGGAATGGGTCAACCTTCAGAATCTTCTTGTCGAGGTATACAGGCAGGAACGAAGCGATATCGTCACGGCTGTAACCGAAGGTCATCTGTGTCAGGTCGTTGGTACCGAAGGAGAAGTACTGAGCCTCAGTAGCGATGCGGTCGGCTGTCAGGGCAGCACGAGGAATCTCAATCATCGTACCGATCTCGAACTCAACCTCAACACCATACTCCTGGAAGGTCTCTTTGGCTGCATACTGGATGACTTCCTTCTGCTGCTTCAACTCATAGAGTGTACCAATCAGTGGAACCATGATCTCTGGCATAGGATTCTTACCCTCCTTCTTCAACTCGCAGGCAGCACCCAAGATAGCCTTGGTCTGCATAGCGGTGATCTCTGGGAAGGTGATACCCAGACGGCAACCACGGTGACCCAGCATCGGGTTGTTCTCTGCGAGAGAGTCTACACGACGCTTGATGTCCTCAACGCTGACACCCATCTCCTTTGCCATCGTCTCCTGACCAGCGAGATCGTGGGGAACGAACTCATGCAATGGGGGATCCAACAGACGGATGTTCACGGGCAGACCGTCCATAGCCTCAAGGATTCCCTTGAAGTCAGCCTTCTGGTAAGGCAGCAACTTGGCAAGAGCCTTCTCACGTCCGGCAACACTGTCGGCGAGAATCATCTCACGCATGGCGATGATCTTCTTGTCCTCGAAGAACATGTGCTCTGTACGAGTCAGACCAATACCCTTAGCACCGAAGTCACGAGCCAACTGGGCGTCGCGTGGTGTATCAGCATTGGTGCGAACCTGCAACTTGGTGTACTTGTCGCAGAGATCCATCAACTCCTTGAAGTCACCACTTAACTCAGCAGCCTTGGTGGGAACCTCGCCAGCATAAACCTGACCGGTAGAACCATTCAGAGAGATATAGTCACCCTCCTTATATACAGTACCGTCAATCTCAACGGTCTTGTCCTTATAACTTACGTTCAGTGAGCCGACACCCGATACGCAGCACTTACCCATACCGCGAGCCACAACGGCAGCGTGAGAGGTCATACCACCACGAGCGGTGAGAATACCCTCTGCGGCTGACATACCAGCAAGATCCTCAGGAGATGTCTCGATACGAACGAGGACAACCTTATGACCATCCTTATGCCACTCCTGAGCATCGTCAGCGTGGAACACGATCTGACCACAGGCAGCACCTGGAGATGCGGGCAGACCCTGGGCAATCACCTTAGCGGTAGACAGCGCCTTCTTATCGAATACAGGGTGCAGCAACTCATCGAGTTTCTGAGGCTCGCAACGCTGGATAGCGGTCTTCTCGTCAATCTTACCCTCATGGAGCAGGTCGATAGCGATCTTCACCATAGCGGCACCTGTACGCTTACCGTTACGAGTCTGGAGGAACCACAGTTTGCCCTCCTGTACGGTGAACTCCATATCCTGCATATCACGATAGTGCTCCTCGAGTTTCTCCTGAATGCCATTCAACTGGTTGTAGATCTCTGGCATAGCCTCCTCCATAGAAGGATACTTGGCAACACGCTCCTCCTCTGAGATACCGGCACGCTCAGCCCAACGCTGAGAACCGATCTTCGTAATCTGCTGCGGGGTACGGATACCGGCTACCACGTCCTCACCCTGTGCGTTCACCAGGTACTCACCATTGAAGAGGTTCTCACCATTGGCAGCATCACGGCTGAAGCATACACCCGTTGCAGAGGTATCACCCATGTTACCGAATACCATCGCCATCACGCTGACAGCAGTACCCCACTCGTCGGGGATTCCCTCCATCTTACGATAGAGGATAGCACGCTCGTTCATCCAAGAACGGAACACGGCGCAGATTGCACCCCACAACTGCTCGATAGGATCGTTGGGGAAGTCCTTACCAGTGCGCTCCTTGATGGCAGCCTTGAACAACTGCACGAGTTTCTTCAGATCCTCAACAGAGAGGTCCTTGTCAAGCACGACACCACTCTCCTTCTTTACCTTCTCGATGATTTCCTCGAACGGATCGATGTCAGTCTTGTTGACGGGCTTCATCTCAAGCACCACGTCACCATACATCTGCACGAAACGACGGTAAGAGTCGTATACGAAGTGAGGATTGTTGGTCTTCTTAGCCATACCCTCAGCCACCTCGTCATTCAGACCAAGGTTCAGGATGGTATCCATCATACCAGGCATAGAAGCACGAGCACCAGAGCGAACAGAGACCAGCAGAGGATTAGCGGCATCTCCGAACTTGCAGTTCATCAAGTTCTCAATGTGCTTCACGGCTGCCATCACGTCGTCGTTCAGCAACTCCATGATCTTCTCCTGACCTACCTGATAATACTCATTACAACAGTCTGTTGTGATTGTGAAACCTGGAGGAACAGGAACACCGATATGGTTCATCTCGGCAAGGTTAGCACCCTTACCACCCAGTTCCTCACGCATCTTTGCGTTACCTTCGGCCTTACCATTGCCGAAGAGATAAACTCTTTTTTGACTCATAAGATTAACAATAAAATATTTAATTAATGTTGTATTTGTATTTCATTAGTTCGGCAAAGTTAATACAAAAATCTGATGTTTGCAAATTTTCTTGCCAATATTTGGTGATAAAGAAAAAAGTCACTATCTTTGCAGGACATAAAACAAATCAATTAAACATTATTAGTATTAATATTATGAAACCGTTAAACAAACATTTTGCGCCGAAGAGCGTTATGCCTGAAAAGGTGATTCAGTTTGGTGAGGGTAATTTCCTCCGTGCTTTTGTTGATTGGATTATCTGGAACATGGACCAGAAGACCAATTTCAATGGCTCCGTTGTTGTCGTACAGCCCATCGATAAGGGTATGGTAGAGTGGCTGAATGGTCAGGACTGCCTGTACCACGTGAACCTGCAAGGTCGTGAGAATGGTCAGCCAGTGAACACACTGGAGCGTATTGACGTCATCAGCCGCGCACTGAACCCCTATTCTCAGAACGATGCCTTCATGGCTCTTGCCGACCAGCCGGAGATCCGTTTCGTCATCTCTAACACCACAGAGGCAGGTATCGCTTTCGATCCCGCTTGTAAGTTGGACGACAAACCCGCTTCTTCTTATCCCGGCAAACTCGTACAGTTGCTGTATCGTCGCTGGCAGACCTTCAACGGTGATCCCACGAAGGGTCTTATCATCTTCCCCTGCGAACTGATCTTCCTCAACGGTCACGTGCTGAAGGACTGCATCAATAAGTACATCGAACTGTGGCAGTTGCCCGCTGACTTCAAAAAGTGGTTCGACGAGGCTTGTGGTGTTTACGCTACCCTCGTAGACCGTATCGTACCTGGATTCCCCCGCAAGGAGATTGCTGAGATTCAGGAGAAGGTCGGCTATCGTGACAACCTCGTCGTACAGGCAGAGAACTTCCACCTGTGGGTCATCGAGGCTCCGAAAGAGGTTGCCAAGGAGTTCCCCGCAGACAAGGCTGGACTGCACGTGTTGTTCGTTCCCTCAGAGGAGCCATACCACAAGCGTAAGGTGACCCTGCTGAATGGTCCGCACACCGTACTGAGCCCTGTCGCCTATCTGAGTGGCGTGAACATCGTTCGTGACGCTTGCAACCATGAGGTCATCTCAAAGTATATCCACAAGGTACAGTTCGACGAACTCATGCAGACCCTCGACCTGCCAATGGACGAGTTGGAGAAGTTTGCCGCTGACGTGCTGGAGCGCTTCGACAACCCATTTGTTGACCATCAGGTAACCAGCATCATGCTGAACTCATTCCCCAAGTTCCAGGCTCGTGACCTCCCCGGAGTGAAGACCTACTTGGAGCGTAAGGGTGAACTGCCTAAGGGCTTGGTATTCGGTCTTGCCGCTATCATCACCTACTACAAGGGTGGCAAGCGTGCCGACGGTGCAGAGATCGTTCCTAACGACGACCAGAAGATCATGGACCTGCTGAAGGAACTCTGGGCTACTGGCGATACGCAGAAGGTGGCTGACGGTGTACTGGGCGCAGAGTTTATCTGGGCTGAGGACCTCAACAAGATTCAGGGTCTGAACACAATGGTTAAGCAATTCCTCGACCTGATCCAGGAGAAGGGTATGCTGGAGGCAGTGAAGACCATCCTGTAATTACACCTTATTAATATATAAAAAGTGGGTTACTTGAAAAGGTAACTCACTTTTTTCTTGTATATCTCAAGAATTTTGCCGAACTTTGCAAGTTGTATCGTAATAATCATGAGCGACTATATAGAGATTAAGGGAGCAAGGGTCAATAACCTGAAGAACGTGGATGTGAGGATTCCACGTAACAAACTCGTGGTGGTGGCTGGCGTGAGTGGCAGTGGCAAGTCGTCGCTTGCCTTCGACACACTCTATGCCGAGGGACAACGTCGTTATGTGGAGAGCCTCTCCAGTTATGCCCGCCAGTTCTTAGGACGCATGAACAAGCCTGAGTGTGACTTCATCAAAGGCATCCCACCCGCTATCGCCATCGAGCAGCGTGTCATCTCCCGCAATCCACGCTCTACTGTAGGTACTACGACTGAGATATACGAATACCTCCGTCTGCTTTTCGCCCGTATCGGACGTACCTTCTCACCCATCAGCGGTCAGGAGGTGAAGAAGCACTCCACTGAAGATATCATCGACTGCACCAGACAATATACCGAAGGAACTAAGTATGTGGTGATGGCACCCGTCATCATCCCTGAGGGACGTACCTTGGAGCAACAACTGAAGATGTACGTCCTCAATGGCTATGCACGTATCTTTGTCAATAGCGACTTCCAAAGAATTGATGATTACCTTGCTAACAGCCAAGAGCCAACAGCCAACAGCAAGCCCTACCTCGTCATCGACCGTCTTACGGTAGACAGTGCCAAGGACGCTATCTCCCGACTGGTCGATTCTGCCGAGACGGCTTTCTACGAGGGTAACGGGGAGTGTCGCCTGATGTTCCTGCCCTCGATGATTTGCTATGACTTCTCCATGCGCTTTGAGGCGGATGGCATGAAGTTCGAGGAACCCAATGACAACCTTTTCTCCTTCAACTCCCCCGTTGGCGCCTGTCCTGAGTGTCAGGGATTCGGAAAGATTATCGGCATCGACGAGCATCTGGTGATTCCCAACACCACCCTATCGGTCTATGACGGCTGTGTGGTATGCTGGCATGGTGAGAAGATGGGCATGTGGAAAGAGGAGTTCTGTCGCCGTGCCGCTAAGGACGACTTCCCCATCTTCGAACCGTATTATAACCTGACTCAGAAACAGAAGGACATGCTCTGGCATGGTCTGCCCTCTGAGCGACATAAGGACATCCATGAGCAGGTAAGTATCGACGCTTTCTTCCAGATGGTGAAGGAGAACCAGTATAAGATCCAGTATCGGGTGATGATGAGTCGCTATCGTGGCAAGACGACCTGTCCGAAATGTCATGGTACCCGACTGAAACCTGAGGCGGAATACGTGAAGATTGACGGGCGCAGCATTACCGACTTGGTAGAGATGCCTGTCATCAGACTGAAGCAATGGTTCGACCAACTGGAACTGACGGAGCAGGAACAGCAGATCGGCAAGCGGTTGCTGACGGAGATAAACTCACGGCTGCAGTTCCTGTTGGATGTGGGACTGGGCTACCTGACCCTTAACCGCATGTCGAACTCCCTCTCTGGAGGTGAGAGTCAGCGCATCAACCTGACGACATCACTTGGCTCCTCGCTCGTAGGCTCCTTATATATATTAGACGAGCCCAGTATCGGACTGCATAGTCGTGACACCGACCGCCTCATCAATGTGCTGAAGGAGTTGCAGGCACTGGGCAATACCGTTGTCGTCGTAGAGCATGACGAGGAGATGATGCGTGCCGCCGACTATCTCATTGACGTGGGACCTGACGCGGGTCGACTGGGTGGCGAGATTGTCTTCGAGGGCAATGCTGAGGATATCAACAAGCAGTCACTGAAGAAATACCCCAAGAGTCATACCGTGCGCTATCTGCTCCATGAGGAGGAGATACCCGTTCCCCAGAGTCGTCGTCCATGGAATCAGAAGATAGACATCAAGGGAGCACGGATGAACAACCTGAGAGGCATTGATGTGTCTATCCCCCTTAATGTAATGACCGTTGTGACGGGAGTCAGTGGCAGTGGCAAGTCGAGTCTCATCAAAGGCATCCTCTACCCTGCCCTTAAGCGACTGCATGGGGATGTGTGCGATGCCCCTGGTGAGTATATGGGACTGGGTGGCGACCATGAGGCGGTGAAACATATCGAGTTCGTCGACCAGAACCCTATCGGTAAGTCGACGCGCTCTAATCCTGCCACCTATGTCAAGGCGTATGATGCCATCCGTGACCTCTTTGCCGACCAGCCATTGTCAAAGCAACTGGGTTTCTCCTCCCAGTATTTCTCCTTCAATGCGGACGGCGGACGCTGTGACGAGTGTAAGGGTGCTGGTGTCATCACCGTTGAGATGCAGTTTATGGCAGACCTCGTTCTGGAGTGTGAGGCTTGTCATGGTCATCGCTTCAAGCACGACATCCTTGATGTCAGATATGAGGGGAAGAATATCGACGAGGTACTGAACATGACGATATCCGAGGCTATCGAGTTCTTTGGGAAAGGCAAAGAGAGCCTTTGTAAGACCATCGTCAATCGCCTGAAGCCCTTAGAGGATGTGGGACTGGGCTATATCAAACTCGGACAGAACTCCTCTACCCTCTCTGGTGGTGAGAACCAGCGTGTCAAACTCGCCTACTTCATCGGACAGGAGCGACAGGAGCCCACCTTGTTTATCTTCGATGAGCCGACGACAGGACTGCATTTCCACGATATCCAACGACTGCTCCACTCCTTCGATGCCCTCATCGAGCGAGGTCATACCATCCTCATCATCGAGCATAACATGGAGATCATCAAGTGTGCCGACCATGTCATCGACCTCGGTCCTGAGGGAGGCGACCGTGGCGGCAACCTCGTTGCCTGTGGCACTCCCGAGGAAATCGCAGCCTGCCCAGATAGCATCACTGGAAAATTCCTGCGGGAGAAACTGAAAGAGTAATTTTCTGCGAAACTCATCCAAGTTAAGCGGAATTTTATTATCTTTGCAACGGAATTCCTAAACACATAACGTTATGACGGCAATTACAATAAACATTCCCAATCACGAAGTCAACTTCTTCAAGAAGATGATTTCCAAAATGGGCTGGACATACGAAGTGGCAGAGAAAGTACAAACTCCCACTGTCAAGGAACAGGCACTTGCCAAGATTGACCATGCCTTTGGTCAACTTCGCCAGATGAAAGATGGCGAACTCGAAGGAATAGCAGCGGAGGACTTACTCAATGAACTGTAAGATTAAAACTACACCTGATTTCGCTCGTGAATTGAAACAACTCTCCAAGCGCTACCCTTCAATAAAGGAAGACTACAAAGACTTCCTTCATACTTTGAATGAGACACCCCTCATGGGTTCAGAACTGGGTAAACATTTGCGCAAAGTGCGCTTTCCTATAGCCTCTAAAAGCAAAGGAAAAAGTGGTGGTGCAAGGGTCATCACACATACTGTACTTGTAGAGAGCAATGGAGCCGATATCACACTCGTCACCATCTATGACAAGTCCGACCGAGTTAACATATTGGATAAAGAATTAAAGAAACTAATGAAGAAAAACGGATTGCTTTAGGCACTTGGTTAGAGAAATCCACATATCTTTTATTGAATATAGGTTTTCAGCCTTAGGAGAAGACATGTAAACCTACGGCTGAACTTACATGCAATTCGTCGAACTCACGTTTATATTAATAAAGCCCGAAATCCGGCTTATTGGTCATTTTGAGTGGTGAAATCTTTGGAAACGTCGATAAATACTTACCTTTGCAGCATTTATTATTAATATGATGCAAAAAATGCTTTTTCTGCGGTTCAAATTCTACGATAAAGTATGGTAAGCGTGACGG
>JAFTGH010000021.1 GCA_017458005.1 Prevotella sp. | reverse complement strand
GAGGTGGTCCATGTGACGCATCTCATACACTTGCCTCATATCGTTGATACGATTGGAGGACTTTACATAAATGTTTTCTTTAGGTTGTCTCACCATACTTTTTCAAACTTTTGGTGTCAACCTTATTTAAAATAAGACACCAAGCGTGGGAATGATTCCGTAGGGATTGCATATCCCTACACGCTGGCGCCAGCCATCGTACAAAGAAAAAAGGGACCTTAAAGATTTGAAAGTAAACTTTCATCTTTAATTTCCCCTTTTCTTTGTGATTCCGTAGGGATTCGAACCCTAGACCCACGCCTTAGAAGGGCGTTGCTCTAATCCAACTGAGCTACGGAACCTACCATGTTTTTGAAATCGGGTGCAAAATTAAACAAAAAAAGGGAGATAACCAAATTTTACACCTTAAATCTGATATAGGTACGGTCGTCGAACGAGTCTTGCCCTTTCATGAATGCCTTGCTTGCTATGAAGGTGTCGATGTTCAGGGGGTCGTGCTGGCGTTGCTCCTCCAATTTCTGCTCACTCTCAGCGAGGGTGGGACAGAGGAAGGGATAGCCGTCTGTGGCGAAGACGATCTCATGCGGTTGGAAGTCGAGGGTGATGACTGGCACATGCTGCTCTGGAATCGGGAAGCCGTCGATGACAGAGAAGGTGACATTCTGTCGCTTCGTGCTATCGACGATATCGGGAAGGATATAGTCACGTGCCGTGTCATGGGTCAGCAACTCATCGATTGTCGTCCCCTCAGCAAGCAGTTGTTTGGCTCGTTCGGCACGTTTGGCGGCATAGATCGCCTCCTCGGGTTTGGGGTTCTCCAGCAGTTGTCCGTCCAACAGGCACAGGCAGTCGCCAATCATCCATATCTGTCGTTGCAGTCGGCTATAGACGATGGCAGAGCAGGTCAGTCGCTCCTCTGGATGCTCGACGAGTCGTGGCAGGTGTGACTTCTTATAGTGTTTGCGGATAGATGCCGTGACTCCACGCAGGAACTCATGGCACGTCATCTGCTTCGGGGCATGGCGCAGAAACCTACATACCAACCGCATCGCCTGTCTGCCATTACTGCGGAAGATACTATGCCGATAGGTCGTCTTCGAGGTCGAGCCGTCGATGACGGCGATGAAGTCAGGGGTGATGAGGATGCCGTCCTCGCTTTTTCTTTGAGGGTTCTTCGCGATGAGGCTTTGCTCGATGATTGTCATTGTTCTTTGATTGTCGGGGGTATGTGGGTACGGAGGCATGTGGGTGCGAGGACTCTTCCTTATACCAAAAGAAATACTGTCGCTGGGCGAGTTTCTCTTTCTGGCTATGCGCGCTATACACCTTCTCCAGCGTATAGGGGTCGTAGCCCGTGTACCATGTCTCGGTGGACACCGTCATGGGTGTGGGCGTGAAGTCCTGCACCTGTTCCAAATGGAAGTTCAGTTTCTTGGTGATCTCCGCCAGTTGTGCCATGTCCTGCTCCGTGCAGCCAGGGTGGCTGGAGATGAAGTAGGGGATGATCTGCTGGTTGAGATGCTCGTCCTGATTGATGCGGTCGAAGATGCGCTTGAAGTCGTAGAACTGTTGGAACGACGGCTTGCGCATCAGTTGCAGCACCCTGTCGCTGGTATGCTCTGGCGCCACTTTCAGTCGTCCGCTGACATGACGGGTAATCAGTTCATGGGCATACTCTCTGGCGGCTTGGTTGCTTGCCTCGTCCTTGCTATGGTGCAGGATGAGGTCGTAGCGCACGCCACTGCCGATGAAACTCTTCTTCACCCCGGGGATGGCATCGACGGCGCGATAGATGTCGAGCAGGGCGGAGTGGTTGGTGTCGAGGTTAGGACATATCTGCGGATGGATACAACTGGGACGCTTGCATTTCTCACACGCCTTGATGTTGCGTCCCCTCATGCCGTACATATTGGCGGAGGGTCCACCCAAGTCGGAGAGGTAGCCTTTGAAGTCGGGCATCTGTACGACCTGTCGCACCTCTTTTAATATACTCTCCTTTGAGCGACAGGCGATGAACTTCCCCTGATGGGCGGAGATGGTGCAGAAGGCACAGCCGCCAAAGCACCCGCGATGGATATTGACACTGTGCTTGATCATCTCGTAGGCAGGGATGCGCTTCCCTTTGTATTTCGGATGCGGCTGACGGGTATAGGGCAGGTCGAAGGAGGCATCCAGTTCGTCCGTCGTCATCGGGGGATAGGGTGGGTTGACGATGGCGTAGTGTCCGTCGACACCCTGTATCAGTCGTTGCGCATGAATCATGTTCGACTGCTCCTCGATATGTCGGAAGTTCTCTGCCTGTTTGCGCTTGTCACGCAGACACTCCTCGTGGCTATGCAGCACGATGTCATGCTCGCTGATACCGCCAGGGATGTCTTGCTTGTCGGCAAGATAGACAATCTGGGGCAGGTCATGGAGTGCCTCGATGGGCTCTCCCTCGCTCAGTCGTCGTGCTATCTCCAGAATCGTCTTCTCGCCCATACCGTAGGATATCAGGTCGGCAGGAGCATCACAGAGGATGCAGCGACGAAGTGCGTCCTGCCAGTAGTCGTAATGCGTCAACCGTCGCAGGGAAGCCTCGATGCCTCCTAGGACGATCGGCACGTCGGGGAAGAGTTCCCGTAAGATACGGCTATAGACGATGGTAGGATATTCGGGTCGCATGTCATGTCGCCCGTCAGGACTATAGGCATCCTCGGAGCGCAGACGGCGGTTTGCCGTGTATTTGTTGACCATCGAGTCCATGCAACCAGGCGAGATACCGAAGAACAGGCGTGGTCGTCCCAACTTCTTGAAGTCACGGTAGTCGCCGTGCCAGTCGGGTTGCGGTACGATCGCCACCTTATAGCCGGCAGCCTCCAGCACCCGTCCGATGACGGCAGCACCGAAAGAGGGGTGGTCGACGTATGCGTCGCCACTAAACAGAATGACATCGACCTCCGTCCAACCACGGAGGTCGAGTTCCTTCTTTGTCGTAGGAAGAAAATCTGTCAGTCTGTACTCCAATGTTTTAATCTTTAATCTTTAATGTTTAATCTTTAATTAAACGGAGTTCCCTGGAAGGCACGTGTCGTCATGCCGAGGTTATCGTTGCCACGGTTCTTCCAGTTGATATACAACAGGACGAGTTGCTGCAGACCGTATGCCTTCATGTTCTGGTGATAGATGACATCCAGACAGAGGTCGAGCAGGTTCTTGTCCTTGCCGGCATCTGACTCCAGCATAGAGCGGATGTTCAGTTTCAGTTTGTCGAGCACCTGCTCGTCCACATAGCCGTTGGAGTCGATCAGGTCACGGAAGAGTTGGTACTTCTCGATGGTTTCCAAGTGCAGGTCGCTGATCTCGATGGTTCGCGTACCGCTTGAGTTTGTTTGAATCTTGTACATAATAGATAGTTTTAGTTATTTTAATAAGAAATTCAATATTCCACGCATGATGGAGCCTTGTTGCTGCTCACTCTTGATACACTCGAAGGGGAATCCCATGATGAACGAGCGGTAGTCTTTTCCCTTATAGGCGACGGCGGCATCCTGTCCGTCGGTATAGCGCATCACGGCAAAGGCTGATGGCATAGGACTGAGTATGTCCGCAGAGGTGGCGGCATAGTGCTCCTCGTTGAGGGTGTTGTAATAGGCAATCTGTGTCCCCATGCCCTCTACCGTATCACTCTGCGAGCGGTGCTGTCCGCCGTAGACGCATTTCAGGGTGTTGTTGACAAACTGCTCTTCTTCCTCTCCTGCGATATCCGTACCGATATAGGCGCCACTGACCAGCAGGGCACCGCCCCGACGGGTGTAGTCTTCCAATGCCTTTCGCATCGTCTTCGTGAAGGTTTTATAGTACACCAGACTATGTCCGTCGTTGCGCTCCAGTCCTAACACGAGGTCAACCAGCGCATAGTTCTTCAGTTTCACCTTTCCTGCCTCTATCATCTTGTCGGACGCACTGACAATATTATACTCCTGTGCGGAGGCAATTGCCTTGGCATGGGTGGCGACATAGTTGAACTCATTGCCAGCGACAAACCCATAGCCAGTCCATCCTGCTGTCGTACCATAAGTGATACCCGGGTCGTTGCTCATATCAAAATCCTTCTCGCCACCCAAGGTACGGATAGCAGGTGATGACAAGCGGTGGAAGTTGTTGACGACCATTACCGTCTTCTTGGCACCAGGATGATAATAGGCAGAGAGGACCTCTGTGGGGAAACTGCGTCCACCCTTGTTGACGGCAACAACTTTGAAATGGTAGAGCATGTCGGGCTCCAACTCCACCTCATGGCTCTTGCCTCTCACATAAGTACCATTGTCGAAATCAGCACCGCCCTGTGAGGTGTAGACGATATAACCAGTAGCCTCGGCGGACGGCTCTTGCAGGTCTATCACCTCCTCCCAATGCAGTCGTGCCTTGTTCTTCGACAACTCGATATGGAAATTATCGGGAGCCAGTGGGGTGACGACGCACGACTGGTTGTGCTGCTCGTTGATGTAACGGAGGATGGTCTTGTAGATGAGACGTGCCAACGTGAACTTGAAATGAGGATCATGTCCATAGCGCATATCATTGAAGTTCTGATGCGACAGCGTCTCCAAGATGGCACTCGGCACGGCTGGCAGTCTGGTCTCGGAATAGTTGCGGTCATAGAGTTCACGACGATTCCATCGTCCGTAGTGGTACTGTAACCCTGTGGTGACATTCGTCAGAAGGGCATCGGAGAAGTCGCGGGAGGCAAGACGGGAGATACCTGCGTTGAGTTTCCCATCGTTGTAGTTGGAGGTAATGATCGACAAGGTGCCGATCAGTCCGTTCTCCTCTTTGGCGATACCAGCGTCACTATGGACAGCAAGCGCCAACTCAATAGGAACGCGCAATCCCTCCTTGTCAGGAACGAAAGGAGAGCCGCCAGCCAGATAGTTCGTCATGTGAGAGCGTACGTTGATATCGTCGGCATAGTCATCCTGTCCCTCCTTACCACTGTAGACAGAGTAGGGCATGCCAGCCCATTGCGCATAGTATCTGGCACCCTCGACGGCACGAGGCAGTCCACTGACCGCCCCCCCACGCTTGATATTACCCATACCGCCACCAAAGCGGATGGCGTCTGTTGTCACTATACCACTACGGTCGCTCTGGTTGGTCAGTGTCACACGGTTGAACTCACTATATCCCTTGTCAAACTCGAAGGTGCCTAGGTATACCCATGTGCCGCCTCCCATCTGCTGGTTGACGTGGAAGACGGTGCGCTCACCCTTGTGCCATACGGTGTATTCGGCATTGTCGATGCTGTTGTCAAGGGTCTGGTAACTCACATAGACGGCATAGCGTCCTTCCTTGGGGAAGTCGGGCTGGTAACTGGCAAGTGAGTAGCGGCTCTTGCTGTTGGTGGTCTTCACCATCCGTGCCGTACCCGCCTCGAAGGGGTTCTCACCATCCACGTATGCAGAGTCATGATAGGCGAAGCCAGGGGTATCCGTTGTCTTCCATTTCCCATGTGATGTCGCCTCGATATAGTTGCGCTTGCTACCGTCATTGTCCACGATAATCTCCTCGCTTTGCCATACTCGCTCACGCGGGGTGAACACAATAGCACCCGCATTCTCCAGCATCGGGATAAGGTAGGGGACGACGATGGTCTGTGTAAACAGATCCTCTGTCGTGTTGAAGAGGTTGGGGCGCTGCCATTTCCATTGTCCCGCCTTCACATCGTAATAGCGACCATGGCTTGCCCATAGGGAGAGGTGCCTGCCCTGCAAACCCTCGGTGATATCGTGAGGCTGCGACATGTTCTTGACCCACGGCTCACCTTTGTAGTCGATATCGCCCCACATGCGCTCCTTGTCCTTGCGCTTCTTGAGACGGTTGGGAATGAGTTCCTGTATCTCGTAATCGTGCGTCTCAACCCTCAGGTAGTAATCCGCATAGGGCGAGGGGAGTACCTCTTTGATTTGGCTATAGATGTTCTCCACGACCTGAGGTGTGAAACTCTGTTCCGCAAAGGCGTCATTCACCTTGACGGTGAGCGTTTTCTCCTCGTCGTCAATGTCCAAATCTGAAAGATGGGCAGTTCTCGAGAACTGTGCCCCCTGAGGCTTATAGTTCTTGAAATAGTTCTCCAGTTTCTCCTTGACGGCACTTGTCTTGGTGTTTTGTGCCCACACCTTTCCTCCAAGTGTAGCGGTCAGAAGTAAAAGAATAACGGTCTTTCTCATTCGATGTTTCCTATCGTAAAGTTCTCGGGTTTCTTGCCCTTGAACTTGCTGAAGTATAGTTTAATTTCACGCATCTGTTGGTCGATGTCCCCATTGGGGATGATGGTCTTGGTGCATTCGATATGCTTCCGCTCGTAGTCCACGCCATAGAGCAGGATGGGTATCTCCGCCTTCAGGGCGATATAGTAGAAGCCCTTCTTCCAGTCGGGATTGGGAGAGCGGGTGCCCTCTGGGGTGATACACAGACGGAAGGTCTTGGCACTCTTGGCGGTCTCTGCCAGATTGTCGGTCATACTCGTGTGCTTGGAACGCCATACGGGGATGCCGCCTACTCGACGGAAGATAGGACCGAGGGGCCAGAAGAACCACTCCTTCTTCATCAGGAAGTTGCTGCTCAGACCTGCTGCCCCGTTGTAGAGTTGCCCGATCAGGAAGTCCCAGTTGCTGGTATGGGGAGCCAGGCAGATGATATACTTGTCGGGGTGGTCCTCTGTCACCTCAGAAGTCCACCCCATACATTTGTAGAGTAACCAGTTACAAAATGATTTCCACATATTCTTTATAAATTATTGATATGGTCAAGAATCTCACTGACCTCCTTGCCGAACTGCTCTTTCAGGTCACGGTAGTATTTTGAGGCAGGCATTCCCGGCTCAGGATGTGAGACGCGGCTGATGTAATTGTTTTGTAATTTGGCAATAGAGAATAAGACAGCCTCAGCCTCTGACTGCTCATGGCTGTTACCATACAAAGATGCTGCTACGAAGTCTACAAAGAGTTCCTCACAGATCAGGTTGATTTGTTTTTTCAGTTCTCGCTTGTTTGTCATAAATTGTATCCTCCTTAATTATAATATTAGATGTTTTGAACTCCAAAGATACGGAAAATATTTCAACTTACAAAGCATTCACCACAAAAAAATATTAAAAAGCAGAAAATACCCTGTATTCTTTCTTATTTCTACGGGAAAATGATTAATTTTGTCAGCCAATTAGTGAAATTCATTCAAACTAACAAATAAAAAAGAAACTATGGAAAAGAGTGCATTGCAGAAAGCAAGAGCAGCCTATCAGCCTAAATTACCCAAGGCTCTTCAGGGCGCAGTGAAAATCAAGGAAGGTCAGCCTACCCAGAGTGTAGGTAATCAGGAGGAGATCAAACAACTCTTCCCCAACACCTACGGTATGCCTATCGTGGAGTTTGTCCCCGCAGAGGAGGCTAACACCAAGAAGATGAACGTGGGTATCATCCTGTCGGGTGGTCAGGCTCCTGGTGGCCATAACGTCATCACAGGTCTGTTCGACCAGATCAAGAAACTGAATCCCGAGAACCGCCTGTTCGGTTTTATCCTGGGCCCTGGTGGCTTGGTAGACCATAACTATATGGAGTTGACGAAGGAGATCATCGACGAGTATCGTAATACGGGTGGTTTCGACATGATCGGCTCTGGTCGTACGAAGTTGGAGAAGGTTGACCAGTTTGAGAAGGGTCTGGAGATTATCCGTGAACTCGACATCAAGGCTATCGTGATTATCGGTGGTGACGACTCCAATACCAATGCCTGCGTACTCGCTGAGTACTATGCCGCCAAGAACTATGGCGTACAGGTGATCGGTTGCCCCAAGACCATTGACGGTGACTTGAAGAACGACCAGATTGAGACCTCTTTCGGTTTCGATACCGCTTGTAAGACATACTCGGAGTTGATTGGTAATATCGAGCGCGACTGTAACTCAGCACGTAAGTACTGGCACTTCATCAAGGTGATGGGACGCTCAGCCTCTCATATCGCTTTGGAGTGCGCCTTGCAGACACAGCCGAACATCTGCCTCGTCAGTGAGGAGGTGGAGGCAAAGGAGCAGAGTCTCGATGATATCGTTAACTATATCGCTAACGCTGTCGCTGTCCGTGCCGCAGAGGGTAACAACTTCGGAACTATCGTGATTCCAGAGGGACTCATTGAGTTTATTCCTGCTATCAAGAAACTCATCGCTCAGTTGAATGACGTTCTCGCATTGCCAGAGGCTAAGGATATCAGCCGTGACGAGCAAGTGGATTTCGCCAAGAGTCATCTGACAGAGGAGAACCTTGCCGTCTTCAACAGTCTGCCCGTCGGTGTGGCTCGTCAACTTGCCCTCGACCGTGACCCACACGGAAACGTGCAGGTATCACTCATCGAGACAGAGAAACTGCTCTCTACCATGGTGGCTCAGAAGTTGGAGCGCATGAAGAAAGAGGGCAAGTACACGGGTAAGTTCTCTGCCCTGCATCACTTCTTCGGTTACGAGGGACGCTGCGCCGCTCCTTCTAACTTCGACGCAGACTACTGCTATGCTCTCGGTACCAGCGCAGCCCAACTGATTGCCAATGGCAAGACGGGCTATATGGCTATCGTGAAGAACACGACGGCTCCTGCCGACCAGTGGATCGCAGGTGGTGTGCCTATCACCATGATGATGAATATGGAGCGTCGTAACGGTGAGATGAAACCCGTTATCCGCAAGGCTCTCGTGGAACTCGACGGTGCTCCCTTCAAGACTTTCGCCGCACAGCGTGACCGTTGGGCTAAGGATACCTGCTATGTATATCCTGGTCCAATCCAGTACTGGGGACCCACAGAGGTCTGCGACCAGCCTACCAAGACGCTTGCACTTGAGCAGGCTTAAGATGTATGCCGACTAATCGCAAACCGCATCAAAAGTCGACGACAAAGCGACGTATCACGAGTCCTGTCCGCCACAAGCGGCCAGGGCTCTTTGTGCGTCTCTTGCAGCACGCCCCAGGTTGGGCTTGGTGGTTGGGCGGCGGTTTGATAGTCGCATTGTATATCTTCTTCTTCTATTATATCTTCGTGGGTCCCTTCGGCTTCCGTTGGCGTGCCCTCTATGGCGATGCCAGTTATCCCGAGGGCTATGAGATTCATGGCATTGATATCAGTCACCATCAGGGGCATATCGACTGGGACGAGTTGAAGGACAATGGCATGATAGACAAGTACCCTGTGCGCTTTATCTATGTGAAAGCGACGGAGGGTGCCAGCATCATCGATGAGAACTTCCGTGATAATTTCTATCAGGCTCGTGAGTATGGTTTCACTCGTGGTGCTTACCATTTCTACAGTGTCCATTCCCCAGCGAAGAAACAAGCGGAGTTCTTCATCAAGAATGTGAAGTTGGAGAACGGCGACCTGCCCCCTGTGTTGGATGTGGAGCATAAGCCTAAAAATCAGACCGACGAGGAGTTTAAGAATAGTGTGTTGGAATGGCTCGACATCGTTGAGAAACACTATCAAGTCAAGCCTATCATCTATACTTATTATAAGTTTAAGACAAAATACTTAAGTGACTCGGTTTTTGATAGTTATCCGTATTGGATAGCCCACTATTATGTGGAGCAGGTCACTTACGATGGACCTTGGAAATTCTGGCAGCATACCGATAACGGGCGACTTGCCGGTATCAAGGGAACTGTTGATTTCAACATCTATAACGGCTCTTTCTACGAACTCCGCAAACTCACCATTGGAGCCCGTGAGCAGATTGGTGAGGAAGCCTATCAGGATGAGTGAGATCCGAGGGAGTTTTACTTCTTCTCCTTCTTTCCTTTTTTCTCTTTCTTTTTTTTCGTGCTGAAGAGGTCGCGCCAGCCATTGAAGTCTTTCTTCATGATGATACCGATACCTTGCGTGTTGAGGCTCGACTTGGTGAAATAGCGGTCATTGGTCTGGTTATAGACTTTCAGGGCTAGGTTGCCGTTGGGGAAGAGGAGATAGCGGATGTCGAAGTCGCCGATGAATGACGGGTTTGCCGTTGTGGCATTGTCACGATAGCCGAACTGTCCGTTGATAAGCAGTCGGTTATTGAAGAGTCGTCCACTGATCAGTCCCTCATACTCTGCGTTGTTCCAGCCCTCATCACCTGTGGAGATATTGGCACCGAAACTCCAGTCGTTGCTGTTGACGACAGACTTCAGAAGGCTGTTGATCTGTCCGGACAAGGTACCAGACAGGAGGCTCTGCATGGCGAGACTGGTCTGACTTTGCTGTGTGCCCTCTGGAGAGGCGTTGTTGGCACCCTGTGGATAGAAGCGCCCGATGGCGAGGAGGTAGACCACCTGTTGGTTCATCTCGTCCTGTGAGTTGATGAGGGAGCGCACCATCTGTTTCTCGTCCGCATTGACATTTGGCAGGTCGAGGTCGAATTCCACGACAGGCTGTGCGGGCTGTCCCGTGATGTTCATGAGGCAGTTGACACGTACAGAGTTAGAGAAACTCCTGCCCACGTTCAGGTCGGAGAGCGATACGCCATTGACGACATTCACCGCCTGCAGGTTAAGGGCAGCCTCGTAGGGGTCGCCACCGAAGACGATGGTACCTCCCTCTTGGAAGGTGAAGTCTTTCTTGATGACATTCTGGATGGTCACATTATACGTACCGTCAGTGATACGGTAGGTGCCGAACATATTGAAACTTCCCTTGTTGAACCAAGTGGCTCGTAGCACACCGTTGCCCCGCAGGTTGATATAGTCGTTGGTGCGGCTGTCCATCAAGAGGCGCAGGGTGGCATTAGGGGTGCAGTTGATGAGGAAGTTGAGGCGGATATCCGTGCGCTCCTCTTCCTGTTCCTCCGCCTTCGCCACCGTCTTTCTTGAAGTCGACTGCTCCGTGATGCCCCAGTGGATAAACTCTTGGTTGCTGACGGCATCGGGGTCTGCGGCATTATATACCAGGGTGGAGTTGTTGCGTGGCGTGACATTCATGTCGATGACCACTTCCCCAGAACGTCCGTGGATGGCAACATCCCCGTCGCCATATACCGTACCATAGAAGATGTCGTCGCCAAAGTCGGGGAAGTCATAGGCAAGCAGGTTGTTGGCATTGATAAAGAGGTCGAACGACAGGTTGGTGAGGTAGTCATGATGGATGGCACCTGTCACGATACCCTGTTGGTCGTGGATGTCGTAGATGGGACAACTCATGAACTCTATCTCGTTAGGCACGAGGTGGATGGAGTCGTTGCGTAACTCATAGGTGCATCCCGTCGGTTTGACATGTGTCAGTCCGTTGACCACCAGATCACCTGTCAGGTTGATATGGTCCAGTGGTCCGTAGAGTCGTAGGGCGCCATCGCAATGTCCCTCCACCTTGCTAAGGAAACTCTGTGTGAACGAGTGCATGAAATCGATATGGGTACCTGCCGCCTTGATGTCCAGATCGATATTGTTATGAACGGGTGATACAAAGCCGTCGATATAGGTCATGGCATCGGCTCCGTCGTCAGCGATGGCATGGATGTCTATCTGCTCCTTCTCCGTATTCCAGTCGACATGTGCGTCGAGAACACCCATGCGTCCGTGCTCGAACTTAAACTGGTTGACGGTCAGGTCGGCATGCGCCTGGAGTTGTTTTCCGAAGACGTTCTTGATGACGGCTTGTCCTGTGGCGAGACCACTGAAACTGACTGCGTCGAAGTTGACAAGTTCGAGGATATACGCCACGTCAATGTCATGCAGGTTCGTCACCAGAGAGTCGTTACTGTTCTCCGAGGCGGTACCGTTGACCATCAGGAACTGGTCGTCGTGGTGGATATTGAGTTCGTTGATCTCCAATCGCTTTTCCGAGTAACTGATGGCGCACGGCTCCACATTCCATAGGGTGTTATGGACGTTGATATGCGAGGGGGCGATGCCGACGAACGCCACCTGTTGTCCTGTGGGTGTCGTGAAGAAGTTGGCGGTACTGTTCAGGACACCGCTCATCCGTCCCTTTGCGTGATTGTCCCATGAGAAGGAACTGACCAGGTGGTTGTCGTGCGCTCTTCCTTTTAGCCGTAGGTCGAAATGGTTGCCGTTCTCCATCATCTTAGTGATCTGGACATCGCAGGCAAGAGAGTCATTCGGTGTCGTGATCTGTATCAGTCCGTTGCTGTAGCCTCCCTCGTCGTAATAGAAAGCGGGCAGGTGACATTCCAAGTTGATGTCCCGCATGTTGTCATTGACAAAACCTTGTAAGGTGATGGGGCGGGTGACGGCAAGGGGTATTCCGAGTAACTGTTGCAGCCAGTCGCTCTTGTGGATGGTGGCATTGATGGTGAAGTTGTTATGGGTATTACTGTTCACCTTCGGCAGTCCTGGCAGGGTAGGCATCTGACTGGCGAGGAAGTTGGTGAAACTCTGCGTCAGAGTCTGATAGTCGAAGTCACCCCGCAACTCTGCCTGTGCGAAGTCGCTGTTCAGTAGCAGGTAGTGTGTCTGCTCGTCAAAGCCAGTCTGTATCTGCAGATCGTTAAGTTCATAGTTCCTCTCGCTGGAGTACATGGCGAAATTCTTGACATGGAAGAAACCCTGTGCATCGTTAAGGCTGGAACCTTTCAGCGTCGTCTCGATATCAGCGGATAAACGTCCGTCTTTCCACTGGTCGGAGAGGTGTGTCAACTGTGGTGAGAAATCCCTGACGGAAGCCTTCATCTCGATGTTCTGCTGTCCCTTCCCCGTTTGCGCGACACCCTCCAGGGCAATGGTGGCGTTCGGGTCGTCGATAGACAGTTTTCCCTCAATGAGGTCTTTCGCGTAACTGCCATCCACTTTGATGTTCCGATAGGTGTATTTGTTATACTCAAACTCCTCCACCATGCCATTGGCGTGCACCTTTGTATTGTTCTTCGCAAGGGAACCATGGAGTTGGATGTTGGTGGCGAGCATGCCAAACCGCTCGTCGTTGAGCAGTTGTCGCAGGTTGATGCCTGTTGTCTCCACATCGCCGATGAACTCCTGTTGTGGGTTAAGGGCGAAATGGATGGTGGCGTTACCCGCTCCCGATCGTATCAGTTGACTGGCGTTCACCTGTTCTAAAGCCCTTCCGCTAATGTCCCCTGAGAGATGGATGTCCCCCATGCGCTCAATGACGGCAGGCACCTCCATCTGCCGTCCTCTCAGGTTCTCAGAGATGAAGTTGAGGGTCTTTGCCGAGAGGGAGAGATCCTTCAGGTCGGCATACCACTCGGGCTGCTGGTCGATATGCTTCACGAAACCGTGGGTCTGCAGACTGATATCCCCCGTTGACGAACTGATATTCAAGGCGGGAATCTCAATATTGCTGCCCTGTCCCTTGAAATTGGAGGCGATCGTCAGTGTGCTGTTGAAAGTCTTGAGGGTGGGTAGGAGGCATGACAGGTCGGAGAGTCGGAGGCGTGACTCGGGAATCTCTCCTTGATAGACCAGTGACTCCATCAGGAGGCGGTCACCCTCAAGGCGATAGTCAGCAGCCACGTCCTTCAGGCCGAAATCTGTCCCTGGCATCTGGATGCGCAGGTCGTTGAGTTGACTGTGTGAGCGTCCGCCCTCGAAATGCATCGAGAATTTGTCCATCTTCAGTCCCGACTGCTCAGTGAAAGCGAGTTTCTTCACGTTGACATTCAGCGTGTCAGGTGTCATCGCCTTGAGGATCACATAGGCACTGATATCCTTGACATGGAGATGAGAGGGATTCAGTTGCCCGGGAGTCTCTGGCTCATACAGACGGTCGAAGCGCACACTGGAATGGCGCATGATGAGTGAGTTGATATGCAAGTCGAGCGCCGTCTGACTCGTCGTGTCTTTCGAGGCGAGTGAGTCGAGGACAAACTGGAAGTTAGGGTCGGAGTCAGGTGTTTTCTGGTAGAAGCGGGCATCGGCGCGGAACACCTGTGCCGACGAGATGGATATCTTGTCGTTGAGCAGGTCCCACAGACTGATGCGCACCGCCAGTCGTCCCACGACGAGCATGTCTTTCCCGTCTTGGTCCTTGATAGTCACATCGTCAATGATAAGGCGGTTCAGGAACCCAGGGTTGACACTACCTATGGTGACCTCAGTGCCGAGTGTTTTGCCCAGCAGTCCTGCGGTCTTGCTTCCCATATATCGCTGTATGGCAGGGATATGGAAAGAGATGATCATCAGGAGGTAGAGTCCGATGATGCCCCAGGTGATGATACCCAATATATGTTTCAGAACCTTCACTTAGTGGTCTTCGTTGAGGACGCAATCTGCCAGTCCGAGATTGCAAAATATTTCACGATGCTTGTAATTTGCCACAAAATTACGATAAAAAGTTGTGACATCGGAATATTTAGCGGGAAAATTGCGCATTTTATACCTATTTTTTATTAATTTTGCACCGTTTCATTACGTTAATTCCTAAACATTGATATATTTAGATGGCAAATGTAATTAAATTGCGAAAAGGCTTGGACATCAACTTGCAAGGCAAGGCGGAGGCAAAGCGCATCCAACTGAAATCCAACGGGCAGTACGCACTGGTTCCCGATGATTTCGAGGGCGTGACACCGAAAGTCGTCGTCAAGGCAGGCGATAAGGTCAAAGCCGGGGATGCCTTGTTCGTCAACAAGCAGTATCCTGAAGTGAAGTTTGCCTCGCCTGTCAGCGGAACAGTCCGTGAGGTGGTGCGTGGTGAGCGTAGGAAAGTGCTCTGCGTGAGGGTGGAAGCCGACGCGCAACAGGAGCAAGTGGACTTTGGTAAGAAAGACGTGACGAAGATGGATGGCAAGGCTGTCGTCGATGCCCTGTTGGAGGCTGGTATCTTTGGGTATATCAATCAGTTGCCCTATGCCGTCTCGACGAATCCGTCTCAGATGCCTAAGGCTATCTTCGTGTCTGCTTTGCGTGACAAACCGCTTGCGGCAGACTTCGAGTTTGAGGTGAAAGGTCAAGAAGGTGACTTCCAGACGGGTCTCTCGGCACTGTCTAAGATTGCCAAGACTTATCTGGGTTGCGGTGTGCACTCCAGTTTCGAGCATTGCAAGGACGTAGAGGTGACAGTCTTCGACGGTCCTTGTCCTGCTGGTAATGTGGGTGTTCAGGTGAATCACCTTGATCCAGTGAATAAAGGGGAGGTGGCATGGACTATCGGTGACCCCACAGTGGTGCTCTTCATCGGTCGACTGCTGAACACCGGTAAGGTGGACCTCCATCGTACGGTGGCTCTCTGTGGCAGTGAGGTCAACGCCCCTGCCTATGTGGATATGCTGGTCGGTGAGGAACTATCCACCCTGTTGAGCAACAGTTATGATGCCGACCATCATGTGCGTATCATCAGTGGTAACGTGCTCACAGGAAAGCCAACGACCAAGGATGGTTTCTTGGGTGCCCATACCTCAGAGATCACCGTTATCCCTGAGGGCAACGATGCTGATGAGTTCGCGGGTTGGATCATGCCTCGCTTCAATCAGTTCTCTGTGAACCGCAGTTATTTCTCATGGCTCTTCGGAAAGAGGAAATATGCGCTGGATGCCCGTATCAAGGGTGGTGAGCGTCACATGATTATGAGTGGTGAGTATGACAAGGTGCTGCCTATGGATATCTATGGCGAGTATCTCATCAAGGCAATCATCACGGGTGACATCGACCGTCAGGAGGCTCTGGGCATCTATGAGGTAAGTCCTGAGGACTTCGCCCTTGCTGAGTTTGTCGACTCCTCGAAACTGGAGTTGCAGCGTATCGTCCGTGAGGGTCTGAACATATTACGTAAAGAAAACGCATAAGACTATGAGCGCATTAAGAAATTATCTCAATAAGATCAAGCCCAACTTCGAGCCCGAAGGCAGGCTGCACGCTTTCCGTAGCATCTTCGACGGATTTGAGACTTTCCTCTACGTGCCTAACGACACGGCGAAGACGGGTGTCAACATCCATGATGCTATCGACTCCAAGCGTATCATGAGTATGGTGGTCATCGCCTTGATGCCGGCAATGCTCTTTGGAATGTATAACATCGGTTACCAGAACTACCTCGCTGCTGGGACACTTGCCAGTGCGTCGTTCTGGGAGATCTTCTGTTTTGGCTTCCTTGCCGTACTGCCTAAGATCCTTGTCTCCTATATCGTAGGTTTGGGCATCGAGTTCGCTTGGGCGCAGTGGAAAGGAGAGGAGATACAGGAGGGCTATCTGGTCAGTGGTATTCTGATTCCCCTGATTGTCCCCATCGGCTGTCCGTTGTGGATGCTTGCCCTTGCCTGTGCTTTCAGTGTGATCTTCGTCAAGGAGATCTTCGGTGGCACGGGAATGAATCTCTTCAACCCCGCTATCGCTGCCCGTATGTTCCTCTTCTTCGCCTATCCGTCAGCAATGACAGGCGATAAGGTGTGGGTGGCTCAGGATAGCATCTTCGGACTGGGTAACACGTTGCCCGACACGTTTACAGCCGCTACACCGTTAGGACAGATCGCACAGGGAATCGCTCCTGATACCTGTATCTGTGACATGATCTTCGGATTCATCCCTGGCTCTATCGGCGAGACCTCTGTCATCGCTATCGCCATCGGTGCCGTCATCCTGTTGTGGACGGGCATCGCCTCTTGGCGTACTATGTTGAGCGTCTTCGTAGGTGGTGCCGTGATGGGACTGTTGTTCCAGCAGACGGGTTCCACCAGCATGGTATGGTGGCATCACTTCGTTATGGGCGGTTTCGCTTTCGGTGCCGTGTTCATGGCTACCGACCCTGTCACCTCTTGCCGTACGCTGACAGGTCAGTATATCTATGGCTTCATCATCGGTGCCATGGCGATCATCATCCGTGTGATGAACGCTGGTTATCCCGAGGGTATGATGCTTGCCATCTTCTTTGGTAATATGATTGCTCCGCTGATCGACCACTTCATCGTGGAGCGTAATATCTCGAAACGATTAAAGAGAGGAGGTACCAAATGAAACTGAATACTAATTCGAACGTATACATTATATTATATAGTGCTATACTTGTTGTCATTGTCGCTTTCCTGCTTGCCTTCGTCTATCAGGCACTGAAACCCATGCAGGACGCTAATGTGGCTCTTGACGTGAAGAAGCAGATCCTCTACTCACTGAACATCCGTGGCTTGGATGGCGCTGAGGCTGAGGCGAAATACAAAGAGGTGGTTCTCTCTGAGGTCGAGAAGGACGGTTTGAAGTATTACGGTTGTAAGATTGACGGACAGACAAAGTATGTGTTCCCGCTGAAGGGTATGGGACTCTGGGGCGGCATCTCTGCCTTTGTTGCTGTCAACGACGACCTGAACACCATCTATGGCGCTTACTTCAACCATGAGAGTGAGACGGCTGGTCTTGGTGCTGAGATCAAGGACTCACAGGCATGGCAGGAGAAGTTCCAGGGCAAGAAGATTCTTGCTGACAATGGTGAGATCGCCATCAATATTGTGAAGAAGGTGGAGAAACCTGAGCATGAGGTGGACGTGGTCACTGGTGCCACACTGACCTCCAACGGTGTCGCCGCCATGCTCCGTGAGGGTTTGAAACCATATATAGAAATGTTAAAGAAGTAAACTATGGCACTATTCAGTAAACAAAATAAGGAGGTTTTTACTAATCCGTTGAACCTCGACCACCCGATCCTCGGACAGGTATTGGGTATCTGCTCGGCGCTCGCCGTCACTTCGCAGTTGAAGCCTGCCATTGTGATGGGACTCGCCGTAACGGTGATTACCGCTTTCTCTAACGTGATCATCTCTATCATCCGCAACACCATCCCTAACCGCATCCGTATCGTGGTGCAGTTGGTCGTTGTTGCCGCTCTCGTGACCATCGTCTCCCAGATTCTGAAGGCTTTCGCCTATGACGTGAGTGTTCAGTTGAGCGTGTATGTCGGTCTGATCATCACCAACTGTATCCTGATGGGTCGCTTGGAGGCGTTCGCCATGATGAACAAGCCCTGGTCCTCGTTCCTCGACGGTGTGGGCAACGGTCTTGGCTATGCCATGATCCTGGTCATCGTGGGTGCCTTCCGTGAGTTCTTCGGACGCGGCTCACTGCTGGGCTTCCAGATTATTCCTGATGCCTGCTATGACTTCGGCTATGTGAACAACGGTATGATGACGATGCCTGCCATGGCGTTGATCCTCGTGGGTTGTGTGATTTGGATACATCGTGCATATTTTTATAAGGAGAAGTAAGTTATGGAACACGCAATATCATTACTGTTTAGGTCGATTTTCGTCGACAATATGATTTTCGCCTTCTTCCTCGGCATGTGTTCCTACCTTGCTGTGTCGAAGACCGTGAAGACCTCCATGGGACTGGGTCTCGCTGTGACTTTCGTGCTCACCGTGACCGTCCCCGTCAATTACTTGTTGCAGACCAAGGTGCTGGGTCCCGACTGCCTCGTCGAGGGTGTCGACCTCAGTTACCTGTCGTTCATCCTCTTTATCGCTGTCATCGCAGGTATGGTGCAGTTGGTGGAGATGACGGTGGAGCGTTATTCTCCATCCCTCTATGCCGCCCTGGGTATCTTCCTGCCTCTGATTGCCGTAAACTGTGCTATCATGGGCGCCTCGCTGTTCATGCAGCAGCGCATCTTGATGGACCCCTCTAACTCGCAGGCTATCACCTCCGTATGGGATGCCATCGTCTATGGCTTCGGCTCTGGTATCGGCTGGACCCTCGCCATCGTCGCTCTCGGCGCCATCCGTGAGAAGATGCAGTATTCTGATGTGCCTAAGCCCCTGCAGGGACTGGGCATCGTGTTTATCACCGTAGGACTCATGGCAATGGCTATGATGTGTTTCAGTGGTTTGAATATTTAATGTTTAATATTAAATGTTTAATGTAGAAAATGGGACAGTTTATAGCAATTAGCATAGGAGTTTTCCTTTCGTTGATCATCCTGGTGGTGATCGTACTGCTCGTGGCGAAGAAATATCTCTCGCCCAGTGGTAATGTGAATATTGAGATTAATGGCGACCGTACCATCTCCGTGGCTCAGGGTAACAGTCTGATGTCTACCTTGAACGAGAACGGGGTGTTCCTGCCTTCTGCCTGTGGTGGTAAGGCTTCCTGCGGACAGTGTAAGGTACAGGTCTTAGAGGGTGGGGGCGAGATCCTCGACAGCGAGAAGCCTCACTTTACCCGTAAGGAGATCAAGGCTGGCTGGCGCTTGGGTTGTCAGTGTAAGGTGAAGGGCGATCTGAAGATTCATGTCGACGAGAGTATCCTTGGCGTGAAGGAGTATGAGTGTACCGTCATCTCGAACAAGAACGTCGCCACGTTCATCAAGGAGTTCAAGGTGCAGTTGCCTGCTGGCGAGCACATGGACTTCCTCCCCGGCTCTTACGCACAGATCAAGATTCCTGCCTTCGACTGCATCGATTACGACAAGGACTTTGACAAGTCACTGATTGGCGAGGAGTATCTGCCGTCATGGGAGAAGTTCGGACTCTTCCCGTTGAAGTGTAAGAACCCGGAGCCTACCATCCGTGCCTACTCTATGGCAAACTATCCTGCCGAGGGCGACGTGTTCATGCTGACGGTTCGTATCGCCACGCCACCGTTCAAGGCAGACAAGAGCGGCTTCATGGAGGTGAACCCGGGTATCGCCTCGTCGTATATCTTCTCCCTGAAACCAGGCGATAAGGTGATTATGTCTGGTCCGTTCGGCGACTTCCATCCGCACTTCGACTCGAAGAAGGAGATGATATGGGTTGGTGGTGGTGCCGGTATGGCTCCGCTTCGTGCTCAGATCATGCACATGACGAAGACGTTGCATACTACCGACCGTGAGATGCACTATTTCTATGGTGCACGTGCCTTGAACGAGGTCTTTTATCTTGACGACTTCCTGGGCTTGGAGAAGGAGTTCCCCAACTTCCATTTCCATCTCGCCCTCGACCGTCCAGACCCCGCAGCCGACGCAGCAGGTGTGAAGTACACCCCGGGCTTCGTCCATCAAGTGATGCTCGAGACCTATCTGAAGGACCACGAGGCTCCCGAGGATATCGAATATTACATGTGCGGTCCTGGTCCTATGTCGAAGGCTGTCGTCTCGATGCTCGACAGTCTTGGCGTAGAGTCCGAGTCTATCATGTACGATAACTTCGGAGGATAATTCGAAAAACACCTAACCTCCTACCCCAGTACGAACCCTTTATTTATCGGGGGTTGAGCCATGTTGGGGTAGGAGGGTAGGTGTTTTTCGAAATACAATAAAAAATCAATCGGTAACAGAAAAGTGGTCAGTTACCGATTGATTGCTTTTCAGTCGGCATCAGATTTCTTCAAATGTGGCTTACATTCGAGGTGAATGTAACGTTCAAACGGGTCGTTTGTGGCTTACAAGCGGTTATAGTTCCATCGCTTCAACATAAGAAAACGTACCCGTTTTTTATGCTGAAGACTTATTCCTTTGGTATTCAAGGAATTATCATACTTTTTTGAGACTTTTGCATAAAAAAGAAACGGCTCTGTCGACCAAAAGATTGACAAGTCACAGTTTTTTTGCTTAATTTTGCAGAAAAATTGAATACAAATTAATTCATGATTACTATACAATTCTATCGAATGCCAATATTTAAGAGGCTCTTTTTATGTATTGCTATTGCTGTCTCACTTTGTGGATGTGAGAATCGCTCCACCTCAAGTGACCTTAGCAAGATAGATTCACTGGTGAGTGCCGAGAAATACGACTCTGCCTATCATGAAGTGCTAAGAATAAATCCACAGGCATTTAATAGTCCTGAGGACAAGGCACACTATAATCTGCTTCTGACCCGTACAAGTATGCTTACAGGTCATCAATATCCCTCAGACTCACTAATTGATTTCTCGATCTCTTATTATGAGAAATCAAATGATATAGAGAATTTATGTGAAGCCTATTATTACAAAGCCTTTTATCACGAGAAAAGGCAGGATTATGCGGGAGTCATTACGCTATGTAAAAAGGCTGAAAAGATGGCGGAACAAACAAAGAACAAATACCTGCAGTATAAAATAGCAGAATATATCGCATATACTAATGGTATATGTGGTAATTACGATTTAGAACTTAAAAATGCCAAAAAGGCTTTAGAATATGTTCTGCAGACAGACAAGAAAAACCATATTGTGTTGTCTTATTGTAGAGTCCTAGAGGCATATCAGTTTTTAGAGAAGAGAGATAGCGCACTTGCCTATGCGGAAAAAGCCATAGAGTACTTGAAATATGCTGATAAAGAAGATTTGCCCTATTTATCAAATTCTATCGGATTTACCTATATCGAAGTAAATAATGAGAAGGCGAAATATTATTTAAAGAAGTCTCTCTCATACAAGCCTTTAGCCAGAACGTTTGAAAATCTCGCATGGGTTTACCAACTAGCAGGAAACGATGATAAGGCATATGAGTATTGGAAGCAGGCTTTGGTTGCCGATGATGTCGTGCCTAAAGAAAATGTCCTGCATAACCTTCTCCAACATGATCTGGAGCATCATAATATTGAAGGGGCGTGTGAGCGGTTAGGGGATATTGTCAACATCAAGGATAGTCTCAACAAAGTTTTGAAAGACAGGAGCATCCAAAGGATACAACAGGATTTTGACGAGAAAGTGGCACAAGATAGGCAAGAGACGGAAAAACTTCGTTGGACTACCATCGCATTGGCTCTTGTAGTTATTATCTTGTTGCTGATAGGATATATCCAATACAGGCGGCACAAGACAAAAATAAAGTTGGCAGAGCACCAGATGCTCATCACCAACTATCAAAGTGAGATCAATAGCCTTAGCAACCAGCGAGAAAGGGCAGAACAGCAGATTGTTGGTCTCAATAAGAAAATTGATGACTTGGTAAGACAAGAATCTCCAAGACTATATAAAGGAAAGGTGTTGTTTGATCATGTCATGCAAAATGGCACAACGGTCACTTGGACAAAAGGTGATTACGAGCATTTTATTGATTTCTATAAGGCTTATGATATTGTGTCTTACAGGCGAATCATGAGAAAGTATTCTCCTGTTACTCCTCATAATGTATTCTTCCTTATTCTATATGAGATGGGGAAAAATGACGAGGATGTTCGCCAAATCATGGGTATTACCCAAGAGGGTATACGTTCCACCAGACACAGAATCAATAGTAACTCAAAACGATAGTTAGACCATATTATAAAAAACATACAAAAAGGAAGTTATATGAAAAACAAAACAATTAAATTTTTGCTTATAACAAGACCATGAAACATTTTGTTACATTTGTTTTACTGACTATAACCGCACTTCAGGGCATAGCCCAAAACAATCCGAAAGAGGGTTATATCATCACGAATGAGAATGACACCATTTTCGGAAGAATTGACTATTTGTCTGGTGCAAAGAATGCTGAAGCCTGTCACTTTTGTGCTGATGGGGAAAGTGCTTTTCGTATTTATTATCCCACAGAGATTAAAGGCTATCGCTTTAAGAGTAATGGCGTATATTATGTCTCACGTCACCTTCCTGTCGCTGAGGCTGACTCCCTTCTGTTTGCCGAGTGTCTGTTGCAAGGTGGGATAAGCCTGTATCGATATATAGGGATTGACGATGATGAGTTGTTTTTCCTTGCAGATGACAAAGGGAACATTGCCAGTGTCAAAAAAGAATCCTACGGTCATCTGGATCCGTATGTAGCCTCCAAGGCAAGGAGAGGAAACGTACGGAATGCAGCCATGTTGCTGAATAAGAGTGATGATGCGGTAAGGCAGTTGTGGAAAAAAGATATCACGGCTGACAATCTGGTTGAGATTATCCGTAAGTATAACGAGGAATTCTGCACTGACAGTGGAAAGTGTGTCCAATTCCAGTATAGTGCTAAGGAGTCCAATAACGAGAAATCACGTTTTCACATGGAGGCTGGCGCAGGCTATTTCAGGAATAATGATGATCAGATATATAATTCCATGCTTCTGCGTCTTGGGTTGGGAGGAGAAGTGTTCTTCACCCGTACCAATCCCTATCTATCTGTCCTCTTGATGGCACGACTAGGTTTCTATAGAAAAAGAACCGAGATAATTTGGAGAGAACTAGATGAGGGAGGAGGTAGTGAAACAATCAGAAAGACAGAGAAGAAAATGAAGGTGTGGCCTGATGTTGACTGCGGAGGTGTCTACCGTTTCACCCCTTTTCAACCATCCAGCGTATTCATTCGTGGAGGCTTGTTTGTCTTAACGCTTAGCGCTTATGCAGGTGGAGGCTACGAGATGAAAATCAACAAACAGCGTCTGCAACTGATGGGAACTGTCGGATATAGCCCTGTCGCAAAAGTTTTCTATGCTTCTGTCGATGTCGGCTTTAACATATAAAGAAATATAGACAAAGAAAAAAGATATAGCGATGAGAAATTTTTTTATTATTTTCTGTCCATTATTCCTTTTGACAATAGGAATAGTAAGTTGTAGTAATGATGATAGAGGTGCTTTCTCGTCTAATGACTTTGAGAAAATCTTCACACAAGGGGGATGGGAGGAAAGCAAAATCTATAAAATCGAAAGTTCTGGACAATGGACAGAAATTGATAAGGGGGTCGGATTTCGTCCATTACGTTTTGCTTTCACCGACTGGAATCTATTGAAGTTATATCATGAATATGACCATGATGTTCTTGGTGAAGACGGCAAAGTCTATTTCGAAGAATATGACTTCTGCAATTATCAATATAAAGATGTGACTCGGGAATTGACTTTCAGTAATAATGTCAGATTCTATAATGCTACGTATCATGTAGAGTCTATATCGCCAGAGAAACTGGTTATCAAAGGAAAACACTACTATGACAACAATATGTATGCTTACGAATTTAAGCATGTGTCAGCAAGTGTAGTTAAAGAATGGAATGAGAAGTTTATTCATCAAAAAGAAGGGACAGAAAATAAACAATGAGAAAGTTTTTTCTAATGGGGGCTGTTGCCTTGCTAACAGGTTGCTCGACAGCACCGAGAATCATTGCCGACGTAACGGAAGTGCTGCCAAGTCAACCAGTCGAGAAGGTAATGATTTATGAGACAGACCAGAGCATGCCCGACAATGCTAGGGCTATCGGCAAAGTGAAAGTGACGGATGGCGGTATGACGCCCACCTACAAATGCATGTACGGGGGCATGCTGACACTGGCTGTAAAGAAAACGGCTGAGAGCGGAGGCAATGCCATACACATCGATGAGCACAAAACCCCTAATTTGGCATCAACATGTCATCGCATCTGGGGCACCATGTATGTGGTTCCTGATAGCATGGTGAGCGGCAATGCCTTGGAGGTAATTCAACAGATGGAGGAAGAGAAAGACAAGGAATTGCTCGCTATGACCCATGAGCAGATAAAACGAAGAGAACAGATGTTTAACAATCCAAGCAATATCCTCAAAATGAGTATTGGTCCATCTTGGATCACTTCTGAAATACAGACTCCAACCAGAGCATATAAGAACAAGATGGGGTTCTGTGTCGACATCGACTATCAGCATCTATGGAAATCAGGATTGGGAGTCGGCATCAACTATCTATATCATTCCACATCGTTCGATGAAGGATATAGCATTAAAATGCACTATATTGGTCCGAGTATTGTAGCCAGTATGAAATTTGGTGATAACTGGAGGATGGACGCATCCCTCGGTTTGGGCTACTCTGTTTGTAAAGAAGATAACGGTTACTTCATAGAAGATCATTCCGAGTCAAACCTCGGAGTCTTGGCTCAGTTGGGAATAGAGTATATGCTCTCAAAGAGTATTGGCATAGGAATACAGTTTAACGGGTTTAACATGCGCATGAAGAGACCAGACGATATTAATACCAGTAAATATGACTTTTATGGCATTAAGCGTCTTGATGCCACACTCGGCTTACGATTTTATCTATGACTATCAGAAACTATAAAGTGTTGGAATATCACTAGTGTCCAAAGAAATTTAGAATAGCCATCCCTGGCCATCATTCTCTGGCTTTAATTTAGAATTATCGATTCGATTAAATAACTCGGACACGGGCATCTTCTCAAAGAGAACCAACCCGATTGCTTGAGAGAAAATG
>JAFTGH010000020.1 GCA_017458005.1 Prevotella sp. | reverse complement strand
GATAGGCATAGCGAGTCTAAATTGGATAAATACTATATCCAACAGAACGAAATTTTTATCGAAAAAATTACAAACCGTCATAATAAACTGAATATTAACTAATTAGAAGTCCTTGAAAATTTTTCTTTGGACAGTAGTGTTGGAATATATGAAAAGACTTTTTATCATCATTTTCGCCATGGCTGCTATGTGCGCCTCGGCTCAAGTAGATAGCACGTGAATATAACGAACAGTTCTGCACAAACTCTGGTGAATGCATTGAATTCCACAATAAGACATCTGGTATGTCATCGGTCAAAGCCCGTCTTCTTTTGAAGGCTGGTGTTATTTACGGGACGTTAAAAGCGCAACGATACCATTATGTGACAAATCTTGATTATACTTTGATTATGCCTTTAATAGGTGTCGGCTGTGACTTTCTTTTGCCACGGCTTAGCAAGAATCTCTCGATTGAGACCATGCTGTTAACCGGATATTGGAGCGGTACTGGTACGGCAAGTAAGGAACAGCACGTTGTCGAGCCTGACTATAAACTGTCGTTCCTTAATATAGAGTTGCAATTAGGTGCCGCATACCGATTCTCCGCAGAGAATAAAATAACCCCTTTCCTGCATGGTGGATTCTTTTGCAACCAGAAGTTTGCAAGCAACGGACTGGTCTCTGAATTCTATGATGGTGAGTCATCTGCGATGGGACTACGTCTTGGTTTTTATGCAGGTGCGGGTGTTGACTTTCCTGTAGGTAAGCACATTGCAAGAATTGAAGCGAACTATAAGACACCCGAGATTAATCCACAGAAAAGGGGTGATGCACGTACTGATATTAAGTCAGTATTTGGTCTGAGTGCTAGTTTCCTGTTCTAAATGCCTTGTACATTGAAATAAATGATATTGTTTTGCGTTGATAAAGAAAAATATACAAAGAGTTAAAAGTAAGACAAAATGAAAAGATTTATACTATTAGCAGCATTCGTATGCTGCATGACTGTGATGAACGCACAGAATCCACAAGGTAAATTCTCTGTCAAGCCGTTGGCTGGTATCAATGTGACGAGACTGAGCGGGGGTGATGTCCTCAATGGGGTAAACGGAGATAAAATCAACCTCTATCATAATAAGGTACGCTTCACAGCAGGAGTGGAGGCTGAGTATGGCGTGAATGATTGGCTGGGCGTATCACTTGGTGCCATTTATTCCCAGCAGGGAGCAAAAATAGAATACGCAGGGGAAACAGAAGTCAATCAGCCAGAGGGCAATTTCCTTGAAGTAACAGAGATTGATGGTAACGTCAAGAATGACTATATCAATGTTCCCTTGATGGCAAATGTCTATATCCCAGGCGTGAAAGGACTCGCGCTAAAGGCTGGCGTACAGGTTGGATTCTGTTTGAATAGTAAGGAGAATATGACAACTCACGTTTATGCTGTTCCACTATCATCAAGCCAATGGACCATTATTGACAATGACTCCTTTCAGAAAACTTACACGGAATTAAAGGATTACTGTAAGACCGTAGACTTTGGCATTCCTGTAGGTCTGTCGTACGAGTATAAAAATATCGTACTGGATGCCCGCTACTATTTTGGCTTGACAAAAATCGACAATACGGAGTTCCCTGATGACAGTCGCAACCGTTACCTGAGCATCACACTTGGCTACAGGTTCCATTTATAAAATCATGAAGAACTTTTTTTTACCGCTTATCAATGTACTGATAGTCTTTGTACTGGGAGCGGGGGAAGGTGAATAGATTGTCAGAAATGCCACCAGTCTTGAAGTTGCTGATCTTGATGGTGGTGTGGAAGATGCCGACCTTGACACGCACGTTGATAGGGTAGTGGGTGTGGTGATCAAGGAGGACACGTGCCTCTTTGATACCCTTGACACCTTTCTTCGCCTTCAGCGTGATATAATATCCTTTCTGGGGATCATTTTTGATGCTGTAGGTGTAGTTGTTGGGCTCGAACTTGAACTTGGTGGCGTACTTGTCGCGCTCATCGGAATGGGCATCATAGATGGTGATGGTCTTCTTCTTACGCTCCAAGCGGTAGTAGGTGACATCATCGTTCCATGCGATATATCTCTCGTCGGTGAACTTGCTCTTCTTGCCTTTCGTCCAGATGGTGCCCTCCGTCTTGTAGATGCCAATGATATTGACGGCGTAATGCAGTTGTGAGCCCTCGGGACCATATACCATCTGGTATGCCTGGTCGAACATCTTGCGTGCCTGGCGGGCATTAGGAGAATCCTGTGCTTGCATTCCCAAAGAGAATAGCAAACACAGGATGATAAGTGGAATAGAAAATCTAATTCTCAAAGTCAACTTTTTATTAGTTGTTGTATTCCTGCCAACTCTTGATCTTGATATCCTCTTCCTTCATGGCGGTGAATGCCTCGATGAAGGCTTTGGCAAGACGGACGTTGGTCATCAAGGGGATATTATGGTCGATGGCACCACGGCGGATGCGGTAGCCGTTGGTCAACTCACGCTTGGTATGGTTCTTAGGCACATTGACGATGAGGTCGAACTGATGGTTGGCAATCATCTCCATCACGTTGTTCTCGCCATCCTCGTCAGGCCAGCAGACGACAGTCGCCTCAACACCATTGTCGTTGAAGAACTTGGCGGTACCACCTGTAGCATAAACCTTATAGCCTTTCTTGATCAACTCACGGGCAGGCTCCAGAAGGCTGACCTTGCCTTTCGCGCCACCACTGGAGATGAGGACACTGCTCTTCGGCAGACGATAACCTGTGGCGATCAGCGCATTCAGCATCGCCTCGTTGAGGTCGTCGCCCAGACAGCCTACCTCACCCGTTGACGACATGTCGACACCCAATACGGGATCGGCGTTCTGCAGACGGGCAAACGAGAACTGGCTTGCCTTCACACCGATGCGGTCGATGTCGAACTCACTTTTGTCGGGACGTGCGTAAGGAGCGTCCAGCATGATCTTCGTCGCTGTCTCGATGAAGTTACGCTTCAGAATCTTCGATACGAAGGGGAAGGAGCGAGAGGCGCGCAGGTTACACTCGATGACCTTCACCTCACGGTTCTTGGCAAGGAACTGGATGTTGAAAGGTCCTGAGATGTTCAGTTCCTTGGCAATCTTGCGGGATATCTTCTTGATCTGACGAATGGTGGAGAAATAGATATGCTGGGCTGGGAATACCATTGTGGCGTCACCGGAGTGGACACCAGCATACTCCACATGCTCCGAGATGGCATACTCGACCACCTCGCCCTTGTCGGCAACAGCGTCGAACTCTATCTCCTTGGTTTCTGTCATAAACTTGGAAACGACCACAGGGAACTCCTTCGATACCTCTGTCGCCATGCTGAGGAAGCGATGCAGTTCCTCGTCGTCATAGCAGACATTCATCGCTGCGCCAGAGAGCACATACGACGGACGAACCAGTACGGGATAGCCTACCTCCTCTACGAACTCCTTGATGTCGTCGAAAGAGGTCAGGGCACGCCATGCAGGCTGGTCGATACCCAATTTGTCGAGCATGGCAGAGAACTTGTCACGGTTCTCGGCACGGTCGATGTCCACAGGACTGGTACCCAACACGGGAACACCCTGGCGATGCAGTTTCATGGCGAGGTTGTTAGGAATCTGTCCTCCCACGCTGACGATGACACCACGGGGTTCCTCCAAGTCGATGACATCAAGTACACGCTCCAGTGACAACTCGTCGAAATACAGGCGGTCGCACATGTCATAGTCGGTAGAGACGGTCTCTGGGTTGTAGTTAATCATGATTGACTTATAGCCCAGTTTACGTGCTGTGTTGATGGCATTCACCGAACACCAGTCGAACTCTACGCTGGAGCCGATGCGGTAGGCGCCAGAGCCCAGGACGATGACAGACTTCTCGTGCTTGTAGTAGTTGATGTCATGTGCCGCTGTATAAGGCTTCCCGTCGGGAGTGCCGAAGGCTGGTGTATGTGTGTAGGTGAAATACAGGTAGTTGGTGAGTTCTGGATGCTCGGAGGCAACGGTGGGGATGCGCTTCACAGAGGGCAGGATGCCCTTTGCCTTACGATACTGGCGCACCTGCAGGTTCTCTTTCTCCATATTACCACCCTCAGGCTTCAGCACGAAGCGGGCAATCTGGAAGTCGGAGAAGCCACACTGCTTCACCTCTAATAATAAAGAGGTGGGCAGGTCTTCCAACTTATTGTACTCCATCAACTGGTGCTTAAGGTCTACGATATGCTTCAGACGCTCCAGGAACCACTTGTCGATCTTGGTCAAGTCCTCGATATGGTCGATGGTGTAACCCTCCTCCAGCGCCTGTGCGATAGCGAAGATACGAAGGTCGGTAGGATTGGCGAGGGCATCGTCTAGATTGTCGAACTTCGTGTGGTCGTTGCCCACGAAACCGTGCATGCCCTGACCAATCATGCGCAGACCTTTCTGGATCATCTCCTCGAAGGAGCGTCCGATGGACATGATCTCACCTACGGACTTCATGCTGGAACCGATATGGCGGCTCACACCAGCAAACTTGGTGAGGTCCCAACGAGGAATCTTACAGATCATATAGTCGAGGCTTGGAGCCACGTATGCGGAACTGGTCGTACCCATCTCGCCGATCTGGTCGAGGGTATAGCCCAAGGCGATCTTCGCTGCCACGAAGGCGAGAGGATAACCTGTAGCCTTGGAGGCGAGAGCGGAAGAACGACTCAAGCGGGCGTTGATCTCGATGATACGATAGTCGTTGGTGTTCGCATTGAAAGCAAACTGGATGTTACACTCTCCGACGATGCCCAAATGCTTCACGCACTTAATCGTAATTTCCTGTAACATTTTAACCTGTTCCTCTGATAATGAACAAGTTGGAGCAACGACGATAGACTCTCCTGTGTGGATGCCTAAGGGGTCGAAATTCTCCATGGAGGCAACGGTGAAGCAACGGTCGTTGGCATCACGGATGCACTCGAACTCAATCTCTTTCCATCCTTTCAGTGACTCCTCGACAAGAATCTGGGGAGCGAAGGTGAAAGCACTCTCGGCAAGTTCTACGAAAGCCTTCTCGTCAGGACAGATACCGGAGCCCAGACCACCCAGTGCGTATGCAGAGCGGATCATGATGGGAAAACCGATCTCACGGGCAGCCTTCAAGGCATCGTCCATGTTCTCTACGGCATGACTGACAGGCACTTTCAGGTCGACCTCAGCGAGTTTCTTCACGAAGAGGTCACGGTCCTCCGTATTCATAATAGCCTCCACAGAGGTACCCAGCACTTCCACGCCATACTCTTTCAGCACTCCTGTCTGATAGAGTTCCGTACCGCAGTTCAGCGCGGTCTGTCCGCCAAAGGCAAGGAGAATGCCGTCAGGGCGCTCCTTCTTGATAATCTCTGTGACGAAATGGGTTGTTACTGGTTGGAAATACACCTTGTCGGCGATACCTTCCGAGGTCTGGATGGTAGCGATGTTAGGATTCACGAGTACAGAGGAAATCCCCTCTTCACGCAAAGCCTTCAAAGCCTGTGAGCCAGAGTAGTCGAATTCGCCTGCCTGTCCGATTTTTAGGGCACCCGATCCTAATACGAGTACCTTTTTGAGTTGTTTCTTCATATCGTAGATAAAATTTTTGATTGCAACTTTTCGGGATGCAAAGGTAGTGATTTTTATGGGAAATACAAAGCATCTATCTTATAAAAAATACTAATGTGCATCATTTGTGTATGAATATTTGGATTTAAATTAGTATCTTTGCAAATCAAATTTTCATTTATGGCGACAGTAGACGATAAGAAAGTAATCTTCTCGATGGTGGGAGTGAGCAAGACCATCCAGCAGAATCAGAAACAAGTGCTCAAGAATATCTACCTCAGTTTCTTCTATGGTGCGAAGATTGGTATCATTGGTCTCAATGGTGCGGGTAAGTCGACGCTCATGAAGATTATCGCAGGTCTCGACCAACAGTATCAGGGGAATGTGGTATGGAGTCCGGGCTACTCGGTGGGCTATCTGCCCCAGGATCCTCCATTGGACGATAGCAAGACGGTGAAAGAGAATGTGATGGAGGGAGTCCAGCATGTGTATGATGCCCTTGCGGAGTATGACGATATCAATGTGAAGTTCGGACTGCCCGAATATTACGAGGACCCCGACAAGATGGAGAAACTGATGGCACGTCAGGCAGAACTACAAGATATTATCGACTCGACAGATGCCTGGAATATGGACTCGAAACTCGACCGTGCCATGGCGGCACTGAACTGTCCCCCTGGTGACAGGAGTGTGGAGAATTTGTCGGGCGGTGAGCGTCGTCGGGTGGCTCTCTGTCGTCTGCTGTTACAGAAACCAGACGTGCTGTTGCTCGACGAGCCTACCAACCATCTCGACGCGGAGTCTATCGACTGGTTGGAGCAGCACTTGCAGCAATACGAGGGTACGGTGATTGCCGTTACGCACGACCGCTATTTCCTCGATGATGTTGCCGAGTGGATCCTGGAACTCGACCGTGGCGAGGGTATCCCTTGGAAAGGCAACTACTCCTCATGGCTGGAGCAGAAGAGTCAGCGACTTGCTTTGGAGGAGAAGACCGCCTCGAAGCGTCGTAAGACCTTGGAGCGTGAGTTGGAGTGGGTGCGCATGGCACCGAAGGCTCGTCATGCAAAAGGAAAGGCTCGTCTGAACTCTTATGACAAGATGCTTAACGAGGAACAGAAACAGAAGGAGGAGAAACTGGAGATATACATCCCCAACGGTCCTCGCTTGGGCAATAAGGTTATTGAGGCGGAGCATGTGGCGAAGGCTTTCGGCGAGAAAGTGCTCTTCAACGACCTTAACTTCATGTTGCCGCCAAATGGCATCGTGGGTGTGATAGGTCCCAATGGCGCAGGTAAGACGACCTTGTTCCGATTGATCATGGGACTGGAGCCGGCTGATGCGGGTCAATTCAATGTCGGTGAGACGGTGAAACTCAGTTATGTCGACCAGCAGCATAAGGATATCGACCCCAACAAGTCTGTCTATGAGGTGGTCAGTGGAGGCAATGAGACCATTCGTATGGGAGGCAGGGATGTCAATGTCCGCGCCTATCTCTCCCGTTTTAATTTCAGTGGTGCCGATCAGGAGAAGAAATGTGGCGTGCTCTCTGGCGGAGAGCGCAACCGCCTGCATCTTGCCATCGCCTTGAAACAGGAAGGAAATGTGTTGTTGCTCGACGAGCCTACGAATGATATTGACGTGAATACGCTGCGTGCCTTGGAGGAAGGTTTGGAGGCTTTCGCTGGCTGTGCGGTGATTATCAGTCATGACCGTTGGTTCCTCGATCGTATCTGTACCCATATCCTTGCTTTTGAGGACCCGCAGGCAGGAAGTGTATTCTATTTTGAGGGCAATTACTCGGAATATGAGGCAAACAAGGCGCAACGATTGGGATTGGAGGAGCCAAAACGTGCCCGCTATCGTAAATTGATGGAGGAATAAAATAGGTAGTAAACAGGTGGAGATTGATAAAAAAGTAACTTTTTTTTTAATTTTTCCTGAAAATCTTTTGTGGATTCAAGAATTTGTACTACCTTTGCACCATCCCCAGTTGGGGAGAACAATGAATAGTTGATAAATTTGTTGATTGTTCCTGTGCGTGATGCATGGGAACAATTTTTTTGTCTGTGCTTTTGTGGTTTTGTGATTTCTTTGTAACTTTGCCAACGAATAATCAATAGAATATGACAAAAGCATCGTATGAGGCATTGACGGCAAAGTATGCCGAACAGATAGCGCACATCCGAGAGACGGCTCATGAGTTGCATCGGAGCGTGAACCAGACCTATGGCGACAATCTGCCATATGGCTACCATCTGGATATGGTGGTCAGTGGCATTCAGGACTTCGGACATCTGGTATGTGTCAGGGAGGATGATGTCCTGCCATTGTTCTTTGGAGGCTACTATCACGATAGTATTGAGGATGCCCGTCAGACGTATAATGACGTGTTGAGAGCAGCCAGGAAGATGATGACGGAGGAGCAGGCACTGATGGCGACGGAGATAGCCTATGCGCTGACCAATGATAAGGGACGGACCCGTGCGGAAAGGGCAGGTGAGAAATACTATCAGGGTATTCGTGAGACTCCATACGCTCCTTTCGTGAAACTCTGTGACCGTCTTGCCAACATCACCTATAGTTGTTCGGGAGTGAATGCCGACAGCCTCCATATGAAAGAGGTGTATAAGGGAGAGATGCCCCATTTCCTTGCCTCTATCAATCCACGTAGCGACGACCAGCGTTACCTGGTTCCCCAGGAGGTGGTGATGAAACTGGCGGAATGCTTGATTGACGATCTGGAGCGAGAGGAGCAGAATGCGTCGGCATGGTGGTTTGAGTATTGATGTAACATAAAGTTTAAGGTTTAGAGTTTAAAGTTTAAAGATAAGATATGGCATTTGGAGCATGGATAGGAGGATTCTTAGGGTGGATGACAGCAGGTCCGCTTGGTGCGTTGGCTGGTATCGTGTTGGGCAAGGTGTTCGACTCGATGATGGATGCGGTGAACACGCCAGAGACACAAGGTACCTTTGAGAGTCCATTTGGACAACAGACCGTTTATGGGCAGCGTACGGATTATGGGCAGCGTAACAGTTTCCTGTTCTCATTGTTGGTGCTTGCCTCTTATATCATCAAGGCAGACGGTAAGGTGATGCACTCAGAGATGGAGTTTGTGCGTCAGATGCTGCGCCAGAATTTTGGCGATGCGGCATCGACGGAGGGCGACAACATCTTACGTAAACTTTTTGACGAGCAGAAAAGGGTGGGGGCTTCTGCCTTCAAGCGGACAGTGACGGACTGTTGCCAACAGATTGCCAGTCACATGGACTACTCCCAACGTTTGCAACTGCTGAATTTCCTTGTGATGATAGCGCAGGCTGATGGAAGACTGCCTCAAAGTGAGATTACGGCATTGAAAGAGTGTGCCCAGTGGCTGCGGATGTCTGTAGACGAGGTGGACTCGATGCTCGGAATGGGTAAGGATGACCTAGCCTCTGCCTATCAGGTGCTGGGCGTATCACCCAATGCTACTGACGAGGAGGTGAAGAAAGCATATCGCAAACTCGCCCTTGAGCATCATCCGGATAAAGTGGCGGCTTTGGGCGAGGACATCCGCAAGGCGGCAGAGAAGAAATTCCAGAAGATCAATGAAGCGAAAGAGCGTATTTGGAAAGCCAGAGGATTGTGATGCGGTGTTGCTTCATGCGTGTTGCGCTCCCTGCTCGTCAGCCATTGTGGAATGGATGATGCAGCATGAGGTGCGTCCCACCATCTTCTATTACAACCCCAATATTTTCCCCCGTGAGGAGTATGAGATCAGGAAGAACGAGAGCAAGCGGCATGCGGAGAGTCTGGGGATAGAATGGATAGATGGCGACTATGACCACGACCGTTGGCTGCAAGGAGTCTGTGGACTGGAAGGAGAGCCGGAGCGAGGGCGACGCTGTGAGCAGTGCTTTACATTACGGTTGACGAGGGCAGCGCAGGAGGCGAAGCGGTTGGGACTCACTTATTTCACCACCACGCTCGCCTCTTCCCGTTGGAAGAGTCTGGAGCAGATTGAGCGTGCCGGGCATCTTGCGGAGCAGGCGGTGGAGGGTACTCGTTTCTGGGCTCAGAACTGGCGTAAAGGCGGACTCTATGAGCGTCGTAACCAACTGCTGAAGGAATTTGGTTTCTATAACCAACAATATTGCGGGTGTGAGTTTTCTTTCCCCAAATTTGGTAATTCTAAATAATCTTTGTACCTTTGCACCCTAATATTAATAAGGTATATATGTTTGAGAATTTAAGTGACAGACTTGAACGGTCGTTCAAGATATTAAAGGGTGAAGGGAAAATTACCGAGATTAACGTAGCCGAGACCTTGAAAGATGTGCGTCGTGCCCTGTTGGATGCCGATGTCAACTACAAGGTGGCAAAGACTTTCACCGATACCGTCAAGCAGAAGGCACTGGGAATGAATGTGCTCACAGCCGTGAAGCCCAGTCAGTTGATGGTGAAAATCGTACATGATGAACTTGCGGAACTGATGGGCGGCAAGGCGGTGGAGTTGAATTTGGAGAACCGCCCCGCTATCATCCTCATGTCTGGTTTGCAAGGTTCTGGTAAGACCACGTTCAGTGGTAAACTCGCCAATATGCTGAAGATCAAGCAGCATAAGAACCCCTTGTTGGTGGCTTGTGATGTCTATCGTCCTGCCGCTATCCAGCAGTTGCACGTCGTGGGAGAGAGTATCGGTGTTCCTGTCTACTCCGAGCCTGACAATAAGAACGTGGTGGAGATCGCCAATAATGCCATTAAAGAGGCAAAGGCAAAGAACTATAATGTAGTCATCATCGATACCGCAGGTCGTCTTGCCGTTGATGAGGAGATGATGAACGAGATAGCCACCCTGAAGGATGCTGTCCATCCAGATGAGACCTTGTTCGTGGTTGACTCGATGACGGGCCAGGATGCTGTCAATACCGCCAAGGAGTTCAACGACCGTCTGGACTTCGACGGTGTGGTACTGACGAAACTGGACGGTGATACCCGTGGTGGTGCCGCCCTCTCGATCCGTACCGTTGTCACCAAACCTATTAAGTTCGTGGGAACGGGTGAGAAGATGGAGGCTATCGACGTGTTCCATCCAGAGCGTATGGCAGACCGTATCCTCGGTATGGGTGATATCGTCAGTCTGGTTGAGCGAGCCCAAGAGCAGTTTGACGAGAAAAAGGCTCGTGAGTTGGAGAAGAAGATCCGTAAGAACAAGTTTGACTTTGACGATTTCATGAGTCAGATACAGCAAATCAAGAAGATGGGTAACATCAAGGACCTCGCTGGTATGATTCCTGGAGTCGGCAAGGCTATCAAGGATATCGATATCGACGATAACGCCTTCAAGGGTATTGAGGCAATCATCAACTCGATGACTCCGAAGGAGCGCGCCAATCCCGACATCATCAATCAGAGCCGTCGTCTGCGTATTGCCAAAGGCTCTGGCACGAAAATCGAGGAAGTCAATCGTCTGATGAAACAGTTTGACCAGACCCGTAAGATGATGAAGATGGTGGCTGGCGCTGGTAATTCGAAGATGGCACAGATGGCGGCTGCCATGAAGATGCGGGGCGGTATGCCGAAATTCTAGACAAAGTAACAGGTAAAGACAAAATAACAGAATAATTTTTTATTAGAATTGTTAATATGTTAATCCGTCAAAAAAGTTAATATGTATATGCAACTGATAGATGGAAAAGCAACGGCAACCGCTATCAAGGCGGAGATTGCCGAGGAGGTAAAAGAGATCGTGGCTCGTGGTGGCAAACAGCCCCATCTCGCCGCAGTATTGGTAGGTCATGACGGAGGTTCCGAGACCTATGTGAAGAATAAAGTGCTGGCGTGTGAGGCTTGTGGATTCAAGTCGACCCTTATCCGCTATGAGGCAGATATCACAGAGGAGGAACTTCTTGCCTGTGTCGACAAGTTGAACAAGGACGCTGATGTAGACGGCTTCATCGTACAACTGCCCCTTCCCAAACATATTGATGAGCAGAAGATTATCGAGGCCATCGACTATCGTAAGGATGTAGATGGTTTCCATCCCATCAATGTGGGACGCATGGCTATCGGTCTGCCGTGTTTTATCTCCGCTACTCCATTGGGTATCATCACCCTGCTGAAACGCTATAACATTGAGACCAGTGGTAAGAAATGCGTTATCCTTGGTCGTTCTAATATTGTGGGTAAACCGATGGCACAGTTGATGATGCAGAAACAATATGGTGATGCGACGGTGACAGTATGTCACTCACGCTCCAAGACGTTGAAGGAGGAATGCCGTGCTGCGGATATTATCATCGCCGCTATTGGTCAGCCCGACTTCGTGACCGCCGATATGGTGAAGGAGGGTGCCGTAATCATTGATGTAGGTACGACCCGTGTGCCAGACGCCACTCGTAAGAGCGGTTTCCGTCTGAATGGTGATGTGAAGTTTGACGAGGTGGCGGAGAAATGCTCCTATATCACTCCCGTTCCAGGTGGAGTAGGTCCGATGACCATCTGCTCACTGATGAAGAATACCCTTGCCGCAGGCAAGCGTGAGTATTACAAATGAGCGCACAGGAGTATTACGAGCAGGGTAACGCCTATAGGAAGCAGGGCAACTGGCAGGAGGCAATAAACTGCTATATCAGGGCAGCGGAACTTGACCCGGAGAGTCCTGCCGTAGAGGCGAAGCGAATGCTTGACGATATCATGAGTTTTTATCATAAGGATTACTATAATCCATAAACAAATACTAAGAAATGGCTAAACTGAAAGGTGCTATTGTGGTGAATACCGACCGTTGCAAGGGATGTGTGCTGTGTGTCAGCGCTTGTCCGCAAGGTGTCATCGCTTTGGCTAATCGTGTCAACGTGCATGGCTATCCCTATGTGGAGCCCGTGCAGATAGACAAATGTACAGGCTGTACGTCGTGTGCAGTGGTTTGTCCTGATGGATGTATCACGGTCTATCGTAAAAAAGTGGAGGAGTAAAAAGATGGCAGAACAGGAAGTAACACTTATGAAGGGCAACGAGGCGATAGCCCACGCTGCCATCCGTTGTGGTGCCGATGGATATTTTGGATATCCTATTACCCCACAGAGTGAAGTGATAGAGACCCTTGCCGAACTGAAGCCATGGGAGACCACGGGTATGGTGGTGTTGCAGGCTGAGAGTGAGGTGGCGTCGATTAATATGATTTATGGTGGTGCGGCTGCTGGTAAACGGGTGCTCACCTCTTCTTCATCACCTGGTATCGCACTGATGCAGGAGGGTATCACCTATATGGCAGGTGCAGAACTGCCAGGTGTCTTTGTGAACGTTCAGCGTGGCGGTCCTGGTCTGGGAACGATACAACCTTCACAGGGTGACTATTTTCAGGCTACCCGTGGCGGTGGTAATGGTGACTATAATGTCATCGTGCTGGCTCCTAACTCTGTACAGGAGATGGCTGACTTCGTTGACCTCGCCTTTGAGTTGGCGTTTAAGTACCGCAATCCTGCCATGATTCTCGCTGATGGCGTCATCGGGCAGATGATGGAGAAGATAGTATTGCCTCCCTATAAGCCCCGTCGCACAGAGGAGCAAATTCGTAAGGAGTGTCCTTGGGCTACCATCGGACGTACCAAGGACCGTAAGCCCAATATCATTACCTCATTGGAGTTGAAACCAGAGGTGATGGAGGCTCGTAATATCCATTTGCAGGAGAAATACAAGGAGATTCAGGAGAAAGAACCCCGCTATGAGTTATTGGACTGCGACGACGCGGAACTGCTGATCGTTGCGTTCGGCTCTGCCGCACGTCTGACGCAGAAAGCGATAGAGATGGCTCGTGAGGAGGGTATCAAGGTAGGTATGCTACGTCCTATCACATTGTGGCCTTTCCCCTCAAAGGCTGTCGCTGAGACGGCAAAGGGCAAGAAAGGGGTGCTCGTCGTGGAGATTAATGCTGGACAGATGGTACAGGATGTTCGTCTTGCCATCAATGGTGCCCAGCCTGTAGAGCAGTTCGGACGCTTGGGCGGTATCGTTCCTGAGCCCGAGGAGATTGTTGACGCTTTAAAGAAATTAGTCTAATGGAAAATAATATCATAGCACCAGAGAATCTGGTATATCAGAAGCCAACGCTGATGAACGACAACCACATGCACTATTGCCCTGGTTGCTCGCATGGTGTGGTGCATAAACTCGTGGCTGAGGTCATTGAGGAGATGGGAATGGAGGAAAAGACTGTGGGTGTCAGTCCTGTAGGGTGTGCCGTCTTTGCATACAACTATTTGGATATCGATTGGCAGGAGGCTGCGCATGGACGTGCTCCCGCTGTTGCCACCGCTATCAAGCGTCTGTGGCCTGACCGCCTTGTATTCACCTATCAAGGTGATGGCGACCTTGCCTGTATCGGCACCTGTGAGACGATTCATGCGCTGAACCGTGGTGAGAATATTACCATTATCTTCATCAACAATGCTATCTACGGTATGACTGGTGGACAGATGGCGCCTACCACGCTGATGGGTATGAAGACATCAACTTGTCCTTATGGTCGTCGTGCCGATCTTCATGGCTATCCCTTACACATCACGGAGATTGCTGCCACACTGGAGGGTACTTGCTACGTTACCCGCCAATCAGTGGAGACGGTAGCCGCTATCCGTGGTGCGAAGAAGGCTATCCGCAAGGCTTTTGAGGCATCGATGGCTGGCAAGGGTAGCAGTCTGGTGGAGATCGTATCAACCTGTAACAGTGGTTGGAAGATGTCGCCTAAGGCTGCCAATGAGTGGATGCAGGAACACATGTTCAACTACTATCCGAAAGGAGACTTAAAAGACACAACAAAATGAAGAAAGAGATAATTATCAGTGGTTTCGGTGGTCAGGGTGTGCTGTCGATGGGTAAGATTCTTGCTTACTCAGGACTGATGGACGATAAGGAGGTGACATGGATGCCTGCCTATGGTCCTGAGCAGCGTGGAGGTACTGCTAATGTGACAGTTATTGTAAGCGACGAGAAGATCAGTTCACCTATCCTCAGTAAGTTTGATATCGCCATCGTGCTCAACCAGCCCTCTCTTGAGAAGTTCGAGCCGAAACTGAAACCTGGTGGTATCTTGATCTACGACGGCTATGGCATTATTAACCCGCCTACCCGTCAGGATATCACTATCTACCGTATCGATGCGATGGACAAGGCTGCGGAGATGAAGAATGGCAAGGTGTTTAACATGATAGTGCTGGGTGGACTTCTCAAAGTCGCCCCTGTTGTCAGCACCAAGGGCGTAGAGAAGGCTCTCTTCAAAACCCTGCCAGAACGTCATCACTCTCTCATCCCCCTCAATATGCAGGCTATCGAAGAGGGCGGTAAGATCATTGAGCAGGTGTAATTAGAAACAGCACTGCACACCAGCCATGAAGGTGGCTCGGGGCATGGGGTAGCCGAGGTTGTATTCGTAACGTTGTGCCAACAGGTTCTCGCCACGTATCCATAGACTGAGGTCCTTCAGTGCTTGGTAACTGACGGTGGCGTTAAGCAACAGGAAGTTCTCTTTCTTCTCATCATCGCCCACTTGGGTGTAGAGACCATTGACATATTGCAGCCCTGCTATGACAGTCCAACGGCACTGGCGGAAGTCGGCACCAAGGAAACCCTTATACTGTGGGGCTCCGAGGACAGGGTTCTTCATATGGAGGAAAGAGTGGTTGGTAGAGAGACTCCAGTGACTATCGATGCGATAGGTAGCCTCCAGTTCCGCACCGTAATTCTCAATCTCCCCCGTATTCACATTGCGGGGCTTGCCGTCAACTGGTATCGTCTGAATCATATTATCGCCCTTCAGGTAGAAAAGGTTGGCACCATATGTGAAAGCACAGAGACGATGCTTCCACGATAGTTCGTAGTTCATGATGCGCTCAGGCTCCAAGTCGGTGTTAGAGGGCGGGTAGAGGTACATCTCCCGCATGGTGGGGTTGCGGAATCCTTTGCTGACCATTGCCTTTAACTCCCCCGTGTCCATTGGTCGGATGACAATACCTCCCTGTGGAATCCACTCAGTACCAGTAATGCTATGGTGGTCGAGACGGATACCAGCATCGAGGGTCAGCCATGACGTGATGTCCTGACGGAAGTCAATATAGCCTGCTATCTCATTGCGATATGACTTGCCACTCTGCTTGTTAGGTGTGTCGAGCACTTCGTCTGTCTCTTTAGAGGTATAGTACGCATAGCCGTAGATGTGCTGGTAGTCGACACCCACTGTCGTGCGATTGCCCTCAAAGAGTTGGGCACTCTGGTAAAAAGAAACACCTGTCAGGGCATCCTTCGATTGGAAATAGCGTGCCGAAGGATTGGCAGGGTCGGCAGTACCGTCATCAATCTTATGTCGTCCGAAATTTGTGTAGACACTCAGGGCACCACTGGTCTTGCCATAGTGATTCTCAAGAGCGGCAGAGACCATACCGCGGGTAATCCACTGGTCGGCATCGTAGAGCGGGGAAGTGATACTGCCAGGGTAGGAGGCGTTGAAATGGGTGATATCCGCATCGACATAGGCATTCCAGTGGCTGTCGAAATCGTAGCCCAGTTTCATATAACCGCCATATTGCTCGAAACCCATGCGTGGGCGATGGTTGTCAGTGCGTCCATATTGAGCGGCAACGGTGCTGGAGAACTTACCACTGCGCACTTGGTTGGAGGCTTCTGCCTGAAAGGTACCGTAACTGCCAGCCCCGAGGTTGATCTGTGTGTGGATGCCATCCTGATGCATGTCACGTGTTACGATATTCAGCACACCACCCATGGCATTCGAGCCATAGAGTACGGAGGCTGGTCCACGTAGAATCTCCACCCGCTCAGCCATCAGTGTCTGGTAACTATCGGAGATAGGATGTCCGTAGATGCCTTGATATTGGGGGTGTCCATCAATGAGTACCATCAACTGTCCGCTACCTCCGGCTATACCGCGCAGGTTGATACCGCCAGCGGCACCCCCCGATACGCCATAGCCCATCATGGAGCGGTTGGTGACCATTATACCAGGTACCTGTTGTACTACGGTAGGCAGAATACTGGTTTGATACTGCTCTGTGAGTGTCTCACGACCTATCACGTTAACCGTCATCGGCAGGTAGCGCACATCAGTAGCATTGCGTGTTCCTGTCACCACGACTTCCTGTAGTTGGAGGGAGTCCGTTTGTGCATAGAGAGACATGCCCGCGGTGAGTACCGTGAGCATGGTCAATAATCCTCTTTTGTTCATACTTCTTTATTTTTATTCGTCTAGTTTAATGAGTGTGTACTGTTTACTGCCCAGTCCAATCTTCTCCGCATAGTCGGTGATATAGGTGCCGTGCTGTCGGTTGATACGTTGGATGAGTGGTTTGTTGTCGTCACCGGGCTTTCCTTGGTAGTTGAATACCATGTCGAGACAAGCCTGGTCAACAGCAACGGGGTCGAGTGATGCCATGATACCCATGTCCTGCAGTTCTGGCTTGGCGGGGTGTCCGTCACAGTCGCAGTCTACCGACATATTGTTCATCACATTAATATATAGGATATTCTCCCCGAAGTAGTTATGTACAGCCTGGGCAGCGGCAGCCATCGACTCCAGAAAGGAGTCCTGTGTCTTACCAGCAGCGATGTATCCAGGGGTCCAGGCGAGTTTAGCGTCTGTTGTCTTGCCAGCAGAGTGGATATATGCCTTACCTGCGGTAGAGGCAACACCAATGGAGGCATTTTTTAGAACACCGCCGAAACCACCCATGGCATGTCCCTTGAAGTGGGCGAGATTGATCATGAAGTTATAGTTGGCAAGATGCTCTCCTACAATATCGTATTTCAGGTATTTATGGTCTTTGATGGGAATGCGAATCTCTCCAAACTCATCCATGATATCTACGGCGAAGATGCTGTCAAAGCCGTGGTCATGGATGGTCTCCCAGTGCTTGCTCTTGTCCTGACGGGTACCACCGTATGCCGTACAGCACTCCACGATAGTACCGTTGACCTCCTCCACGAGGTTGCGGATGAAAGTAGGTTTTAGATAGTGCGTGTTGCCACCCTCTCCTGTGGAGATTTTCACGGCTACACGACCTTTTGCCTCCACGCCAAGTGCCTTGTATATCTTCACCAGTGACTCAGGAGTAATCTCTTTGGTATAATAAACTTTTGACTGTGCGAAAGTCATAGTAGATACCATCATCAATATCACAACGAATAAAATCTTCTTCTGGTTCATATCATGTGAATTTTCTATTTCCGTTACAAAGATACACATTATTTATTATAAATAAGAAGGAAAAGCGACTTTATTGTTTTAAACTGTTCGTTTTACGCGATTTTATTGTCGATTTTGCTGTTTTTACTAATATTATTTGTACCTTTACAGCCGTAAACCATTAAAAAAGAGAAAAATGAGGAAGAGTATTATTCTTGTAGTTATCTTGTTTGCATCATTGATAGCACGTGCAGGCGGACTAATGACCAACACCAACTATCATATCGCTTTTGACCGTATGATGGCACGTGGTGCAACTTTTGACATTGACGCAGCCTACAGCAATCCCGCTGGATTGGCGTGGGGACATGAGGGCTTCCAACTCTCGCTGAATTTCCAGAAACCTTGGCAGAATCGTGACATCACTTACAATGGCATCAAGTACGAAGGGGTAGCCTCTGCCCCCATTGTGCCTGCTCTCTTTGCTTCTTATAAGCACGATCGCTGGGCTGTCAGCACCATGATTGGCATTGTGGGTAGTGGTGGTTTTGTGAAATACGATAATGGTGTGCCTATGTTCAATGTGTTGTTGGGTAGTACGATTACTTCGTTGACCAAGGGACTGTCAGATGCTACCCAGGGTTTTGCGCCCGTTGTAACTCCTGACCAGTACGATTCCGAGATGAAGGGCAAGCAGTACATCTACGGTGCTCAACTTAACTTTACCTATAAGATTCTTGACTTCCTCGCAGCAGCCGTAGGTATGCGTGTTAACTATTATGATGGCTACTATCGCGGACATGTCAAAGCCAACCATTCTACTATGGGTAACCTAGCCAGTCTCTCACTCGATGTCGACCAAAAAGGTTGGGGTTTCACACCGATGCTCAGTGTCAACTATCATCGAGGACCTCTCACACTGACTGCTCGCTATGAGTTCCGTACCAAGATAAGTACCAAGAACGAGACCAATTCCCTGTCTGCCACCCTTAACTCTGAACAACTCATCGAGGCTCCTTTAGTACAACTCGTTACAGCCGGAGCCATGACCGCAGAGCAGGCTGTTGCAATGGCAACACAAATCAAGACCACGGTAGAGGGAGGTCTTGCTGCCTACACTGCTCCCTATCAGGATGGTGTCCGCACGCGTTATGATATGCCTGCATTGCTCTCCGTTGCCGCAGGCTATGAGTTCACTCCTAAACTCCGTGCGACATTAGAGTATCATTTCTTTGACGATAAGAATGCCAAGATGGCAAATGACCGTCAGGAAGAACTGAAGCATGGCACTCATGAGTTCTTGGCTGGTGTGGAGTATGATATCAACGACAAGTTTACTGTCAGTTGCGGCGGTCAACGTACAGACTACGGACTCTCTGACGGTTATCAGCAAAATACCTCGTTTGCTTGTGACAGTTGGTCCGTTGGACTTGGTGGCGCATGGAACATCAATGAGAAGATTCGCCTGAATGCAGGCTATTTCATCACCATTTACAGCGACTACGACAAGCAGGCTTCTTACGGCACCGAGACCTATTCCCGCACCAATAACGTGATTGGTGTCGGTATCGACTATAAGTTCTGATTAGGATAAATAGTAGGTGGCTATCAAATAAACAGACAGTTCTGTGAGCAGGAATAATGCGCCGCAACAGTCTCCTGTATAGCCACGAAGCCGTTTCCAGATAAGTAAATACAGGAAATACATCATAAAGGCTGGCAGAAAGACAAACATCTGCCAGTCTATTTTTTCATGTAGATAATAGAAATAGATACCTATGGGTAACAGTCCTTGTATGGCGAGGCTGACACCTGCCCACACACTGAACTTACGATAGATGGTCTTGTTCTTTGCCGTATCCTCCGTTCGGGCATAAGGCATCATCTGGATGAGTTGTGCCGACAGCATCTTGGCGTAGGGGTCTGCGGCAATGACGGTCACCGCCGCATAGAGAGGATCCATAGAGTAGAGGGCGAAGAAGAGAAGTAGAAAATAGAGAATCAATGAGATAACCCCATAAGTGCCGATATGTGAGTCCTTCATGATATCGAGGATGCGTTGACGGTCTGAGCCTCCTCCGCCAAAGCCATCAAAGAAATCAGCAAGTCCATCCTCATGCAAAGCACCTGTGATGAGCAGTCGGGTGAGGATGGCAAGAAGAATAGTCACAGGGTAGGGGAATACGCTACTTCCAAACCAGATGACGGTAGCCATACAGCCACCTGTCAACCAGCCCGTCAGCGCCCAGTGTTCTACCACTGTTTTATAGGCTTCCTTTTTAGGTTGGTAGATACGCCAGAAGGGTAGTCGGGTGAAGAAGATCAACGCCGCCCATACTCGGTCGTACCATTTGGTGTTATCGATAGAGACTTCCATCAGAAATATTTGGTTATATTCGCATTGTCAAAATTATTCATTTCGTTCATCATTCTCACGGCAGAGTCCACAATGGGGAAAGCGCATAGGGCACCAGTTCCCTCGCCGAGTCGGAGCCCTAGATGAAGTAACGGCTTTGCCTGTAGTGCTTCCAACATCCGCAGGTGTCCGCTTTCGTCCCCGCAATGGGTGAAGATCATATAGTCATGAATAGGTGGATAGAGTTGGCATGCCGCCAAGGCACAGGCTGTCATAATAAATCCGTCTACTAATATAATAAGGTGTAGTTCTGCGGCACGTAGCATGGCTCCGATGGCTGCTACCATCTCGAAGCCTCCGAAATAATGGAGAGCCTCCTCCAACCTCTCCTGATTATAGGAGACTTTGAATTTTTCAACCGCTTTGCTTAAGACCTCATATTTATGGCGGATACCCTCTGTATTGAGTCCTGCGCCAGCACCAATACATTCCTGTAGGGGAATTTGTGTGAAGAGGTGCATCCAGATACTACTAGGAGAGGTGTTCGCAATACCCATCTCCCCAATAGAGATGATACGGCATCCTTCCTTATTGCAGGTGTCAACGAGTTGTTCCCCAACGGCAAGAGCCCGCTCAAATTCCTCTTCTGTCATGGCAGGCTCATAGAGGAAGTTTTTCGTACCCCGTGCGATCTTATAGTTGAGGATCTGCGGATAAGCACTCAAGTCATAGTCAACGCCGACATCAACAATCCTTAAGTTGAAACTGTGCTGGCGACAGAACATATTCACACCTCCACCTCCTTTGGTGAAGTTGATCATCTGTTGCCATGTTACCTCACGAGGACTGACACTGACTCCCTCCCGTTCGATACCATGGTCGCCACCTAATAGCAGATGACAAGGATGTGCGAGGCTGGGGGAGAGTGTCTGTTGGATAAGGCATATCTGCATGGCAAGTGACTCCAACCGTCCGAGTGAACCTTTGGGCTTGTTCAGATTGTCAATCTTCTGTTGGATAATAGGGCGTAGTGATCCGTCCAGAGGTTGTATCTTATATGTTCTCATCCTTTTATTTTTACGGGTATACCACTTACCATTAAGACAACTTCATCAGCCTTGGAGGCTACATACTGGTTCATCCATCCCTCCATGTCAGTAAAACGGCGTTGGACGGCATCGGTACTTACGCCACCAGAGCCGATTTCATTGGTCACGAAGATGAAGGTGGCATCTTGAGCGGTAAACTTGTCGAACTCCTCTTCGATATTCTTTAATGCCTCTTCAACAGAAGGCTGTTCCTCGTCTGACTTCATGCGGTCAAAGAAGAAATTGGTGCACCACAGCGTGACACAGTCAATGACTGCCACTCGTCCCGTGATGTCGTGACGACTCAGCAGTTTTTCCTCCTCGATATTCGTCCATTGGGGACCACGGCGTTCCTGATGCCTCAGGACCCGTTGGCGGAACTCCTCATCCCAGATATGTGCCGTAGCAACATATACAGGATGTGTGCTCAGACTGAGTGCCAAATTCTCCGCATACTGGCTCTTACCAGAACGCTGTCCACCTGTAATGAGTATGATCCTTTTCATATTTATTCGCAAAAATACGGTAAAAAAATGAATAAATCACTGATTTTAATCAAAAATTACACTTTTGATAGTACTTTTTACACGTTTTTCTTGGAACTTATCATTTTTTTTATTTACTTTGCATCGAATTTAAACTAGAAATAGGTAGAATTTTTAATAATTAACTAAGTTAGTAAGAAAAATGAAAAAGCTTTTTTTAATGCTTGCTGTCTCTATGATGACAGCGTCTGCTTTTGCACAGAGAACTGCTGTAACTGCTAACAAGGCAGGTGACAACTGGTATGTTGGTATCAATGCTGGTGCCGCTACTCCTACAAACAAGTTCGGTGATGCAGGTTTCTTCAAGGGTTTTTCTCCTGAGGTTGGTGTCCGTGTAGGTAAGAACCTGACCACTGTATTCGGTCTTGCTTTGGACGTTAACGCTTACTTCCTGAACAAGACAGACTCTAAGTCTTGTTTTGGTAGCAAGACCTTCATCAATGCTACAGACTTTGACCTGTTGGGTACTTTCAACCTGAGCAATTTGTTTGCTGGTTATCAGGGTCAGCCACGTGCCTTCGAGGTAATTGGTTTGATCGGTGGTGGTTATAGCCGTGCATGGGCTGAGAAGCAGGGTGGTATCAATGCTAAGGCTGCTCTTGACTTCGCATTCAACCTCGGTGCTGCTAAGGCATGGCAGGTTTACATTGAGCCAGGTATCATTCTGGGTGAGCCTTCTCCAATGTATGCTAACCCCTTCCGCAAGAATCTGGGTGATAAGTGGAATGGTGCCATCTCTTTGAAGGCTGGTGTTAACTACAAGTTCGGTACAAGCAATGGAACTCACAACTTCAAGGTTGAGGAACTCCGCGACCAGGCTGAGATCGACGCTCTGAACGCTAAGATCAACGAACTCCGCAGTGATGTTGATTCTAAGAATGGTCAGTTGAACGCTGCTAACCAGACCATCAACGACCTGAAGAAGAAACTTGCTGACTGCGAGGCTCGTCCTACTACCGCTGCTGTTATTGAGAAGACTGAGACTGTTCTGCAGCCAATCGTTATCTTCCGTCAGGGTAAGAGCACTATCGACGCTGCTCAGTATGCAAGTGTTGAGATGGTTGCTAAGTATCTCCGTAACCACAAGGATTCTAAGGTTCTCGTTCGCGGTTATGCTTCTCCAGAGGGCAACGCTGAGTTGAACCAGAAACTGTCTGAGGCTCGTGCTGCTGCTGTGAAGACCGCTCTCGTTAAGCGTTATAAGATTGCTGCTGACCGCATCACTACTGAGGGTCTTGGCGCAACTGACAAACTTTCTGAGGAGGTTGACTTCAACCGCGTAGCAATGTTCGTTGACACTACCAAATAATTTGGAATAAACAATAGAAGAGTCCCCGCAAGTTTTTCTTGTGGGGATTTTTGTTTTTTGTCTCAGAAGTATTTCATTTTGTCTCATACCTTTATTTTTTTGCTTTTTTGTTTGTTATTTTAGGGTTTTAGTCTTATCTTTGCAAAACATATATCAACAACTAAAAAGAACTTATGAAACAAATGATGCTAACTTTTCAAAAGGTTTGTCGGATAACGACGACAGGTTTATTATTATTCTTAAGTATGACAGGCATGGCGGCTTCTCGCTTTGTCAATTTCACATCAGGAGATGTTTTGCTTACGAATAGTGTCGTTACTATCAACTATGACACGTCAGATGCTAAGGCTGTGGAAATCGCTGTTGAGGCGTTATCGAAGGATTTCGAGCGAGTCACAGGGACTCCTGCCGCAGTTAGTAAGACCTCTGATGCTAAAATCGTGGTAGGAACAATCGGGAAATCCTCACTTATCGACCAACTCGTGAAACAGAAGAAGTTGGATGCCTCTCTGTTGAAAGGCAAGCGAGAGAAATTCATCATTACCCTCATAGATGGTCAACTAGTCATCGCAGGTAGTGACCGTCGTGGCACTGTTTATGGCATTTACGAACTTTCAGAGCAGATGGGTGTCTCTCCATGGTATTATTGGGCAGACGTGCCTGTAGCGCATCATGACCATATATATATTAATAAAGGTGTATATACAGATGGGGAACCTGCCGTTGAGTTCCGTGGCATTTTCCTCAATGATGAGGCTCCATGTCTGACCTCTTGGGTGAAGAACACCTTTGGCACGGATTATGGCGACCATCGTTTCTATGAGAAAGTCTTTGAATTGATTCTTCGTCTGCGTGGTAATATGATGTGGCCTGCCATGTGGATGTGGGCATTCTATGCTGACGACCCTTTGAATCTTAAGACAGCAGATGATATGGGTATCATCATGGGAACCTCCCATCATGAGCCGATGGCACGCAACCATCAGGAGTATGCCCGTCACCGTCAGGAATGGGGAGCATGGAACTATCAGAAGAACCAGCAGAAACTCGACCAGTTTTTCCGTGAGGGTATTGAGCGCATGAAAGGCACTGAGGACATGGTGACGATTGGTATGCGTGGCGATGGTGACGAGGCGATGAGCGAGGAGGCTGACACCAAACTCCTGCAGCGTGTGGTGGAGAATCAGCGTCGCATTATCTCTCAGGTGACAGGGAAGAAAGCAAAAGAGACGACCCAAGTATGGGCTTTGTATAAAGAGGTGCTTGACTACTACGACAAAGGAATGCGAGTGCCAGATGATGTCATCATGCTATTGTGTGACGACAACTGGGGAAACGTGCGTCGAGTACCTAATATGAAAGAGCGCCAGCATCCGGGAGGATGGGGACTCTATTACCATGTCGACTATGTGGGTGCTCCCCGTAATACGAAATGGTTGAATGTGACACCAACACAGAATATGTGGGAACAACTGCACCTTGCCTATGTCAACGGCATAGAGCGTATGTGGATATTGAATGTGGGCGACTTGAAGCCGATGGAGTATCCCATTACCTTTTTCATGGATATGGCGTGGAATCCCAACCAGTATGACTCACAACATATTGTTGACCATACTGTCGCATTCTGTCAGCAGCAGTTTGGTGACAGTCAGGCTCAGGAGGCAGCGCGTCTGTTGAATCTCAGTTGTAAGATGAACGGTCGTATCACTGCCGAGATGTTGGATGCGACGACCTATAATGTGCATACAGGGGAGTGGCGACAGGTTTCCGCTGACTTTATGCGGTTGGAGGCAGAGGCATTACGACAGTATCTGACCCTTGATGAGCGTTATCACGATGCTTACCAGCAACTGGTTCTGTTCCCCATCCAGGCAATGTCTAATATCTACCAGATGTATTACGCTCAGGCGATGAACCAGAGACTATATGCTGAAGGGAATCCCGATTGTAACCTGTGGGCAGACAGGGTGGAACAGGCTTTCCGTCGTGACTCCATCCTCTGTGCCGACTATAATCATAAGATAGCGCATGGCAAGTGGAATGGCATGATGACACAGAAGCACATCGGCTATACCTCATGGAACGACGACTTCCCCGCTGATCGTATGCCGATGGTGAAGCGCATGACAGGAGCCCCTGCTGCCGGCGGCTTTGTGTTTGCCATGACAAACAAGGTGGTGTCGATGGAGGCGGAGCATTACTATGAGGCGCAGAGTAATGCGAAGACTGCATGGACCATCATTCCAGATATGGGACGTACACGTAGTGGCGTGGTGTTGATGCCATATACGGAGAATGTCACGGGCGGTAGCCTGTCCTATCGATTCAAGACTGTTGATGCCACACAGGGGAAAGTGAAAGTGCATGTGGTGGTGAAGTCTACCCTTGACTATCTCAACAAGGGTGGCTTGACCTATCAGGTGTCACTGGATGGCAGTGAGCCTGTGACTGTCAATTTCAACAAGAACCTGAATGAGGACAAGGAGAATATCTATTCTGTCTATTATCCAACTGTGGCTCGTCGTGTAGTGGATAGTGTTGTGGAACTTCCCATTAGCGGCGGTGATGTTCATACGCTGACCCTACGTCCAAAAGATCCTGCTATTGTCTTCGAGAAAATAGTGGTTGATGCAGGAGGCTATCAGCCTTCCTACCTCTTCATGGACGAGTCGCCATGTCGGATTGATGCAGGTCAAAAATAAGGGCATCAACGTATAATTTGTACATGATGATGCAGAACATTTGCGTATTCCGTGTAATTTTGCATTAGATTTGATTTCCCTAATAAGGGGACGACTATAACTAGGGTTATAACTTTTAGGTAAGAAGATTGTTAAAGGAAATACTAAAAAGAGGTCTTTCGTGATGAAAGATCTCTTTTCTTTTTGGATTTTTGCTTGACTTTTCGTAACTTTGGCAGCAGATATGAGAAGATACAGTATATTATTCTTAGGTCTCTGCATGAGTCTGGCAGGCAAGGCACAAACGTTCTGGTTGGGAGCGGACATCAGTGGCACTACGGAACAGGAGGCTCGTGGCGTACAGTTGTATAATGCGAAAGGAGAGCCTCGTGAGAATACCGCCTTGATGCGTGAACTGGGACTGAATGCCGTTCGTCTCCGAGTATGGGTAAATCCTGCCGAGCATGGCAACTTCTGTAATAAGGAGGATGTCGTGCGAATGGCGTTACGTGCCAAGGACTGGGGGATGGCTCTCATGGTAGACTTCCACTATAGTGACTGGTGGGCTGATCCGGGACAACAAAACATCCCGGCAGCATGGAAGGACATGACTTATGAGCAGATGTGTCAGGCACTTGCCGACCATACCCGTGAGGTGCTGACGGCAATCAAACAGGCTGGGGTAGAGGTACGCTGGGTACAGGTCGGCAACGAGACGACCAATGGCTTTCTGTGGCCCATGGGACGTGCTCAGGAGAATATGCGACAGTATGCAGGACTGACAGATGCAGGTTATCATGCTGTCAAACAGGTGTATCCTCAGGCACAGGTCATCATCCATCTTGACGGAGCCTTCGATCCTCATCGCTACGACTTTATCTTCGACGGACTTCGTAAATATAAAGCCCATTACGATATGATTGGCTTGAGTGTCTATCCTTATTGGGACATCCGCTACCATCATACACAGACATGGCAGGAGACGGTGGAGAAGGCTACCGCGAATATCAATCGTCTGTGGCAGAAATACCACAAGCCCCTGATGGTAGTGGAGACAGGTGTGGAGTCGGCAAAACCTGTTGAGGGTAAAGAGATCCTTTCCGCCATCATCGATGCGGCAAGGAACAAGACGGGTGGTCATTGTGAGGGTGTTTTCTATTGGGCTCCAGAAGCCGATAGACATTATCGCTTAGGTGCCTTCCAGAATCATCGTCCTACCGTCATCATGGATGCTTTCCAGTCCTCGACCACTCTGTAATTCTTGGAAAGAATCGTATTGTTATAAATTCTTAAATATACTCATATATTTACATAAATTCTTTCCAATCCTTGCAAGATTGGAAAGAATTACATATATTTGCACCTGAAACATATAATGATATGAAATTATGATAGAGAGGTCTCCCGTTATTACAGATCAGGACTTGGCTGTCGTGATGCTTGACAAGTCTAAAAGACCTGATGAAAAGTTGAGTGCATTGATAGACAGAATCAATGACGAATACGAATATTGGGATACTGTCAAGTACAAGAAACGTCCAGAGGCTTGTTCTTCCGCTCAAGAACTATGGTTGCGTGTAAAGGCTTCGAGAATATCGTGTACTGTTTTTGCATGGGATAAATATAATGTGAATTTTGGACTCACTAACAAGATGCAACGGCTTTGTCATGAGTTTGATATGAACTTTGGCGGTTCATGGGAGACCACTTCGGTTATTCCGAGTGAAAGCAGAGAGCGCTATCTGGTGAGTTCACTGATGGAAGAGGCTATTTTCTCCAGTCAGATGGAAGGAGCAGCCACTACTCGCAAAGTGGCAAAAGACATGCTGCGCAGACAGATTACTCCCAAAGATAAGTCCCAGCAGATGATAGCCAACAACTATCAGACCATTCGTTTCATTGTGGAGAATAAGCATGTCCCTCTTACTCCAGAGTTGGTGTTACACATTCACCACCTGATGACAGAAAACACGTTAGCAAATCCACAAGATGCTGGCAGACTTCGTGTAAACGATGAAGTGGTTGTAGAAGATGGAATCACTCATGAAGTAGTCCATCAGCCGCCTTCGTACAAAGAGTTACCTGTATTCCTCAAAGAACTATGCAGATACTTCAATGAAACAAATGCACGTGTTTTTGTACATCCTATCATACGTGGCATTATCATCCATTTCATGGTGGCTTATATGCATCCTTTTGTCGATGGAAACGGACGTACAGCCCGAGCCCTTTTCTATTGGTATATGCTGAAGCAAGGCTATTGGCTGACGGAGTATCTTTCTATTTCACGTGTTATTGCTGCTTCTAAGAAATCGTATGAGAAAGCCTACCAATATGTGGAGGCGGACTATAACGACTTGGGCTATTTCATTGCATACAATCTTAAGGTGCTGGATCAGTCCTTTAAGCAGTTGCAGAACTATATCAAGAAGAAGCAAGAAGAAAAGATACTTGCAAATACTTTTCTGCAACTTGGGAATATCAATGAGCGTCAGGCTCAGATTATCCGCATGTTTATGGAGAATCCGAAAGAAGTTGTCACGGTGAAAGATCTGCAAAACAAGTTTATGGTGACCCCTACGACGGCAAAAAGCGATATTGTGGGCTTGCTGAAGCGTGGTCTTCTCGATGAGATTGCTTTCAATAAAGTTAAGCGTGGTTACGTAAAAGGACAGAACTACGACGAAATTGTAAAAGATATAGAATTCAGATGACAGCATACAAACGTTTAGGTGACTATATAAGAGAAGTGAATGTTCGTAATCGGGAATTAAAGGTTACGAAACTTGTTGGCTTGACGATTGACAAGAAGTTCATTCCGTCAGTGGCAAATGTCATTGGAACGGATCTCTCTAACTATAAGGTGATTCGCCGTGAACAATTTGCTTGTAGTTTGATGCAGGTAAGCCGTGACGGAAAGATGCCTGTAGCCATGTTTGAGGAAGACGAAGCCATTATGTCCCCTGCCTACCCGATGTTTGAGGTAATAGACAAGACTGCTCTGCTACCACAATATCTGATGATGTGGTTCTCTCGGAAAGAGTTTGACCGTCAAGCCAGTTTCTATGCTGTTGGAGGTGTACGTGGCAGTCTAACATGGGAAGAATTTTGCAATATGCAACTCCCCATCCCCTCCATCACTCGCCAACGTGAAATCGTATCAGAATACGAAACGCTCTCCAACCGTATTCGTCTCAACGAACAAATGATTCGTCACCTCGAATCCACCGCCCAAGCCCTCTACCGTAAAATGTTCGTTGACAACATCGACAAAGGGAATCTGCCAGAAGGTTGGAGAATGGGGACGCTAGGAGATGTTTGTAAATGCATATCAGGCTATCCTTTTGATGGTGAAAAATATACTGAGCATGATGGCATAATTGCGTTAAGAGGTGAAAATGTAACAGAGCAATCTCTTCGTTGGGATACTGTGAAAAGATATAATGGAGAGATAACAGAACGCATAAAGAAATGTTACTTAGACGCATGGGACATCGTTATTGGTATGGATGGCTCAAAAGTAGGAAAGAATTGGTCTTTTGTATATCAATATGACCTGCCTTTGGTGCTAGCTCAACGTGTCGCTTGCCTACGAACAGGCGCCATCGAAAAGCAGGTATTTATCTATTTGGCTCTTAGAATGGGGCAATTCGTAGATTATGTATCACGTGTAAACACAGGTACAACAATCCTACATATCAGCAATGCACAAATAGAGGAGTTTCCTATGCCAATACCTACAAATAAACAATTTGAAGAGGTTAAGCAAGAGTGGGTGCCTCTATATGAACGAATATGTTTGAATAGACAAGAAATTTCAAAACTAACCGAATTACAGTCTTTGCTTTTGGCGAAGATGGGGCAATAAATATGAATCAAATGAATTGCGAGATGATAATGAAAGCGTATGGCTAAAATAATAAGATTTGGAAATCGCGATTTCCAAATCTTAGACAATACCTCATAAACGTGCAGACTATATACACTTAGATTTTGCAAACTGTTTGCAAAAATATAGCCTAAAATTCCATTCTATTTTGAAAAATTGCAAAAATATTGCAGATTTTAGAAATAAAATGTCGCAAATCTGATTTTTATCTGTATATTTGCAGCAGATTGTAAAGATGTAGTTATGATACAGGAGTTAAAAATAAAGAATGTTCTTTCTTTCAAGGATGAAGTGACGTTCAGTTTTGTTGCCTCAAATGACAAGTTTGCGGAAGATAGTCAGGTGGTAAAAATCAACGATAGTACACGACTACTTCGCTTTGCTGTCTTATATGGATATAATGCATCGGGTAAGTCTAATCTGCTATATGCATTCGACTTTCTCCCACGCTTTTGGAGTTATAAGCCTGAAAGTATGGACGAGGCAACGGGTGTGGTACCTTTTAAACTCGATGCAGCATCACCTAATAATCCATCCTGCTTTGAACTGATATTCTTTGTGGGCGATGTGAAGTATTGGTATCAGTTGGAATTAGACAGACATCAGGTCTATCTGGAGAAACTTTCCTATTACAAGAGTGCCCAGCCGACTATGTTGTTTGAAAGGAAGTTGGTTGATGGACATTCGGAAGTTGAAATCAATCCCAAAGGTGATAAAATCAGTGCTTCTGCAAAAGAACTGATCAATGGTCACTGCCTGAGGAATCTCTCATTCTTTGTGGCACGTAATCAGGTGAATGCAAGTCTGCCTTTGATTGATGCTGCCAAGAACTGGATGAAGGAACAGACCATGCCTGCGGTATTCCCATCAACCTATCTTACGGACTATGCACAGCGGAAAACGGCAAAAAATAAAGAATTGACTCAGTATCTGGTGAACTTCTTGCACGAAGCAGATTTCAATATCACCAATATATCATCCGATGTTGTAGATAGGCATATATCGGACGAAGAAGTCAAGTTCCGGATTTCAGATGAAAGCATTCCAAAAGAAGAGCGGGAAAGAATCAAGAAAGAGAAAACTATTTCGCTCCTGCACACCAGTTTTGAGCATACGGTAGAGAATGAAAATGGGCAAGAGACTTATCAGATGAATAGGGTTGATGAGTCAACAGGAACGTTGCGGACGTTTGGATTAGAGACGGTGTTGTTTGAAGCCATTTCAAACAATGCTTTTTTGCCTATTGATGAGATAGAAACCTCACAGCATCCCAAACTCTTGGAGAAGATTTTATTTGAGTATTTAAAGACTTATTCAAAATCGCAGATTCTTGTTACGACACATAATGATGGTTTGCTGGATCTGGTGGATGACCTCATCAGGAAAGACTCTGTATGGTTTACGGAGAAAGACAAGGCTGGTGTGACTGATTTATATAAACTGACTGATTTCCGAGGTGTCAACCGCCTGTCATCAATCAGGGAGGCATATCGGAATAAGCGGTTTGGAGCAACAATGAAGTAACTATGGAAGAAAGAGAATTAGCAGAGGTCGTTGAACAACAGCAACCATACTTTGAGGCTGTACCTGCTCCTTCGCCTGAAGAGGATGAAGGAACAAGGGATATGGGACCACTGTATCCATTTCTTATTAGCGGTGGTACGAATACTGAACGCTATTACTTCACACATATCAATGACACGACAGACTATAAGTTCAACATCTTCCCAAAATATTTTGGCAACGAAGCAAGTTATACAGAAATATTCCCTGAAAGAATAAAAGACATCATTAAAAACAATGCTGGTGCAAAGATCTTTTGTGTCTTCGATTTAGATACGCTTTTCTGTAATGAAACAAATAAAGATAAGCACAAAGCATTTGAAGATAATCTGAAGCAAGAAATTGATAGTGGAATTGTAGTCTTGTGTCCAAGTATGCCAAGCATCGAATATTGGTTCTTACTTCACTTTGAGGATTGTACGGATCTGATTAAAAGTTGTGGAACAAAAATGCAACGATTATTATCTCCACACATGCTGCCATATTTCCCTAATACAAATAAGAAGATACTGAACCTGTTAAAAGACAAGAAATATGTTGTTTCGCCTAATTGGGTGATAGAATTGTGTAATAATGGAAAGTTGGAATTAGCTATTCAGCGGGCAGAAGACAATATTAATGCCGCAGTCGCTGATGGTGTCTTGGAGAGCAAGTCTTATTCCTATGTTTATAAAGCATTTAAAGAGAGATAACGCCTATGTCATGCTTCAATGAAAGCCAATTAGAACAGTCTATCATCGCCCTGTTGCAGGAACAAGGGTATGATTATGTTAAGGGTGAGGCGATAGACATTATCGCTTAGGCGCCTTCCAGAATCATCGTCCTACTGTCATCATGGATGCTTTCCAGTCTTCGACCACTCGACATGGTACAATTCCCGTTCATCTTCCCTGAAATCTTTGAAAATAAAACAGAAGACAGCATATAAAGTTTAGGTGACTTATATGACACCTCCAAATATTTCCCCCTTTTTCTTCTTTGTTTCAAAAATAATCGCTATCTTTGCAGCATCGCTTGTTAGCCTTAAGGGGTAAAGCGGGCGGTCTTATATATGAGAAAGACGTTTTCGAACGTCTGTCGTTGTGAATCGTGAATCTCGCAAATTCCTATCTCTACAACAGACAGATGACAGCGAGGCGTCTACGTGGTGCGTTTCTATATACCTTAATATAATATATAGTTCGTGCTGGCGTGGGCTAACTGCGTTGTCTATCCTGTGTAGAGAGGGCAATGCGAGAGCCTACGATTCCTGGATGGGCAAAAGAACAGACACCTGCGCCTTTTTTGTATCATAAGTTACCTAAAACAATAATGAATGCCGAATTTGAGGTGTTTATAGGCAACTTTATTTGACTAATAATATGAAAAAGATCGCTTTGCTTTTTATTGCTGCTGTATGTAGTGTGAATAATTTTGCGCAGACGTGGGATAATGCAAAACCGGACAAACGAGTAACATTTGGTATCAGAGCAGGTGTAAACCTTTCATCAACCAATACTCCCGAAGGTTATAGTTATAGTTATAGTTATAGTACCAAAATGGGTATGGGATTTCACGCAGGAATCAATGCTGATATCAATATTATTAAAAGTTTTGCCATTCAAACAGGATTAATGTATAGTCAACAACATTGTACAATAACAGAAAGTTCTAATCGTGAGGAGTATATAGATAATATTCCAACTCATTATTATGATACTTATGAATATACAATCCAAAAGGACTATGTTATGTTGCCAGTCCTAGCACTTTGTAGGTTCTATCTTTCTAATAATATTCATATTCAGGTGAAAGCAGGTGGTTATGCAGCATACATATTTCCTAAAGAAGATGGTATTGAGGTTGGTTCTAGATTTGATTGGGGGGCTATTGTTGGTGCTGGTATAAGCGTAAAAAAGTTCTATTTAGGTGCAAGATATGAGATGGGCTTTCACAAAAAAGAAGGTGAGAAAACTTCTAATATAGCGATTTCTGTTGGTTATGATTTCTAAAACTTTTCAGTATAATTAGTGATGAAAAACCTATATCTTATACTGCTATTGCTCTTTACATTATCTTTGAATATTTACGCTAAACGACAAACCATTAATGGTGTTCAGTATGAAGTTGGCATTGGTACAACTACAGCAACACTAACCATACAGGCAAAAGGCGATGTGACAATATTGGAAACCATTGCGGTAGGCAATAAAAACTATCTTGTGGTTCAAGTCAATGAAGCGTACTTTAAGAAGAATGAAAATATCAAGAGCATTGTCTTGCCAAAGTCAATTCGGGTAATTAAATCGGGCGCATTCCGGGGCTGTTCTGAACTGGTTCGATTATCTTTTCCGATGGGATTTTACTCCATTGAAAAAGGAGCGTTTACAGGTTGCGACAAATTGAGAGATATTGACGGTAATGTAGGTCCTTATATCGAGTATAAAAAATCTATGGGGGACAAAGATGCGCTGAGTCAGGTGAAAAAGCCTCAAACGCCTAATTTCAGCACCTATGCGGAAAACATTCTCAGAACTCGCATGCAACTTTGGCAGACAAAAAAGAACTACGAGACTGTAGAACAATATAAAAGTCGAGTGACGGAAGAGAATCGTAGAAAGAGGTTGCATGACTTTGAAGAAGATTTGAAGAAGGAATATGTGGCATTATATAAACCAAAGAACATTTCTACTAGTCTCACTACTTATGATAGTGAATACGGTGTTTTTACTATCCCAACCGTTTTCTATGGTGAATTGTATGCAAGTGTACCTAAGGAAGATGCCAACGAGTTTAGAGCAAATTATAGCAAGGTGGAAGTGTTGCCTGAATTTGGCGTGATGAATGATACTCTGGCTATTGTTAGTTGTAAGTTCAAATTGAACGATAAAACTTATTCCAGCACAACGAACTATGCAGGGCAGGGAGGAACTGACTATCTGTTTGAGTTACCCCCTCTTGATATCAACCTAGCAGTGGTAGAAGAACAGAAGAAGTCTGCTATTATTGATAATGCTGTGGACAAAAACATTCCTCAAACGAAACAGGATAATGAATTGACTTTTGCCCTTGTTATCGGTAATGAGAACTATGAGCATGAACAATCTGTACCATTTGCAGGAAACGATGCCAAAATTTTCGCAGAATACTGTAAGAAGACATTAGGGTTGCCAAACAATAACGTGACCCTCCTTCAAGATGCTGGATTAAATCGTATGCGGCACGATGTCCTAGCATTAGTAAATACATTGAAAGCGTATGACGGCGAGGCTAAGGCTATTATTTTTTATGCTGGTCATGGTGTACCAGATGAGGGTAATAGAACACCATATTTGCTACCAACTGATGGCTTTGCTACCGAAAGCAAGAGTGGCTACAGTTTGACAGAGTTTTACGACGAGTTATCATCAGCGCCATCACAAATGACTATGGTTTTTCTGGACGCATGTTTCAGTGGCTCTAAGCGTGATGGTAAAATGCTTGCTGAGGCTCGTGGTGTGGCTATTAAGCCTCGTAATACAATACCAGACGGTAACATGTTGGTGTTTTCTGCCTCACAGGGAAATGAGACTGCCTATTCAGATAGGAAGCACGGACATGGTATGTTTACATACTGGCTTTTGAAGCATCTGCAAGAAACGAAGGGCAATACAACAATCAGTAGCCTGTCAGACTTTGTTATAAAAAATGTAAAACAGACTAGTGTTAGAGAGAACAACGGAAAGATACAGACACCCACAGTCATTCCTTCATTAAAACTTATGAATAATTGGCAGGATATAAAACTTAGATAATGTATTTAAGGAAAGATGGGGAAATGGTGCTCTTAGGTAAGGCTACAAAAACAGCGAGGCGGTTCTAGTGATCCACTCTCATACAATCATTACTTATGGGTAGGAGTATATATGCTCCTGCCCTTTTTTGTTCACTGCCCCAATATTGTTTTTTCTTGCAAAAAAACATCACAAACAACACTTGTCTTGATTATCAGATGGTTAGGAGTGATATTAGTGGTGATGTTTGTGATTTTTTATGTCGCTTAACAGCAATGAAAAGACAAAAACCTTGCACCCTTTTATGAAGGCGGCACCTCCTCCCTTCGGAGGCCGTACCTTCGCCCCTCGGAGGTGGCACATCCTCCCCTCGAAGGTACGGGCTTCGTGGCGAGGAGGCCGTACCTTCATAAAATGTCGCACAAAAAAGGATTTTGAAAAATCTACTCCCATACTCCCTTTTCCTTCTGAAATGCCGATGTACAGGGCATTTCAGGACGGGAGTAGAAGAATCTACTACTCCCGTCCTTCTCCCGTTTTCGAATGAATGGTAAAAAGGGAGTAGTACGGGAGTAGTTGTAGCAACTACTCCCGTGCCTTGAGCCCTTTATTTATCGGGGATTGAGGCACGTGACGGGAGTAGGGGAGTAGTTTTTTCGAATTCTTTAAAAATCAGTCGGTAACAGAAGGGTGGTCAGTTACCGACTGATTGCCTTTCAGTCAGAAATTGATTATTCCGATATTTGGAATAACTCTTCCGGATATCTGGAGAGTTGTTCCCAATGCCTTGAAACTACCTTTTCGAGATATTGGAAAGAGTGTTCCGAGGCATCCGGAATGCTCTTTCCAAGCATGGGAATGATTTGAGGCTCTTTCTTTCAAGGTGTTTGTGGCTTACATCCTCCCCGTTTGTAAGTCACAAACGACCAGTTTGAACGCATCAGAACACCCCTTGTGGGGCATCGGCGAAGTCGCTTATATGAGAAGCGAGTCTTAAGCCCCAACTCTTATGAATCTTATTCAAAGTCAGAGGGGAATGGGCGTTAAAAGCCAAGTCCCGATTCTTCCAACAGGAATGGTAGAACTCCAATATATATAATGCCGTTCTCGTCTGTCCATAGTTTTGTGTTGTCGTCCACAATGACAATCTTGCGGAAAAAATCGCCAGAGTTCTTCAGTGAGAATGTTTCTTGCTCCTGCTTTTCCTTAGTATCTACATTCAGTGCCGACTGGATGTAGATTTTTTCATTTCCCGTATTGACGATGAAGTCAACCTCGTATTGTGATTGTTGTTTCTTGCCGTCCTTTACCCGGGTGACTTCCACCACACCCACGTCAACGCTATACCCCCTGCGTATCAGTTCGAGGTATATCATGTTCTCCATCAAATGGGACTTCTCCTGCTGGCGGAAGTTCAGTTTTGCATTCCTTAGTCCTAAGTCCATGGCATAATATTTCTGCGTATTCTCAAAATACCGTTTCCCCTTTATATCGTATCGCTTGGTGCTGACAAACAGGTAGGCATCCTCCAGATAGTCAAGATAGTTCTTGATGGTGTGGTCTGAGGTGCTGCGCTTCATCAGCGTACCTGCGGCATTTGCAAGATTATGGGGATTGGTCAGTGAGCCGACAGCAGAATACAGCGAGTCTATCAATGCGTCCAGCACTTCGTCATCTTTCAAATGATAGCGTTCCACGATGTCCTTGATATATACATTCCTGTGCAGACCTACTAGATACTTCCGCTTCTCAGACTCGTCTTTCTCAGTGACAGCCAATGGCATTCCACCATACATTAGGTACTCCTCCAGAGCATCAGCCTTTTCTAAGCCTGCAACAGAATAGTATTCAGCAAAGGAAAGTGGATAAACCCTAATTTCCGAACCACGGTCGCGGAAATTGGTTACAATATCCTTTGAAAGCATCTTTGAGTTAGAGCCTGTAACATAGATGTCAAGGTTGTTCCTTGACATCAAGTCATTCAGAATGTCATAGAACGTAGTATAGAGCATTTCCCTGTCCTCTTCTGGTACCATCTTTACGTCTACATCCACATTCTTCACCTTATAAGAAAGTTGAATCTCGTCTATGAAGACATAATATTGCTTACTCGTATCCTGTGTTTGGCTGAGTATATACTCGTACAGTTCGTTGGGATTCCTGTATTTCACATTTGCATTCCTGTCCAATGCAATTTCTACAAAGCACTCTTCGGCAACGCCTTCTTCCTTCAGATATTCTTTGTATAGGGTTGACAGAAGGAATGACTTACCACAGCGACGTATGCCAGTGATGATTTTCACTTTTCCATTCCATCGCTTACTAAGTAAATCTTTGATGTATCGGTCTCTTTTGATAACCATGGTTTCTTTCTTATTAGTGCAAATCGTGTCGAACTGTTCGACCTTTTTTGCAGTGCAAAGATATTGCGTTTTTCTGAATTAAGCAAATAAATCATAAATTATTTCGTTGTTTCCCCCTTTTTGAGTAAACTTGAGGGAGGTATTTAGTCAGTTTGAACGCTTCAATCTAAAATTATCTGCTTTTTTGTTGGCATTTAGCGATAAAATGCGTAATTTTGCAGCCTATTATAGGTAAAAAGGAATCGGGCTCCGCTCGCTTATATGAGCGAAGCGAGTCTTAAGAACTAAACAGATATGCAATACAAGAATCCATTACGCAGTGCGGTATGCACAGAAGGTAGAAGGATGGCGGGAGCGCGTGCGCTCTGGGTCGCCACGGGTATGAAGCAAGAGCAGTTTGGCAAGCCGATTATTGCCGTCGTCAACTCGTTCACCCAGTTTGTGCCTGGTCATACGCATCTGCATGAGATCGGTCAGATCGTTCGTGAGGAAATCGAGAAGATGGGCTGTTATGCCGCAGAGTTCAATACCATCGCCATCGACGACGGTATCGCCATGGGACATGACGGTATGCTGTATTCTTTGCCCTCTCGTGACATCATCGCTGACTCGGTGGAGTACATGGTGAATGCCCATAAGGCTGACGCTATGATCTGTATCTCCAACTGTGACAAGGTGACGCCAGGTATGCTGATGGCATCCATGCGCCTGAACATCCCTACGGTATTCTGTTCTGGCGGACCGATGGAGGCTGGTAAGTGGCGTGGCGAGAATGCCGACCTGATTACGGCGATGATCAAGGGTGCCGACCCTTCAGTAACTGACGAGGAGATGCAGCAGATAGAGGCATGTGCCTGTCCTGGCTGTGGCAGTTGCTCGGGTATGTTTACCGCTAACTCGATGAACTCGCTGACGGAGGCTATCGGTCTCTCCCTGCCAGGTAATGGTACCATCCTTGCTACGCATACCAATCGTATCGAACTCTTCAAGCAGGCTGCTCGCCAGATTGTGAAGAACGCCTTTGCCTATTATCAGGATGGTGATGAGAGCGTATTGCCTCGTAACATCGCTACCCGTTCCGCCTTCCTCAATGCCATGACCTTGGATATCGCCATGGGTGGCAGTACGAATACGGTGCTCCATCTGCTTGCTGTGGCTCAGGAGGCTGGTGCGGAGTTCACCATTAACGATATCGACGCATTGAGTCGCAAGACCCCTTGTCTGTGTAAGTTGGCACCCAATACCCAGAAATACAGTGTACAGGAATGTAACCGTGCAGGTGGTATCCTCGGTATCATGCACGAACTCTCCAAGGGAGGACTGATCGATAAGTCGGCACCCCGTGTAGACGGCATGACGATAGGTGAGGCAATGGATAAGTATTGTATCACGGACGGACGTGTCGACTATGACGCTAACCGTATCTACCAGAGTGCTCCCGGCAACCGCTTCTCCACCAAGATGGGAAGTCAGAGCGAGGAGTGGGGTACCCTTGACACCGACCGTGCCAACGGTTGTATCCGTGACCTGGAACATGCCTATACGAAGGACGGTGGCTTAGCGGTGCTCTTTGGAAACATCGCCCAAGACGGCTGTGTCGTGAAGACGGCTGGTGTTGATGAGGCACTGTGGCACTTCGAGGGTCCTGCCGTATGCTTCGACTCCCAGGAGGATGCCTGCGAGGGAATCCTCGGCGGCAAGGTGAAGAAAGGCGACTGCGTGGTAATCACCCACGAGGGACCGAAGGGTGGTCCTGGTATGCAGGAGATGCTGTATCCCACCTCTTATATTAAGAGTATGCACATGGGTAAGGAGTGCGCCCTGATTACCGACGGTCGTTTCTCGGGCGGTACCAGTGGACTCTCTATCGGACATATCTCCCCGGAGGCTGCCGCAGGTGGTAATATCGGAAAGATCAAGGACGGTGACATCATCGTGATAGATATTCCTAACCGTCAGATTAACGTGAAACTCTCTGACGAGGAACTGGCAGCGCGCCCACAGCAACCGCTGAAGCGCAACCGCACCGTCAGCAAGGCACTGCGTGCCTATGCCCAGAGCGTGTCAAGTGCCGACAAGGGAGGCGTGAGGATTATTGACTAGAAATACTAGAAAAACTAGATATACTAGAGAAAAGTATGAAGGATAAGATTACAGGAGCGAAGGCGCTGATGCGGGCGTTGCAGGCAGAGGGGGTGAAGACCATCTTCGGTTACCCTGGTGGTGCCATCATGCCCGTTTATGATGCCCTTTTTGACTACACACGAGGAGAGAAGAAATGTTTTGACCACATACTGGTGCGTCACGAACAAGGTGCCACACATGCCGCTGAGGGCTATGCGCGAGTCAGTGGCGAGGTGGGTGTCGCCTTGGTGACCAGTGGACCTGGTGCCACGAACACCCTGACGGGTGTCGCTGACGCTATGATGGACTCCACCCCCATGGTGGTTATCGCCGGACAGGTTGCTATTGGCGCCTTGGGTACCGATGCCTTTCAGGAGGTAGACCTCGTGGGTGTGGCGCAACCTATCTCCAAATGGAGTTATCAGATACGTCATGCTGAGGACATCGCATGGGCAGTCAGCCGTGCTTTCTATATCGCACGAAGCGGTCGTCCTGGTCCTGTGGTGCTCGACTTCCCTCGTAACGCACAAGTCGAGGAGGTGGAGTGGGAGCCTAAGAAAGTGGATTTCGTCCGTTCCTATGTCGCCTACCCGAGACTGAAAGAGGAAACGGTCCGTGAGGCTGCCGAACAGATCAACAATGCCAAGCGTCCGCTTGCTTTGGTGGGACAGGGCGTAGAACTGGGTAATGCCCAGGAGGAGTTGAGGGCGTTCTTGGAGAAGGCGGATATTCCTGCTGGTCGTACGATGCTGGGACTGAGCGCACTGCCCTCCGACCATCCGCTGAATGTGGGTATGCTGGGCATGCATGGCAACTATGCCGTCAATCTGAAAGAGCAGGAGTGCGATGTCCTGATCGCTATCGGAATGCGTTTCAGCGATCGTGTGACAGGTAATCTGAAGACCTATGCCAAGCAGGCGAAGGTGATTCATCTGGACATCGACCGTAGTGAGATAGATAAGAACGTGAAGACGGATGTCGCCGTGGTTGCCGACTGTAAGGAGTCGTTGCCAGCCATCACGGCACTGTTGAATAAGAATAGCCATCAGGAATGGCGTGATTCGTTCAAGGCATTGGACGAGAAAGAGCGTGAGAAAGTCATCGAGCCTGCCATCCATCCCAAGCAGGGACCACTGCTGATGGGTGAGGTGGTGAATGCCGTTGCCGAGCAGGCTCCAAGAGGAACTGTCCTTGTGACGGATGTCGGTCAGAATCAGTTGTTTGCGACTCGTTATTTCAAGTATCCCGAGAAGCGTAGTATCTGTACGAGTGGTGGTCTGGGTACGATGGGTTATGGTATGCCAGCCGCTATCGGTGCCACCTTTGCCACCGACCGTACGGTTGTCTGCTTTATGGGTGATGGCGGTTTCCAGATGAATATCCAGGAGTTGGGTACGATCATGGAGCAGCAGTCGCCTGTGAAGATGATTCTGCTGAACAACAATTACTTGGGTAATGTGCGCCAGTGGCAGGATATGTTCTGGATGCGTCGTAAGTCATTCACCAAAATGATGAACCCTTGCTATGAGCAGATTGCCAAGGGCTATGGTATCGCCTATGAGGCAGTGACCGACCGCAAGGACCTTGCCGCCGCTATCGACAAGATGCTGACGACGAAGGGTCCGTATATCCTGGAGTGTGCCATTAAGGAGGAAGACAACGTGTTGCCGATGACTCCTCCGGGAATGAATGTGAATGATATGATGCTGGAGGTCTGAGAAAGGTAAAAAAGTAAAAAGGTAAAAAGGTAAAAAGTAAAAGGTAAAAAAGTAAAGGATGGAAGATAAGAAGAAACTATATACGTTATTGGTTTATTCCGAGAATATCGCGGGTATCCTGAATCAGGTGACTGCCGTGTTCACCCGTCGTCAGGTGAATATCGAGAGCCTGAACGTGTCGGCGTCAAGTATTGAGGGCGTGCATAAGTACACCATCACTGCTTGGAGCGACGAGGACCAGATACAGAAGATCACCAAGCAGATAGAGAAGAAGGTGGATGTCATCAAGGCAAACTACTTCACGGACGACCAGTTGTTTATCCGTGAGGCAGGACTGTATAAGTTGCAGACCGATCTGGTGATGCAGAACCCGGAGATATCCCGTACCATTCGTCGCCATGATGCGAAGATCACGGAGGTGAATCCCACCTATATCATCGTGATGAAGAGTGGGCGCACGGAGGATATCATCTCCCTTTACCGTGCCCTGGATGAGTTCGGTTGCGTCCTGCAGTATACCCGTAGTGGACGAATCGCCGTTACTCGTGGTATGCAGGAGCAGGTGAGTGCGTTTCTTGACGAACGCGAAAAACAAGGCTAACATTTAATGTTTAATGTTTAATATTTAATGTTTAATGGATAAGGTAGGATGCTATCCCTTTATGGCGGAGCCGTTCCATTGTGACTTCAGTGGCAGACTCTTTATGGGACATCTGGGCAACCACATGCTCAATGCCGCCGACTTCCATTCCACCGACCGTGGCTTTGGCATGCGCTATCTCCTGACCATTCAGCGCTCGTGGGTGTTGTCACGCCTCGCTATCGAGATGGACGAGATGCCTAAGATGTACACCAAGTTTAATGTGGAGACATGGGTGGAGAGTGCTATGCGCTATTTCACCTCCCGTAACTTCGCTGTTGTCGATGAGGCGGGCAAAGTATACGGCTATGGTCGCAGCATCTGGGCGATGATAGACACGGAGAGCCGTCAGCCGACAGATATCTACGCTATTGACAATGGTGCCATCGACAACTGGATAGTCAAAGACAAGGAATGTCCCATCGACAAGGGTGGGCGAGTGAAGATGTCGGATAATGCCGAGCGGGTGCGTACCATCGACACCTATTATAATGATGTGGACATCAACGGACATATCAACTCCGTGAAATATATCGAGCATGTGCTCGACCTGTGGGACCTCGACTGGTATCGGGAGCATCAGATCAAGCGTTTCGAGATAGCCTATGTCGCTGAGGCTCATGCTGGCGACCGCCTGTCGTTCTATGTGGAGAAGGAGGAAGGCACCTTCAACATCCGTATCTGCAAGGACGATGATGTCGAAGTATGCAGAAGTAAGGTTAAATTTATTAAAGTCTAATAGATTATTTGGCTATTTGGTGATAAATTGTTACCTTTGTGCCCAATTATCAGTTAAGCCCTCGTCAGTGTTTCGTGTAAGCGCTGAGCAGACTAACAAAACGACGGCTCTCGGGTTAGGGCTGGCATGGTCGGCAAGGGATAAGTATAACATTTAAATAACATTTGCAATTATGGCAGAAATGAATTTTGGTGGCGTTATAGAGACTGTAGTCACCAGTAAAGAGTTCTCTTTGGAGAAAGCACGTGAGGTATTGAAGGACGAGGTTATCGCAGTCATCGGCTACGGTGTACAGGGTCCTGGTCAGGCTTGTAACCTGCGCGACAATGGTTTTAATGTCATCGTCGGACAGCGTCAGGGTAAGACCTACGACAAGGCTGTTGCTGACGGATGGGTTCCTGGTAAGACTTTGTTCTCTATCGAGGAGGCTGCTGAGAAGGGTACTATCCTCTGCATGCTGCTCTCTGATGCTGGTCAGATTCAGCAGTGGCCTACCGTTAAGCAATATCTGAAGCCAGGTAAGACATTGTACTACAGCCATGGCTTCGCTATCAACTGGAGCGACCGCACTGGTGTTGTTCCTCCAAAGGATGTAGACGTGATCATGGTGGCTCCTAAGGGTTCTGGTACCTCTCTCCGCACGATGTTCTGCGAGGGTCGTGGTCTGAACTGCTCTTATGCTGTTTACCAGGATGCCTCTGGTAAGGCTAAGGACAAGACACTTGCCTTTGGTATCGGTATCGGTGCCGGTTATATGTTCGAGACAACCTTCCAGCGTGAGGCTACCTCTGACCTGACTGGTGAGCGTGGTTCACTGATGGGTGCTATCCAGGGCTTGCTGCTCGCACAGTATGAGGTGCTCCGTGAGAACGGTCACTCTCCCTCTGAGGCTTTCAACGAGACCGTTGAGGAGTTGACTCAGAGCCTTGGTCCGTTGTTTGGCGCTAAGGGTATGGACTGGATGTACGCTAACTGCTCTACCACCGCTCAGCGTGGTGCCCTCGACTGGGCTCCTCGTTTCCACGACGCTATCAAGCCCGTGATGGAGTGGCTGTATTACTCAGTGAAGACTGGTAATGAGGCTCAGATCACCATCGACGCAAACTCTAAGCCCGACTATCGTGCCGGTCTGGAGAAGGAACTGGAGGCTATGCGCAACCAGGAGATGTGGCGTGCTGGTGAGACTGTCCGCAAGTTGCGTCCAGAGAATCAGGAAGACTAATCGATTGATAAATATTTGACAGAAGACCTCTCAGGTTTCGCGTGAAATCCACCAAGTCCTCACTTGGTCTCAAATACGCAAAATTTGAGAGGTTTTTGTATTCCGTTGATACTGAGGGCGTTTCCCGTTTTTTCCCCTTTTTAACCCTCGAAAACTACCTTAAAAACCCGCAAAAAAGCCCTCAAAAGGTGCCTTTTTCCAATTTGAAAGGTGGCACCTAAAGGGGCAGAAGGTGGCACCTAAAGGGTAGGAAGGTGCCACCTAACCCCTCCGAAGGTACGTCCTTCCTCCGTTTTTGTCCCTAACACCCCTGTTTTTTGCTTCCTCCAATCCTAGAATGCCCAAAAATCCATACACGATTTTCGACCAAATTCCTTGACAATATGTAGTGGGCAATCTTCTTTCTTGCAGAATGAGATAAGGAATGCAAGGGTGGCATAACAGACTTTTACAGACGGCTCTTTTCCTAAGCAAAAAGACGAGAAATAATCAGGGAATCATCAGATAGCCGTCCTGCTGCATGATATACTCCTCTTGTAGAAGGTAGGTGAGGGCAGCATCTATTTCCTCATGAGGGAGTTGCAGGCGTAGGAGTTCTGTGACATGGTGGCGCTTATGGTCAGATAATAAGGTGAGGATCTGTTGTTGTGCCTGCTTGCTGTCATGAGGGTGATGGGACTGACAGACATCACACTGTCCACAATCCTTGGTGCCTTTCTCGCCAAAGTACTCCAATAACTGGCGACTGCGACACTTACCATCGTTTTTGGCATAGTGGAGCATCGCCTCGATGCGTTGGCGGTATTGTGCCAACCGTTCATCATAGATGGCAGGGGGTAGTGATACGTGCTCGCTGTCCTCCCGTCGCTGCATATAACGGATATATGGCACTTGCTTGCGAGGAATGAAATGGATGATGTGCTTCATGGAGAGCACCTTCAGCACTTGGTATGCGTCAGCCGGTTTCATGCCACACTGCTGGGCTATCAGACTCTCGTCGATGAAGCCGTAGTCGGCAAACAATCCCCCATAGTTGCGGAGTAGGGCAATGATGATACGCTCCTCGTCGGGAGAGTCACCACGCAGGCGATACAGGTCGTCACGTCCCACTAGGAACTTCACACGAGCCTGGTTGTCCTGCTCCTCCGTGTATTCGATATACCCGGCACGTTGCAGAATCTGCAAAGCGGAGTGTACTCGGATGGGGAAGTGGTTGAACTTATGGCAGAAATCATCAATGTTAAACTCTCGTGACACGCCATAGCCGTCGCCAGTGGCTATCTGGTAATAGTAGGCAAGATGGTCGTACACCTTGCGGATATAGTCTTTCTCAGGGAAGGTGTCGCTGATGCGCTTGTTCAGTTTCGGCTCGTCAGCAGCGTTATATAATAGGATCGCGCGCGAGGGTTGTCCGTCACGCCCCGCACGCCCCGCCTCCTGGAAGTATGCCTCGATGGAGTCGGGACAGTCGTAATGGGCAACAATACGCACATCGGGTTTGTCGATACCCATGCCAAAAGCATTGGTGGCAACCATGATACGTACACGGTCGTGCTGCCAGTCACGCTGTCGCTGGTCTTTCTGAGCATGGTCGAGACCTGCGTGGTAGAAGGTGGCACTGAGTCCTGCGTCCGTCAACAACTCGGCAATCTCACGGGCATGGCGACGGCTGCGGACATAGACGATGGAGGATCCTTGCTCGCCCTCCAGCAGTCGTATCAACTCCGTCCGTTTGTCGACGGCATGGCAGACCAGATAGGTAAGGTTCTTTCGCTCGAACGACATGCGGAAGATGTGGAAAAGAGACCCCTCCAACCTCCCCTGTTGAGGGGAGACTTTAAGTTTATCGCAGATATCCTCCACGACTTTGGGCGTCGCTGTTGCTGTGAGGGCAAGGATGGGAACATCAGGGCAGATGCGGCGGATGTCCGCAATCTGGAGATAGGAAGGACGGAAGTCATAGCCCCATTGCGAGATACAGTGTGCCTCGTCCACCGTGATGAAACTCACCTGCATGTGACGGAGTTTCGTCTGGAACAGTTCACTGCCCAGTCGCTCTGGTGAGACATACAGGAGTTTAGTGTTTCCTAAGATACAATTCTCCAGGATGCGGAGGATGTCATCCCGTTGCATCCCGCTATAGACAGCAGCCGCCATGATGCCCCGTTGGCGCAAATGGTGTACCTGGTCTTTCATCAAGGCGATGAGTGGGGTGATGACGACACATACCCCCTCCATGGCAAGGGCAGGAACCTGAAAGGTGATAGACTTACCGCCACCCGTCGGCATCAGTCCTAACGTGTCGTACCCGTCACCGATAGACTCGATGATCTCCCGTTGGATACCACGGAAGTCATCGTAGCCCCAGTACTGTTTTAATATGGATTGATAACTTTCAGTCTTCAACTTTCAACTATCAATTTCAGAAGGTCGGATATCCTCTATCTGCAACTGTACCTCACCACGCTTATAGGTGTTCTCCTCGATGGTGTAGACGATGTCAAACGAATGCTTCGACTTGATATAGCGTGCCTCGGCGCTCTGTCCAAAGGCAATACCGTTCATCACCACTGCTGAATTGGAATCAACCAGTTCCAGTTTGATATGCTCCTGATGCTTACCTACCACTTTCGAGGTGCCGTAGTCATAGACATTACGGGTCAGGAACAGTGGCTTGGGATTGTCAGGTCCATGAGGAGCCAGCCGGCGCAGGTCGTTATGCAGTCGCTTGGAGATATCCTTAAAGTCAACCTCCTCGTCGATCTCTAGTGTCGGCAAGGTCTGCTCGGGAAGGATATGTCCACTGACATACTCTTGGAAGCGGCGGCGGAACTCAGGGATATTCTCTTGTTTCAGTGTCAGTCCTACAGCATAGGTGTGTCCTCCGAAGTTCTCCAACAGGTCACGGCAACTCTTGATGGCATCATAGATGTCGAAGCCCGCCACACTACGTGCCGAGCCAGAGGCGATGCCGTCGATGATGGTCAGGACGACGGTAGGACGGAAATAGAGTTCCGTCAGACGGGAGGCGACGATGCCCACCACGCCTTTCTTCCATCCTTCATCATAGAGCACGATGGACTGCATGTGACGCTGACTCTCCAGACGTGCCACAATCTCGTTTGCCTCCTCGGTCATCTGCTTGTCGACATCCTTGCGCTGCTCGTTATACTCGTTGATGCGGTTTGCCTCGGTGAGTGCCTTCTGCAGGTCACGCTCCACCAATAACTCCACAGCCTCCTTGCCGTTCTGCATGCGACCGCTGGCATTGATGCGAGGACCTATCTTAAAGACGATATCACTCATTGTCAACTCACGCCCAGTGAGTCCGCAGATACTGATAATCGCTTTCAGTCCGATTGATGCGCTCTGGTTCAGTTGCTTCAGTCCATGGAAGGCAAGGATGCGGTTCTCGCCCGTTACAGGAACTAAGTCGGCAGCAATGCTGACGGCACAGAGGTCGAGCAGGGGAATCAGACGTGCAAAGGGAATGCCATTGTTCTTGGCAAACGCCTGCATCAACTTAAAGCCTACGCCACATCCGCATAGGTCTTTGAAAGGATAGGTAGAGTCCTCACGCTTAGGATTCAGGATGGCAACGGCTGGTGGCATCACCTCGTCCGGCACATGGTGGTCGCAGATGATGAAGTCGATGCCCTGTTCCTTCGCATAGGCAATCTCCTCGATTGCTTTGATACCGCAATCGAGGACAATAATCAGTTTTACACCAGTTTCCTTCGCATAGTCTATTCCCTTGATGCTGACACCATACCCCTCTTCCTCACGGTTGGGGATATAGTATTCTATGTTGGAATAGAACTGCTGCAGAAACTTGTATACCAGTGCCACCGCTGTACACCCATCGACATCATAGTCGCCATATACCATGATACGCTCTTTGCGTCCCATCGCATCATTCAGGCGGTCGACGGCTACGTCCATGTCGTTCATCAGAAATGGGTCGATGAGTTCGTTCATCATCGGTCTGAAGAACCGTTTCGCCGCACTCTCCGTCTTGATGCCTCGCTGGATGAGCAGGTCGGCAACGATTGGGCTCATTCCAATCTTCTCCGCCAGTTCTTTAGCCGCTTGCTGTCTTTCGGGTGTAGGTGGTTCGTAATTCCATTGATAGTGCATTTGCTACAGTCCGAGTTTCTTGCGGATATCCTTGGGGATGGCATTCTTGTTGACGGTATAGTCCATCGTGTTAGCGGCGATGAAGGTCTTGGTCATATACCAGATACCTTTGTAGTCGCCACTCTCACCCCATGAGTTCTTCACCATATAATACTCCTTGCCGTTCTGGTCCTTGGCGATACCGTAGATCAGCATGCCGTGGTCGTCGGTCAGTTCCCAGTTGTCGTAACGCTCCTGGCGCTGCTCCTGTGTGGGAATGATCTCTGGAACGGTGCAACCGAGTGAGTCGATGAGGTCACGCTTCTTGGCGGAAGAGAGTTTCAGCCAGCGAGCCATATCAGAGCCCTGCAGGCTCTCCGTCTTCTTGGTGTCGATAGCATAGGCGAGTCCCTTGCGGGTAAAGCCATCCTCAGAGACATCACCACCCCATGCTACGGTATAGCCCTGCATGATGGCATTGTCGATAATCTGCATCATCTCGTCCATCGGCACATTATAACTGAGCGGGTTACGCCAGTTGTCCTGTACCTCGACAGGGAAAGCGGTATAGAAAGGATGGTGGGTGTAACTGGTGATGCTTACATAGTCGTTCCAGTCGAGACCAAGGCTAGCAGCGAAGGTCTTCGGGGTGTAGGTCTTGCCCTCATAGGTGAAGGTCTCCGGACACTTGCCGAGATAGGCGTCGAGGATGCCCTGCAGACCGACTTTCCACTGGGGGGATATCTTCTTTGCCTTGTTCTTTGCCACTGCGTCCACGTATGGCTCCAACAGGGAGAAGAACTCATTGAAGTTGTTGAGGGAGTCGCCATACAGGGAACCAGGGAAAGGCATAGCGTCCTCAGGACAGATACCATAGTTCTGCAGTACGTAATGCACATCGTAAGCGGAGCCTCCCTGTGCAAACTGGCAGTCACCGTGCAGGCGTACCACCTGAACGGCACGGTCCATATAAGTCTTGTTAGCCACGAAACTCTCGCAGAGGTCATACGTCTTACCAGTCTTCTTCAGAATCTCAGCCTCGAAATAAGAGAGGGTAGAGTAGTCCCAGCACGTGCCTGAGCGGTTTTGGTCCTTGATAGAAGTGATAGGGTTCTCCTTCACGACCGTGAACACGGGCTTGTTCTTGTTTTCGGAGTCTTTCTTATCCTCCGCTTGTGCGCCTACTGCCACAAAGGCGAGTAGCGCAAGGGTTAAAATCTTTCTCATTGTCTTTTTTATTTTTAATTATTACTCATATATTCTTCCAGTTCGTGAGGATGGTACGGAATGCGCTTCGTACCCAAGAAGCGGCAACCGTCCTTCGTAATCAACACGTCATCCTCGATGCGGATACCGCCGAAGTTCTTGTAGGTCTCTAACTTGTCGAAGTCCAGGAACTCCTTGCAATGTCCACTTGCCTTCCATTCATCGATGAGGGCAGGAATGAAATAGATGCCTGGCTCGTCGGTGACCACAAAGCCCTCCTCCAGTCGGCGCCCCATGCGCAGACAGTTGGTGCCAAACTGCTCAAGGTTAGGACGGGTCTCCTCGTCGAAGCCCACATAGATTTGTCCGAGACCTTCCATGTCGTGAACATCCATTCCCATCATGTGCCCCAGTCCGTGAGGCAGGAACATCGCATGGGCTCCAGCACGAACTGCCTCATCGGTATCGCCTTTCATGAGACCGAGTTCTTTCAGTCTCTCCGTCATCATGCGACATACGGCAAAATGCACGTCCATATATTTCACACCGGGCTTCGCCACCTCTAACACATAGTCGTGGCATGCCTCTACGATAGAATAGATTTCCAGTTGACGCTGGTCAAACTTTCCATTGACAGGCATCGTACGGGTGTGGTCGCTGCAATAGTCGTCCAACTCACAGCCTGCGTCACAAAGGGCAAGGCGACCTGCCTCCAGTTTTGCGTCCGAGGGATTGCCATGCATGATCTCACCATGCTGGCTGAATATCGTGGCAAAACTCGTACCGTTAGCAAGGGAACGGGCGATACCGTCCACCTGTCCGCCAATGAAACGCTCGGTCACTCCTGGCTTGATAAGTAGTTGTGCGGTGGTATGCATGGCATAGCCAATATCACAGGCACGATCGATAGCGGCGATTTCCTGTGGCTCTTTCGTGGCTCTCATCTTCACAACGGCATGTATCAGTTTGAGAGACGCCGCCTCCTTTTGCTTTGCAGGATGGATACCTAACAGGTCCATGATCTGTATCTTGGTGTCATGGCGATAGGGAGGCAGGAAATGGATGGTCCTTTGTGCAGCAATGGCATGATGGCATACGGAGGTAAGGGCTTCCATTGGCGCTGTCTTCGTGATGCCTACCTCTGTGGCAAGGTCAGCGACAGACGGGGTAAATCCCATCCATACGATATCCTCTACGTCGATATCATCTCCAAAGAGTGTCTCTTCGTCGTTGTCAATATCAATGACTCCCACCAGTCCGTCACGGTGTTGTCCGAAATAATATAGGAACGACGAGTCCTGACGCATAGGGGCATAACTATTGGCTGGATAGTTGCATGGTGCCTCGTTATTGCCAAAGAGCACGACGATGCCTTCACCTACCAGTTTCTTGAGTTCAGCACGGCGCTGAATGTATGTATCTTTGCTAAACATAAATCAATATTTCGGTTTGATTGTCCAAATAACCTTGCAAAGGTACATATTATTTATGAGATTATACTACCTTTGCATCATAAAAAGCATTAAAATGCAAATAACATCCAACACAGGACTGGTTCTTGAGGGTGGGGGCATGCGTGGTGTCTTTACCTCTGGAGTGCTTGATGCGTTCATGAAGCATGAGGTGTATTTCCCTTATGTCGTTGCCGTGTCGGCTGGTGCCTGTAATGGTTTGTCGTATATGAGCCACCAGCCCCGACGAGCCCGTTGGTCTAATATCGACATGCTGCAGAAATACGACTATATCTCGTTGAGGAGTCTGATAGTCAATGGCAGTATCTTCGACCCCAATATCCTCTACGAGCGTTTTCCCAACGAGATAGTGCCCTTCGACTATGATGCCTATGAGCGTAATACTGCCGTGTTCGAGGCTGTCACGACGAATTGTAAGACAGGACGCGCCATGTATCTCTCAGAGAAACATGACCATCAGCGATTGACACAGATTGTGAAGGCTTCCAGTTCACTGCCTTTCGTGGCGCAAATCACGACTGTCGATGGTATTCCGATGTTGGATGGTGGTATCGTTGACAGCATTCCCATTGTGCGTGCCATCGACACAGGGCATCAGGAGAACGTGGTGGTGCTGACGCGTAATCGTGGTTATCGCTCCTCTGAGCCAGATGTCAAGATACCTAAGTTTATCTATCGGAACTATCCTCGTCTGCGTGTGGCGTTGAGTCGTCGGACGGAGGAGTATAACAAGCAACTCGACCTGATAGAGCGCATGGAGGACTGGGGCGAGATTATCGTTATTCGCCCAGAGCGTCCCTTGGAGGTGGGACGTATCTGTGAGGATGTGGAAAAACTGGAACGCCTCTATGAAGAAGGGTTCCAGTTGGGTGAGCGTTTTATTCTTTCAGAAGGTCTGGCCTGAGTTTGCGGGTGCGTTCCATCGCTTGCTCTAATTCCCAGTTTCGTATCTTTGACTCATTACCTGAGAGTAGGATCTCAGGAACTTTCCATCCTTTGTAGTCGGCAGGTCGGGTGTAGATGGGAGCGGCGAGGAGATCGTCCTGAAAGCAATCGGACAATGCCGACTGCTCGTCACCAATGACACCAGGTACTACTCTTACGATGGCATCGGCTATCATTGCGGCTACTAACTCGCCTCCTGTCAATACGAAATCACCGATTGATATCTCCTTGGTAATCAGATGGTCACGTACTCTTTGGTCAACTCCTTTATAATGTCCTGCAAGGATGATGAGATTGCCTTTCATCGACAACTCGTTTGCCATGTGCTGGTCGAAACGTTCACCGTCTGGTGAGGTGAAGATGACCTCGTCATAGTCGCGCTCTGCTTTCAGTGCCGTGATACAGCGGTCGATGGGTTCGCACTGCATCACCATACCTGCCGAGCCTCCGTATGGGTAGTCGTCCACACGGCGCCATTTGTCGAGTGTATAGTCACGTAGGTTATGCAGCCGTATCTCGGCAAGTCCTTTCTTCTCGGCACGAGCCAGTATACTCTCATGAACAAAGCCCTCCAGCATTTCGGGCAATACAGTGATGATGTCTATTCTCATTAAAGATTAAACATTAAATATTAAAGATGGTAAAATTCCTTGATTTGTTCAATATAGCGTTCGCCGACCGCTCGTCCTATCTCATAGACATGGCGCATCTCCTCAGGGTCGTGAGAGATATGTCCGATGGGGATTTTCTCGTCAGGTCGGATGACGAGACAGCGTCCTTTCGTCTCAGCATCCGCCACATAAGCCAGTTCTTGGTTGTACATGACATGCCTCTGTGCCATCGCTTGGACCATGTTGGGGTATTTCCGCAGGGCGATACGCATAATGGGCATCAGTTTGTTAGGCTCTTTGACAAATCCTTTTGGTTGGGTGAGGATGACCACGTTGCGGTCGTAGCCCAGTGACTCGAAATACTCCAAGGGGATGGAGTCAGCGACCCCACCATCCAAGAGTTTCCTGCCTCCCAGTTCAATCACTTTCGAGGCTAGCGGCATAGAGGCGGAGGCGCGTATCCACTCGTAGGTGTCATAGTCGGCTTTCTCTAAGGGCTGGTAGACGGCTTCCCCTGTCTCTACATCCGTGCATACTACAATGAACTCCATGGGATTCTGCTCAAAAGCATTGTCATCGAAGAGGTCATATTGCTTGGGCACGACGTGGTAGCCGAACTCCGCATTGAAATAGTCGCCGCTCTTCAGCAACGAGCGCAGTCCGCTATAGCGTGGGTCTTTGGCGAAACGGGTATTGTAGCGGATGGCACGACCTATCTGCCGGGACTTGATATTACAACCAAAGGCGGCACCTGCCGACACACCTATTAAGCCATCGGGGTAGATGTTATGCTCCATCATCACATCCGTCACCCCGGCGGTCCATAAGCCACGCATGGCTCCACCTTCTAGTACCAGTCCTTTTCTCATCCTTGGCGTTACTTCTTCATGTCGAAGCCGAGGCGAATACCGTCGTAGTTCTTCGAGAGTTCACCAACCTTCTGAACGGTATCATTACCGCTCATAGCGGCAAGTATCTGAAGGACGTTAAGTAGTTTCTTCGACTCGAAGAGCAGGGCGATACCGCCATACTCACGCTTGGCATAGCAGTTAATGGTGAGCAGGAGCCCCTTCATAGTGACCTTTGCAGTCGACTCCTCAAGGGTCCAAGTGCCACTGAACGACTTGCCTGCAATAGAGGCGGTAAACTTACCATCCTCATTGAAAGTGACATAGGTGTTCTGGGCTGTCAGTCCTGTCTTGTCGAAATAGGGCTTTAATTCCTGTTCTATCTTGGTGGCTGCCACCTCGCCACCTGCCTTTGCCAATAAATTCTCGCTGGTAAACGCACAGCCGGGACCATCGTATCTCCAAGTACCTACAAGTCCCCGTTGAGTGACTTTATCAAGTCCTATAACACTGGTGAACGCATTGGCGAGAGTGCCTCCACTGCCAAGGGTTTGCAACAAGGTTCCTGCTCCACATGATGTTACCACGATGCCTGCTGTGATAAGCAGGGCAGCGGCTACGAGGGTCGTTTTGATTCTTTTCATAATCGTCTATTTATATATAATATGTCAAAGTTATCCTGCAAAGATACATATTTCTTTTGAAATGACAAAAATTATTGTTACCTTTGTACCGACATTAGGTTATAAGTCGTTAATGTGAGATGATGAGAAGTATGAAACGGAAGAGATATGAATGGGCAGTGCTCTTGCTGTCCTTATTATTAGTGTCATGTGGTGGTAAGAAGTCTACTGGTGGAGTCAATGAGGTCTCTTATACAGGAGACTCGGCAAGTCTGATTCGTCCGCAGTATGCCAAAGGGTTTACCGTAAAATACTTGGAGAACGGAGTCCGTCTGGTGGATGTGGCGGATCCGCAGAAAGACGAAGACAAGATGCCTGTGAGTTATCAGTTCGCTTTGGTGCCAAAAGGGAGTGATGCAGAGACACCAGAGGGATATACCAAGGTGGAGGTGCCAGTAGAGCGTACCATTGTGATGACGATGTTGCAACTCTCAAATTTTACGGCACTTGATGCGCATGATGTCGTCAAGGGTATCACAGGAACGAAAAATCTCTTTAATAAGGATATCAGGAAAAGGGTGAAGGACGGTAGTATCGTGAAGATTGGTATGGAAGGCAACTTCGATACTGAATTAATTCTTGCCGCTAATCCCGAACTGATCTTCATCTCGCCTTTCAAGCGTGGTGGCTATGATGCCATCAAAGAGACGGGTATCACCCTTGTGCCTCATCTGGGATATAAGGAACTCGACCCCTTAGGACAAGCCGAGTGGGTGAAGTTCGTGGGCATGTTCCTAGGAAAGGAGAAGGAAGCCAATGAATGCTTCAAGGGTATCGAGCAACGATATAACGATGCTAAGACTCTTGCCGCTAAGGCATCTTTCCGTCCAACGGTCTTCAGCGGGGAGATGCATGGCGGCAACTGGTATGCGGTAGGAGGTAAGAATTTCCTCGCCCAGTTGTTCCGTGACGCTGGTGCCGACTATATCGTGAAGAATGACGATACGGGTGGCTCTAATATCGAGTTTGAGCAGATGTATGCCATGGCGGCGAATGCTGACTACTGGCGTATCCTGAACAGTTATCCGGATGAGTTCTCGTATGATGCGCTGAAGGCTTCTGAGCCTCGCAATGAATTGTTCAAGGCTTTCAAGGAAAAGCATGTCATCTATTGCAATATGAAGCAGACAGCCTATTATGAGTCTACGCCAGTCGAGCCGGACGTGGTGTTGAAAGACCTGCTTGCTATTTTCCATCCAGAGTTGGTCGAGAAAGACTATCAACCTAAATATTATCAGTTGCTGCGATGAGAAACCGTATTGCCTCCTACCTGTTACTGTTCTTGGGCATTGTCCTTTTGTTTGTGCTCAACCTGTTGTTAGGTACCGTCAAGATACCTGTTGGTGAGGTGGTGGCTACACTGATAGGTAGTCAGGAGGTATCGGAGATTCATCGTAATATCATCTGGAGTTCACGAGTGCCACAGGCTCTGACGGCAATGGTGGCTGGTGCTGGTCTTGCCGTGAGTGGTCTACAGATGCAGACGGTTTTCCGCAACCCGCTTGCTGGTCCTTCTGTATTAGGTATCTCCAATGGTGCCTCCTTAGGTGTTGCCTGTGTCGTCTTGATGTCGGGCTCGTTAGGCGGTGTCGCCTTGAGCCGTTTAGGGTATCTGGGTGATGTCGCCATGTCGATAGCGGCTATCATCGGTTCTCTTGCCGTCATGGCATTGATCCTCTACGTGTCACAGAAAGTGAAAGGGAATGTCACCTTATTAATAATAGGTGTGATGATTGGTTATCTCGCCACTGCCATCATCGGTGTCTTGAAGTTCTTCTCCGCAGAGGAGGATATCAAGGCGTATGTGGTATGGGGCTTGGGCTCTTTCTCGCGGGTGTCAGGTAACCAGATGGTGCTCTTTGTCGTTTTGATGGCAATCCTGTTACCTTTGAGTATGCTGCTGGCGAAGACGATGAACCTGTTGCTTTTGGGTGATGGCTATGCCCGTAACTTGGGGTTGAACATCCGTCGTGCCCGTATGCTGGTCATCCTCTGCTCGGGGGTATTGGTGGCAATTGTCACCGCCTATTGTGGACCTATCATGTTTATCGGGCTTGCCGTACCGCATCTCTGTCGTGCCATCTTCCGTAGCAGTGACCATCGTATTCTGATGCCAGGCACGCTGCTGGCTGGTGCCGCTCTTGCCTTGCTCTGTAATCTCATCGCCCGTATGCCGGGTTTCGAGGGAGCATTGCCTGTCAATAGTGTTACGGCATTGGTGGGAGCCCCTGTTATTGCCAGTGTCCTGTTCCGACGCAGAAAGGATGAGGTTGGTGAATAAATCCATTACTTATTGAGATATGAAAGTAATCGTTTCACAAGAAATAGAGACCGTTTGCCCTGGGTTCGTCGGGGCATGTGTGGAGGCAGAGGTGGTGAACACTCCTTACTCAAGAGGATTATGGGATGAGATTCATGCACTAGCGGAACGCTATCGTGCGGAACTGACGACCGAGAGTCTGAAGGAGATGAGTGGTATTGCCGCTACTCGCCGTGTCTATAAGGCATGTGGCAAGGATCCCTCTCGCTATCGTCCTGCCTCTGAGGCATTGATTCGCCGAATGCTCCAAGGAAAGGAACTTTATCAGATTGACACATTGGTCGACCTCATCAACCTTGCCTCTATTGCCTATGGCTACAGCATCGGTGGTTTCGATGCTGATAAGTTTGTGGGTGATACGCTGACCTTGGGAGTTGGTCGTGAAGGAGAACCTTATGAGGGAATCGGTCGTGGTCCTATCAATATCCAAGGACTACCAGTCTATCGGGACGCCCAGGGTGGAGTTGGAACTCCCACCAGTGACCATGAGCGTACGAAGATAGGCATCAATACTCGTCATCTCGTTGTCCTCATCAACGGTTATGATGGTGATGAACAGCGTGTCACGGATAATGCTCGCTTCATCCAACAACTCCTTCGCAAGTATTGCCAAAGTGACGGTGGCACTTACTTCGTGTATCGTTGACTCAAAAAACAAAAGGAAGCACCGAAGGCTCTAAGTGCTTTGATAGACTGTTCCCTCGTCATCCATCAAAAGGATGGTGAGGTTGCCGTCGGGGAGGAGAGGTTTGCAGTGTTGGTAACAATGTGAGATGATGGTGCTAGCAAAGGCTTGCAGATGAGTGGCAGGGATTTGCTGCCACAGTTCTCTGGCGAGGGTGAGGTTGGTGAGGTCGATAGGACAGCCTGCCTCTTTGAGCATCTTGGCGATAAACGCTTTGTCCATCACCGTCTTCTTGCTATGTGTGTCCAGATTTCCTGCTGCTAATTTCACTGCCTTGCCAAGCATCACCCCTAAGGTGACGTTGGGGAACTGGAGTTCATGAGCCATCTTCAAAGTCTCTCCGATATAGTTGCCATACTCCACGAAAGCCTGTGAGGGCAGGGTGGGATAGTGTGCCTTGACGAAACGCTCACTCTTCGTTCCGCTATTGATGACAACACGGTCGCTGCCACTTGCCTTTGCCACCTCCATACACTTTCGGATGCTCTGGATAAACGCCTCCTCAGAGAAGGGTTTGACGATACCAGATACCCCGATGATAGAGATGCCGCCCTCAATACCCAAGCGGGGATTGAACGTACGACGGGCAATATCGGCACCTTGTGGCACAGAAATGGTGATACGGAGAGGTGAGAGGTGGGAGGTGAGAGGTAAGAGGTTCTGACGGATCATCTCACGAGGTGCCTTGTTGATAGCAGGCTCGCCAGGAGGATAGTCGAAGCCAGGGAGCGTGAAACGACCTACGCCCTCACCACCTTCGATGGTCAACGTTTCAGACGGGGTTACGTTTGCTCGTATCTCCAGTCCATTCGTCACATCAGGGTCGTCGCCAGCCTCTTTGAAGACAGAGACATACCCGTCACCATAGATGACAGGAACATAGATCGTCTCACCATTGGGTAGGATGACGGGCACCTCTGCGGGTGTCTCGTTCTTCAGCAGTCGAAGTGTTGCGCCAACTGCTGCGGCGGTGGCACACGTACCTGTCGTCAGTCCACTATGCAGGGGATAGAATTCAGGTAATAGTCGCTCTACCATCCGACGTAGTCCATGCGGACCATTGACTGTTTGGAAAATGGGAGAAATGACAGGACGTTTTAATACAAGGATGCGCATACCCTTTGCTTTTGCAGCATTCACTTTTTCTTGAAATCCTCCTGTTAAACCACTCTCTTTCAATAGAATAGCATCAGCGTTAATATCTATCACCTTACTATCCTCATAGTATAATAGTTGGTCGTCGGTAGCCCCTTGTGCCTTGGCAAGACGGATGGATGACTCACGGGGCAGGATGCGGTAATAGACCTTGATGCCCTTAGCCTCTAACGGTTTCAGTTTCGCAATCGACTGTACTCCTGTTGTGGCAAGGAGGGTATGGATGTCTGTAGGAATCTGTGTGTAGTCATCTATCCATGTCAGACATGTGTCCCTCTTTGGAAAGATACGCTCATAGCGGATGACGGGTATCTGCAACTTCTTCGCCACCTCCGCCACGGTATCGTGTAATGCTTGGGCGAAGGGATGGGCAGCGTCAATCAACAACTTTACGCCATGTTCCTGGCAGAATGTAAGCATTGCCTTTTGGTCTAAGGCACCATGCAGGCGTATGCCATGATGCAGTGCCACCTCCTGCTCCTCCGTCTTGGTGGAGTAGTAGTAGGTGTTGCCGGCTTCCTCCAGCACCTCCACTGCCTTACGTCCTTCCGTTGTTCCTCCAAATACCAGTATCATGCTTCTCCTTGTCGGAAGAGGTGGGTAAAGTGTTTGTTATAGAGTTCGGAGAACCCTTGGCGATTGTCGATAGCCTCACCGACCACCAGCATGGTGGTGAGGGTGAGGTTGTTGTCATGGACGATCTTCGCAAGGTCTTTCAGTACCCCTCGATAAATCCGCTGGTCTTTCCATGTCAGATGATAGCAGGCGGCAACAGGTGTATCCTCAGGATATTCCATCAGCAACTCACGTTGTACGTCATCCACAATGGCGGCACTGAGGAAGATACACATGGTCGACTGGCTCTTGGCAAGCAGGTGCAGTTGCTCTTTCTCGGGCATGGGGGTACGTCCCTCCCCACGAGTAAGGATGATGGTCTGTGTGCGCTCTGGGATGGTAAACTGACTGCGCAGTTCAGCGGCGGCGGCAAGGAAAGACGAGATGCCTGGGGTGATATGATAGTCCATGCCCTCACGGTCGAAGAACGCCATCTGCTCTTGGATGGCACCAAAGATGCAGGGGTCGCCAGTATGCAGACGAACGATATACTTCCCTTGGTCGTAGAACTGTTTCATCAACGCACACTGTTCCTCCAGTGCCATATCAGCAGAGGAGCGCACCACCGCGCCAGGCTTATGACACTCGGTCAGTTCACGAGGAACGAGGGAGCCCGCATACAATATCAGGTCAGCACGCTCCAGCATCGTACGACCACGGACAGAGATTAAATCTGGGTCACCAGGACCAGCACCTACAATCTCGATATGTCCTTTCCGTTCTCTCAGGTGTTGATAGTCGATGGCGAGAGCGGCAGTCCAGTTCTTGCCTTTTATTTTAGGAACAATCAGTTTGCCATGGTTGGAGCCGAGGATAGCGGCAGCCTCACAGACACTTGACGTACCCACATGCTTTGCCACCACATCACTGGGATTCGGAACATCGACGGCATCCAGTTCCTCAGCAGTGAAGAATACCACCTCCTCACCATATTCCTCCTTGAGTTCCTCCACGAACTCCTCATCCTGCTTCACGTCGATGGTGCAGTAACGGTGTGAACAGGGCAGGATTCCCCGATCGGCAAACGCCTGGTCTATCTCATCATAGATACACTCGTAATCATCGGGGTGGTGTGCTAGTCCGAAACCTATCGTTCCGACCATAGGGGTGAAGTGCAGTTCCAGCATTCCCTCCGGGACATGACGGATAAAAGGTGATACGATGATGACGAGTTTGTATTTTCTGGGGTCTGCCTCCCTGATATCATGAATCAAGGTGACATGACTGGGAAGCGTCCGCTCCAGATAGTCAGTCCCCTCGTCACGTACCTCTAAGAGCAATGCGGTCGGCTGGCGGTTGACGAAAGCGAAGATACAATCGTTCATGTCATAGATATCACTGGCAACAGGCCAGTCGAAACGCTGCTCGAACGTGTCGAGAGCCCACAGTCCCGCATTGTCACTCTGGGTAGTGATGACAGGCTCTGCTCCCAATGCGCCTGACACTTGTTTCGTCAAGTCATTGGCACCACCGACATGTCCCGACAGGACAGAGACGACATGTTGTCCGAAGGTATCGACACAGACCACGGCAGGGTCCTCATGCTTATCCTTGATATATGGGGCAATGGTGCGCACACAGATACCCATGGCACCAATGAAGATAAAGGCATCGTAGTCTGACCAATACTTGCCTACCTCCGTGCGCTCTATGACTTGGGCGCGTAATTCCATCCTGAGCAGGTCGGCAACTTCCTTTCCTGTCTCACTAATCTGTATAATCGCTATCTTCTGCATTTCAGAATCGTTATGGGGTTATAGTCGTTCAGGGTGATATGTAGGGGCGGCTCTTGGGTAAGTCCGAGGTCATGGCAAGCCTCCTTCCACATCTGTCTGCTCTGTGATGTGACACTGTTCATCACGATACATCCATCGGGAGCAAGGACGGTCAGTACCTTAGTCATGATCTCCTTCAGTTTCCCCCCATGTCCGCCGATGAAGACGGCATCAGGGGCAGTTCTGTTTTTTGTCATGGCATGACAACATACGGAGCGGAAATCGCCGATATGGATGTTGATGCCAGGGGCTCCGAAGCGGCGCATGTTCTCTTGGATGATTGCCTCGCACTCAGGGCGAATCTCAAAAGCCTCGATATGGAGGTGGGGGAACAGCAGACGTGCCTCTATGGAGATACTGCCCGTACAGAAACCGATGTCCCATAGTACGTGTCTATGAGGTAAGTCGAGTGCCTGTAAGGTCAACAGGCGAATCGGCATCTTGGTGATCATCTTCTCCCTGCCGTCGAGGAGGGTGAATGAACTGTCGGGAATACCGAAGGGCTTGGTTGGGAGATTAGTGTTAGAAGTTGAGAGTATCACACAGTTGGGTTGCGAGAAGTCGCAGTGAGCGGCTTCTTCGAGGGAGAGCGTCGTCACCTTTTCCTTGGCGGGATGACCTAAATGCTCTCCAACAGTCATCTGATACTGCGTATAGCCATAGTCCAGCATCCGTTGGGCAATAGCGGCGGGAGTATGCTCCTTGTCTGTCAACACGCCAATCTTCTGAGTCCGTTCTATCAAGGCACGGTCAAACTCCTGCCAAGGGCGACCCGTCAGTGAGACGATACGCATGTCATGGTAAGGTAATAGAAGCCGATGGGCAAGCATCTGCAGGGAGTTGAAGGTAGGGTAGACCACTATCTCCGCCTCTGGCATCTTGCGCTGGATGGTATTGGCGAAGCCGAAGAACAAGGGGTCGCCACTGGCGAAGACGATGATAGAGACTGTTGGCTGTTTGCCATTAGCCTTCAGTTGGTATTGCTCGAAGACGTTGTCGAGGGGTACGGTGATGTCTATCCATTGGGCATCAGCGGGCAATAAAGGTGCCACTATCTCATGATGACGCTTGCCACCCGAGAACACCTTACCATTCTTGATAATCTCCATGATCTCAGGAGGGAAGAAAGGCTCAGGGTTATCCGTTATGCCAATGACAATAAACCTCATAGGTCACGACCGGGTTTTAGTTGTGCTGCATCGTCAAAGGTGAGAATGGCATTACAGAGGGTAGCGGCGAGGTTGCTGCCTCCCTTGCGCCCCTCCACGATGATCTTCGGAATCTCACGGAACGGTTTCACCATGTGTTTCGACTCACAGACATGTACGAAACCGACTGGTGCGGCGATGATGCCAGTAGGATGTGCCTTGCCCTTACGGATTAGGTCACAGAGTTCCATCAGTGCCGTCGGGGCGTTGCCAAAGGCGAAGAGCGCATCAGGATGCTCTGCTACGGCAAGGCGGATGCCAGCCTGTGTACGGGTAATGCCCTCCTTGGCGGTCATCTCTGCCACACGGGGGTCATGCAGATAACAGGTCGCCTCTACACCTAAGCGTTCTAAGGCTCCCTTGCGAATACCGCTCGTCACCATCGTCACATCAGTCACGATGGTCTTCAGCAAGCCTTCCTTCACCTTATTATATAATGTCCTCACAGCATCCTTGTCGGTGTATAGAATCTTCTCCATCTCGAAGTCGGCAGTGGTATGGATGGCATGCAGCAACGCCCATTTGTGGTCGAGGGGGATGTCCTTGTCTTGCAGTTCGGACTCGATCCGTCTGAAACTCTGTATCATAATCTGCTGACCAGGTTTCATATCGTCAGAAGCCTCCTCCCGATAATACCCGCGAGGGGTGATGATTCTTCCGTCATCGATATAGGATTGGGAGTTGCCAATGAGAATCACGGTAAACATGTCGATGTCCTCAGGATTGAAGTCCTGAAGGGTCGTGACCTTGACCTCCTGCTCCTCCCGACCTGCCTGTCGGACATAGCCCACAGGCGTCTCACCACTACGCTCTTGCAGGAAGAGTTCCTGCAAACGGTAGAGTTGCCAGTAGCGCCCATGACTCTTGGGATTGTAGATAGCCGTGACGAAATCGCCGACGGCGGCGGCACGGATGCGCCGCTCAATGGTCTCCCACGGTGTCATCAGGTCGGAGAGGGAGATGATACACAGGTCATGTCCGATAGGTGCTCCTAGCAGAGAGGCGGCTTTCTGGAAGGCGGAGATACCCGGCAGGGAACAAATCTCAATATCAGCATTACGCTCTTTCCGCATCTCGTAGATGAGCGGTGTCATCCCATAGATGCCCGCATCGCCCGAGGAGATCACAACCACCGTCTTTCCCTGTTCGGCGAGTTCGAACGCCTGTTCGGCTCGTTGCCGCTCCTTCTTCATACCCGTATCGATGCACTCACAGCCTTCTTGGACGTATGGCTTGACAAACTGGAAGTAATACTGATATCCAACGATGACATCCGCCTGTCGTACCGCATCGAGTACGGCGGGCGTGATGTCTTCTTTGCTGCCAGGACCTATGCCTGCAATGATGATCTTTCCCTTCATGGCGACAAAGATAGGAAATAAATTCGAGAATAGAAAACAATTATTGTTTTAACTTCACTTTCAATCCAACGACCAGCATACGACCTGGTGTGTAAAGGGCATATTTCCTTAAAGAGGAGTCGATGCGACGGTCCACCTTATCAAAGAGATTGTCGATACCGATACTGGGTTCAAGGAGCGCCCATTTCGCACAGTCGAACGTATGGGTGGTATGGAGGTTCCAAATGCCATAGCCTGGGGCGTCCTCATAATCAGGATAATAGGTCTTCGACTGGAGTCTGCCGTTGAGGTTGATGTTCAGTCCGTACTTACCCCATGTGTGGTGGTAGTTTGCCGCTATCGTAGCCGCATGGCGCATGCTGCGCTCCAGCGTCATCCAGTCATCCTCACTCTTACTGCGCGCATAGGTATAGACATAGTTCGCCGAGAGATTGAAACCATGGAAGAGGTTTGCGGAGACGTTTACCTGTAGTCCCTTCACATCCCCCTTGTCACTATTCTTATAGCGTGAGTAGCGTTCCAGTTTCCCTGCCTCGTCGGCTGTCATCTCAGGGAATTCCGTCTGTAGCATCTGCAAGGCAGTATTGTCAACCTCGATATTCTGTCGTACCACCATATCATTGATGCGGTTGAGGTAGCCTGTCACACTGATGGCAACCATGTCGGTGCGGTATTCGGCATTCAGGGAGAAATAATGACTCTTCTCTGGGGATAAGTCCTGATTGCCAAAGATAATCTGGGGTTTGCCACGGTTGACGGAGAAGTAATGATAATACAACTCATCCAGTCCCGGCGCACGGAAACCAGCCGAGTAGGTCGCACGGAAACGGAAATGTCCCGGTGCATACATCAACGTTGCCTTCGGTGTCAGGTGGTTATGGAAGGTCTCATGGTGTGTGAGTCGCAAGCCAAGTGTCGCCGTGAAGTCATTCCAAAACCTCATCTCATGTTGTGCATAGGCAGCAAGGGAATAGACATGCTGGCTGATATTGCCTGAGGATGCCGTGAGATAATCTTTATGCCAGTCGGCGCCAAAGATGGTGGTGGAGTGGGTGGTGAGTCCGAGGATTGCTTTTAGTTCTCCGTCCATGGCACGTTGTTTCTTCGATTGCACGTAGTCACCAATAGCATAGTTCTTTGTTGCCACATCGTATTCCTTGCCATAGCGGAAACGGTCGACGGTGAAGTCTGCCTGCAGGCTATTGCGGTTATTGAACTTATAGATACCACCAATGTTCCAGCGGAAACCCTTGTAGCGCATCTCGTAGTCGGTACCTCCTGTGATGTCGTCCCGTGTCTCAGGACGGTCGGTGATTTTATAGGAGTAGTCTAGTCCCGCATTCAAAGCGAGATGTTTGTTGGGGGAATAGGTGAATTTCTGACTGAGAACGCTGGACCGATAACCCGTAAAGAATGGAGCGATGGTCTCTTGCGTCTCTGTCTCAGACCCTTTTACGTATTCCAGATTATTGTTTTGATAACTATCTGCCTGGTCGTAGGTAATGGTGGTGTAGGAACCGAAACCGTCCTTGAAGATGTCAAGACTGGCACTTTCGGTTAGGACACCATGACCACTGACTTTCGTGTTGTTGGTGATGCTCAACTCAGAACTGGTCGGTTGGTCGGTAATGATGTTGATGACTCCGGCGATGGCATCACTGCCATAAAGTGAGGAGGCAGCCCCATCGAGCACCTCGATACGTTTGACCCTCGACATGTTGATGCGGTTCAGGTCAACGTTATTGGAGATGTCGCCAGTGAGTTTATGACCGTTAATCAGAATCAGAATATATTTGTTGCCCAAACCGTTCAGGCGGAGAAAGGTACCCATGGAGTTCGGCGCCATGGAGGTCTGGGGCATCATCCGTGTCAACGCCTCGTCGAAGGTCGTGATTCCTTGTTCCTGTATTTCCTGACTACTCAGCACATGAACGGGGGTCGCAGTAGACTTCAGACGCTGGTGATGCCCAGAACCCGTCACAACGATAGGGTTCAGGTTATAAGTACGACTCGTCTGGATAGAGTCGGTGTGTCCTTTTTGGTGTATTTGTGCCTGACAGGTGGTGTAACTTACCATCAAGCAAATAAAAAACGTTTGTATTCTTCTCATGGTTTTCTTCTTTGTTAAAAGAGGAGATGCCGTCTCACGACCGCACCTCCTACATAAACTTATATAATAATACTACAAAATTACTCCTCAGGAGCAGTGGTTGGGGTTGACATAGCCTCCTCTGTACCCAACTTATTGATAGCCTCACGAGTGTGGTTCATCCATAGTCTGCGGATAGCGGAACGCTCAGCGAGAGCAGGGATATAACCATTAGCCTGAATCTCTGCGGTGTTCTTCCAGCAAGCCTCGGTGAAGTTACTCTCGTAGGCGGCAGTCTCAATGCCAGCGTCATTGAACAGAGAGAACCAACTCTCCTCGTCCTCCTCATCAGCCATGTCGTTGTGAGCGTGGTCACCAGCGATAGACATCAGGGGGTAGAGTTGAGCCTTGGTGGCATTGTTGGCTGCGTATGTAATCCTCTTGGTCATGTCACCAACATGATAGGTGAATGTGCCACCAGCGATATGCTGCAGGACATTCTCAGCGTATGTGTCGTCCATATCCACCGTGCCTACATAGTAGTTAGGGTTAATGGCACGGAGAGCCTCTTCTAACTGTAAGTAACGGATATTACCACCATAATAGTCATAGCCCTCGGGGTTACCATGTCCCATAAAGGCAACGATACCCTCATTGACGGCGGCTTTGATATCACTCTCGTTGTTCAACGCAGTGGCAAGTGCCTGGGCATCGCTTTCCTCAGCCATCAGTGGTGTACCTACCACCACATTCAGGTCAAGACTCTTCATATAGGCATCAGTGAAGTCACCGTTACGGTTGTTCATGAAGTCCTTGACATAGGTGTCACGAACGCGACGATACTCCTCACCAGGAATGACCTGCAATGACTGAACGACGACCTGCTTATAACCGGCAAGACCGATAGCAGTCAGCCAGTGCTCTGGATCGTAGTAGTCTTTAGGATCCACGTTCTCACCAGCGCGGGCATTGTTGATACAGATAGCAGAGGAGAAAGACAGATAGACATCCCATCCGCTGAACTGGCTCTTGTAGTCGGCAACGACCTTGTCAAAGGTGTCGTAAGCCTGTTCCCAAGTAGAACCGAAAGCGACGAGCAGGATCACTTTGTTGCTGCTCTTCTGACTGTTCACCGTGTTATTGACAGCCTGCTGATAGCGGTCGTAGTTAGATTGACCATTGTCATTGTTGTTGTCGTCATCACTACAAGCGGTGAATGTTACACTTGCGATGAAAGCCATCATGGCAATCATCAGAAACTTAATTTTCTTCATTGTTCCTTTGATTTAAATTAGACTTGTATTTATTAGTGAGTTTCTTTCCTTTGTTAAAACGGATAGTCAAGGAGGCATAGACCGTCGTCCCAGGTGTCGTGGTTCCCAGGTGTAGCCCATGAGGGGTACGGTCTACATTATTGAATATGTTGTCGACACCAGCCTCCAAGCGGTAGTTTTTCCCAAACTGATGGGTAGTAGCGAGTCGCCATATCTGGTATCCTTTGCCGTCACCATCAGTCTGGTAATAGCGTTTGCTGGACATACGTCCATAGACACCAATACCCAAATGATAGCGTTTCGTGAAATCATGGTTCCAGGTGACGTACCAGTTAGCCTTGTGATGCGCCATTCCGTCGATGGTGACTTTCTTCATGGTGTCATCCTCTGTGTCATACTGGTTAGCCTTGGTGTCCAGATAACTATACGATCCGCCAGCCGTGAAATGTTTGGTCTGATAGCGTGCCGTGAAGTCGATACCATAGGTCTTTGCGTCCTCCATATTCTGGTATTGACGCACTTTCCTTGGGTCGTACTGGACAATCAGATCGCCTGGTGCCTCACTCGTTGGGATAGTCACCAGAGCGATCATGTTGTCTACCTTATTATAATAACCAGAGAGCGTCAGCGTTAAGTTGCCGATACTATATTCCGTACTCAGTCCGAAATAGTTGGAGGTCTGAGCCTTCAGGTCAGTGTTGCCCAGATAGAGCAGCACACCATTCATGTTACGGACATATTGGTAATGCAGTTCTTTGGGGGTAGGGGTCTTGTAGCCTTGACTCCAGGTGGCACGGAGGCGAAGGTCACCTAACTTCAGCATCGCAGAGAGTTTGGGCGTCAGACGAGTGCCGAAGCCCTCATTACGAGTGAGACGAACACCTGCTGTCAAGAACAATGGGTCCAACAGGGCGAACTCATCCTGTATGTATATAGCCTGTGTGTTGTCGGTTGCCTTACCGCCGATAACTCTCATTGGCGCTTTCAACCAGTCGTAGCGATACTCCAGTCCTGCACTTAGTCTTTGCTCGTAAGGAAGACTGAACACACCTTTCAGCGTGATGTGTGTCAGTTGCTGGTCGCTTTGTAATTCCTCCTGTCCTGGGAACCAAGGGAAGTAATTGGTAAATCGTCCATTTACATATCCGTCGGTCAGTGTCGTGTCGGTATAGGCATAGTGATAAGCATGCCTTTTCCAGTCAGCGTCTAGCGTGATGACATCAGTCTCATTGAGTTTCCATTTTCCACCAGCAGAGATTGACGCATTGTTGTATTGCATATCATAGGTCTTGACATCCACTCCAGGGTGATGACCACTAGGACGATAGATGCGTTTCCAATAAATGCTGCCATCGGCATAAAGTTCTATCTTGGGAGTCAACTGGTAGGTAAGGTGTTCAGCAAGTTGCCAGTTGGTATGGCGGTTGACGGTTTTGTTACGGGAGTCCGTGATATGATACTCTGTCTGTGAGAGAGCCTCCTCGGAAGTATTCTGCCATCCGTCAGAATGCTGCAACTGGAAATTGGTGTAGGATGAGAACTTTCCGAAGTTCAGAGCGATACCATTATGTTGACGGAAATCACCGTATGAGCCAAAACGGCTGGTGTTCTCCAACATGATTCCTTGTTCACGATGCTTCTTCGTGATGATATTGATGACACCAGCGATGGCATCGGAGCCATAGAGCGCACTGGAAGCACCTTTCACGATCTCTATCTTCTCGATATTGTGAGGGTCAATCAGCGAAAGGTCGTTCTCTCCACCGTTATCACCATGCAACCTACGTCCGTCAATCAAGATGAGCACATAACTGTTACCCAGTCCATTCATCTGCAGGTGGGAACCCATATCGTTCTCGTTGAAGTCAAAACTGGCAGTCAGTCCTGACAGAATATCCTCTATGCTCCGACCAGCATACTGTTGCAACTGTCTGCCACTGATGACCTCTGTCTGCACAGGGGCATCCTTCAACAGGTGCTGGGTGCCAGTACCTGTCACAACGACCTCCTGTATACTGTCATTACGCCATATCGTACTTTGGGCGCTGACAGTCATACAAGCATACATAGCCAGTATTCCTACCGTCAGAATCCGTTTCATATCCATTTCGATTTCTCGCTACCGCATTTTCCTGTGCGTGCGAACCTTATTATTAATAGGCAGGTCTTCTGACTTTCCTCAGTCTGCTCTACCTTCCCGACATTTTGTCAGTGGCGTTATACGAACAAACCTTACTAAGGAGGATTACAGCTGCAGGTACAGTTCTGGACTCTCACCAGATTCCCTTACATCAGGCGGCATCAGCCACCAGATTGCCATATTCGGATGCAAAGGTACAACTTTTTTCGGTATCAGGAATGTATTTCATTGTTTTTTTTTAATTTTGCACCCGTGAAAGCAAGTTTTCTCATAGCGGCACCCACTAGTGGATCGGGCAAGACAACCGTTGCCCGAGGGCTGATGGCGTTGCTGAAACAGGAGGGATATCGGGTACAACCTTTCAAATGTGGTCCCGACTATATCGACACGAAGTTCCATGCGGCAGTGTGTGGTCGTCCTTCCGTCAATTTAGACACTTTTATGGCGACACCGCAACATGTCAGGGAACTCTTCTTACACTATGGAGCCGATGCTGATGTGTGTGTCGTGGAAGGGATGATGGGACTCTTTGACGGTTACGACCGTGACAAGGGCTCATCGGCGGAGATAGCCCGTGTGTTGGATATCCCTGTGGTTTTGGTCGTCGATGCCAAGTCGGCAGCCTATTCCATGGCGGCGCTCCTGTCTGGATTTCTCCATTTCCGTGAGGACATCCGCATTCAAGGCGTTATATTTAATAAGGTGGGGTCGGCAAAACATTTCCAGACGCTCCGGCAAGTCTGTGAGGAGTTACAAGTGGAGTGCCTGGGGTACTTGCCAAAGAGTCCCGCACTAGAACAAGGCTCTCGTTATCTGGGACTAGACTTCAGTGAGGTTGCTGAGTCACACGACCTGATTTGTTTACTAAAAGAACATGTAGCATGGAAAAGACTCTTAACGTTGTGATTGCCCGTAATGAGGAGTCGTTTTCCTTCCTCTACCAGGAAACGATTGATGCCTTCGGAAAGGTGACCTTCTTCGATCCGGAAAAGGAAGTACCCGACTTGGGCGATGCCGACCTGTTGTATCTTCCAGGAGGTTATCCCGAGAAGCATCTAGAAGCATTGGTAAAAGCAGCAACTACCCGACAGGCAATCAAGGCGTATGCCGAGCGTGGCGGACGAGTCTTTGCGGAGTGTGGTGGCATGATGTATCTCTGTGAGGCTATTGTGGCAGACGATGGGGAATACCCGATGTGCGGTGTCCTTCCTTATAAGGTCACCGCTCGCCATGCCGACCGTAAACTGTCGTTAGGCTATCGTCGTTTCACTCTTGACGGCAGGGAGTACCGAGGACATGAGTTCCACTACACCCAGTTCCTTGGCGAGACACCTCCTTCCGCTACTCAAGTCTATAATGCGAAGGGGGAGTCTGTGGCTACTCCTGTATTTCAATATAAGAACGTGTTGGCGAGTTATACTCATCTATATCTGACAGCGGAATGAACCATAAGCAATTACATCCTCTGATGTTCGTAGGTACGGGCAGTGATGTCGGCAAAAGCGTGATTGCCGCAGGTTTTTGTCGTATCTTCCTGCAAGATGGTTATCATCCCGCCCCCTTCAAGGCACAGAACATGTCGCTGAACTCCTATGCCACCCCAGAAGGACTGGAGATCGGTCGTGCACAGGCAGTGCAGGCGGAGGCGGCGGGCATCCCTTGTCATACGGATATGAATCCTATCCTGTTGAAGCCCCAGTCGGATCATACCTCTCAGGTGGTGTTGAATGGTAAACCGGTCGGCAACCAGTCGGCAGGCAGTTATTTTCGTCATGAGGGTAGGGATGAGTTACGCAAGGAGGTACATGCGGCTTTCGACCGCTTGGCTTCACGTTATAACCCTATCGTGATGGAAGGAGCAGGGAGTATCTCGGAGATTAATCTTCGCAACGTAGACTTGGTGAACATGCCGATGGCGATGTATGCAGGTGCGGATGTTATCCTCGTTGCTGATATCGACCGCGGGGGTGTCTTCGCTGCTGTCTATGGTAGTATCATGCTCTTGACGGAGGAAGAACGAAGATATGTTAAAGGTATTATTATCAATAAGTTCCGGGGAGACATTCAACTCTTTAAGGAAGGCGTGAAGATGATAGAGGACCTTTGTCATGTGCCCGTCCTTGGTGTTGTCCCGTACTATACAGATATCCATATCGAGGAGGAGGACAGTGTGTCGCTTGCCACGAAGTCGATGGAGGCGCAACAAGGGAAAGTGAATGTTGCCGTAGTGCTGCTCCGTCACATGAGCAACTTCACCGACTTTGATGTATTGGAGCGGGATCCTCGCGTCCATCTTTACTATACGAGCAACCCTGCCGATATCGGGGAGGCAGACATCGTGATCCTGCCTGGTTCCAAATCGACCATCGACGACCTGTATCACCTTCGCCGTCATGGGGTGGCAGAGGCTGTCGTCAAGGCACGTCGCCGCGGTGCTACCGTGTTAGGCATCTGTGGTGGCTACCAGATGATGGGACGTGAAGTCTGTGACCCACAACACTTAGAAGGCGAGGTGGAGCGGATGCCTGGACTGGGACTGTTGCCCGTCACAACGGTCATCGGAGGCGACAAGACCACCCGACAGGTGACGTGTGAGTACGGACAGGGCTATGAGATTCATCAGGGAACAACGACTCCACTCCGTCAGTCCGCTCCCTTGCTGCATCTCAGTGATGGCAGGGAGGATGGCTACAGGGTCGATGCGCATTGTATGGGAACCTATGTGCATGGCATCCTCGACAATGCCCCCTTTATCGATGAGTTGCTCCGTCCTTTTGGCGAGAAACTCCAAGACACAAAGGCATTCGATTATCAGGCATATAAGGAACGACAGTACGACCTGCTTGCTGAGCATATCCGTCAGCATGTTGATATCTCCGCTGTCTATCGCATGATGTGTCTTATATAAACAATCCGCACTTTATAGGGTATATAATTCATTAATTCGACAAACGTTTCTCCAACGAGGACCAAATGGTGGAGGGGGAATTGTTTAAATAAATCTTTTCCCTATAATCTTTGTTGATTACAAAAATATTTGTATCTTTGCAAAAAAGAAAAGTTAAGTATGCCAAAGATTTTTGAATATTTCGGATTTATATTCTATTTCTACTCCAACGAACACGAGCCAATACATGTTCATGTGATTCATGGTGCGAATGAGAGCATTTTCGATCTTATCATTATGAATGGTGTTTTGTTGGAACTTAAGGTAAGAGAAAAGAAAGGTGCCAATCCGCTGTCAGATAAAGATAAGCGCACGGCAGAGTCTTTTATTCATAAGTACTACAGAAACATTGTGGAAAAGTGGGTAAAGTTCTTTGTCCTAAAACAGGCGGTGCGTAGTACTAATATCAAGAAGAAAATATAACTATAAGGAGGAATTTATGGAGAATATCTATGTTATCAAAGCAGAGAACGCAGGAAACTTGACCGTTTGCTTGACGTTTAGCGACCATACGACACAGCATGTGAATATTGGCGATTTCATTCGTCGACATCCACATCCTCAGTATAACAAATATCTAGACCCCCGTAAGTTTAGTCGTTTTACTATAGAGAACGGCAATATCGTATGGGGCAAGAATTGGGACTTGATGTTTCCAGTTGAGCAGTTATATGCTGGGGCTTTAGTTTGAATATATAGGTTTTTTGTAAATCAATAATAACCCCTTATGGCATAAGTAATAGTGGATATAATCACTACCGAATTAACACAGATGGCATCAAGGGACAATTTGATAGTAGAAAGAAAGTATTAGAAACAGGACTTGCACTTTGAATTGCAAGTCCTGTTTCTGTTTCAAATGGAGTAAACCCAAATTTTTTCAATTTTTTCTTATAGTTTTCTTCTTTATTCAAAAAAAGTTGTAAATTTGCAAACGAGTCCATAGTGTCTGCAAGTGTGTGGATGCGTATTAAGGATTCACTTTTGTAGAGCGTTTAGCGCATGTTTGTCCCTGTTCTGAAACGTGGAAAATTTCAAGCGATGGATGATATGCAATAACGTTCACGTCTTTAGGCGTAATACCTCCCTATTGTTTATAGGGATAATTATACCAAGGGGCGTGGGCTATTGTATCATTATATCGCAAGGGTAATTTCCACGACCTCAGGACAGATAATGTACATCATGTCCACGCTTTTATTGTGTGTATAATTATCAGAACAAGTAATAACATTTAAAATTTAATGCAATGAAAAGATTTAGACTTAGTTTAGTGTTGACCATACTGTTCAGTATGGTTGTGACAAAATCATTTGGCTATGATGCCGAGATTGATGGTATCTATTACAACTTTAGTGGAGATGAGGCAACGGTAACGTATATGAAAACAGGATATACATATTCTCAACTAAATGGAGAACGCCTTTATTATAACTCCACAGCCTATAATGGAGATGTTGTCATACCTCAAACTGTTATTTATAATGAGACAACTTATAATGTAACAAGTATTGGAATATCTGCATTCGAATATTGTAACAATCTCACTTCTATAACCATCCCCAATAGCATAACGCATATCTATAATTCTGCATTTCAAGGGTGTACGTCTTTAAATAAAGTTATTGTCAACGATATAGCGGCATGGTGTAGTATTGATTTTTATGATGGTAATTCCAACCCACTATCATTAACCAAAAGACTATATAGTGATATAAGCACAGAAATTACAGACCTATGCATTCCTGAGGGTGTAATAAATATAAATAGTAATGCCTTTATTAACTGTGAATATATAAAATCGGTTTATCTTCCAGAAAGTTTAGAAAGTATCGGATCCGGTGCATTCTCTGGCTGTATTGGACTTACAACCATATCAATTCCTCAGAATGTGGGAACCATTGGTAATCAGGCTTTTTCTGGCTGTAGTTTTACAAAAGTAGAGATTAATAGTAATGCTATTTCTTCGTTGTCTGGTTCTTGGACATCATCTTCAATGGCTGGTGTTTTTGGCAATCAAGTAACTGACTATGTTTTGGGAGAAGGTGTAAGTCAAATAGGTGATAATGCCTTTTATAATTGTTCACAATTGAAATCAGTTTCTTTGCCAAAATCTTTGACAACAGTTTTTAACAATGCGTTTTATGGGTGTACGAATTTGACAGATGTTACTATAGCGGATATTGGTTCTTGGTGTGATGTCAAGTTTTATAGCGACAAATCTAACCCTCTATATTTTACTAAAAAATTTTATGTCGATGGGATGGGGGAAATAACAGAATTGGTCATTCCAGAAGGAACAGAAATCATAAAATCATATGCTTTTTACAATTGTGAAAATTTCGTTTCTGTCTCAATTCCAGAGAGTATGAAGGAAGTCGAAAGAGATGCTTTCTCTGGCTGTACAAATTTGAATAAAGTAAATATTAAGAGTATAGAGAGTTGGCTTAATATTGAATGGACGTATTCATCGTTGAGAAACGTAAAGCATCTTTTTTATAATGATGGAACTGAAATCACTTCATTAACAATACCTGAGGGGATAACAGAAATTAAGGATCATGCTTTCGTCAACTGTATAGGGTTAATTTCGGTTACTCTTCCTTATAATTTCAAAAGTGTCGGAATGGATGCTTTTTATCGTTGTATTTAGAGGCCTCTAAACAACTATAAACAATGAAAAATACATAGAGATAAACCGTTGTATATCAACCACTTTTAGATTTTAACACTTCGGACTTGCTTTTTGGTGGTTCTCAAAAATCCGCTTATCTTTGCAACGCATTTCTACCGCGGAGAATTTTGAGGGCTTTTATTTTGCCATCTCGTGGACAGGGTTGACAAAGGTTGACAAG
>JAFTGH010000019.1 GCA_017458005.1 Prevotella sp. | reverse complement strand
TTCCCGACAAATGTTAAGATCGGCAGTTTTTCTCAAAAATATTTGTTTATATCAGTCGAAATATGTACCTTTGCATCAGCAATTGAAAGCCAATAAGGAGTTATGTGGCTCTACGCAAACCTCAGAAGAATGTTGAAGCCGTTGAGTCTCTAATTCGTAACCCCTCTCAAAAATCGTTTTTTTTTGCTTTTGAAAATCAAAAAGTTACAAGAAACCTACTGTTTCCAGCGTGGGAATAATGGATTCCCAGCGTGGGAATTTTCCTGAGGAACTTACAAAAAAAGAGCGCCTACATCACGCAGGCGCTCCTTTGAAAGATTGTTTATGATTGTATTTGATGGGTCAAAAACAAATCAAGTTATTGTTAGAAGTTGTATTCAACATCGTCTACAACATTGCTAGCATCATACTCACCTGCCCAAGTGCTGGCTTCACCAGTTGTCCAATCCTTGAAGCCAGGATATACATCAGACAGTGACTTATATTCCTTACACCACCTGAAGCCCTTTGGAACGCAAATCTTCTGGGGAGCCTTACCCATCTCAGCAGAGAGTTCGTAAGAAGTAACATTGCCTGCAGCATCTTTAGAGCGAACTATAACGGGGATGTCAATGAGGCTATTGTACTTGTCATTAGCCACAAAGTGGAAAATTTCTTTATCAGCACCCTTACCTGTAGACTCTTTGGTGTTAACCATAGTGCTCTGAGATACGCCAAATGCCTCGTGAACCTCCTGACCAGCAACAGTCAAATTCAGAGTACCACCAGCAGCCAAGAGCCAAATCTCAGTCTTACCGCTCTGCCAAACCTTTGCATAGAATACTACGTCGTTGAAGTCGAAGTCACCGATAGTACCGAGGTCCTCACAGATAATCAAACCTTCCTGCTTAACTTTGTCAGAAGTGCCCTTTCCTGGGACGATCTTCACAATCCAGTCGTTGTAGATGCGGTCACGCGCTACCTGCTGATTGGGATTTGCTCCTGTAGCAACAAAGTCTAATCCTACATAGTAGTTTCCGTCAATCTCTTCCATGCGGAAAGTATAGTGCATCTGGCTATCTTCAGAACTTCTGAATCCGAAACGCTGAGTACTACTATTTACCATTAACATGCAACCATCGTAATCATTACTATAACTATTGTTAAAGTCATTTACATGATCATCGTGGTTCTTGACAATTGAAGCCTGATAATTATTCTCTGGCAAATATACAGTTTCATCAGTTCCTACAGGATCGTAAGCAACCAGCCAATCCATATGATCAGCACCTAACACATCGGCATTATTACCTGCTGTATAATGCGCAGTGCCTTTGTAAACCTGCTGAACAAAGAAGCAGTCCATGTCAATGAGTGACTCGTAACTCTCTTCGCCAACTTCATTGAAAACAGCCAAAACCTTTGCAAGTTCTTCCTCTGTGATAGGACTTGGTATGGTGTAACCATCATCTTCCCACATATTTCCATTTGTGTATGCTGAACGCATTCCACTGCTAAATCCCCAATTCTGGTTAGAGGCAATGTTACCAAAGGTCTGAACGAAAGCATTGTTGTATGCTTCCTGTTTCTGAGCCAACAACTCTGCCGGTGTCAATGGAGTTACTTCCTTGTCACTGACGCAACTTGCTAGTCCAAGGGCTACAAAACCCATCAAAAATAACTTTTTCATTTTCACTTAGTCTTTAATGATTATAAATATTGTTATTAAGAATTTTTTGTCTCATACATTTGGACGGCTGCAAAAATACATTATTTATTTAATAAATTAATACAAAGCGGTGTTAAAAAACATAAAATTGTGCGGAAACGTTTGCATGCGTCAATTTTTTGGTGTTAAAATGATTCATACTTCAACCATTTTTTGTAATTTTACACCCCAAAAGCAGAACTATTATGAGAAAGATTCTTGTAAACACCTTATTAATAGCAGTTGTAATTGCCAGTGCCTTAACGGCTTGCGTCAGGGACAACTTCAGATATTATGGCTATGAAGACCAGTTGGAGGGCTACTTTCCTGTAGACTCCATTGAGAAAGGACACACATGGGCGCTAACAAATAATTGCACAAGTTTCGTAAGAGGTGATGTGGATGGTGCTGCCAAGGTCTGTATTCTTTCAGGTGACCCCTTTACGTCCACAGGTGTGGAAATTCTTGCAGAAGCCTCTACGAACTCAAGGGTTAGCAAGCAGTTAAATTATATGGTGCCTTCTGCACAGTCGAAGATATTTGCCGTAGTGCTTGACGATGATGGCAAATATCTGCGTATAGCACAGGCTTCCACCAATCAGGAGACCATCACTTTAGGTACCACAGAACCTACTGGTACTCCTAATACCGTCAGCCGTCAGCGTATCTTTTATTGTTTCGAGGCCGACTACCCCAATCCAGGCGACTGGGACTATAATGATGTCGTGATGAGTATCACCAAGGAACCAACAGACAACGAGGAGGTGGTTGCTTTGAAGGTGAGGCTTGATGCGGTGGGCTATCTTTCCCAGATTGCTGCGGCAATCCGTTTGGTGGGCTATTCCTATGAGTCAGTGGATATCACACAAGACGAGGCTTCTACCTTTGTACGTGAACCAGATCGTGAGCGTCTCTTCATTAAGCAGAGTGATATGAAATTGAAGGCACTTAATGGCAATGCTGTTATCAACCTCTTCGACGATGCTCATCTCGCCATGTTCCACCTTGCCAGTGACGGAAGTGTCTATCGCCGCTATTTCAACACGATACAGAGTCCTACCTCCAGCAATAACGGAGCCGTACAGCCTCCAGTTCTAGTTACTTACTACATCAATTTTCACGATGCCTATCAGGCACGTAACTTCACCCTTGCTGAGATTGACCCCTTTATCGTCGTGCAATATGGACAGACGGGTGATAATTTCTGGGAGGTGCATACCTATCCCTATAAATTGTCTGAGGTGCTCTTCAACTACTACAACGGAGCCGCCCAGAGTTACAACAACGGATTCAGTTGGGCGCTCGCCGTTCCTTATGGCAAGTTCCGTTACCCCTTGGAGGAACAGGCTATTGGCGAGCGAAAGAACACGATAGTGGCTGGCGCCTATCAGGAGAGTGGGCACTCTTGGGGTGAGTGGATTCTTGACCACGCCAAAGCACAGGACTGGTATCTCTACCCCGCTGCAGGTGCTGTGTATTAGCCTTAGCGAAGGGCTAATGCCTTGTTCTCTGCGGCTTCCATGATCTCACGCTCTCCTGGGCCTTTGTCGTTGATGCCACAGAGATGGAGGATTCCATGGATGATGACACGATGCAGTTCCTCGTCGTACTCCTTATGGAAGAGTTCGGCATTGGAGCGCACGGTGTCAAGGGAGATGACGAGGTCGCCATTCAGTATGTCGCCCTCGTCATAGTCAAAGGTGATGATATCGGTATAGTAGTCATGTCCCAGATACTGTCGGTTGACTTCCAGGATATGCTCATCATCGCAGAAGAGGTAACCCACCTCCCCCACTTTCTTACCATAGGTGGCTGCCACACGACGAATCCAAGCGGTGGTCTCACGCCGCTTGATATTCGGGAAACGGACATTCTCTGTATTGTAAGTAATCATTCTCTCTACCTTTTACATTTGTGAATCGAGTATCACTCGCTGGAAATTCACTCCCCAGATCTTCTGGATATCCAGGGAGGAATAGCCACGCTTTATTAACAGGCGTGTGAGATTGATGACATCCGAAGCGTCAGCAAAGCCCGGTACGCCACCGTCACCGTCGAAGTCAGTACCTATTCCCACATGATCGATATCCATCACCTCAATGGCATGCTCCAGATGGGCAAGGACATCCTCGACAGTCGCTTTCCCGTCACTGCGCAGGAATCCAGGATAACAGGTAATCTGCAATACGCCATCCTTTTTGACAAGGGCGCGCATCTGGTCGTCAGTGAGGTTGCGGGGATGGTCGCAAAGGGCACGGCAGCAACTATGGCTGCACACAATAGGTTTCTTACTGATTTCCAAGGCGTCATAGAAACTCTTCTCGGAGGCATGACTGAGGTCGACGACGATGCCCAGTTTATTCATCATCTTAATGACTTTCTTACCAAACTTGCTGACACCGTTATGGGTCTGACTGCCTTTGGCGGAGTCGCAGATATCATTGTCACCATTATGGCAAAGGGTCATATATACGATGCCACGGTCGGCGAAGTGCTTCAGGTTATCCAGTTTTCCGTCGAGGGCAATACCATTCTCTATGCCTAAGAGAATACTTTTCTTATCTTGTGCTTTGTAGAAATAGAGTTCAGCAGGACTCTTGACAAGGGCGAGGTGATCCTTATGCTGCTTGACAATCTCCTCTATCTTGTCGAAGATATCATCGGCATAGGCAGTGGGATTCTCCGTGGGCTGGGGCAGATAGGCGACCATGATGGTAGCATCATGGTGTCCGTCCTCCATCTTATGAAGGTCAACCAGAATCCTGTCGTCTCGTTTCCCAAAGTCAATACCCTGTGGGAAGAACATCGGGGTGTCACAATGGGAGTCGAGGGTTATCATGTCGTGATGGAGGGCGCATGCCTGACGGAATAGTTTCGCCTCCTCAACAATCCATTTGAAGATGGGAAGTCCTTCTTCCAGACACTCAGGATGCCACTGTACACCAAGGATGGGTTTGAACTCCGCACTCTCCATCGCCTCGATGATACCGTCTTCCGATGTCGCTACGACACGGAACTTATCACCATACTCGCATACCGCCTGATGGTGGAACGAGTTGACGGCAAGTTGTGTCTTCTCATAGAGTTGATAGAGAATGGAGTCTTTCTCGATATTGACCTGATGCGTAGCCACGGAACGCTCCTCACTTTGGGAATGATTGATAGATGCTATATCCGTAATGTCCTGCTTGACTTTCCCTTCCAATGTCATGGCAAGCGTCTGAATACCACGGCATATTCCCAAAATGGGAATCTGCCTATTGTAGGCAAGGCGGGTGATAAACAATTCGGGAAGGTCACGCTCCTCGTTGATCTCTCCTAACTTGGGGTCAGGCTCCTCCCCAGCATAGTGTGGGTCATAATCGCCTCCGCCACTGAGAATCAGACCGTCGATTTTCCCCAGAGTATTGATGATCACATCAGTATCAGCGAGGGGCGGGATGATAACGGGTACGCCTCCAGCCTTTGCGACAGACTTATAGTAGCCTTCAGCCAGTTTACAGGTGAGTTCCGCATAATTGCCCGTTATGCCAATGACGGGTTTAAAGGTTGCCTCAGGGAATGTCGCATAGGCTTTCTCCGCCAACTGCGACTGCCAGTCGAAACGATTCATATTCTCTTATTCTTCTATACTGACGGGAATCTCACGTTTGATGCTCTGTTCCAGAGAGATCAGCGTCTCTGTTGCCACCACGCCGGGGATGTCCTGCAAACGACCGTTAAGCAAGTGCATCAACTGCTCGTTGTCACGGGCGTAGAGTTTCACCAGCATGGTGTATGGACCTGTGGTGAAGTGGCACTCTACAATCTCTGGGATGTGTTGCAGCCGCTCTACCACGTCTTTGTACATCGAGCCACGCTCAAGGGTGATGCCCACATAGGTGCAGGTGCTGTAACCCAGGCTCTTGGGGTTGACATCAAAGCCACTGCCCATAATGACATTTGCCTCTATCAGATGCTGCACACGCTGATGGATGGCGGCACGTGACACGTTACATTCCGCAGCGACATCCTTGAAAGGGATGCGTGCGTTCTTCGACAGGATATTCAAGATTTTCTTGTCGAGATTGTCAATTTTATCTGTTGTTGCCATATCGATAATTGGTTGCTTAGTTTACAAACTGTAAGCAAAAGTAAGCATTTTAATCGATATAAACAACAATTTGCTTGAAAAATTGCAGAAAATTAAACAAAAAGAGCAGATTTGCGGTCTGCTCTCCTTGTTTTTATTTGTTGACAATCTCCAGAAGTTCTATTTTGAAGATCAGCATGGAGAAGGGTAGGATGTCGTTTCCCTGTTTATGCTCACCATAGGCTAACTCTTGGGGGATATACACCTCCCAGATAGAGCCTACAGGCATGTGGGTGAGTACCTCCGTCCAGCCTTTGATGACTTGTTTACAGCCGAACTCAGCGGGTTTCCCACGTTTATAGGAACTGTCGAACTCCTTACCATCGATGGTGTGCCCCTCGTAATTGACCTTTACACGGCAGGTGTCAGCGGGAATGGCTCCCGTTCCTTTCTGCAGCACCTTATACTGTACGCCACAGGGCAGCACCTTGACACCTTTCTTCTTGGCGTTCTCAGCAAGGAACTTCTCTCCAGCCTCCTTGTTGTAGCCGTATTGTCTGAGTGTCATCTCTGCCTTGACCGTATTAATCAATTCTGGCAGGACTGCGTTAGCCTGTTCGTAGGTCATCAGTTGGTGGTTGTTATTCACACCATCGTTAAAGCCCTTCATAAAGAGGTCGATACTAAACCCGTCGGTGTTCGTCGAGTCGTTGCCATAGACATCCTGTCGGAACTGCTCCAGGAAGCGTAACAGTCCCTGTGACTGTGCCATGCCGAAACAGTAGTTCAGCGAGTCGGCACGTGACTCAAGTCGCTGGGCTTTTGCGGAATGGAAAGTAGCACCCATCGCAAGGACGAGTGCTACCATGATTATTCTTCTCATCGATTACTTTCTCTTAGGGTTAACCTCTAACAGTTCAATCTTGAAGATCAGCATAGAGAATGGCTTGATGTCATTACCCTGCTGACGAGCACCGTATGCCTTCTCCTGAGGAACATATACTTCCCAGACAGAACCTGCGGGCATGTGGATAAGAGCCTCAGTCCAACCCTTGATAACCTGGTTGCAACGGAACTCAGCAGGCTCACCACGCTTATAAGTGCTGTCGAAGATAGTACCATCGAGCAGACGACCCTCATAGTTAACCTTCACACGAGAGGTGTCAGCAGGGATGGCACCAGTACCCTCCTTGATGACCTTATACTGAACACCGCCCTCAAGGGTCTTCACTCCCTCTTTCTTGGCGTTCTCAGCGAGGAACTTCTCTCCAGCCTCTCTGTTAGGACCAAACTCCTTCTCCATGGTCTTTGCCTTGATGCTCTGCATCAGCGCCTGGGCTACCACCTGGGCAGAGTCAACAGTCATCAGACCGCCCTTGCCAGTGGTACCACTGATAAATCCAGCCATAAAGTTCTTCAGCGAGATGGTCTTGGTAGAGTCATTGCCAAACAACTCGTGGTTGATACCTTTTACCATCTGGTTGCTGATCTGCTGACCAATCTGAATACCGGCATAGTAAGCAGCCTTCTTCTTGTCGTCACCAGCATTAGCACCTTCGTTCAGACCTTTGATAAACTCGTCCATATAGGCGGTATCAATGTCCAGACGATTCACCAGATAATCTTTCAGACCATTGGTCTGTGCCATACCAATAGCATAACTGAGGGTATCAACATCACTCTTCAGGTTTGCCTTGGGAGCACCATTGCCGCATGAGAACAAAGTCACAGCGGCTACAACTGCAATAGCAGCAAAAGTAAACTTTTTCATTTTCTTATTATTTCGTTATATCGTTATCTCGCAATATCGTTATCTCGTTATATCGCAATCTCGCAACATCCTCACATCACCTGAATCAACTCTACATCGAAGATGAGAGCGGCAAACGGAGGTATGGAGGCGCCTGCGCCACCCTCGCCATAGGCAAGACGGTAGGGGATGAAGAAACGGTACTTGGCACCCTCCTGCATCAGTTGCAGACCTTCTGTCCAACCAGCGATGACCTGCTGCAATCCGAAGACTGCTGGCTCACCACGCTCCACGCTGCTGTCGAATACGGTGCCGTCAATCAGGAATCCCTCATAGTGGCACTTCACGCTATCCTTTGCCGTTGGCTTCTTACCATTACCTTCCTTCAATACCTGATATTGCAGTCCACTAGGCAGGGTAATCACTCCGTCTTTCTTGGCGTTCTCGGCGAGGTATTTCTCACCAGCCTCCTTGTGTGCCTTGCCTTGCTCAGCACGCTGCTTGTTGATTTTCTCCTCTTGCGCGGCGAAATAGTCTTGTACTATCTGCTGTGCCTCACGGTTGGATACTTTCAAATCATTACCAGCAATCACATCCTTAATAGCGGTGGCAAAATCGTCGATATTCAACTCGGTAGCACCCATCTGGGCAAGTTGGCGACCAATGCCTAAGCCCAGCGCATAACTTACTTTATCCATTCTTTACTTTCTCTATATATATTATAAATAATGTGTATCTTATTTGTTGATGTTCTCGTTATAGTTGGTAGGACGAGGACCATAGACCACCTTACGCTCCTCTGTTCGTTTCTGATAATCCCTGATTTTACTCATTTCCTGTCGTAACCCCGCATTCTCTGCTTTTAATGCTCCATTCTCAGCCTTCAGCACTTCTATCTCCTCCTGGGCGGCTTTGTAGGTCTTCTGAGAGACACAGGAACCAAAGCCCAAAGCCACGATGATAGCGGAGAGCACGAGATTGATAGATTGACGAATTTTCTTCATAACTCAAGCGTTTTTGATGATTTCAGGTGCAAAATTATGGATTATTATTGAATAAACGGTTAAATAAAGATTATTTAACTGTCTGGTTAGGCTCTTGGATTCGTTTCAGGTGACATAAGATGAGGTTACCCTCTTCGTCACGGAGGTGCATGCCGTTCCCTCGGCAGTAACGCCAATAGCGGCAATCCTTACAGTCGCCCTTGCGCATCCAGTCTCGATTCCGATAGGGCGCATAGCGCTTTTCCCATACCTCCATGAAGTCGTCGTCGTAGATGTTTCCCTGCTGGTAGTCGGCACGAATACTGGCACATGCCGCTATCGAGCCGTCAGCCATCACAGAGCCTACCGTCACCCCTGCCTGACAGTCGAAGAACATCTCACGGACCTCTCCTTCATAGCGTCCGAGGAATCCCTCACAGCCATACGAGGCATTGATGGTGCCTTCCTGGCGAGTCTGACGGATAAAGTCAAGCATTCCGCGATACTGCTCGTTGCTGATCTGCATCATCGGGTCTTTTGCCGCACGTCCTACAGGGAAGATAGAATAGATGCGCCAATAGCCGATGCCTTTGCTAATGAGGAAATCCCGTATGGCAGGCAACTGGGCGAAGTTACGCTGGTTGACGCAGGTCACGACATCGGAGGCGATCTGCGGGTTTGCCACCAGGAGGTCTAACGACTGGCTGACCATCTGGAAACTCTGTGGATGACGGCGCATCCAGTTATGGCTGTCTTCCAGTCCATCCATACTGACCGTGATGCTGTGCATGCCCGCTTTGCGTAGCGACTCGAAACGCGTTGGAGTGAGGGCAAGTCCGTTCGTCACCAGTCCCCAAGGGAACCCTCGTCGGAAGATCTCCTCTCCACAAATCTCCAAATCGTCACGCAGTAGTGGCTCTCCCCCCGTGATGGTGATAAAGACCTGATGGGGATCCGTCTTCCTCGCAATACTATCCAGAACCTTGAGGAAGTCCTCCCGGGGCATGTCCCTGACCTCTGAGAGTTTCCTGCAATCGCTGCCACAATGGCGGCAACTGACATTACAACGCAGGGTGCACTCCCAGAACAATTGTCTGAGCGGATGTTCCTTACGGATGTTGCTGCCGATCTGTGCTGCTAGTTCCAGCGCAATGCGCTTGCGGAGCCCCAGTTCACTCATCCTTTGCCAATTCCGGATTCTCCTTACCGTCCTTAGGTAAAACCAAATTGAGAATGACGGCAAGGATGAAGACGACGGCAACACAGTTCTCTGCGAAGACGGTCTGTGTGAATCCTAATCCGACACTCAGCGAGAGGGACACGATAATCATGTTACGGTCACTGAAGCCACACCTTGCCATCATGCGGAAACCAGCAAACATAATCGAGCCGAACATCATGATCGTACAACCTCCCAACACCGCCTGAGGAATGGTTGTCAGCAGGAATCCGACAGCGGGGAAGATACCGCCTAAGATCATGATACAGGCTCCTGTGGCGATAGCGAAACGGTTGACAACGCCAGACATGGCGGCAAGGCCTACGTTCTGACTGAACGAGGTGATAGGCGTACATCCGAAGAGTCCTGCGAAACTGCTTACAAAGCCGTCACAGGTGATACTATTTCCCAACTCCCGCTTATGTGGCTGGCGACCCAACGCACTCTCGCAGAGCGCACTGGTATCACCTATCGTCTCAGTGGCAGACACCAGATAGATGGCGACGATAGAGAGGATGGCTCCTATGTTGAACTCTGGCTTGAAAGGCAGGAAATTAGGTAGTGATACAATACCTACCTGCTGGAAACCGGAGAAGTCGACCATCCCCATGCAGATGGCAAGGATATAACCCAATATCAAGCCGATCAGTACGGAGAGAGAGCGAAGGAATCCTTTGGCGAAGATCTGGAAACCCAGACAAACGAGGAGGGTGAAACTACCTACGATCCAGTTATGGGCTGCTCCAAAGTCGGCGGCACCTTGTCCTCCCGCAAAAGAGTTGGCACCGATCGGCAACAGCGAGAAACCGATAGCCGTCACGACGGTAGCCGCCACGATATGGGGGATGAGTTTAAGCCAATAGTGCGCACAGAGTCCTAGCAACCCCTCGACAATACCACCTATGATGACTGCTCCCATCAGTACGCCCATTCCTTGGGTGGAACCAATGAAAAGGGCAAGGGAAAGGAAGGTGAAACTGATTCCCATGACGATAGGCAGACGGGAACCGATGCGCCAGATAGGATAGAGTTGTATGAGTGTTCCGATACCAGCGATGATCATACAGTTCTGAATCAAGGTGGCGCTCACGGTGGGGTCGATGCCCACCACATTCGCAAGGATGATGATAGGGGTGATATTGGCAACGAACATGGCAAGCACGTGTTGCAGTCCAAAGGGGACAGCCTGCAGGAGGGGTACCCTGCCATCCAATTGATAAAGATTACTCTTATTTTCCATGATGATTATTTCAGTTTGATTTCATTATTCTCTAAAGACTCGATAATGGCAAGTGACTCAATGCGTTTGATGCCATGCTCCAACAACACTTTCCTTCCATGCTGGAAACCTTTCTCGATGATAAAGCCCATGCCGACGATGGTGGCACCAGCCTGACCGCAGAGGTCGATGATGCCCAGTCCCGCATTGCCGTAGGCAAGGAAATCGTCAACGAACAACACACGGTCGTCATCGTCAGATACTCACGACTGACAGTCAACGGATATTCACGTTGCTTGGTAAACGAATGGACGGTCGACTGGTAGAAGTCACTCATGGTAGAGGGCTTTTTCTTCTTGGCGAAGACCACGGGCAACTCCATCAGATAGCCCAGCATGATGGCGGGGGCGATGCCTGATGCCTCTACCGTAATAATCTTGTTGATGTCCTCGTTGGCGAAACGGCGGATAAACTCAATGGCGATTTGCTTCATCAGATAAGGGTCCATCTGATGGTTGATGAAACGATCCACTTTTAGGATGCCGCCCTCCAGGCAGCGTCCATCTTGCATGATTCTGTCACGTAATACTTTCATGGTTATATTTGTTTATTTTTGCAAAATTACGAAATTATTCCCAATTATTTGCTATATTTGCGGAATAAAATTCAATGCTTATGAAGAAGATTGTTGTTTTGACAGGTGCGGGAATGTCCGTGGAGAGTGGTTTGAAAACGTTTCGTGACGCAGACGGGCTATGGGAGAACTACCCCGTGGCAAAGGTCGCCACTCATGAGGGGTGGGAGGCTGATCCCACCTTGGTCACGAACTTCTATAACATGCTGCGGAAGAAGTGTGTGGGGACGCAGCCCAACGAGGGACATCGTTTGGTGGCAAAACTCGAGGAGCAGTATGACGTGACGGTCGTTACCCAGAATGTGGATAACCTCCATGAGATGGCTGGCTCTACGAAGGTCATTCATCTGCATGGTGAACTGATGAAGGTATGTAGTAGCCGTGACGTGGACGATCCTCGCTATCAGATCACGCTGACTCCAGAGAACTGCGAGGTGGAGCCAGGTACAAAGGCGGGCGACGGCTCCTTGCTACGTCCTTTCATCGTTTTCTTCGGCGAGGGTGTTCCCATGATTAGTGCCGCTGCGGCAGAGGCGATGCAGGCTGATATCTTTATCATCATCGGCACCTCTCTTAACGTCTATCCTGCCGCAGGTTTGGTACAGTATGTGCGTCCTGGCGTACCCGTCTATCTCATTGACCCCAAACCCGTTTCTGCTGGCGCCAATGTGCAGCAGATACAGAAGGGAGCCAGTGAGGGCATGAAGGAACTCTCCGCTATCTTGATGAAGTAGCCTAGTAGTCGAAAGAACTGCCACCCAGGAACTCTCTAAGAAGAGAGGTGGGCGGGATATGGTCTTCGGGAATAGGCTGGATATAGCGTAGGAATTTTAAGAGGCGGTATGCCTCCGCATACTCGACACAGTTCTCTGGCACTTGCTCCAGCACAGGAATCGCCTGTCCGCGAATCACGGCGAGTTCGAACAGCATGGCAGTATTGAACATGGCGTCAGCATTCTCCTGATAGGGGAATATCCAACGGTTCTCACCACGTCTGACAGACGGCCAGCGACGGATGGTCTCTTGGGCAGAGGTGCCGCGATACTTGTAGTCGCGGATGATGCGTCGCAACAGGCGGTTGTCCGTCGTAGGGATATAGTTATGATTGTCAAGTAGGATCGTGGTCAGTGCTGAGGCATAGATACGGAATTTCTGGTTGTCAGGAATCTGTGCGGTCAGTTCTGGATTTAGCGCATGGATTCCCTCCACCACCAAAACCTCATTACCTTTTAGTCGCAGTTTCTTTCCACTTGGGCGACTTTGTCCCGACTGGAAGTCATAGCGGGGCAATTCTATCTCCTCGCCACGTAGCAGGGCGTTCATCTGTTCGTTGAGCAAGGGAATGTTCAAGGCGTGCAGGTGCTCAAAGTCATAGTCGCCTTTCTCGTCCCTTGGCGTTTGCTCGCGAGAGAGGAAATAGTCGTCAAGGGAGATCTGCACAGGTTGGATGCCATTGACGGCAAGTTGAACGGAGAGGCGCTTGCAGGTGGTTGTCTTGCCACTGCTCGACGGTCCTGCTATCAGTACCATTTTCACATCCTTGCGGGAGGCGATCTTATCAGCGATCTGTGCCATTTTCTTCTCCTGTAGCGCCTCACTGACCTGTATCAGTTGCGGGGAGTATCCGCCACGGATAGCCCTGTTCAGGTCGCCCACCGTGCGCATCTTCAGGATGCCCTGCCAGCGATGGTGCTCCTTGAAGATCTCGAACATCTTGTCTTGTCTCACCAGTTCGCCCAACTTGGAGGGGTCAGAGGCGGTGGGGATGCGCAACAGCATCCCGTCGTAATAAGGCTCCAGTCCGAAGAGGTAAAGTTGTGAGGTGTTCGTCAGCAAACTGCCATAGTAGTAGTCGATGTACCCGTCAATGTCATAATAGGTGGTATACAGGCTCCCAGAACTCTCCAAGAGGCGCACCTTAGAGTAGGACTTGCTCTCTTGGAACATCCGGATGGCGTCCTCGGTGGTTGTCTCGTGGCGATGGATGGGGATGGCGGCGTCAATGATCTCCCGCATCCGCTGGCGAATAGCGTCTACATCCTCCGTCGTCACGGGGCGGTCGAGGCGGAGGTCCACATAATAGCCGTTTGACACAGGGATGTCAATCACCACCGTGCAGTCGGGGTATAGTTCATGGGCAGCCTTGTTGAGCACGAAGAACAGACTTCGGGTATAAGTTCGTAGGGCTGAGCCGTCGTGCATATCGAGAAACTCCACCTCTTTGGGCTTATATACCCGAAAGTGCATTCCCTCGATTTTATTGTTTACTCTGGCATTGATAGGACCATAGGGCATTTCGAGTCCTGTTTGAAAAAAAATATCAGAAAGTGTGCTTCCGATGCTGATATCTAAGTTTTTTTTATTATTTTTGCAACGGATTGTGATAGTCTGTGTCATAAGCCTGATGTTTTTTGGTAATGTTGGGCAAAGATACGAAAAATAATTGAAAGAACGAATTGAAAAAAGTAAAAATATAAATATCAATGTCTATTTGGGTTATTTTTAAGTTATTGGGCTCTCTCGCCTTGCTGATGTTCGGTATGAAGTCGATGAGTGAGGCTTTACAGAAGATGGCGGGACCGCAGTTACGTCACGTTTTGGGGGCGATGACCACCAATCGCTTTATGGGAATGTTGACAGGAATGCTCGTGACGGCAAGTGTACAGTCGAGTACGGCGACAACGGTGATGACGGTGTCGTTTGTCAATGCGGGTCTGTTGACTTTGGCGCAGGCAATCTCTGTCATCATGGGTGCGAATATCGGAACGACACTGACGGCATGGATCATGTCGGCAGGTTTCTCGTTCAATATCACGGATTTCGTCTACCCGGCCTTCTTCATTGCTATTATCTTGATCTACTATAAGCAGAAACGTTACATCGGTGATTTCCTCTTTGGTATCGCCTTTATGTTTCTGGGATTGGGTACCTTGCGACAGACAGGTATTGATATGCATTTGGGAGAGAACCAGGCTGTGCTTGACTTCTTTGCCTCTTTCGACCCCAACTCCTTTGTGACTACCATTATCTTCCTGTTGCTGGGAGGTATCTTGACGTTCTGTGTCCAGTCCAGCGCTGCCGTCATGGCTATCACGATGATTCTCTGTTCGAGTGGCGTACTGCCTATCTATCAGGGTATTGCCCTGGTGATGGGTGAGAATATCGGAACGACCGTGACCTCTAACCTTGCTGCGATGTCGGCGAACACCCCAGCGCGAAGGGCAGCCCTTGCCCACATGTTCTTCAACGTGTTTGGGGTGGTGTGGATCCTGTTTATCTTCCGTCCCTTCGTGGATATGGTTTGTGGTTTCGTAGGCTATGATGTCACGATGACGAAGGAGTCGGCTGGTGCTGAGGCTTTTCTTGCCAATGCCGCCAAACTGAGTTTTGTGCTTGCCGCTTTCCACACCTGTTTCAATGTCGTTAATACCTTCATCCTCATCTGGTTTATTCCTCAGATAGAGAAATTGGTATGTTGGGTGATCAAGCCCAAGAAAATCGACGAGGAGGAGGACTTCCGTCTGCATTTCATTACGGCAGGCTTCATGAAGACGCCGGAACTCTCTGTCTTGGAGGCGCAGAAGGAGATACAGTCTTTCTCCGAGCGTATGCAGCGCATGTTCAATATGGTGCGTGAGTTGCTGACCTTGAGCAGTAGTGAGACGGCGAAGAAGAACAATGCTCAGACCGGTGATTTCAACAAACTCTACACCCGTATCGAGAAATACGAGGGTATCTCCGATAACATGGAACTGGAGATTGCCAATTACCTTGATCAGGTGGGTGACGCGCATCTTAGTGATGACACCAAGGCGAAGATACGCGCCATGCTGCGTGAGATCTCCGAACTGGAGAGTATCGGTGATGCTTGCTATAACATCGCCCGTACCATTTCCCGCAAATATCAGGGCAAGCAGGACCACTTCAGCGAGAAGCAGTATGAGCATATCCACCAGATGATGGAACTCACAGACGAGGCGCTCTCGCAGATGAATCGTCTGATGAATGGTCGTAAGGATTCCTATGATGTCAATCGCACCTTCAATATTGAGAACGAGATCAACAACTACCGCAACCAGTTGAAGTCGCAGAACATCAATGATGTGAATAACCACGAGTACACCTATGCCGTGGGTACTATCTATATGGATATTGTCAACGAGTGTGAGAAACTCGGCGACTATGTGGTGAATGTAGTGGAGGCTCGTATGGGAACCCGACAGAAAGATTTATAATAAGACTAAATAAGACAAATGAACAAAAAACGAATCCTTTCCCTGGTCTTCTTGCTGATGGCAATGATGACCGTGACAGCACAGGTGACCACATCGGGAATCAGTGGTATTGTGACAGCAGGCAATGAGGAGGCGATAGGTGCCACCATCACTGCCAAGCATGTTCCCTCGGGAACGATTTATCGTGCCATCACCAATATTGATGGTCGCTACACGGTGAGTGGAATGCGTGCAGGAGGTCCCTATGAGATAGAGATTTCCTATATTGGTTTCCAGACCAAGCAGTTTACCGATGTGCAGTTGCAACTGGGACAGAACTCGGTAATCGACGCCAACTTGGTAGAGGGAAGTGAGATGCTGACAGAGGTGGTCGTGACGGCTCAGGCAAACAATACGATGCGCAGTGACCGCTCTGGTGCCGTGACCAACCTGAATAGCGCCGCGATGTCTGTCATCCCAACGGTAGGACGCAGCATGACAGATATCATGAAGTTGACCCCCCAGAGTAGTTCCGCAAGTGGAATGGCTATCGGTGGTGGTAACTACCGTCAGTCGAGTGTGACCATCGACGGTGCCTCATTCAATAATGCCTTCGGTTTGGGATCCTCTCCACTGCCTGGCGGTGGTACACCTATCTCGTTGGATGCGTTGGAGCAGATGACCATCAGTATCACTCCCTATGATGTCCGTCAGAGCGGTTTTACAGGTGGTGGCATCAATGCTGTTACTAAGAGCGGTACGAACCAGTTTAGCGGCAGTGTCTACACCTATCTGACAAGTACCAGTCTGCGAGGAAGTCGTGTGGGTGATACCACACTGGCTGTCGACAACGGACATGCCAATACCTACGGACTGACTTTTGGAGGACCTATCCTCAAGGACAAACTCTTCTTCTTCGTCAATGGCGAGATAGAGGATAATATCACGACAGGTCCTGCGGCACGCGCAGGTAACGGCGGGACACCCTATACGCCAACTAACCGTCGCCCTCAGATTAATGAGTTGGAAAGTCTCTCTGACTACCTGCAAAACACCTATGGGCTGACCACAGGACCATGGCAGGGCTATAATGTCAAGACTCCCGCCTACCGCATCCTTGCCCGTCTGGACTGGAACATCAACGACAACCATAAGTTCAACGTTCGTTTCACGAAGTCTAATCGTAAGGTTTCTAACAACGCTTCCGCCTCCCGTTCTATCGGCAGCAATCAGGCAACGGCTATCTATGGCGGTAACCAGAACAGTTACGGTAGTTTGACCAACTACAGTATGAACTCCTTGTCCAGCCGTTACTATGCTGAATACCGCTTCACCTCTGTTGCGGCTGAGTTGAACAGTACCTTTGGGAAACTGCATAATACGCTGCGTGGCACCTACTCGTTCCAGGACCAGCCACGTTCCACAGAGTATAACGATGCTGCTCCAGTCGTCGAGATCGTGATGGACGACGGACAAGGACATTACCCCTCTTGGGCGTTGACGGGTGACGTCTTCACCTATGGCAACCTTGCCCAGACGAAGAACACGGTCATTACGGACGAGGTGAACATGACCATTGGCAAGCACAACCTGTTCGCTGGTATCCAGTTTGAGCATAACTATGCGGCAAACGGCTATGCGCAGGCAGCCGCAGGTTATTATGCCTTTGAGGCGACACCAGAGCAAGTGGCTAATGGGCAGTGGGCTCAAGTCTTTGGCGCACAGCCACGCCTGTTTGGTATTACCTATGGAAATAATGACGCTCACAGCATGTTCACCTCCGAGATGAAGACCAACCAATGGTCGTTCTATCTGCAGGATAATATCAGTTGGTCTGACCGTTTCCGCACCTCCATTGGTGTGCGTCTCGAGTTGCCTTCCTACCCCTCTTTGAAAAACAACTTCAACGAGGAATATTATGATATTGACTTTGGCGGACGCCATTTCCGTACAGACAACGTACCTGATGCCAGTGTCAGTTTCTCACCACGTGTGGGCTTCAACTGGGACATCACAGGCAACCGTAAGTACATCCTCCGTGGTGGTACGGGTCTCTTCGTAGGTCGTATGCCGTTCGTATGGCTCGTCTCCGCAGTCGGTAACTCTGGTATGGGACAGACCTCCTACGTGGCTACTGCCGCCAACGGAAAGACCATGCCCTCCTTCACCATGAGCCAGCAGGAGATGCTGCAACAGATCAACGCCACCTCGTCGACCACGGTACCGGGCAGTCCGACGATCCTTAGTGAGGACCTCCGCATGCCGAAGACCTGGAAGGCTTCTCTCGCCTTCGACGCCAAACTGCCTGGTGGCATTGACTTCACCTTGGAGGGCATCTATAACAAGGACCTGAACCCTGTGGTTGTCTCTAATGCTGATATTTACTGGGACGGCACCTCCACTGTCGATCTGGGACACGGTGACATCCGCCATAAGATGTCCTATTATGATGCCAGTCACTCCGCTTACGTACTGGAGAACGCAGGTTCTAAAGCCTACTATATGTCGTTGAGCGCCCAGTTGCGTAAGTCGTTCGACTTCGGACTCGACCTCTCGGCATCCTATACCATCTCCAAGGCGAAATCGTATACTGAGGGTATCGGCGACCAGGTGTCCTCTGCCTATAACAACTACCGTAGTTCTATCCATGCCGTCAATGACAATGAGACAGGCTATGCCACCTATGTGGCTCCTAACCGCCTGCTGCTGTCGGCAAGTTACAAACTCAAGGAGTCGAAGAATGCCACCTCGACGTTCAGCCTCATTTACGACGGTTATCAGTATGGCTACTTAGGCAACTTCTCCTACAGCCGCTATTCCTATATCTTCAGCAGTAATGTGAACAGCGACCCGTCAGCACCGGGTAACCTCCTCTATATCCCTGCCTCCCGTGAGGAACTCAACAGTTGGGACTTTGCCGACAATGGAGAGGTGGACGGAGCAACCTACACGGCTGATATGCAGCGTGACGACTTCTGGGCGTTCATCAATCAGGACGACTACCTGAAAGACCGCAAGGGACAGTACACCGAGCGTGGTGGCGCGAAGATGCCTTGGCACCATCAACTCGACTTCAAATATACCCGCGACATGAGCATCATGCTGGGTAAGCAGAAGCACACCTTACAGTTGGGACTCGATATCCTCAACCTGCCGAACTTCCTCTGTAAGGACTGGGGACTCTACAAGCAGATTACGGGTAATGACTTGCTGACCTATAAGAGTGGTAAGTATACCTATAACACGGTGGATGGTGCTCGCCACCTCAGCACCTCGCAGAACTTCCTGAATGTCGCCTCTACTTACCAGATCATGTTCACCATCCGCTATCTGTTCAACTGATACGAGAGAGAATACTGATAAACTTTGCCGAATAATTCACATTATTAATATATAATATAGGTATATAGGTTTATGAAAATAGCATTGATAGGCTATGGCAAGATGGGCAAGATGATTGAGCAGATCGCCCTTGACCGTGGTCATGAGATCGTGAGTATCATTGATATCGACAATCAGGAGGATTTTAACGCTCCTGCCTTTGCCTCTGCGGATGTCGCTATTGAGTTTACGGCTCCGCAGGCTGCCTATGGCAACTATCTGAAGGCTTGGGAGAAAGGCGTGAAGGTGGTATCAGGCAGTACGGGCTGGATGACAGAGCATGGCGATGACGTGCGCAAGGCTTGTACGGAGGGCGGCAAGACTTTGTTCTGGGCTTCGAACTTCAGCATCGGTGTTGCCATCTTCTCCGCAGTCAATAGGTATCTTGCCAAGATTATGAACCAGTTCCCCCAGTACGATGTGGAGATGGAGGAGACGCACCATGTGCATAAACTCGACCATCCCAGTGGTACGGCGATCACCCTCGCAGAGGAGATTGTGGAGCGTATCGACCGTAAAGAGGCTTGGAAAGAGGATACGACAGACAAGCAGTTCCTCCGTGTCGACCATATCCGTCGTGGCGAGGTGCCAGGCATCCATACCATCCGTTATGACTCCGATGCCGACCTGATTACGATCACCCACGATGCCCATAGCCGTAAGGGCTTTGCCCTCGGTGCCGTGCTTGCCGCGGAGTATACGAAGGAGCATCAGGGACTGCTCACCATTTCCGACATGTTTAAATTCTAAGTGATGGAAGACAGAGAGAAGAAAAAACTGAACATGAAAGTCCAGTGGACTAAGTTCATCATCGTATTGGTATTATACCTCCTTTTCCTCTACTGGGTGAAGTCATGGTGGGGACTGTTGGTAATACCTTTTATCTATGATGTATATATCTCGAAGAAGATACGTTGGCAGTGGTGGAAAGACGCGGAGGGTCCCATCAAGTTCGTGATGTCATGGGTCGACGCGCTGGTGTTCGCCCTCGTCGCCGTGTATTTCATCAACCTGTTCTTCTTCCAGAACTATGTGATACCCTCCAGTTCGCTGGAGAAGAGCCTGCTGACGGGCGACTACCTCTTCGTGTCGAAGGTGAGTTATGGTCCCCGTATCCCAGAGACACCACTGACGATGCCTCTGACACAGCACACGCTCCCTTTGTTCCAATGCAAGAGTTACATCGAGTGGCCTCACTGGGACTATCGTCGTGTGAAGGGATTGGGGAAGGTGGAACTGAATGACATCGTGGTGTTCAACTATCCAGCAGGCGACACCCTGTGCAGTGCCCCGCAGTATCAGGCTTACGACTTCTATCAGATGTGCTACCAACTGGGTTATCAGATGTATCCGCAACGTCCGAATCCTGATTCCCTGACGGTGGAGCAGCGTCAGCAATACTTCAATTTCCTCTATCAGTCAGGACGTAGCGAGATCGTGCGCAACCAGCAGGAATACGGGCTGATAGACACCCGTCCCACTGACCGTCGTGAGAATTATGTCAAGCGTTGCGTGGGATTGCCAGGACAGACCTTGCAGATCAAGGATCGCATCATCTATCTGGATGGTAAGGCTAACAAGGAGCCGGATAACGTACAGTACACCTATAAGGTGAAACTCCGTCAGCGTCTGGATGATGATGTCATGAAGGAACTGGGTATCACCATGGAGGATGTCATGTCGCTGAATACAGCGGGATACATGCCACTGACCCGGCATGCGGCAGAGGAACTGAAGAAGAGAGGCTATGCGGAGACGGTCACCTTGAATACCGAGGCAAGCGAACTGGATATCTACCCCCTTAACGGAAATATGCACTGGACACGTGACAACTACGGTCCCGTCTGGATTCCCGCCAAGGGCAAGAGCATCCAGTTGACGATGGAGAACCTGCCAGTCTATGAGCGGTGCATCCGTACCTATGAGGGAAACACCTTGGAGGTGAAGGACGGCAAGATCCTCATCAACGGCAAGGTCGCCACGTCCTATACCTTTACACTCGACTACTACTGGATGATGGGTGACAACCGTCATAACTCTCTCGATTCCCGTTACTGGGGCTTTGTGCCGGAAGACCATATCGTGGGTAAGCCTATCTTCATCTGGTGGAGCAGCGACCCGGACCGTGGTGGCTTCTCTGGCATCCGATGGAACCGTCTGTTCCGCTTCGTAGACAATATCAAGTAAGATGTCTGACAGGCTGAAGTTCGTGATAGCACTGGCATCAGCGTTCGTACTGGTGCTTGCTTTCCGTGCTTTGGCTTTTTCCGTCTATACCGTCGAGGGGGCTGGACTGCAACCTGTCTACGTCAGTGGCGACCGTCTGCTGGTCAACAGATGGAGTTATGGCTTGCGGGTGGACGGCAACGGACTGCTGCCCTATAGCAGGATGCTGCGCCAACCCGTAGCGCGTGGCGATATCGTGCTCTTCGACCTGCCTGGCGACTCCATACCAGGCGAGTTTATTGCCCGTTGTACGGCAGTGCCTGGCGATACGATACGGATGCAGGACGGAGTGGTCGTCGTCCCAGGGTTGAGAGACTGTGCCGACGCTGACTACTACTGGCTGGAGTCCATCCATCCCAAGAATCCTGCCGACTCCCGTCATCTGGGGTTTATCTCGGAGCAGCAGATTATCGGACGTGTCGTGACCATCCTCTATAGTCATGACGACAGCAAGAATTTCTTGGAGGGCTATCGGAAGGAAAGGATGCTTCAATGACTACCGCCCTATTGCAAACCACCTATTTCGGTCCCGTGCAGTGGTATCAGAAACTGTACCGCTATGACCTTTGTCTGATTGAGCAGCATGACTCCTACCAGAAACAGACCTACCGAAACCGCTGTGTCATCGCCACGGCGAACGGACTGCAGGCGCTCACCGTTCCTGTGGAGCATCATGGTCAGTTAGTCAAGGACCTCCGCATCAGCGACCATAACCAATGGCGGCGCATTCATTGGAATGCCTTGCAGAGTGCCTATAGCGAGAGTCCTTTCTTCGAGTATTACGCAGATGACATCCGACCGTTCTTTGAGCGCAAATACGACTTTTTGGTCGATTTCAACGAGGAGATACGGCAAAAGATCTGTGAGTTGATAGATATCCATCCTCGTGTGGAATACACCAAGGAATACCAGAGGGAAACAGTCTTTCCCGACTTCCGTGACATCATCCACGCCAAGCATCCGCAACCAGACCCCGACTTTGAGGCGAAGCCCTACTGGCAGGTGTTCCAGCACCGCTATGGCTTCCAGCCCAACCTCTCCATCCTCGACCTCCTTTTCTGCATGGGGCCAGAGTCCGTGTTCTATTTGTAAACCGACTAGATCCTATCTTTGCTTTCAAAGAAATACTTCGTTCAAGGAAATTGGTGTGACAATAAATCAAAGAACTCTTGGCGAGTGAGGGAGGAGTGAGACGATGCAAAGTTACTACATTGCGGAAAGTCGCTTTCCGATTCTTTCCCATTCTTGCCGATTCTTTTCGATTCTTTCCCGTTTTTTCCCGTTTTTTTGTTTTTTAGTGTCCTTGTCATCTTCTCATCTTCGATGTTACTTTCAGGGAGTTTGAACGTTACATTCGACCCGTTTGTAACGTTCAAACGGATTGAATGGAGGCTTCATTCACAGGACATGTGACTCAAAGATTTCGCTTCAGGTGCCTCGGTGAAGGTCGCTTCACCTAGCCCCACATACTACGTTCTCTCTCGAAGAGAGAACTACGTATGGGGCTTGAAGCCTTCACCTCGGCAAGGTTATGAGGTAAGAATTAAATTTCACATATTCAGATGTCTACAACCTTAAATTTTTATGCTTTTTAACGCCGTTTTATGTAGTAATAAGGTGTAGTTCTCATGTTCTTTGCGATTTATGTTACAAAAACAAGGGTGAATTTGAAAATTAATTGTTACTTTTGCAGCAGAAAACGTAAATATTTAAACTAACAACAACAATGGCAACAAACGAAAATGCACAAGAATCGAAAGGTTTCTATAAACTTTCGTGGATTCAAAGAATCGGTTTTGGCTCGGGTGACCTGGCGCAAAACCTGATCTTCCAGGTAATTTGTACTTACCTGCTGTTCTTCTACACCGACATCTATGGACTCACCCCGTCGGCGGTGGCAGTCATGTTCCTGGTGGGTAATGTGGCAAACGTGATATGGGATCCCATCGTCGGTACCTTGATCGACAAGAGCAACCCGCGTTATGGAAAATACCGCTCGTACCTGCTCTATGTGGGTATTCCGCTCTCGGGCTTCGCCATCTTGTGCTTCTATAATGGTTTTGCGCCATCGTTGATCTATGCGTATGTGACCTATATCTCCATGCAGTTGCTCTATACCTTTATCAATGTGCCGTATGGAGCCCTGAACTCCTCGCTGACGCGTGACACGGACGAGATCACCGTGCTCACCTCAGTGCGTATGTTTATGGCAAATCTCGGTGGTCTTGCTGTGAACTCCGGTCTGCCCCTGTTTATCGCCCTGATAGCAGGCGCGCCCTCTGACAGTCTTCCGAAAGACCCCTCGGCATGGTTCACGACGATGACCATTTACGCCATCATCGGCTTCTGCCTCCTCGTGTTCTGCTTCTCACAGTGCAAGGAGCGTGTCGTCATGGATGCGAAAACCACGGAGGACGTGAAGGTCAGCGACCTCTGGATGGAGTTCCTGCGCAACCGTCCCCTGCGAGTGCTTGCCTTCTTCTTCATCACCGCTTTCGCGATGATGTCGGTAGGTAATGCCGCAGGTGCCTATTTTGTGAACAGCAACCTGCATGGCTCCGCCCAGGAGTTGTCCATCTTCATGGCTCTGGGCTCGCTGCCCGCCTTCCTGTTCATGCCTCTGGTACCTTGGTTCAAGCGTATGGTAGGTAAGAAGAACATGTTCTATATCTTCCTTGGTGCAGCCATCGTCGGTATGGCGATGCTCTATGCCATCTCCAAGATGGAGCATCCGAGCATGACGATGATCTACGTGGCTCAGTTTATCAAGTCGACAGGTGTTATCGTGGCGACAGGCTATATGTGGGCACTGGTTCCTGAGGTGATCTCCTACGGTGAGTACACGACAGGTCGTCGTATCTCTGGTATTGTCAACGCCTTGACGGGCTTGTTCTTCAAGGCTGGTATGACCTTCGGAAGTATCGTAGGTCCTGCGGTACTGGCGTATGTGGGCTATAACAGCAACGTGATCGAGCAGACTCCTTTCGCTGAGGAGGGCATCTTATGGCTTGTCTGTGTCATCCCCGCCATCCTGCTGTTGTTGGCTATCTTCATCATCTCTCGCTATGAGTTGACGGATGAGGTGATCGACGACATCAACAAGAAGATCGAGGAGCGCAATAAGTAATAGGTGAGTAAAAAAAGATAGAGGCTGTTTCCGAAGTGGAAGCAGCCTCTATTCGTTTATTCTGTGATCTGAAGTTCGAAAGGTGTGGCGGGAAGGTCGTGTTTGGAATAGAGGTTGGCACGGATGGGGTTGTCTTTCCAAGCGTAGCGGACGAAGGATGGTTGCGAAATCGTCGATTCCAACGACACCTGATGACCTTTTGCCACTGCCTTCACATTGACGAATCTCTTGTCGGCACCAGCCAGTTCAAACTCCGCTTGCTCACCCTCCTGAAGGGGTTGGTCGAAGGTGACGATGACCTGGTTGCCCTCTCTCCTCGCGCTGACAGGCTGGGGGGAGAGCGCCACTTTCTTGCCGTAGACCAGTTGGTCCATGCAGAGCCCGACACGCTCTGCCACCTCTTTTTTGCGCAAGGGGTGAATATCGACGGTTTCACCGAGGTCGACGGCTACAGCGAGTGCTGTATAGGGGTCGTTGGCGGCAACCTGTCGTTGTGCCTCACGCAACTGCGCCCATCCCGAGTAGGGCTGAGGTTGCTCAGAGGGCTCCAAGTGGTTGGCAAGTTGTACGACGCAGAACGGCAGTTTGGGATTGTTCCATAGCGTGCGCCAGTTGCCTATCATCTTTTGCAGCAGGTCGGCATAAGGAGCGGGATTGCCTGTGTTCGACTCCCCCTGATACCATACGACACCACTGATGGCGTAGGGGGCAAGGGGATAGACGACGGCATTGTAAAGGGTGGTGGGGAGATTCTGAAGCGAGACATCCCCGCTGGGACATGACGGCATCTCCGCACCTGCGTGGTGCTTCCATTGCTCACTGAGTGGGATCACGTCCTTGGGCAGTGGGTTCAGGCTGAAGCGATCGTCGCCAAACGCGATCATGTAGGGTTTCTCCTTGATGAAATGTGCCGTACCGTATTTATTGACAAAGCGGATGGTGATGACATTATCGCCCTCTCGCAGCAGTCCCTCTGGAATGTCGTAGCGGCGAGGCGGATACTGGTAGTAGGTACGACCGATCTCTTTACCGTTAAGATAGGTATAGTCGGCGTCGAAGAGCGTACCGAGCAACAACCGTGCGGGCTTGCCCGCATGTGCCTTGTCCACCTGTATGTGCTGGCGGAGCCAGATGCTGCCAATGATGCCACGACCATTCTTTTTCGCCCATTCCATCGAATACTGGTTGACGGTTTCCCAAGCGCTGTCGTCATAGTCGGGAAGGACGAAATGCTCTTGGATGCCAGGGTCACTCTCGTTCATGATCTCATACCAGCGTTGGTCGGCAAGTTGGTTGGCACGAGCCTGTGCCTTCACGTAGTCGTCGTTCTGGTAGAGTTTTGTCTTCTCCACATAGAGCGGGTAGTCTTTCTCCAGAGAGTCGGCTGACACCCACGCCTCCACAGGGGTACCGCCCCAACTGTTCACGATGATGCCCTGAGGGACTCCCGTCTGCTTCGCCATCCGTTGCCCGAAGAAAGAGCCGAGGGCGGAGAAAAGCCATGCGTCGTCCTTGGTAAGCGGTTTCCAGTTGATGGAGGTAGGACGGATATCCTCCTGTACGCCATGGGTGTTCGTCTCGTTCTGCACACGGAACAGGCGGACGTTGGGGTTCGACAACTGGTCGATCTCCTTCACATATTGCGGATAGACCCGTTCGATGGTCACATCCATGTTCGACTGTCCGGAGCAGAGCCACACATCGCCCACCAGCACATTGGTCAGCACCACATCGCCCACCATCAGGGTATAGGGTCCCCCTGCTTTCATCGCAGGTAATTCCGTGCGGAATCTCCCGTTGGAATCGGCGATAATCACCGTTTGGAACTTATTGAAACGGACGGATATCCGCTCACCAGGGGCGGCAGTACCCCACACTGGTACCTTTTTCCCGCGCTGCACCACCATTCCCGACTGGAAAAGTTGTGGGAGTTGCACTTTCGCCTGGGCGAAGAGTACGCAGAGCAGCAGAGAGATAATCGTAGTAATTCTGAGTCTCATCATTTTATGCTTAATTTTTGTTGATTTGTTGCAAAAATATAAAAAAAGGAGGGGAAACGGAAAGAAAATGTGCTTTTTTTAAAGTGATGAGACAAAAAACATAGGTTTATGTTACAAAATCGAATAGGATTTTGCGAAGAATTTATTATTTTTGCAACAGAAATCGAATAATAACATCATTAATCATGTAGATATGGACATAAAGTTTAGGTTAGTAGTTGTATTTTTGTTTTCGTGGATAGCGACAGATGTAGTATTTGCTCAATCCACACTGAGAAGTGCGGATGAGCAATGCTGCCTCAATACCGCCGAGACCACCTTGACGGACGCCTATCGTGACTATTGGTACACGGGTGTCAGCGTCAACCAGTGGGAGGTGGAGGCGGAGCAGAACGCTACGAACGTCTTTGATGTTACAGGTTTTGTCAGTGGCGACCAGACAGCCGACTGGGCTGTTATCGAGAAGAACTTCAACTGGGTCGTCGCAGAGAACTGTATGAAGTGCGAGGTAATACACCCGAAGGAGGGTGTCTATGACTTCACCCTTGCCGACAAGTTTGTCGACAAGGCGAAAGCGGCGGGCATGAAGGTGCTGGGGCATTGTCTGATCTGGCATTCCCAGTGTGCCCCGTGGTTCCACTACGACGAGAAGGGCAACCTGGTCTCCGCGGACGTGTTGAGAAAGCGCATGCGCGAGCATATCTATACTATCGTCAACCACTTCAAAGGTCGTGTGGACGCCTGGGATGTGGTCAACGAGGCTTTCGAGGATGACGGCACGCCCCGTCAGAGCCTGTTCTATCAGATTCTGGGGACCGACTATATCCCCCTTGCCTTCCGTTATGCGCATGAGGCAGACCCTCAGGCGGAGTTGTACTACCAGGACTTCTCGATGAACAAGGCGGCGAAAGTGGAGGGCGTGGCGCGTTTCTTCCGTCCGCTACTCCAGCAGGGACTGCCCGTCAGCGCCATCGGCATGCAGGGACATCTGGTACTGGAGGGCAACAACTATATCGAGGAATACGAGCATTCCATCAATACGATAGCCTCTCTGGGCATCCCCACAGCATTTACGGAACTCGACCTTACCGTCCTGCCCAACCCCTACGGCTTCTCAGGCGCTAATATCAGTGACCGTTTCGCCTATCGCCCTGAGATGGACCCCTACAAGAGCGGGCTGACCAAGGAGAAAGAGGCGGAGATAGAGCAGTTCTGGGTGAGTTTCTACCAACTGCTGATCCGCCATCGGAAGGACATCCAGCGTGTCAGTTTCTGGTGTCTGAACGATGCCAGTTCCTGGCGTAACGACTTCCCCATCAAGGGGCGTACCGACTATGCCACGCTGTATGACCGCCAGAACCAGCGCAAGCCTTTCGTGCAGTCGCTGATCAATCTGGTGAGACCCCAGCAGAAAGAGACGGGGAAGAAAACTAAGAAGAACAGAAAATAGTATTAACTTAATAACTACTGACTATGGCAAAGTTACCACGTTACTTATTCCCGAGTGATTACATGGCTGACCCCTCAGCCAACGTGTTTAATGGCAAATTGTATGTATACCCCAGTCATGACTGGGATGCCGGCGAGTGTTTCGACGATGACGGCGGGCATTTCCAGATGAAAGACTACCATGTGCTCTCCTTCAATGACGTGGAGAACGACGAGGCTACCGACCACGGCGTGATCCTCGACGTGAAGGATGTGCCCTGGGCAGAGAAGCAGATGTGGGATAATGATGTCGTGGAGAAAGACGGTAAGTATTACCTCATCTTCTCCGCAAAGGCCTACGATGGCGTGTTCCGTCTCGGTGTCGCCGTTGCCGACAAGCCCGAGGGACCTTTCGTACCACAGCCGCAGCCCATCCGTGGCTCTTTCTCTATCGACCCCAGCGTGTTCAAGGACGATGACGGACAGATATACTGCTACTTTGGAGGACTCTGGGGTGGACAGTTGCAGTGGTGGCACCCGCTGCCTAACGGTGTGGCACCCGTCTTCGGCAAGTATGGTGATGATAACGGACTCATCGACCTCGGTGCGGCACCCGACCACAAAGGCGAACTCTTCGCCCAAGCCGATGCCCCTGCCATCCATAGCGGTGTCGTCCGCATGAGCGACGACGTGCTGCAGTTTGCAGAGGCTCCACGTCCTGTCGTCATCCTCGACAAGAACGGGGAACCACTGAAGGCTGGCGACCCCCATCGCTTCTTCGAGGCGTCATGGATGCATAAATATAACGGGAAGTACTATTTCTCCTATTCCACGGGCGACAGCCACTTCCTCTGCTATGCCATTGGCGACAACCCCTACGGACCGTTCACCTATCAGGGCGTGATCCTTGACCCCGTCGTAGGCTGGACCACCCATCATAGCATTGTGGAGTACAAGGGACAGTGGTATCTCTTCTACCACGACTGTGTTCCCTCCAATGATGTGACCCATCTGCGCAGTCTGAAAGTACAGCGCTTGTTCTACAATGAGGACGGAACGATACAGAAGGTAGTCAATGAATAATCAGACGCTAATCACTGACTATTACGCTCGACATCGCGGTGAAATCGTCGATTTCGTTGCGATTCGAATACAAGACAGGGACGAGGCTCAGGATATGGTCCAGAACCTCTTCCTGCGTCTGCTCAGTGGTCATCGGTTGATCACTGAGCAGACCATGCCCTGTCTTATCTATACCATGGCACGTCATCTGATAGCCGACTACTACCGTCGCCGTCATGTCTACGAGGAATATGAGCATTATATCCGTCGTCATGATGACAGCGACGACACGATGGAGTCGGTCTTCTCTGCCCGTCAGATCATGGAGCGTATGGAGCGTTCCCTGGCTCGTCTTTCCGAGGAGTGCAGGGAGGTTTACCGTCTTCATATCTATGATGGGATGAGGGTCAGTGAGATCTCCCAACAGTTGCATGTCCCATATAAAAAGGTGGAGAACCAGTTGGGTATTGCCCGCAAGACCGTGCGGCGGCATCTGAGGGCGTGTGTTTGACTTGTAGTCTACGCTAACAGTTCCTCTGGGCGATTGATGAAAGTGGTGGCACCATGGCGGAGGAGGAAGTCATGGTCTCGGAAGCCCCAGAGGACACTGATGCAGGGGAGTCCCGCATTGCGGGCGGTCTCGATATCGACATCGCTGTCACCGATATAGACGGCATGCTCTTTGTCGACACCCAACTGGCGCAACGCCTCGTGGACGGTGTCAGGAGCAGGCTTCTTGCGGATGCCCTCTGCCTCATGTTCCCCAATAGCGACTTTTATCTCTGGAAAGAAATGGCGTACCAGTTCCTGGGTCGCCGGCATGAACTTATTGCTGACAACGGCAAGGTGGCAGCCACGGCGGCTCAGTGTCTGTAATACCTCGGGGATGCCCTCGTAGGGACGGGTCGTGTCGAGCGAGTGCTGCATATAATACTGGCGGAAGGTGGCGAAAGCCTCGTCGAAAAGGGGGTTCTCGGCACCGTCGGGTACGGCACGCTCCATCAACAGACGGATGCCATTGCCTACGAAGCGTCGTATGTCGCCGATGGAATGCTGTGGCATGCCATGGGTGCGCAGCGCAAAATTGACGGACGCTGCCAAGTCACCTAATGTGTCGAGCAGCGTCCCGTCAAGATCGAAGATATAGGTTGTATAGTCTATCGTACCTCAGTTGTTTTGTTATGCGTCAATATTCGCGTAGGTGGCGTTCTTCTCGATGAACTCACGGCGTGGCTCTACGTCATCGCCCATCAGCATGGAGAAGATCTCGTCAGCCTCTGCGGCATTCTCGATAGTCACCTGCTTCAGCAGACGGTTCTCCGGGTTCATGGTGGTCTCCCAGAGTTGCTCCGGGTTCATCTCACCAAGACCTTTGTAACGCTGGGTGTGCAGCGCCTTGTCGTCGTCACGTCCGTCCACATACTTGTCGATGAACGCCTGACGCTGCTGCTCCGTATAGCAGTATTCCGAGAATTTCTTATACGTGCACTTATAGAGCGGTGGGGTGGCGATATAGAGGTGACCACCTTGGATGACCTGTGGCATGAAGCGGTAGAAGAGTGTCATGATAAGGGTGTCGATGTGAGAGCCATCGACATCGGCGTCGGTCATGATGATGATCTTGTCGTAACGCAACTTGTCGATATTCGCCTCACGGTCGCCCTCGCCCTCTACACCGAAGCGTACGCCGATAGACTGGATGATGTTCATCACGGACTCAGCCTCGAAGACACGGTGCCATTGTACTTTCTCCACGTTCAGGATCTTACCGCGCAAAGGGAGGATTGCCTGGAAATGACGGTCACGACCCTGCTTGGCGGAGCCACCTGCGGAGTCACCCTCGACGAGGAAGATCTCACAGTCTTTCGGATCCTTGTTAGAGCAGTCGGCGAGTTTACCAGGCAGACCGCCACCCGTCATCGGGTTCTTGCGCTGTACGCTCTCACGTGCCTTACGGGCGGCGATACGGGCGGTAGCGGCAAGTACCACCTTGTCGCAGATGAGTTTCGCCTCTTTCGGATGCTCCTCCAGGTAGTTGCTTAGTGCCTCGCCGACAGCCTGCTGGACGGCACCTGCCACCTCGGAGTTACCCAGTTTCGTCTTGGTCTGTCCCTCGAACTGAGGCTCTGCCACCTTGATGGAGATGACGGCGGAGAGACCCTCACGGAAGTCCTCACCGGCAATCTCTATCTTCGCCTTCTCGATCTGCTTGGAGATCTGGGGGTCGGCATCGGCGTATTTCTTCAGCGTACGGGTCAGTGCCATACGGAAACCTACCAAGTGGGTACCACCCTCAATGGTGTTGATATTATTGACGTAAGAGTGGATATTCTCCGTATAGTCGGTATTGTACATCACAGCGACCTCAATAGGCACTCCCTGCTTCTCCGTCTTCAGGTAGATGACATCGTCGAAGAGGTGGGTACGGTGACGGTCGACGTAGCGCACGAACTCCTTCAGTCCGTCCTTGGCATGGAAGACCTCCTCCCTCAGTTTGCCTTCCTCGTCAGGGCGCATGTCCTTCAAGGTGATGGTGATGCCTGCGTTCAGGTAGGCGAGTTCACGCATACGGCGGGCGATGATGTCGTACTTATACTCCGTAGTGGTGAAGATGCTGCCGTCGGGCCAGAACTGCTGACGGGTACCTGTCTTGTCGGTGTCGCCTACGATCTTCACGTCGTAGAGGGGCTTTCCCTTCTCGTATTCCTGCTGGTAGATATGTCCGTTGCGGAACACCTGCGACATCATGTGGGTGGAGAGGGCGTTGACACAACTGACACCCACACCATGCAGACCGCCAGACACCTTATAGGAACCCTTGTCGAACTTACCTCCCGCATGGAGGACGGTCATGACGACCTCCAATGCCGACTTGTGCATCTTCTCATGCTCGTCGACGGGAATACCACGACCATTATCTAATACTGTGATGGAGTTGTCCTCGTTGATGGTTACCTCAATATGGGTACAGTAACCTGCCATCGCCTCGTCGATAGAGTTGTCGACGGTCTCGTTTACCAAATGGTGCAAGCCCTTCTCGCTGATATCACCGATATACATGGCTGGGCGCTTACGCACTGCCTCTAAGCCCTCGAGCACTTGAATATTACTCGCGGAATAATTGTTTTCTTTGTTCAGTTCTTCTGCCATTGTTATAACTAGTACTATTATGCTTGCAAAATTACAAAAAAAAAGCCAGATAAACAAAGTTTATCTGACCTTTTTATGCTTTTTTGCTATTTTAAAGTTTGTTGATGTGAGCGGCAAGACTAGACTTGATGTTAGCGGCCTTGTTCTTGTGGATAATATTGGTCTTAGCCAACTTGTCCAGCATCTTCTGTACACTGGGGTACAACTTTGTTGCCTCTTCCTTGTCGGTCATAGCACGCAATTTGCGAACAGCATTACGCATGGTCTTTGCATAATAGTGATTATGCTCAGCCTTTTTCTTGTCCTGACGAATTCTCTTCAGGGATGACTTGTGATTTGCCATTTTTTTCTTTTAGTTTTATTGTTAATATTAAAGCTTATGGGTCTTACGTCTTATAGGCTGCCCTGGGCGGGTTTTGACACCCTCCGCCACCGTTTCCCGAAGGTAGCACTTGGCTGTGCAGATGACGGATTTAAAAGTAGTCCCTAGGAGAGTCGAACTCCTCTTTAGAGAATGAAAATCTCTCGTCCTAGCCGATAGACGAAGGGACCAGCGTCTCTTTTAGCGGGTGCAAAGGTACTGCAATTTTTCCGTCTGGCAAAATTTTCTTGCTGAAAAATGTTGTTTTCTCTCATTTTTTATGTAACTTCGCCCTCGTGTTAGTGAAAACAGAAGCCATCGTATTACATACTTTGAAGTATGGCGAGTCGAAAGTCATTGTGGATATGTTCACAAAGTCTTTGGGAAGGTTGTCTTTTGTCGTGTCGGTCCCCAAGACGAATAAGTCGCGTGTCAAGAAACAGTATTTCCAGCCGATGACCTTATTGGAGATCACCTGTGAGGTGCGACAGCGGGTACAACTTCAGAAACTGTCGGATGCGCGTCTGTTGATTCCTTATGTGTCGATACCTCTCTCGGCGGAGAAACTTGCCATCAGCATGTTTGTGGCAGAGTTCCTGTATCACGGTCTGCGCTCAGAGCAGTGCAACGAGCCGTTGTTTGACTATATCGCCGACTCCGTGCAATGGCTGGATGCGGCAGGGGAGGGCTTTGCCAACTTCCATCTCACCTTCCTGATGCGCCTCTCACGCTTCTTGGGGTTCTATCCGAACCTGGAGGGGTATGCGGAGCAGTCGGTCTTCGATCTTCGTAGTGGTTGCTTCTCTATGCAGGTTCCCATGCATCATGACTTTTTACCGCCTCAAGAGGCAAAGTTGATGATGCTGTTGATGCGTATGGATTTCTCCACCATGCATCTGTTCCAACTCTCCCGTCATGACCGTCATCGCATCATGGACGTGCTGTTGCTCTATTACAAACAACATCTGCCAGACTTTCCCGAGATGAAAAGTCTGGCAGTGCTCCAACAATTGTGGTAGGATGCGGTTCCTATGAGAACACGATAGTACCCTGTATAGGCTCCTGTGAAGCCTCGCTCTGCTGTTGTGGCTCATCACCACTCGCCTGGCTGTAGATACTGTCGAGAATCTCACGAGTACGTTTGTAGGTAGGTGTCTGCTCTACGGCTGAGATGACATCGTCGTTGTCGAGGTCATCGGGGCGGAACAGATAGATATGCGGACGGCGCTTGTAACGCTTTGTAGAGCCCTCTGAGCCATAATAGCGATTGCGGCGGTCCTGACGCTCTGCCTCACGCTCCTGTTGCTCTGCGAGGCGTGTCGCCTCCTCTTGGGTGTGACGCTTCAGGTGTCCGTTCATGCCGTCTACGTTCTCGATGCCGAAACCAGTGGCGAGGATGGTGACCTTCACCTTCTTGCCCAGTTCGGGATCGGTGGCGAGTCCCCACTTGATCTCGAAGTCGCCGAATTTCGCCATGAACTCATTGACATCGTTCATCTCCTCCATCATCAGGGAGTCCTTGCCGTCCTTGCTGCCCGCAAACGAGATGCTCAGCAGAATCTTCTTGGAGTTGAACACGTCGTTGTCGTTGAGCAGCGGAGAGTTCAGGGCGTCGTCGATAGCCTTCTTCACACGTCCTTCGCCCTCACCATAACCTGTCGACATGATAGCGACGCCACCATCCTTCAGGACGGTCTTCACATCGTTGAAGTCGAGGTTGATGAGTCCGTGTACGGTGATGATCTCCGCAATCGACTTGGCGGCGACGGAAAGGGTGTCGTCTGCCTTTCCGAAGGCATCGAGCACGGAGAGTTCAGGGTAAATCTCACGCAGACGCTCGTTGTTGATGACCAGGAGGGCATCGACATGCTTCGCCATCTCCTCGACGCCATCGAGCGCCTGGTCAATCTTACGGTCGCCCTCGAAGCGGAAAGGAATCGTGACGATACCTACCGTCAGGATGCCCATCTCCTTGGAGATACGGGCGATGACGGGGGCTGCTCCAGTACCTGTACCTCCGCCCATGCCTGCCGTGATGAATGCCATACGGGTACCATCGCTCAGCATGCGCTTGATATCCTCGATACTCTCCTCGGCGGCAGCACGTGCCTTCTCGGGTTTGTTACCAGCACCCAGTCCTTCCTTGCCCAGTTGCAGATGAACGGGGACGGGGGAGTCGTTAAGTGCCTGGTTATCTGTATTACAGAGCACAAAAGTCACGTCGTGGATACCCTCACGATACATGTGGTTGACGGCATTGCCGCCTCCACCGCCAACACCAATCACCTTGATGATGCTGTTCTCCTTTTCGGGTGCACCGAAATCCAGTAATACATTGTCCATATATGCTAATCTTTTTAATCCTCTTCTTTAATGATTTCCTGTCCGAACTTCTTCAGCCAGCGTCCCATCTTACTGATAGGACTGTTCTCCTTGCGACGCTCTGCCTCGATGCGAGCCTCCTCCTCGGCTTTCTCACGGGCGAGGCGCTCCTCATCCTCACGCTTCTGGCGAGCCTCCTCCTCAGCCCTGCGAATCTCCTCTGCGGTGCGTACCACGCCTGCGGGGGTCTCCACAGCCTGGCGTGCCCTGCGCTGGTCGAGAGGATTGTCCTGCTGAGTCTGTTTTCCGCCAAAGAGGTCGCCGTTGGGGTCTATCTCATGACCTGCGCAGTTGATGTCGCCCTTGGCAAGCAGTCCGAGGACCGTGTTCATCCGTCCGTCTTTTGCCGTTACCTCCGGCAGGTTGGAGACGATGGTCTGGGTGACGAACTTCGCAGTACGTATCTTGTCGATATGCGTATAGTTCGCAAAAGCCTTCTCGATGTCTCTCATATTGGAGCAGCCGCCAGTGAGGATGATGCCGCCCAGCAACTTGTCGCATAACTCCTCTGGAACTTGGCACCAGACATTGGCGATGATCTCCTCCAAGCGTCCCTCCACGATCTCCACGAACTTACGGCTCTCCACCTGACGGTCTTGGTCGATAGGATATTTCAGGTTGTTGTCGATGTCGTTATTCTCGGTGAAAGCGGAGGCGTATTTCAGTTTCATCTTCTCTGCGTCGTGCTCCTCCATCTGCAACGAGGCGATATCCTTGGTGATATTATTGCCACCCAGTGGGATGACGGCAAGATGGCGCAGCACATTCTTGGAGTAGACACTGACCGTTGTCGTGTCGGCGCCCAGGTCTACCAAGGCACAGCCTGACCGCTTCTCCGTCTCGGTGAGGACGCTGTCGGCAAGAGCCAGTGGTGCCAGATACATCTCCGCCACGTTGATATTCGCAGTCTCGAAGCACATGTTAAGGTTCTTGTAGAATGCCTTGCGTTGCAGGATGTTGAGGAAGTTACCCTCGATATGGCTGCACTGAATGCCTACGGGGTCCAGTTGGAGTTGGGAGTCCACCTTGTATTCCTGTACCGCAGCGTCAAGGATCTCCTGGTCAGGGTATTTCATATTACGGTTGGCATCCATCAGTTCTATCACCATGTCTTGTGTCACCACCGTGTCGGCGGGCAACTCTTTAGAGATGATGTTACGGATAGAGCGGATGGACTGTCCTCCCACTCCCACATACACTTGTGTGATAGATGTCTTGAGTTGTTTCTCCAGTTTGCTGACAATAGAGGCAAGACATTGTGCTGTCTTGTCGATGTTGTACACATAACCCTTGCGGATGAAGGCGGAAGAGTCCTCCTTCACCACGGCTAATACTTGGATACTGCCGTCAAGGTTCTTCTTTCCTGCGATACCTGTCATCTTGGATGACCCCAGTTCGATAGCAACAATAAATTCTTTTGGCATCTTTATCTTGTTTTATTATTTTCTTCTCTTCTTGCAGATAATCTGGTTGTCAAACTCCAGATTGATATAGGAGTATTTGTTCCAGCCAGCCTCACTCAATCCGTAGCGATAGAATTTCTCCAGTCGGTTGAGTTTCTGTTGGATATTCGTCGCCTGTCCCAGATAGATGATATGGTCGCCGATGCGTGGCACCATCTCAATAGAGCCGTCGGCAAGGACATGCAACTGTTCTATCTGGCTCTGCCAGAAAGTGTTCTGCATGATGAATTTGCCGATGCGAGCCAACTTCTTCTGGGCATAAGGGCGAGTGATATTGCCTGTGGCGATAACCAGGTCGCTGGTATACCGTGTGTTAGGCATGATGTCGCCATGGGCATCCACGTAATAGTCGTCACCATTGTCTGCCTTGACACGTACGACAGGCAGTCGCTGGGTGAGGTTGACCTTCACATGTCCGCCTTGGGTCTTGAAGCATTCCGCTTTCTCGACAAAAGGATTTTGCTGGATGGCCTCCTCTATCTTACGGACATTGATCTGTTTCATGGGTTGCCCCTGGGGATAGATCTTTGCCCGCTGGAGTTGCTCTTTGATCTCCGCGCCACCAAGGAATCCGTCCACCTTGCTGTCCTCGATATTGACATCCACCTGGGTGCATACCGCTTTCTGGTCATCAGGCTGATTGAAAGCCGTGATGGCGAGAAAGAGATAGCATGCCAGAGCGACATCTATCAAAATGATGGCAGACTTCTTCCAATTGTAATTCATCTCTTCTGTAGAATCTCTGTGATCTGTGGCACTTGGTTGTCTAAGTCTCCTGCCCCGAGGACGATCAGTACATCGAAGTCACGGTGCTTGACGAGGTCGAGGACATCGTCCTTACGGACAATCTGTTTCTCGACGCCAGGGCGGAGGTTGTTGTATATTAACTCAGAGGTGACACCCTCAATGGGTTGCTCACGGGCTGGGTATATCTCTGTGAGGATGACTTCGTCGAGTTGACTCAGCGCGTCGGCAAAGTCTTTGTAGAAATCACGGGTGCGGGTATACAGATGGGGCTGGAAGATAGCGGTGATCTTCCTGTTGCGGTAGAGTTCTCTGATACTCTTGGCACTTTGGTAGATTTCCTTGGGATGGTGGGCATAGTCGCTGAGGAACACGATCTTGTCGTTCTTCAGTTTGAAGTCAAAGCGGCGGTCAACCCCTTTGAAGGTCTCCATGCCACGACGAATCTCCTCCGCCGTGCATCCCGCCAATTGTGCCATCGCCATTGCTGCCACTCCGTTCTCGATATTAATGGGGATGGGTTGCCCCAGTGCTACGTGTGGGATATTCTCTATCGGCGAGATGAAGTCGAAAGTGATCTCACCATTGTCAATCACGATATTCTCCGCGTGGAAATCACCCTCGTTCAGCGCATAGTCGTAACGGGCAACGCCCTTCTGCAGTTGCTCTTTCATCTCCAGGTCACGATGGATGATAAGGGCACCACCGGGCTGGATAAGTTCTGTGTAGTGGCGGAAACTCTCCAGATACGCCTCTTTAGTGCCGTAGATATCCAGATGGTCAGGGTCGGTGGAGGTGATGACCGACATCCAAGGGCGGAGCCAGTGGAAGGAGCGGTCGAACTCATCCGCCTCAATGACCACATAGTCGGAATCGGAAAGGATATAGTTGGTGCCGTAGTTCTTGGAGATACCACCCAAGAAGGCGTTACAGTCCAGATGGCTCTGGTGCATGATATGGGCGCACATCGTGGAGGTGGTTGTCTTCCCATGCGTACCAGCCACGCAGAGTCCCTTATGGCGCTGGGTGAGCATGCCCAAGACTTGGGCACGTTTCTGGATCTCAAAACCGTTCTGACGGAAATATTGTAACTCCTGATGCTCAGCGGGTATGGCTGGCGTATAGATAATCAGACAGGAGTCAGAATCCTTGCAGGCGGCAGGAATCGCGTCGATGTTCTCCTCGTAATGGATCAGCATGCCCTCTTTCTCCAGTTGACGGGTCAGGTCACTGGGTGTCTTGTCATAGCCAGCGACAACAAGTCCCTGGCAAAGGAAGTAACGGGCGATGGCACTCATTCCGATGCCCCCTGCTCCTATGAAGTATACAGCCTTGATATCTTTATTCTCCATTGTTTGCTAATTTGATAACCTCTTTGGCGATAATCTCCGCCGAGTCGGGTAACGCAAGTTTCAGTATATGTTCTCTCAAAGACGTCAGTTTCTCCTCGTCCTTGACGGTATCTATCGCCAGTGGGAGTAAGATGGCGGGAGCCTCGCTGTCTTTCACGTAGAGGGCGGCATCCACGTTGACCAGTGCCATGGCGTTCTTCGTCTGGTGGTCCTCAGCCACATTGGGACTTGGTACCAAGATGACAGGTTTGCCGATGAGGCAGAACTCAGAGATACTGCTGGCACCGGCGCGGCTGATGACCAGGTCGGCAGCCTTGTAAGCCACGCCCATATCACTGATGAAGTCAGTAACGATGAGGTTCTCGGGCTTTCCCTCCTTCTCCAACTGCTCCAGAATCTGTGCATGGTAGTATTTACCTGTCTGCCAGATAAACTGTACACCGCTGTTCCGAATATGGTCTAAATGGCGGATGACACTCTCATTGATGGTGCGCGCTCCAAGGCTTCCGCCCACCAAGAGGATTGTCTTCTTGTTGGTGTCGAGGTGGAACGAGCGGATAGCCTCCTCCTGGGAGATCGTGGTCTCCAAGAGTGACTGACGGACGGGATTTCCCGTCTTGATGATCTTCTCCGCAGGGAAGAAACGCTCCATGCCGTCATAGGCGACACAGATCTTCTCCGCCTTCTTCGCCAAGAGTTTATTGGTAACACCGGCGTAGGAGTTCTGTTCCTGGATAAGACAGGGAATACCCATCGATGCCGCTTTGTTGAGCGTGGGACCACTGGCATAGCCGCCTACGCCCACAGCCACTTGTGGCTTGAAGTCCTTGATGATCTTCTTCGCCATTCGCTGGCTCTTCCATATCTTGTATAGGACCTTGATGTTCTTCAGTAAGTTCTTGCGGTCGAATCCGCAGATGGGCAGACCTTTGATGTTGTACCCAGCATCAGGAACACGCTGCATCTCCATGCGTCCTAATGCCCCCACAAACAGGATGTCAGCATCGGGACGTAAAGCCTTGATAGCGTTGGCAATTGACACTGCGGGGAAAATATGCCCGCCAGTACCGCCTCCACTGATAATCACTCTTAAATCCTTACCCATATACCTTATATATAATAGTGCCTTGCAAAATTACAAATTAAATTTCTTTTTGGCGAATGTTATTCGATATTTTTTGCGTCAACGGTTTCTTTCTTCATTTTCGCCGAGCGGCTGATGCTGAGGATAGCCCCTACATAGGCGCAATTGATGATGGTCGACGTACCACCCTTGGAGATCAGGGGCAGTGGCTGTCCTGTCACGGGAGCCAGTCCTACGGCAACCATCATGTTGAATGCCGCTTGTACAACCAGAAGAAGGGCAAGTCCCATGACCAGGAAAGCAGGGAAGTTGTTCTCGCACCGACTGGCAATACGTGCCGCGCGATACAGCAGGATGATGTATAGGAATACCACAAAGGTAGCCCCGAGGATTCCCAACTCCTCAATGACGATGGCGTAGATGAAGTCGGAGAACGCCTGTGAGAGGAAGTCGCGCTCTACAGACTGTCCAGGACCTTTTCCGATGACATTACTTGACACGATAGCGATATTGGCGTGTGCCACCTGTGCGTCTTTGTCCAGGTCGTACTCTTGAGGTGTCACGTCATTCTTGCCGAATTTCAGGATACGCCCTTTCCAGGTGTCGGCACGGTGGAGCATTTTCTCCAGTTTGTTCTTTTTCCTCGGCTGGTCAGTCTGCTCTGTTTGTACTGTCTCCTGTCCTGTTGTGTCATGTCCGACCAGCATTACCATGGAGATGGCAAAGAACACGAACAGTCCGATAATACCGACCAGTTTTCCCAGTTGCCTGAGCGGAACGAGTCCGATGAACATCATGAGGACAACAACGGCAAACAGCAAGGCTGCCGTAGACAGGTTCTCCAATCCGATAAGGAAACAAGTGGGCAGTGTGATCCAGAGAATCCATTTGAATGCCTTCCTGTCGGCTCCCGTCTCCCGTTGCATGGCACTGAGAATCTGTGCTGTCGCCAGGACAATGGTTCCTTTGGCAATCTCGGAGGGCTGGAAGGTGAATCCAAGTAGCGAGATGACACGGTTGGCTCCATTGATGGTCTGTCCGCCGATGAGTACCCATAGCAGCGTGACTGCGCTGATCAGCAGGAGGAAAGGTGTCATCAACTTAAAGAACCTGCAAGGGATGTTCAGGGTGATGATGGCGACAAGTACACCGAAAATGATAGTCCCTGTGTGATAGACAATAGGACCGATGTAGTTATGGCTCTTATAGGTCAGGTTGCTGGAGGCGGAGAACACCTCCACAATACTGATCATGCAAAGGAAGAAGAACACCATCCAGATGACCTTGTCCCCTTTAAAAATATTGCCTATCTTCTTGTTCATACGTTATAGATTTCTAACCAGTTCCTTGAATTGCTCGCCTCTGTCCTCCATGTTCTTGAAGAGGTCAAAGGAGGCACAGCATGGGCTCAGCAGGACTGTCATACCAGGCTCGGCAAGTTCGTAGCAAGCCTCGACACACTCTTTCATGGAGTGTGTGTCCCGTACAGGGATTCCCATGTCGTCGAAATTGTCATGCAGTTTCTGGTTGTCTGCTCCAAGATATACTAATCCCGCACATTTCTCTTTTACCAATGGTTTGATGGGCTCGTAGTCGTTGCCCTTGTCCTTACCGCCAATGATGAGTATCGTCTTGGTCTTCATCGCCTCTAAGGCATACCAGCATGCGTCCACGTTTGTCGCTTTGGAGTCGTTGATGTATTGAACGCCTCTGACGGTGCATACTTTCTCTAATCGGTGCTCAACGCCAGGGAAGTCGCCCAAAGACTTGCGGATGATCTCTTTCTTGATACCAGCGATATTGGTGGCGATACCAGCGGCAAGGGAGTTGTAGATATTATGCTTGCCCGTCAGACTGAGGGCTTCCTGCTCCATGTTGAAAGGCTCGGGCTTCTCTATTTTGTATTGCCCCTCCTCAATATAACCAATACTTCCTTTCTCCTTCAACTCAGAGAAGGGATACTGGATGGACTGGATATTGTATTTCTCCAGTTCTTTCTTGATGATAGGATCGTCGTTCCAATAGATAAACGCGTCTTGCGTCGTCTGGTTCTGGATGATGCGCATCTTGGAGTCTACATAGTTCTGCATACAGAAGTCATAACGGTCCAGATGGTCGGGCGTGATATTCAGCAAGATGGCAATATTGGCACGGAAGTCATACATGTTATCCAACTGGAAAGAACTCAGTTCTATGATATAGTATTCGTGCGGGTCTTCTGCCACCTGCAAGGCAAGGGAGTTTCCAATATTTCCTGCGAGTCCTGCGTCATAGCCAGCCTCTTTGAAAATATGGTAGATAAGGCTCGTCGTGGTGGTCTTGCCATTCGATCCTGTGATACAGATCATCTTCGCGTTGGTGTATCTTCCCGCAAACTCTATCTCACTGATGATATGAATCCCTTTCTCCTTGATCTTCACGATCATAGGTGCCGTATCAGGAATGCCAGGACTCTTGATAATCTCGTCGGCACTTAGGATCTTATCTTCAGTATGCTGACCTTCCTCCCATTCTATCTGGTGGTCGTTCAATAACTTCTTGTATTTCTCATTGATCTTCGACATGTCACTGACAAACACGTCGAAACCCTCTTTCTTGGCGAGGACAGCCGCACCGGCTCCACTCTCTCCTGCCCCTAATATGACGATTCTGCTCATCTTACTTTTAATGTTATAATGGTTAATGCTACTAAGATAATGGTGGTAATCCAGAAACGGATGGTGATCTTTGACTCATGGAACGGTCGGTGAGGCCATCCCTTTAGGATGTAGGTACTCGTCGCGTCGAGTTGTGAGTCCAGTTTACGGAATGTGTCGTGGATGGGCGTAGCACGGAAGACGCGAACACGCTTTCCCTTCCTTTTCTGTATCTTAAACCACTGGGTCTGGATAATGACGCTGAGACTCTCCACGAAGAAGATGCCACACAGGATGGGAAGCAAGAGTTCCTTATGGACGATAACGGCGCAAACACCGATAATGCCGCCAATGGTCAGCGACCCTGTGTCGCCCATGAACACCTGTGCTGGGTATGCGTTATACCAGAGGAATCCTATCATGGCACCAATGAATGCGCTGAGAAATACGACCAGTTCCTGAGAGCCGGGAATGTACATGATGTCAAAATAGGCTGCGTAGACGATGTGGCTGCTCACATAGGCAAAGATCGCCAGAGCGACTCCTATGATCGCCGAGTTTCCCGCACACATACCGTCCATGCCGTCGTTGAGGTTGGCTCCATTGCTGACTGCGGTGACCACGAAGATCGTCATGAGCACGAACAAGACCCAGCCTGCCGCCACCTTGTATTTCCCGCAGAACGACATGATGTCAGAATAGTTCAGGTTGTGGTTCTTGAAGAAAGGAATGGTCGTCTGTAATGACTTCACATTCTCTGCCTTATGCTTGACGACGACCTCCTGTCGGTTCTGTTGGGGTACGGAGATGTTCTCACGTACGACAGCGTCAGGACTAAGCCATAGGACGAGTCCTACGATGAAGCCGATAGATACCTGTCCGATAATCTTGTATTTACCTTTCAGTCCCTCTTTGTTCTTTCTGAAAATCTTGATATAGTCATCCATAAAGCCCAGGAATCCCAGCCAGATGGTAGTAACGATCATCAGGATTAAATAGATGTTACGCATGCGTCCTAAAAGGAGTACAGGAACCAGAATCGACACGATGATAATGATGCCTCCCATGGTGGGAACACCTTTCTTCTCCACGCCAAAGGGGTCGATACTCGCATCACGCGCGGTCTCAGAGATGTTACGGCGTTTCATCCATTTGATAAACCGCTCTCCAAACCATGCGGAGATCATCAACGAGAGGATGAGGGCGAGTAGGGCACGGAAAGAGATATACGACCAGATATGTGCCCCTGGAATGTTGAATTGCTCAAGGAATCTAAACAGATAGTATAACATAGTCTATTGGTTTTCAAAGATTTCACGTACTACTTCACGGTCGTCAAAATGATGCTTGACACCCTTAATCTCCTGATAGTCCTCATGTCCTTTTCCTGCGATAAGGATCACGTCACCTTTCTGTGCCATCATACTTGCCGTTCGGATAGCCTCCTTACGGTCCGTGATACTGATGGTCTTCTTCTTCTGTTGGGCGTTAAGACCTGCCAGCATGTCGTTGATGATGTCCTGTGGCTCCTCAAAGCGAGGGTTGTCACTGGTAATGATCACCCGGTCGCTTTGTTTTGCCGCTTCCTGCGCCATCAACGGGCGCTTGCCTTTATCTCGGTTTCCGCCAGCACCACATACGGTGATGACCTGTCCGCCTTTCCCGTCCAAGACCTCATGGATGGCATTCAGGACATTCTCCAAGGCATCTGGCGTATGGGCATAGTCGACGATGGCAGTGACTCCTTCCTTAGAGCGGATAGGCTCCAACCTGCCCGCCACACTCTTGAGCGTGCTTAAGATAATAAGGATGTCCTCTGGTTTCTTGCCTAACATCACGGCAGCCCCATAGACAGCAAGCAGGTTGCTGACATTGAACTTTCCAATAAACTGTACTCCGACCTCTCTGCCGTCAATCTCCAGATACATGCCCTCGAAGTGGCATTCAATGATGCGGGCACGGAAGTCAGCCATTGATCGGGTGGAGTAGGTCTTGATCCTTGCCTTACAATTCTGTACCATCACAGAACCGTTCTTGTCGTCCGCGTTGGTGATGGCAAAGGCCTCTTTGGGAAGCCCGTCGAAGAATGCTTTCTTGGCATCGCGATAGTTCTCGAAAGTCTTATGGTAGTCCAGATGGTCGCGGGTCAGGTTGGTGAAAAGTCCCCCTGCGAATACAAGACCGCCAATGCGCTGTTGGGCGATGGCGTGGCTGGAGCACTCCATGAAGGCGTACTCACATCCTGCCTCCACCATTTTACCCAGAAGACGGTTCAGTTCAATAGGGTCAGGTGTCGTGTGGTCGGCAGGTATCGCCTCGTCCTCGATATAGTTGCAGACAGTAGAGAGTAATCCGCATTTATGTCCGAATTTGCGGAACATATTATATAATAAGGTGGCAATAGTCGTTTTCCCGTTCGTTCCTGTCACACCTACCAACTTGAGTTTCTTGGAGGGCTCGCCAAAGAAGACGGTAGCCACAGGTCCCACGGCGCTCTCTGTGGAAGCGACTTGTATGTAAGTGACTCCCTCTGTTTTCTCTTCAGGTAAATCCTCGCAGAGAATGGCAGAGGCTCCTAACTCCAATGCCTTGGGGATGAATTTATGCCCGTCTGTCTGGGTTCCCTTGATGGCAACAAACAGATGTCCCTGTTCTATCTTTCGGGAATCAATATTAACACCCGTGATGTTGATATCCTCATCACCGATGACGCAAATGGGCTTGACATACTTAAGCAGTTCACTTAATCTCATAGATACCTTATTATATTAATGTTTATTCTAAATTCAGCACACATTCACTTCCTGGCGCAATTTGCTTGCCCGCAGGATAACTCTGGCTCCTCACTTTGCCCCTGCCATGAAGTCTTACCCTTAGTCCTTGGCTTTCTAACAGGTAGACGGCGTCCTTGGCGCCCATGCCAATAACGTTAGGGGTGACGTTCTTCTCTACTTTCGCCTGTTGCAAGGCAACAAGACTAGGCTTGCGTTCCGCCTTTCCCCAGATAGGATTGCCATTGGCATACGATCCGCTCCACGACTGATTTGTCTTGATGCCTAAATGGGAGAGGACATAGTCGGCTTCCAGAATATTGCCGTCCTTCACATCAGGAATACTGATAGAGGTGCTGTCGTGAGCGTCCTTTACGTCTAATTTCAGGTTACGTGCCATCACACCCTCCGCAATATGGTGGAATACCACACCACTCATACCACCGCCAGAGGCGGGGAGTCCTGATTTCTTCAGACAGACGATACAGGTGTAGCGTGGGTCGTCAGCAGGGAAGTATCCGGCAAAAGAAAGCCAGTATTTGACCGTTCCTGTCTTATACCCACCTCCTTCTGCAATCTGTGCCGTACCAGTCTTGCCTGCTACCTTGAACATGCGTGAGCCAGCCTTTCTTCCAAGTCCCTGACTGACGACATGCTCCAGAATGGTCTGCATCGTCTTGACCGTTTGCGGCTTGGCAATCCTTCGCTCCATCACCTTCTCAGGAGGGAACTCTGCGACCACTTTCCCGTCTTTCATGACACATTTCACGAAGCGGGGTCTCATCATGACTCCATCATTGGCAATGGCGTTATAGAACGTGACGGTGGAAATGGGTGGAATCTGGGTCTCATAGCCAATAGACATCCAAGGGAGCGCCGTCTTACTCCAGTTCGTCCAATGTCCGTATTTGTCTTTCTCAGGCATACGGATGTGAGGGCGAGCATAGCCCTTGATGGGGAGTTTGAGGTCGGCGGCAAGTCCTGTGCGGTAGATGCCCTCAATGAATTTCTCAGGTCTGCTTCCGTATTTCTCATCGATAATACGGCTCACACCGATGTTTGAACTGACTTCCAGGATACGTGGGAGCGAGATATTCCCATAGCCACCTCGCCGCCAGTTGTGGTCTTTCATCTCACGACCATGCATCGGCCATACGCCGCCACCCGTCTCTACACGATAGGTGGTGTCAACGACACCGTCGTCGAGGGCAACGAGGATGGAGGCGGTCTTGAAGACAGAGCCAGGCTCACGCAGGTCAGCCACGGCATTATTCTTCACTTCCCGATACTCGCCATCCGGACAGCGGGTCATGTTGACAATTGCCTTGATGTCGCCCGTCTCCACCTCCATGAGGATGGCAACGCCGAGGTCACCGCCTATCAGTTTCAACTCGTCGATGACGGCACGCTCGGCAAGGTCCTGCATGTTGACATCTATGGTGGTCACGATATCACAACCGTCGATAGGCATGGTGACGGGTATGTTCATGTACTTATTTAAGATCTTACGCCTATTGGTTAATCCGGGAGTACCACGTAAGGTGGAGTCGAAAGCAAGTTCCAGTCCAAGACGGGCACTGTCTTTTGCGCCAAACATAGAGCCAATGGTGCGCTCTCCCAGTGAGCCGAAGGGGTGGCGGCGGGCATTGAATTCCTCCTCATGGAAACCGCTTTTGTATTTCGACAAGCAGAAAAGAGGCAGTTGCTTCACTTCTGTATAGGTGTTATAGTCGATACGGCGCGGCCAGATGGGCCAGTGCTGGGATTTCTTCTGCCGTCCCTCCTCCAGGTCCCTCTTAAACTCCTCGGCGGTCTTCTGCGGGAAAATCTCATGGAGCCCCATGCAGATAGAGTCCACTTTCTCCTGCCAGATGGAGTCTTTCTCCTCTCCGCCGGCCTTGAAGTCCATATATATCTTATACTCAGGAATGGAACTTGCCATAATCTGCCCGTCGCTGCTGAGGATGTTTCCGCGTTTGGGCTTCACACTGACACTGTCGCGTTTCAGACGGTCGGCGACATCTGTCCAGTATTGCTTCTTAGCCGTCATGATATAGAACGCCTTGCCGATAACAGCAAGTCCTATAATGGTGAGCACTACGGCTATAGCCATGTAGCGCGGCATTACTTTATCATTGTCGAATTTACTCATGACGTTCTCTTATTCTGGGATTTGTATGATATAAGGCGGCTGGTCGGCAATATGCAACAGCGAGTCCTTGTTTTGTTTCAATATCTCAAGCACGTGGCTCTCACGGCATTTCTCAGTAAGGGTACTGGAGGCGGCGAGTGCTTTGTTCTTGGCGTCTTTCAACTCTGTCTCTAGTTTGTCAATAGCCTGCATGTCTTGCTGGCATTGATAGCGGAAGGCGACATAGACGATGGTGAAGGCAACGATAAGCACAAACAGCCAGATTTGTGAGCGTACCATTTCGGCAGTGAGGATGTCACCACCAAGAATAGTCCGGAGATTGACTTGCTGCGAAGGGCGAGGGTCTTCCTCGCTTGCGGTCTCCTTGATTTTCTTGATAGTCTCTTCTAGAGCCTTTTTGCTGTTATCTTCTTGTGGCTCGACGATGATTTCCTCTTCTTCTTTCATGCCTCTTATTGCTTTTCTGCGATGCGGAGTTTGGCACTCCTGCTTCGTGGGTTGTTTTGAAGTTCCTGCTCATCGGGCGTGATGACCTTGTTGTTGATCAGTCGGAACGGACTGGAGACGCGCCCGAAAAAGTCCTGCTCTATCTTGCCCTCCGCATTGCCCGCTTTCATCGTGTTCTTGACGATACGGTCCTCTAATGAGTGGTAGGTGATGATGCTAAGTCGTCCTCCTTTCTTTAGTACTTGGCTTGCTCCGTTCAGCATGTCGCGAAGAGCATCCATCTCGTGGTTGACCTCTATCCGAAGTGCTTGAAACAGTCGGGCAAGGTCTTTTTTCTCTTTCTCTGAGCGCATCAATTTCTCCGTGGCAGCGATGAGGTCACCTGTCGTGCTGATGCGCTGTTGCTGGCGGTAAGTAGCAATTGCGTTGGCGATACGGCGTGAGTTCTTCATCTCCCCATAGAGATAGAAGATGTCAGCCAGTTTCCCCTCGTCATACTCATTGATGATGTCTGCGGCTGTCTTGCCAGCGCGCTTGTTCATACGCATATCCAGAGGGGCGTCGAAGCGGAAGGAGAATCCTCTGGTCTCATCGTCAAAGTGATGCGACGACACTCCCAGGTCAGCAAGCAGCCCGTCAATTTCCTCTATCTGATAATATCTCAGCCAATTGCGGAGGTATCTGAAATTGCTTCGTACGAAGGTGAAACGACGATCATCGACAATATTGTTCTCTGCGTCGGCGTCTTGGTCGAAACTGTATAAATGTCCCCTTTTCCCCAGTCGGGTAAGAATCTCTTTACTATGTCCGCCTCCTCCGAAGGTCACGTCCACATAGATACCATCGGGCTTGATGTCAAGTCCGTCGACGCTCTCATGAAGGAGCACGGGTACGTGGTATGTCTTTGCTGTCGTGACCATTGCTTTCTCTCTTTGTTTTATTCTTCTGGCACCATGAGTTCTTCCAGGGCGTTGCCGAACTCCTCTGGGGACATCAACTGCTCCTCCGCCTTTTGAATACCCCATATCTCGATGGTGTCGCCCATTCCCACAAATTTGATGTCTTGCTCTATGTCCGCCATTCGCTGGTAGCGTTTGGGAATGAGAAGGCGACCGTTGCCGTCGAGCGTGACAAGTTCGACCTCGCTGACGAACTGGCGGAAAACTCGCTGGTGCTGCTTGTTCCACCTGTTCAGGCGTTGGCGCATAGCGTCCATTTGCTCATTCCATACGGACTCAGGATATAGCACAAGACAGGGTTGGAATACGTCCTTGCGGAGTATAAGACGCTCCTCCCCGCCTGCCTGCAACACCTTTCGGAAGGTGGCTGGAAGGAATGCGCGCCCCTTAGCGTCTGTTTTTGCCTCTATATTACCTAAAAATCGCATGCGTACTTCTTTATAAATTATATCGGATGCAAAATTACACAAAATTCTCCACATTCCCCCACATTTCCCCACAAATATTTTAGTGAATATTCCTTAAAAATTTACGAAAGCAACTTATTGATTTGATTTACAGTGGTTTATGGTTTTAAGAAAGTGGTGGGGCGAATTTGGCAGAGATGCCTTAGATGCAACGTGACACAGATAACAGATAACAGTTAGGTAATTTTGGATATTTAAATCTAATATAAATTTTATTATATATATATTATATGTAATATATATATAATAATTATTATACTAAAAATATTCACTTCGTGCAGATTACGCACTAAACCTATCTGTTATCTGTTATCTGTGTCACGTTGCTCCCTGTTCGCCCCTAAAACGCTAGCCTTGATGCCCAGAATAGTAAACCTATATGGTTTACGTTGCTTTCGATATAGTTTTAGGGGGTAAAACCCTTATTTTTTAGAGGGTATAAACCCTATCGGAAGCAGTGTAAAGTATATAGGAAAGCGATGTAAAGTTATAAGGAAAACAGGAGGATGGGAATAGGAGTCGGGAGGCGTAGGAATAAAAAACGTTAAGTTTTTGCACATTTTTTGGGTAAAAGTGCATTTTTTCTCAAACTAATTTGTTATTTTTGCAAACTGTTAGTATTATTTGAGAGAACATGGACCAAATCACGGAGAAAACGATTGACATAGAAATGATTCTGAAAAGCAAGATGGGACCTAAGGCGAAATGGGTCCCAGGCTTTATGATATCTTGGCTTAAACGAATCGTCCATCAGGACGAGGTCAATGCTTTCCTGTGGGAGAGTCGTGATAAGGTCGGCACAGAATGGCTGGAGGCTTGTGTGGAATACCTCAAGATGACATTGGTGGTTAAGGGGAAGGAGAACTTGCCAGACAAGAACGACGGAAAGTTGTATACTTTTGTGTCTAACCACCCATTGGGCGGGGAAGACGGTGTCGCCTTAGGCGCTATCATCGGTCGTCATTATGATAGTCGTTTCCGCTACCTGGTCAATGATCTGCTGATGAATCTTCCAGGGCTTGCCCCCCTCTGCATCCCTATCAACAAGACTGGCAGTCAAAGCAGGAACTTCCCAGCCATGGTAAAGGCTGGTTTCGAGAGCGACAACCACATGCTTATGTATCCTGCGGGCATCTGTTCTCGTCGGCAGCCTGATGGAAGCATTCGCGACATACCTTGGTCGAAAACATTCATTACGAAGAGCGTGGAGTGCCAGCGTGATGTGGTGCCCATTCATTTCAGTGGTTGCAACTCGAATTTCTTCTATCGGCTTGCTAATTTCAGTGACAAGCATCTGAAATTCAATCTTGCCATGCTCTTCTTGGTCGATGAGATGTACAAGAATGTGGGGAAGACCTTTGAGGTGAAAATCGGCAAGCCCATTCCCTGGCAGACCTTTGACAAGAGTAAAACGCCGATGGAATGGGCGAAATTTGTGCAAGATAAAGTCTACGAACTATAAACAACCTACTTTAGAAATGGAACAGGAAATCATCCAGCCTATTTACAAGGAATTGCTGAAAAGTGAGTTGACCCCTGAGAGGCAGTTGCGACTTACCAATAAGAGTAACAACGAGATCTACGTTGTGACGGCGCATAATGCGCCTAACGTCCTCAAGGAGATAGGACGTCTGCGTGAGATCGTTTTCCGTGAGGCTGGCGGTGGTACAGGAAAGGAGATGGACCTTGATGAGTTCGACCTTTGCGACAATTGCTATAAGCAGTTGATCGTATGGAATCCTGATGCAGAGGAGATCATCGGTGGCTATCGGTATCTGCTGGGTACCGATTGGGAGTATGATGACAAGGGACAGCCTATTTTGGCGACGAGCCACATGTTCCATTTCTCGGAGAAATTTCTTGAGGAGTATGCGCCCAAGACTGTCGAGTTAGGTCGTTCCTTCGTGTCGCTGCCTTATCAGTCTTCCCGTATGGGTGCCAAGAGCCTGTTCGCCCTTGATAATCTGTGGGACGGGTTAGGCGCTATTACGGTGATACGTCCTAACGTCCGTTACTACTTTGGCAAGATGACGATGTATCCTTCTTATATCCGAAAAGGCCGTGACATGATCCTCTACTTCCTTAAGAAGTATTTTGACGATAAGGAGAAACTGATTATCCCGATGAAACCGTTAATAATTGAGACTGACGAAGAGGAACTGAAGACCTTGTTCTGCAAGAATTCCTTCAAGGAAGACTATCGTATTCTCAATCGCGAAATACGTAAGTTGGGTTATAACATTCCTCCTCTGGTCAATGCTTATATGGGACTCTCACCTACGATGAAACTTTTCGGGACAGCCATTAACTATGGCTTTGGTGACGTGGAGGAAACGGGTATCCTTATCTCTATTGATGAGATTTTCGAGGAGAAGAAGAAACGTCATATTGATTCCTTTATCCGTGAGCACCATGATGAGTTGCAACTTACCTCTGGCGCCAATAAACTGATTTACAAGGATAGGGAGCAATCTTAGACAATAGGGAGCGAGATACCGTTGATCTTCTGATAGACATCCAAAGCGTAGACATCTGTCATGCCTGCGATATAGTCGATGACAGCCATCAGGCGTGTCTCTAAGTCTTGCGCGTCAATGTCGTACTGACTTGAGACGCGGTCGATTAACTGCTTGGAATAAAAACGCTTAGGGTGCATGACGGCTTCCACCATCTGCTCCATGAGTGTTGCCATAATCTTGTAACCAGACAACTCCACATCCAAAACGGGGCGACTGCGATAGATGCGCTCAACAGACAACCTGGCACATTCCTCATAGGCTTTTGCGGGTATTTCACTGATATTGCCAATAAGACTCCCCGTGAAGGTGCCTGCCAAAATCTCCTGCTCATGGTCTATAAAGGTGTTGACGCATTCGTTTTCTAACTTGCCAATAACACATGCCCTCATATAGACCACTTCCTCGTTAGGGTCTTGCAGTCCTTCGTCAGCGATCCGTTTCCTGATCTTTGCCTGATTCTCCTCATCGAAGAAACGCAACAAAAGATTTTCTGTCTCCTCATAGGAGAGGATTTTCAATTTGTGTGCATCCTCTATGTCCATAATCTCATAGCAGATGTCGTCAGCAGCCTCGACCAGATAGACTAAGGGATGGCGCACGTATCGCAGTGGCTCTCCCTCCTTGGAGATGCAAATTATTCCCATTTCATCGGCAATTTTCTGGAAAGAATCCTGCTCGGAATGGAAGAATCCGAACTTCCCCTTCTTGCTGGCGGCAGAGGACGCATAGGGATATTTGACGATACTTGCCAACGTACTGTAGGTCATGACAAATCCGCCTGGGCGGCGACCTTTAAACTGGTGGGTGAGCAGTCGGAAGGCATTGGCGTTTCCCTCAAAGTGGGTGATGTCATCCCAGAAGACGGGAGAGACCTCCTTTTGCAGGACATTGCCAGGACCCTCGGTGAAAAATGTCTGGATTGCCTTCTCTCCGCTATGTCCAAATGGCGGATTGCCCAAGTCGTGGGCAAGGCATGCGGTGCTGACGATCTGCCCGATCTGCTCAAACATCGTGTCTTTAAGTTCGGGATGCCTCTCTTTGGTAATTCGTTGTGCCACATCATTGCCTAACGACATGCCGACACTCGCAACCTCCAGAGAGTGGGTGAGGCGGTTATGCACAAAGATGCTACCAGGCAAAGGGAATACCTGTGTCTTATTTTGTAGTCGGCGAAAAGGAGCCGAGAAGATCAGTCGGTCATAGTCCCGCTTGAACTCTGTACGGTCGTCGTGGCGTTCCGTGTGGCGGAATTCTTGCCCTAACCGCTTGTTCGATATAAGTCTGTTCCAATCCATCATGATGCAAAGGTACGATTATGTGAGCAGAAAACCAAGAAATTCTTGTTTTTTATCGAAAATCCTACTTTTTCTTTAGAAAAATATGGCTATTTGAAGAGAAATGACTAATTTTGCACATTATAAAAAGTAACATTTCGAAATGATTCAGATAAAAGTTGTCAATCGCGGGCATCAGCAACTGCCCGCATATGCCACACCACAGAGTGCAGGCATGGATCTTCGCGCCAATATCGCGGAGCCGATTATTCTCCATCCTATGGAGCGTCGTTTGATACCTACAGGGTTACATATCGCATTGCCAGAAGGATATGAGGCTCAGGTACGCCCTCGTAGCGGACTTGCGTTGAAGCACGGACTGACGGTGTTGAACTCACCAGGGACCATTGACGCCGACTATCGCGGAGAGGTGGGTGTGCTGTTGATCAACTTATCTCAAGAGGACTTTGTTATTAATGACGGGGAGCGCATTGCCCAGATGGTGATTGCTCGTCATGAGCAGGCGGATTTTGTCGTCGTGGAGGAACTTGACCAGACTGAGCGTGGCGAAGGAGGTTATGGACATACTGGCGTGAAATAAATATATAATCTCGGTGAAAAGGCTTAGAATTCTCATATTCCTATTGGTGACATGGCTTGGATCACCTGCGTTCTCACAGGTGATAGAGCAGAGCCGTCGCTATGATGCTTTCTTTTTGGAGGCAATCTGTGAGCGTGCCAAAGGGAACAATGATGCCGCCTTTGACTTGCTGCGTCATTGTGTGGAAATCGACTCTACCAAGTCAGAGGCATATTATTACCTTGCCCAATATTACGGCGCCTTGAAAAAGAGAGACCAAGCCCTTGCCTTGATCGAGAAGGCGGCGTCCCTGGAGCCTGCTAACTCCACCTATCAGGAGACCTTGGCAAACACCTATATCAATCTGCGCCAGTACGATAAAGCGGCAGTGGTGTTAGAGAATCTCTATGACCAGCACCGTGACCGTGACGACGTGCTGGGTATCCTCATCCAACTTTACGAGGAACAGCATGAATATGAGGCGGCAATCAATGCCCTTACGAAATTAGAGACGATAGAGGGGAAAAGTGAGCGGCTCTCTTATGCGAAGAGTAATTTCTATACCCAGTTAGGTGACAAAAAAGCCGCCATCAACGAGATGAAGCGTCTTGCCGACCAGTATCCTAACGACCAAAACTATCGAGGATTATATGCCAACACCCTTTTCGTCAATGGTCAGAAGAAGAAAGCCCTTGAGATCTATCATGATATCTTGAGGATAGAGCCAGAGAATCGCAACGCCCTCATGGCATTACTTGCCTATGAGAAGGACGAGGGAGATCCCGAGAAGGCTGCCGCACTGACCGAGCAGGTGTTGCTAAGCAAGAATATCACCTCGCAAGACCGTATCTTGTTGATGCGTCAGGAGATTGGACAAAGTGAGCAGGAGGGAGGCGACTCTACCCGTGTCCTCTACCTTTTCCACAAGATGTTGGAGCAGCCGCAGATGGATGCTGATGTCGCCATTCTCTGTGCTACCTATATGAACCTGAAGCAAATGCCCAATGACACGATTAGTGCCGTGTTGGAGCAGGTGCTGCAGGTCGCCCCTGATAACGCGGCGGCTCGTCTGCAACTGGTTAGTTATGCCTGGCAGGCGGAGGATATGTCTCGTATCATAACACTCTGTCAGGATGCCCGACAATATAACCCTGATGAGATGGCTTTTTATTATTATCAGGGTATTGCTTACTATCGTCAGGAGCAGTTGGATCATGCCCTTAATGCGTTCCAGAATGGTATAGGGGTCATTAATCAGCAGAGCGACCCGGATATTGTCAGTGATTTCTATGCGGTCATGGGTGACATCCTGCATCAGAAAGGACTTGACAAGGAGGCTTTTGCCGCCTATGACTCCTGTCTGGTATGGAAAGACGACAACTATGGCTGTCTGAACAACTATGCCTATTACCTGAGTGAGAAAGAGATTCATCTGGAAAAAGCCGAGCAGATGTCATATCGTGCCATCAAGGCGGAGCCTAAGAACGCGACCTTCCTTGACACCTATGCATGGATTCTCTTCAAGCAGTCGCGCTATGCTGAGGCAAAGATATATATTGACCAGACTTTGCAGTGCGACTCCGACTCCTCTGCGGTGCTCTTGGAGCACGCAGGCGATATCTACTATCATACTGGCGATAAAGAACGTGCGGTGGCTCTCTGGCAGCAAGCACTGGAGAAGTCGTCGGATAATTCAGAGATCAAAGATGAGCGCAAGCAAGTATTAACCCGAAAGATAAAACTTAAAAAATACCTAAAAGAATGAAACCATCACGTATTATGAGACTCGCCGCATTGGTACTACCACTGATGTTGGTTGCCTGTGGCACAAACAAGAAGGCTGTCAATGACACAAAGACTCCTACATCCACATCTTTGAAGTCGCAGCAGTTCTTACGCCAAGTGAACGACAACGCCCAGTACACTAAGTTCATCACTTCGAAGGTGAAGTTCTCGGTGGAGGTGGGCAACCAGCAGTTGACCCTAACGGGTAACCTGAAGATGAAGCGTGACGACGTGATTCGTCTGCAATTGATGGCATTTGGTTTCGTAGAGGCAGGACGTTTGGAGTTCACCAAGGACTATGTCCTGATTATGGACCGCATCAATAAGCAGTTTATCAAGGCTCCTTATAATCAGTTGGACTTCCTTCGCAATAGCGGCTTGAACTTCTATTCCCTTCAGGCTTTGTTCTGGAATGAGTTGTTCCAGCCAGGCAAGACGAAAATCTCCGATGATTTGTTGCAGAACTATCAGACAGACCTGATGGGCGAGGACGCTATCATCTCCATGGAGAACGGCAAACTCTCCTACCGTTGGCTTGCTGATAAGGCGGGAGCACAGATCAAGATGGCAAATATCATGTACGAGGATAAGATCCGTGGCAACTATCAGTTGAACTGGGACTATGAGGACTTCCGTAATAATGGAAAGCGGCTGTTCCCCTATACTCACCAAATACTTTTTAATACACCAGGAAAGGCGATTAAGATGGGTATGAATCTTAACTACCTGGGTAATGACGAGGAGTGGGAGACTCGTACGGAGATATCAGGGAAGTATCGTGAGGTGACTATTGACGAGATTCTTCGTCGCTTTATGGCTCTTTAAAGGATAGATGAGGCGAATAGGTGTTATATTAGTCCTGCTCTCTTTTGTCTTGAGCCCGTATGCTCAACAGAAGCGTACACCGGCAAAAGGGAAGGGTAAGACGACTACGGTTGCCAAGAAGAAAGTGGTGACCAAGAAGACTGCGACCAAGAAGACGACATCCGCAGCGAGGTCGTCTAAGCAACCTGTCTCCGTGCAGAGCCTGCAGAGTCAGCGCGAGAAGATTCAGCAGCAGATCAAGGAGCAAGAGCAGCGTTTGCGTTCTAATGAGCGTGATGTGAAGAAACGCTTAGAGAACCTGATGATACTCAATACGGAGATTGCGGTCAAGCGCCGTACGATAGACACTATTCGCAAAGACCTCTCATCGCTTGAGGTAGAGATAGAGGTTCTTAATGCGGAACTTGCCCAACTGAAGTCAGAACTTGATGACTGTAAGGAGAAATACGTAAAGTCGATGCGCTATATGCATCGTAACCAGTCGATGCAAAGCAAACTGATGTTTATCTTCAGTGCCAATAGTTTTGCCCAGATGTATCGTCGTCTGCGTTTCATGAGGGAATATGCTTCTTACCAGCGTTCCCAAGGTGAGAATGTCAAGGTGAAGCAGGCAGAGGTGAACGCCAAGCAGGTAGAGTTGCTTGCTGCCCATGATAACAAGACACAACTCTTGGCACGAGGTGAGAGTGAGCGCCGTTCTCTGGAGGGAAAGCAGACAGAACAGAAGAATGTGGTGTCTGGTCTGCAGAAGCAACAAAAGGAAATCCAAAATGTGATTGCCCAACAGAAGAAGAAGGACGCTGCCCTCAATGCCCAGATTGACCGTTTGATAGCCGAGGAGGTGGCACGGCAGAAGGCACGTGCTGCCGCAGAGGCAAAGCGTAAGGCGGAAGCCGAGGCGGCAAAGAAACGTGCTGCTGAGTTGGCTCGCAAGAAGGCTGCTGCCGAGGCGGCGGCAAAAGAGAATGCCCGCCGTATCGCTGAGGCGAAGGCTCGTGAGGAGAAGGCAAAGGCAGAAGCCCGTGCCGCTCGTAATAAGAAGGCTCGTGAGGAGGCGGAGCGTAAGGCTAAGGAGGCGGAGGCGACGCGTCTTGCCGCCGAGCGTCGCGCAGAGTCAGAGGCTCGCGAGCATGCCAAGGAGGTTGCTGAGGCAAAGAAGAACACAGAGACGCTCGATTATACGATGAGTACGGACGACCGTCGTATCAGTGGTAATTTCGAGAGCAACCGTGGTCGTTTGCCGATGCCTATCACTGGTCCTTACCGTATCGTGAGTCATTTCGGTCAGTATAATGTGGAGGGACTGAACAATGTCACGCTTGACAATAAGGGTATTAACATCAAGGGACAGTCGGGCGCACAGGCTCGCTCCATCTTTGATGGTGAGGTTAGTGCGGTGTTTAGTTTTGGAGGTACCATGGTGGTGATGGTTCGCCATGGTAGTTATATCTCCGTCTACTGCAATCTGGTCTCTGTCAATGTGCATAAAGGACAGAAGGTTACTACCCGTCAGGTGTTGGGAAAAGTCGGACAAGACGATATCCTCCAGTTCCAGTTGCGTAAAGAGACAGCGAAACTCAATCCTGAGGCGTGGCTAGGGAGGTGATGAGTCTCACATAAGTGTTTATTGCCTGATGAATCTCGTCAATACCGATGAACTCATCGGCAGAGTGACTGCGGCTTGACTCTCCAGGTCCTAACTTGAAGGAGGGGAAGGGCATCAGTGCCTGGTCAGAGAGAGTAGGGCTGCCAAAGGGCTTCATCCTCATCTTCTTGCATTGCTTGATCAAAGGGTGACTTTCTGGAATAGAAGAGGAGTGCAAGCGGAAAGAGCGTGCCTTCAACTCACTCTTCATATGCTTTTGCAGGAAAGCAAAGAGGTATTCGTTCTGATAGTATTCGTTGGTGCGTACGTCGATGACAAACTCCAGTTTGTCAGGAATGACGTTATGCTGTGTGCCGGCATGGATCATAGTGACCGTCGCCTTCGTCTCACCTAATAGCGGACTGACCTTGCGGAATTGGTAGTCACGGAGCCATCGCAGATCGTCTAATGCCTCATAGATGGCATTCACTCCTTCGTTACGGGCTGCATGTCCGCTCTTTCCGTGAGCCACACCGTCGATGACCATCAGTCCTTTCTCCGCAATAGCGGGTTGCATCCCCGTAGGCTCTCCTACGATGGCGACATCGATGGAGGGCAGGGTTGGGAGGACTAGGGAGAATCCGTTCTGTCCACTGATCTCTTCCTCACAGGAAGCCACATATATTATATTATAAGGTATGTCCTTTTCCTCACGGAGGATTCGGAATGCCTGTAGCAGGCTGACCAGTCCGCCCCCACAGTCATTGGCTCCCAGTCCATAGAGTTTTCCGTCTTCGATAGTGGGCGTGAAAGGGTCACGAGTCCAAGTGGCAACAGGCTTTACGGTGTCGATGTGCGCGTTGAGTAACAGGGTCGGTTTCCTCTTGCTGAGACGCCCAGCGACGACAAGGTTGTTGCCTACCCGTTTGCAGGGTAGTCCCCACTCCTTGATTTGCTGCTGTAAGAGGTCGGCGGCCGCCTGCTCGTCACGGCTAATGGAGGGAGTGCTGATGAGTCTGCTCAGCAGTGCTACCGCTTCGTTGGTGTATTTCTTATATGCCATTTCGACTGCAAAGATACAGAAAAATCTCAAACCCTCTTCTTTTTTAATAAAAATGTTGTATCTTTGCAGCAAATAAAAAAGGAGAGCATATGCAGATAAACAGCCACATGTCGGTGTTAGTGCACGACTTAGCCAAACACTATGGTGACCGTGAGATGCTGATTTATCAGGATTTCGGCGGTAAGGAGTGGAAATCGTTGTCGTTTAATCAAGTGTCGCAGACCGTCAAACAGGTCAGTAATGCCCTGTTGAACCTTGGGGTGAAAGTCCAGGAGAATATCGGTATCTTCTCTCAGAACTCTGTGCAGTATCTGGAATGTGACTTCGGAGCCTGGGGTGTCCGTGCCGTCACGATACCTTTCTACGCAACCAGTTCGGAGCAGCAGATCCAGTTTATGATCAATGACGCGAAGGTGCGTTTCCTCTTTGTCGGAGAGCAGGAGCAGTACGACCGTGCTCGTCGAGTGGTGTCACTCTGTCCTACCTTGGAGCGTATCATCGTTTTCGACCCGCTTGTGCATATCTCATCCCACGATCCCAACGCCCTTTATTTCAGTGATTTCCTGAAGTTAGGCGATAACCTGCCCCGTCAGTCGGAGGTGGAGGCTCGTCAGCAAGAGGCATCGTTTGATGATATCGCTAATATCCTTTATACCAGTGGTACGACAGGTGATTCCAAAGGTGTCATCCTTCCGCATTCCATGTTCCATGCCGCCTTTGAGGCTAACAACAAGTGTGTGCCGGTGAATGACAAGGACCGTGTGATGAATTTCCTGCCCTATACTCATATTTTCGAGCGTGGCTGGGCAATTCTCTCCTTGACGAAGGGTGCCACGATGATAGTGAACACCCATCCGCAGGAGGTACAGCAGTCCATGCGTGAGACGCATCCTACTTGTATGTCGAGCGTTCCCCGTTTCTGGGAGAAGGTATATATGGGAGTCATGGACAAGATAGAGCACTCCAGCGCGATGCAGCGCAAACTCTTCAAACACGCGCTCGCCGTAGGACGTAAGCACAATATCGAATATCTCTCGTTGGGCAAGAAGCCCCCTATGGCTCTCCATTTAGAGTATGAGATGCTCAATCGTACCGTCTTCTCTTTAGTACGTAAGGAGTTGGGCTTGGAGAATGCGCATTTCTTCCCCACAGCAGGTGCTGCAGTGAGTGCCCATGTGGAGGAATTCGTCCATTCCATCGGTATTAATATGATAGTGGGCTATGGCTTGACTGAGTCGCTTGCCACTGTCTCCTGCGACCATCTGGGGGAGCCTTATACGGTGGGGTCAGTAGGACAACCTATCGAGGGTATCGATATCAAGATCAGTGAGGAAGGCGAGATCCTTCTGAAGGGTCCTACCATTACCCCAGGATATTATAATCGTGCCGATCTCACGAAACAGTCGTTTACGGAGGACGGCTACTTCAAGACGGGTGACGCAGGCTATCTGAAGGATGGTGAGTTGTTCTTGAAAGAGCGTATTAAGGATCTCTTCAAGACTAGCAATGGCAAGTATATCGCTCCTCAGATGATTGAGTCGAAACTGTTGGTGGATAAGTATATCGACCAGATTTGTATCATTGCCGATCAGCGTAAGTTCGTCTCCGCCCTTATCGTCCCCGTCTATTCGCTCTTGGAGGAGTATGCCCGTGAGCATAATATCCCGTTTGAGAGCCGTGAGCAACTTTGTGATGCCCCGAAGATCTATGAGATGATGAAGGAGCGTATTGACACGCTGCAACAGCAACTAGCCCATTATGAGCAGGTGAAGCGCTTCACTTTGCTGCCTCACCACCTCTCTATGGAGAAGGGAGAATTGACTAACACGTTGAAGATCCGCCGCCGTGTGCTCTATGAGAACTATAAGGTGGAGATTGATAAGATGTACGAAGAGTAATGATAACAGCAGACCAATTGAAGGATGTCTTGGATAGGGTGGAGAAATTGCACCACTATCTCAAGATTGACGAGAAGAAGATAGAGTTCGAGGAGGAGGACCTTCGCACACAGGCTCCTGACTTCTGGGAAGACCAGAAGCGTGCCGAGGAGCAGATGAAGAAGGTGAAGGCAATCAAGAAATGGATTGACGGCTATCAGGAGGTTCGCAGTGCCGCTGACGAACTCCAACTCGCCTTTGACTTCTATAAGGAGGAAATGGTGACGGAAGAGGAGGTGGACGCTGACTACGCCAGAGCCATCGAGTTGATAGAGGAACTGGAGTTGAAGAATATGCTCCGCCAGAAGGAGGACCCTATGGAGTGTGTCCTCAAAATCAACTCTGGCGCTGGAGGCACGGAGAGCCAGGACTGGGCTTCTATGCTGATGCGTATGTACCAGCGATGGGCAGAGGCTCATGGCTATAAGGTCAGCATCTCCAACCTGCAAGATGGTGATGAGGCTGGCATCAAGAGTGTCACGATGCAGATAGAGGGTGGCGAGTATGCCTATGGCTTTCTGAAGAGCGAGAACGGCGTGCATAGGCTGGTTCGTGTCTCTCCCTTCAACGCACAGGGTAAGCGCATGACTTCTTTCGCATCTGTCTTCGTCACCCCGTTGGTGGATGACACTATCGAAGTGTATGTCGACCCCGCTAAACTCTCATGGGACACGTTCCGCTCCAGTGGTGCAGGAGGTCAGAATGTCAATAAGGTGGAGTCGGGTGTCCGTTTGCGCTATTGGTATACCGACCCTGATACGGGAGAGGAAGAGGAGATTCTCATCGAGAATACGGAGACGCGCGACCAGCCGAAGAACAAGGAGCGTGCCATGGCATTGCTTCGATCCCAACTCTACGACCGTGCGATGAAGAAACGCATGGAGGCGCAGGCGAAGATTGAGGCGGGTAAGAAGAAGATAGAATGGGGCTCGCAGATCCGCTCTTATGTCTTCGACGACCGTCGTGTGAAAGACCATCGCACCAACTACCAGACCTCAGATGTCGATGGGGTGATGGATGGAAAAATCGACGATTTCATCAAGGCTTACCTGATGGAATTCCCGTCATCGGACAATGAGTAATTAGAAATTAGTAATTAGTAATTAGTAATAGAAAAACTATGAGCAAGAAAAATCAAGCAAAGCGTGACGCATACGCAAAGAAACAGGAGGCAAAAGGTAAGAATCTGATTATGTGGATTATTGGTGTCTTAATCGCATTAGGTCTGATCTTTGCCATTACTACCAGTCTCTCGATGGCATAATGGCGTTGGAGATAGAACGTAAATTCTTGGTGCTGAATGACTCCTACAAAAAGGAGTCATTCAGTCATAGTCATATCCAGCAGGGATATATCACGAGTGAGCGTGGCAGGACTGTACGAATCCGTATTCGTGACGACCACGCCTTTATCACTATCAAGGGTCCCAGCATGGATGGAGGGCTCTCCCGCTATGAGTTTGAGCAGGAGATTCCCTTGGAAGATGGCAAACAACTCATGCGCCTTTGTGAGCCAGGTATTATCGACAAAGTCCGTTGGCTTGTCAAGAGTGGCGCACATGTCTTTGAAGTCGATGAGTTTTTTGGTGATAACGAGGGTCTCGTGATGGCGGAAGTGGAACTCTCATCAGTTGATGAAAGTGCAAAAATCCCCGATTTCATCGGTAAGGAAGTGACAGGAGACCGCCGTTATTATAATAGTCAGTTACGACAGCATCCCTTTAACGACTGGAAATAGGCATCTTCTAATGCCTTTATTCGGTAACTTTTATCTTCGACAGCCTTTACAATGATGTTTTAATCTGTCGGAATAATTGTTTAAACTCTCTTGATAACGTTAATTACGTTAAAAAAAGTTAAGCCCCCCCCTAAATTCTGCGTATATAGACATTATTATATATCTTTGCATGTTGAAAAGACGTAAAGAGTTGTTAAAACAAGATAAGTTGGGATAATGAATTGGTTGAATATGAATCGACATAAACACTTCCTTTTGTCAATTTTATTGCTATTGACATTGTCTGTACAAGCGCAGCAAGTGACCGTCAGCAATAATCTCCTGTATGACGCATGGCTTACACCGAACCTTCGCATAGGGCTTCGTTTGTCGCCTCATTGGTCGATGGGTGTAACTGGTGGCTATCGTCCTTGGCCTACTGATGATCATCGGTCTAAGAAGTGGAAGCATCTGTTGATGTCCCCTGATCTACGCTATTGGACAGACTCCGTCAATGTGCATCATTTCTTTGGGGTTAACCTGATCTACAGTCACTACAATGTCGCGGATGTGAAATTCCCATTTGGTCTTTATAAGAGTGTACGGGATGAGCGGCGCCAAGGAAACCTTGGTGCCCTTGGTGTGTTTTATGGATACTCCTGGCCGTTGGGTCGCCATTGGAATATCGAGGCACTGATAGGAGCGGCAGTGGGTTATACAAAGTACAACCGCTATGAGTGTGGTGAGTGTGGTACCAAGATTGGCAATGACAAGAAGTTCTTCGCCATGCCGCAGGCAGCCTTGAACATTGTGTTCAATATCCCGGGTCGTCCTAAGAAACCTATTCTGCCCATTGAGACCAATGAGCCTATTGAGCCGCCCGTCATCCCCTCTGTCATTACTCCTGTTGATACGGTATCTACGGTGGCTGTCAAGGAACCTGAGGAGCGTTTGATTGACAAGTTGCGTCGTGAGGAGCCAGTTCTTGCTCACATCTCTGAGTATAAGCCTTACGACCGTAGTCAGGTGCTGCGTCGTGACAAGCGAGCCCTGTTTGTCTATTTCTCCCAGGCGAAGACAGAGATCGATCCGACATGGCGTGACAACCAGCAGACACTCGATCGTATCATCGATGTCACTCGTCAGTTGCTAAGTGACAAGGACACAAAGATATGCAAGATACAGATAGTAGGACTTGCCTCCTTCGATGGCGGTATGAAACTCAATGAGCGTATTGCTGCGGCTCGTGCTGTGGCGTTGAAGAAATACGTCCAAGACCGTCTCGCTGTCAGCGACGACCAGTTTGACGTTGCCTATGGTGGTGAGGGATGGGCAGACTTCCGCGACCAGTTGGAGGAGGAGATAGCCAATGGCTCCGCCCATGCCGCAGAACTCCAGAAAGTGTTGGAGATCATCGACACGGAGCCAAACCTTCCCCGTCGTGAGCAGAAGATTCGTAAACTGCGTGGTGGACGTACCTATCAGTATATTAAGGAGCACCATCTTGACGACCAGCGTAACTCTGGTTACTTGAGGGTGTACTATGATGATGTGAATAATAAGTAGGAACAAACAAATAAACATAATCGATTATGAAGAAGTTAATGTTTTTTGCCTATGCAGGTGCTATAGCACTGTTAGGCGCGGGCTTGTCCTCCTGCTCGTCGAGTGACGACGCAGTAGAGCCAAATCCAAATTTCAATGCTGAGACGAATGAAGTCTATGCTCAGTTCGTCTTTAACGTCTCTACAGGAAATACGCCTAATATGCGTATGACCTCTGCTGCCACACAGGCTACGAACACAGAGTCATTCCGTGGTATCGACAATGCGGTGCTGCTGTCTGCCAAGCAGACTACAGACGGAAAGCATATTCCTGTCTCAGCCGTTATGGATAAACGTTATGACCTCTCACGAGTATTGACGGCAAATGCCATTAATAAGGAGAAGACCACTCGTGTGATTGAGACCTCGCTGCCCATTAACACCAACACTTTGCTGTTCTATGGCAGAGCAATCCAGGGAACACTCTCCTCATCGGAGGAAGCCCAAGGTCTGACCGCCTATGACCAGTTTGGTCATTTGGAGACTTATAGCGTAGCAGGTGGTGATGAGGGACTCAGCCTTGCCAACACCACTTTTGAGTTGAGTTCCCGTATCAACGGCAATGTGGACCAGTTCAAACAAATAGAGAATTTGCTGGCAGGTCTGTTGACGGTAATCATGAATTCCAATCTGGCAGGTTCTAACCATGTGGCTCTTTCCGCGTCAAAGTATACATTTGACGTAACTACTGATGAATATCCAGAGTTGACATGGGCTGACTATGTCAGGGAGGATGGTATGAGTCCTGTAGAGACAAGCCATGTCATCTGGGCGTTGGAGAAGAAACTCGCTGATGCCTACCGTGAGATGACGACTATCAAGCAGTCAGAAGGTGAGTTGCGTGCTGGTTATGGAGAGGCTATCCTGAACACCATCCAAGATCTCTGGTCAGTGGTTAACGAGGTACGTTGCGCTACCCCGTTCAGTAAAGGTGAGGCAGTCGCCAAGTATTTTGCAGAGCGTATTCACGAGCGCATCAAGCAATATTTCAATGGTACAGTGCCCAATGATGGTAAGAGTGTGACAGATGTTGACTTTGAGAGTTTGTCTAATGTTATCACTCATTTCGCTGCGGATACTGCATGGCCTACCACAGCAGATACAAGACCCACTGATTTCTCTTTGATTAGTGATGATATTGATCTTGCCGATTTCCCACAGAAATTATACCATGTGACAGCAGGCTCTGCCCACTATCAGTTTGATACGACGAAGCATCAGTTTGTCTATGTGCAGGACTACAACACCTCAGCAGTAGGTGGCGGAGGCGGCTTTACGATTGAAAGTTACTATTATCCAGCCGAGTTGCTCTATTTCGGCAACAGCCCTATTCGTGTCTCTAACAATGCGAATAAGACAGACAACTATCCACAGACGGTTGCGAATTGGCAGAAAGACAGCGAATGGACATCAGACTGGGTGAAGAGCAGTCATGTGACATCTTCTACCCAAAGTGTCGCCATGCAGAACGATATCAATTACGGAACCTCGTTGCTGAAGACTACTATTAGTTATGGTGCTACGACATTGAAAGACAACAATCATGCTATTCAAGTCGATATAGATCCAGATTTGGGTGATAATGACGAACCAGACCAGAGTATTACAGTTGATGGCAGCACCTTCCAGTTGAAGGGTGTTATTATCGGTGGACAGTGGAAGAAAGTGGGATGGGACTACCTCCCCCAGACAACAGGCAACAAGCAAGGCTATGTCTTTGACTGTGCTATCACAGATGCCGCTGCCGCTATCCCTGCCACAGGGTCGTCACAGCCTAACTACACATTGCTCTTCGACAATTATAATGCCGCTACTCCTGATAAGCAGGATAAGGTGTATGTCGCTCTGGAGTTGATGAATAACTCGGGTAAAGACTTCTTTGGCGAGCATAATGTGATTCGTAAAGGTGCTATTTTCTACCTGATAGGTGAACTGGATATTACTGGCAAAGCAGCACCCACATGGCCTGTCAGCCATCCACTGCCTCCCTATAATACCGACGGCACGTCTATCGAGACACCTCGTGTGTTCATGCAGGACTATATGACCTCGGCGAACTTCGTGATTGGTGAGCACTCACTGAAACACGCCCTGCTGACTGTTCCCGATTTGCGCTATAGTGCCTTGACATTAGGTATGACCGTAAATATCGAGTGGTCGACAGGTATTGATTTCGGCAACGTTATCTTAGGAGGTGAAGAGTAATAGGAAGTAACATGAGATGGAGAACACATAGTTGGAAGGCACTGGCGTTGCTGACGGCATGGCTGGCAGTGGGATGCTCGACGATTGATGATGACTTGAGCGACTGTCCGCCTCCCCCTGATCCGCCAGTACCGCCTACGGAGCAAGACTTTGAGATGGACTATGAGTTGCGGCTGGTGACCAATATTACCACGGAGATTAATACGCAACTCAATACGACGACAGAAGCCAATGTCGCCAATGCCTTGCGTTCCCATCTTCAGAATATTTTCACAGACTATGCCCACGATGTCGACCTCTCGTTCTACGATACGGAGAACAACCAGGAGACGTTGTATCATGAGGCGCCAGAGATGAACGCCAGCGAGAAGAGTTATACCCTCTATCTGCCAGTGCGTGAGTACATGCATCTTGCCGTAGCGAATATTAAGAATAACAAGGTGGTGGAACTACAGGCCATCGAGCGATGCCCGACCTCCCATCTCGCTACTGTTGCTACTGGTGAGAACATCATCGACTCACATGCGACAGGACTCTTCACGGCACGTCAGCCGATGAAGGTGTTGGAGGGTGTCGACCAGACGTTCCATGTACGACTCTATATGGCGAACTGTGCGGAGGCACTTGTCATTGATCCACGGGGACACCATGTCAAGGACGTGACCGTCTATGCGACAGGTTTCGCCTCGGAGTTCCTCGTCAACGACAGTACCTATACGTTCTCTGAGGAGTCACCTCTTGTCCGTGCCGTGCCGTTGGATACTGACGGTGGAAACCTCTGTTTCTGTTCCGTCAACTTCCCCTCGACAGACGAAGAGGGGATGCGAACTGTCATAGAGACGGAGGAACCTTTCACCGGAAGGGAGTCAGACAAGGTTTTCTGGCAGTTCAAGATCTATGTGACGCTGGATGATGACTCCGTAACGGAATCCATCCTGAGTGTCAATGAGCCTCAGCGCGCAGGACAGTTCAGGATTATCACCGCTTACATGGGGGACGATGGTGACATACGTACCAATGATACAACGGTGGGTGTCAGCGTGACATTGAACTGGAATGATGGCGGACATCATCATGTGGATCTATAATATAATATTGTAGAAGATGAGAAGGCATGACATGATACTTTTGCTGTTGAGCCTGTGTGCGACCTTGGTGTCGTGCACGGAAGGAGATGTCATGTCGGAGGATACCACCGTCAAGCAATGCGACCTGCTGCTCAATATGGGATATCAGGGTGGTATGCGTATGGCAGGTGATGTAGTGCAGGCAGATCAGTCGTTCAGAGGGTTGCAGAACCTGATGGCAATCCCCTTCCGAACCAGTGGTGCGGTGACGGTTGACGACATCCCTCTCTTGTCAGAGGCTAACACAGAATTCAACCTGGTCAACAGTGATAAGTATTTCTATCTGATGCCCTGCAACCTGATGCGAGGAACCAACCGTATGCTGGTCTATGGAAAGGCTGCACCAGTCTCTGGAAAAGAAAGTCCAGAGCAGAACGGTCAGTTGGTGACCACGCTGACAGGTCGTATGCCACTTGCTGATGTCACGTTTAGTCTGCAGTCCATCCACAATACTACGGAGGTGCATGCTGACGCACAGGCACTTGCCGACTATCTGACGGCAATCGCTAAAACCACAGGGTGGAGTACGACGAGTGATGCCTCGTTGAAAGCACTCTATCTGGATTTCATCCATGCTGACGGGGAGGGTACAGGACTGATGGGAGGCTCTGCCGCCCATGTCAAGGCTTACGCCAAAGCACTCAAGGATCAACTGGACGGTACAGATTTGTTAAGTATGGCGATAAAAGCGAAAATCGATGATAATAGCAGTATTGAGAATAACGACTATCCCGCATCTTTAGGACTGCCCGATGGCGCAGCCGCTCTTAGATGGATAGACGGCGAGAAGGAATTCTCAGTACGTACTATGACGACGACACTCGATAATATCAACGGTATCAACCGCTATACTTATCCTGCTGAGTTGTGGTATTTTGTCGATAGTCCTATCCTTACCTCTTTTGAGAAGGTGAATCCTAGCGATTATGAGCAAGATTCATGGGACGCTTTTCTCTCCAACTCCTATCAAGGAGGGAATACGGTCGTTTCCAATACTAGGTCGGTGGCTGTCCAGAACCCCTTGCAATATGGTGTTGCCCGCTTGCAGATGACACTGGCGAACATCACGGGTACCTTGTTGGACTCAAAAGGGAATGAGGTTCCTTATGTCTCCCCCAATAGATTCCCGCTGACAGCCGTGATCGTAGGGGCTCAGCATACGGTAGGCTTCGACTTCAAGCCTATGGGGGAACAGAGTAATGTGGATGCCCGTTTCATTTACGACCCGGTAGTGGGAAATACAGGGACGGTCAACACACTGGTGCTCCAGACGTATGACCATGAGAAGGTGCCTGTCATATTGGAGTTTGAGAACAAGACCGTTTCGAAGTTTAATGGCAAAGATGGTATCATCTATCCCAATACCAAGTTCTACCTCATCGCTGAGTTGGATCCGGAGGGAATGGGAACAGGCGATTATGCCAACCGTGTTTTTACGGCAGACCACACCACAGTAGCGACGATGAAGGTGACCTCTCTGGCGAATGCCTATTCCTGTATGCCTGACCTGTTGTCGCCACGACTTGAGATAGGTGTGCAGGTGGTGAAGCAATGGGTACAGTCAACAACGACGACGGTAAAGTTGTGAACATGAAGATGAGAAGGAAATTACATATAGGATGGCTTTGGAGTAGCATATTGCTGATGCTGCTCACGGCTTGCAGTTCTTCCGATGGAACGGGGGAGCGAGAGCCTGCTATGCTCACCATCTATGTGTATTCGCCAGACAATCCCATGCTGATTCGTGCTGCTGTTGGCAATGTCAACCCGACAGAAGCGGAGAGTCGTGTTACCAAACTACAGATATGGATATTTGAGACAAATACAGGAAATCTGGTAGGTTATCTCAATACCTCTATTACAGATGGGTTGAACACAGGGACGGGAGCCTCTTATCAGATTCCTGTCAGTGATGACTTCGCCAGTAGGAAACCCGATGTGGATGTCTATGTCCTTGCCAATGTCACGGAAGGTACCTGTGGCTACGTCCTGAATGAGAACACCACACGCACTAATTTGCAGGATGCAGTGTTGGATGCAGATCATTTTGGATTGTCATCGCCTGTCTCTGTTGTTTCTGATGACGGCATACCCATGGCGGGCGTGTTAAGGAATCAGCCAGTCATTGGTGATGCTCCTGTGTTACGCATAGGCTCTATTGGCAGTATCGCTACTGTGTCGTTAGCACGTGTCGTGTCAAAGTTGCGTTTCGTCTTTGCCACGACAGGTCCCGCTACGTTGACGATCAAAGACATTCAATTAAATAGTGGAATGATTCCTGTTAAGGGATACCTGATACCAAGGTCGATGTCAACAGTTACTTATAACAATAGTGAGGTATCGCTTTTGTCGTCGCCAGTCTCTCTTGACGGAGAAGTAGAAGATCCAACCATCTATATCTACAGTGGTCAGGAGGCACAGACCTATGAGACGCTGATTAACGGAGCAGGTCTGACGACTATAGGACCTTTCTACCTGCATGAGTCTGACAAACGGTTGACTGGTAAGATATCCTATAGCATTGGTGGTGAGGATAAGGAGAGCACTTTCCAGATGGAGGCAGCGGGCGACTTCCTGCGCAACCATACATGGATTGTCTATGGCTATCACACAGGTGGTGGCTTCTTGCAGATGAATACGATATATGTAAAAGATTGGGCTAATAAGACGGAAAGTCATGAAGTATATAATTGGTAAGATTCATCTTTGGCTATTGGCTATCGCCTGTTCGCTATTGGCTGTTGGCTGTTCATCCGATCATGCGGATGAACAGGAGACTGCCAGTACCTTGCAGGTCATGCCCTATACCGCTACTTATCATGAGTCTGACTTTCTGATGCGTTCCGTCTCAGCAGGCTACACAGCATATAATCCTGACCATGACCTTGCCATCGGACTGTATGTGCTGCCCGAGGAGACCCCGACCGTGAAACTGATTCGCTACAGTAGTGGTGAATGGCATTCGCAGGCAAAGGTGGTGGGTGGCAATACCTATAGCATCTATGGTTATATGCCGAAGAAAGATCCCATCACGTCGACTATCTCCCAGAGTGGTGAGAATGTGGTGCTCACGCTAACCGATATCCCGGCAGTCAGCGCAGATGATGTCTGTGTGATTACTGGTGTCAAGGATATGACTGGAGATTTGTTGCAAGGCAGTTTTGCCTATGAGGGATTATCAGATAATAACTACGTGCGTCTGTTATTGGATCACCTCTTTGCTTCTGTCAGAATACATTTTGCGATAGATGCAGAATACAGTGCCTTGCGTAGCATCAAATTGAAGAAACTGACACTGATTTCGACATCGGCTTCGGCGACAGCCACGATAGTACTAAGACCTAATGCAACAGGTATCGATCCTGTACAGTCTGTCAACTATGTGTCGACAGGCAGCACGTCATCTGCAATGTTCTTTGAGAGTACGACGGGTGAGGATCTTACCAGTGCGGTTGTCAGTGACTACTCTTGTTGTTTCGCCCCAATCCTTAGCAATACCCTGACCCTCGTCAGCACCTATGATGTGTATGACAGAAAGGGAAACAAAATACGAGAGAATTGTACAGCGACCAATAAGTTGCCTAACTTGAGTGCGGCACGAGGACAAAGGGTGACCCTCGACCTCACCGTTGCTCCAACCTACTTGGGTGTGCTGTCTGAACCAGATTTAGATAATCCGACCTTTACGGTCAATTAATATATATAATAAGGTACGCGTGAGAATTAAAGATATCATCATAAGTTTCATTCTGCTGATTGCCATTCCAGTGCAGGCACAGATAGTCATAGGCGGTAGCGTCTATGGTGGAGGTAATGCTGGTGATACAGGAGGCAGTACGACAGTCTCTGTGTATGGTGGCGACCTCAATGAGATTTTCGGTGGTGCCCGTATGGCAAATGTCACAGGTAGCGCTTTTGTGCATATTGACGGTGAGCATGCATCTGACTCTATCCTTATTAATAAGGTATATGGCGGTAACGATATCGCAGGAACGATAGGTTCTTCCTCAACACTTCCTACCGCACTGACTTCTAATGAGGATGGGGTTACTAACACATGGAATGCCTTCGTGCGTGTCTCTACCAAGACAACGACTACAGGTACAGGAAGTAGTGCTGTGGTGGCAGAGGCGACTGATGCAAAGGGAATCTTCATCGGACAAATGTATGGCGGAGGTAATGGTGACTGGGATTATGAGTCAGCAAGTAGTCCTTATAAGGGAAAGGTAAAGCCAGAACTGGCAAAGACCTATCTCCAAATCAATGGCGGAACCATTGCCCATGTCTATGGTGGCGGTAATGCGGCTACAGTGACCTCCAATACGGTGATCAGTATTGATAACCTGAGTAAAGTGGTCACACACATTACGGATGCCAATGGAGTTGATATCTTGAATGACCCTCAGGGTACCCGTTTAAAAGAGAAGATGGGACTGAACACATCGCAGACACACGCAAGTAGTGATGAGTTCCAGTTTGCTCGTGTCTTTGGTGGTAACAACAAGGCGGAGATGAATATCCGTCCTACATGGAAACTGAAACGAGGATTCATTCGTGATCTTTATTCTGGTGGTAATGCTGGAGCGATGACCCATCCTAATGGTATTCTTCTCAACCTTGACTCTGAGCATCTGACGGTTGATAATGTTTTTGGTGGTTGCCGTATGGCGGATGTGAATCCAGACGATCATTCCATCACCGCGGAAACCATTGACGGCACTTCATTCCCTGCTGGTTATTCGGCTCGTATATTGGTGACAGCAGGTGATATCAATAATGTGTATGGTGGTAACGACATTTCTGGTAACGTACGTGGCGGTAATGCCGTTGGTATTCATAGCAGTATCAAGGGCAATGTCTATGGTGGTGGCAACGGCTCATACGCTTATACCGATAATGAGAGTCTGAAGAGTTCGCAACTCTATGGCGACTACTACTATCAACCAGGCGGGAACTCTGCCGCAGCCCTAAAGAGTTTTCGCCCCAATGCTGAGTCGGTATCTATTCGTGTGATAGGAACTCAGGCTACTCCAACCGTTATTGGTGGTGCTATTTACTGTGGTGGTAATAGTGCCACGCTGCATAATGACGATCCCAATGAGGATGCTGCGGCAGAGTTGAAGATCGGCTCGTACGTCATTGCTGACAAGGTGTTCTTGGGTAACAATGGCGAGAACATGAAAGATCCCGATATCTTGGCTCATTATGCAGGAAATGTGAATGACGCAGGTGCTGTCGTTACATCGGGTGGCTATGACTTCAGTCAGATGGACTTGACTGATGAGGATGTCTTTGCCTCGTATATGGATGGTGTAGCGATGGACATCAAGCCTCGTGTGGTCTTTGACGCAGACTATGTCCCTTATTCTACCAAGTTCGGCTCATTCTATTGTGGTGGTAACGTAGGTAGTATGAAACTCAATGGTGCTATCACTGTTGATTTCAACGACAAGGTGATTATCTACGACAAACTGGTCGGTGGTAGTAATGATGCCAATATCTATGCTGAAGATGGATTGAACGCAGAGTATTTGGGCGGTTTGTTGGGTAATGCTGATGCCAATGGCAATAAACTGATTCTTAACTTCGGTGGTCTGAAAGTCCAGCCGCTGCGCTGGAAGGGTACCAAGGATGCAAATGGCGACTATATATCGTACGACCTTGACGAGTATGGCAACCGTCAGTTGGAGTTTAATACCATTCGTGCCGCTACGGGTGAGGATGTAGACCCTGTCACTACTGGGACAGGAACAAGTACTGCCGACGACCTCGACCGCCGTCTGAAAGGTGGTAATATCTATGGCGGTTGCTATAACAGTGGACATGTGAATGGTAATGTGGTCATCAACCTCAATGCTTCGGTGGTTGACCGTAAAGGTGAGCATGCTATCTTCGACCAGGTACAGGAGAACGAGGGTGAGGCTATCCTATATGGCAAAGACAGTTATAACATCACATTGCGCCGTTCTGGTGTGATCCTCGATGAGCAGGGAATGGACCCGTTGGGTCGTGCGCTGAACGTCTTTGGTGGCGGCTACGGTGCCGAGTCTGAGATATGGGGAAGTACCACCATCAACTTGAACAAGGGTTATACCTTCCAGATCTTCGGAGGCGGTGAGAAGGGTGTCATTGGTATGCCCAATCCCGAAGGAACCTATACCTTCAATGGCAAGACGTTTAAATATAACCCCGCCTATAGTTGTACGGTCAACGTAAAGGGTGATTACCCTGGTGTCTTTCGAGGTCACGAGGACGATAACGACGACATGGCGGAGGCAGAGTTTATCTATGGTGGCTCTTTCGAGGCTCCGATAGCAGGTAATACCGTCATCAATCTTGGTAACGGTCGTGTGTTCAATACCTTTGCAGGTAGTTGTAATGCCGACATTTTAGGTCATACGGAGACCTATGTGGGTCGTCAGGTGAAGAATGATGGTACTTATGAGGATGAAGGCGGCTTCCCCTGGGTTCGTGACCATATCTATTG